>NZ_CP020814.1:1387500-2032172 GCF_002109385.1 Halalkalibacter krulwichiae | reverse complement strand
GGTGCATACCACGTACGATCACACCGAAAGCGACTTCATTTTGTAAGTATGCTACTGATTGATAAGCGTTGACAATATCCGGAACATAATACATCGTTAAGAACATTCCAGATAAGATCTGAATAACTGTGATGAAGAAAGTTAAACCTCCAAAACAGTAAACGAACGCAGAGAAGTGGTGAGCCGGGTTAACGTGCTCAGGAACTTCATGGTCAGCAATATCGCGCCACATAGGCGTAATATCTAGACGCTCATCAACGTAGTCGTAAATTTTTTGAAGCATCGATTACGCCCCTCCTTATGTTCGCTGATTAATTTGACCTAAGTAGACTTTTCCATCTTCAACCACAACATCATACACATCTAGTGGACGTTGCGGAGGTGTACCTGGAATGTTAATACCGTCTTTATCAAACATTCCAAAGTGACATGGACAGAAGAAACGGTCTGGATGTTCTTCTTGAGTACCATAGGCTACGGTACAACCTAAATGGGTACATGTCGGTGATAAAGCTGTTACTGTATTATCACGAATGAAAATGTACGCTTCACGAGTAACCTCAGATTCATACCAAGCATCAACTTGCTCAAATGAGAAGCTAAACTTTTGAGGATCTTCCGTTAATTCTGCAACATCACATACATACTTAAGGTCACTTTCTGCTCCAGCCTTTAATGCCGGATCTAATGCAAATCGTGCCATAGGCATGATTGCACTCGCAGCCATAAAACCACCTACACCTGTAAGTGTGTACGTTAAAAATTGTCTTCGTGAAACTTTGTGGTCTTTTTCGCTCACTCGTCTTCCCCCCCTTACACAATAGGTAAACCCACTAATGGGCATTATTAAACACATATTATACTAGGACATACCCATGATAATACAACATGAAGTAATAAGCAACAATTTCCGCAATTTGGCACAAAATCGGCATATTTTCTGTGATCTATTTCATTGTTTCTTGACTCTATCCTTATCTCGTTATTATTCTCGCCACTTATTTGTCATGATAGGAATTAGTTGCTTCATTTGATCTTTTACAACATCACGCTTATACTCAGAATCCATATGCTCAAGTGGCAAAGTCGGGAGCCAGACTAACATTCCTCCTAGCTCATCTTCAACGATCTTCCAATCACTATCTGATGTTAAATATATAAGGTGCTTGATCCCTCCCGCCTTCAATTCTTCCTCCCAACTTTTCATTCTATCAATGCGGCTTGTTCGATCTTCCTTTTTTAAATAGGAAAATTCGGGAAACTGAATCACTCGACCGTGGAACTGTTTTTCAACCTCTAATGCAATGATCGAAATAAATTCTCCCATTGCCACAGTTTGCTTTACATCTTTCTCCCACGAAATAGGCGTTAATGTAATTAATGCTGTATCAACATATTCTTTCTCCTTTAAATAGGTATCCATTTCAGTTGCCTGCCATTTCATTTGATACACCTCATATTCCAAAAAATTTCATTCTATTATTTTACCTATAAAAATCAAAACAAACAAATAAAAGAGGGCATTCAAAAGTAAAAAACTTTTGAATGCCCTCATCAACTTAATTGTTAGGACATTTATTGTTCATCTAACATCTTTAATTGTTCTACAAGTATTCGAAAGTAAGCTTCATTCTGGTGATCAAGAGCACGGTCAATTTCAGCTAAAAGTTGCTCTTTTCTGAATGTTCGAATAGAGCGTTCCAACAACAACTCGGCTTCTCTTTGAAAAGCAGCAGCTAATTCCATATTTTCAGGTATATGCGGATTATCCTCCAACACAACCAAATAAGGAGGATACTGTTTAGCCCCATTGAAATGCAACTCAATATAAATATCTTCATGTTGATTTAAACGAATATCATGAAATGCTTTTTCTGCATCGGTGGTTATATGCTTTTCTTTATGGAAAGAAAACGGTATGCTATCGACCCCTTTTGCTGAGATTATTAAGGCTTTAGGAGAATGTGCCGCTTGTTCAACAAAATGAACTCTTTCCATTAATTCATCGTCACTCATTAAATAATTTAATAACCAAGCACATTCACGCCGCTTCAACTCAAACTGTTGTAAAAAACTTTTCAGAAACTCCTTTTTATCTACAACTGGAATGATGTTGCCCACGCTTCACCCCTCCTTAAGGTCATTCATTTCATGGTTATTCATGAATAAGATTGTATGATGATATATTCTCTAAATTTCTTTTATTTCCTTTATTATGTTTAAAAATTATTCTAATGAATGTAATAGCTCAATAATGTCTGGGTTCTCTGGTTGAATCGCTAATCGTTTTTCGAATGTAAGTTTTGCTTTTTCTCTCATTCCAAATTCCAATAAAAAGTAACCATATTCTTCCAGAAAGTCAATATCTTCTTGCAATGCAAGTTCAATGGTTTGATAACACGTATATGCCGCTTCGTAATCATCTAGTTCTTTTAAAGCACTCGCCTTAAACCATGTATATAAAATGTCTTCTTCACCATATTCTTTCATATGTTCCATCAACTCAAGTAATTCATCATATTGTTCACTATGCTTAAGGTATGCTGCTAATGTATGTACGGCCTCGACATTTGATGGATTTAATGCAATCACTTTTCTTAAATAGTGCTCTCCATCTTCGGGGTTTTGACGTTTAAAGTTTAATTTTCCTGCTAAGACATAAAGTTGCTCATTGTATTCATCAACACTTATGCCTTTATCAAGGGCTTCATTAGCATCTTCTAACCTTCCCTCAGCTTCATATGCTTTTGCTAAGTAAGGGTATAGACTAGAATAATCAGGATCAAGAGCGAGCAAAGCCTCAAACTGCTCTATCGCTAAGATCATATCACCAATTTGATAGGCGGTAAAAGCATAACCAAACAATGCATTCGCATCTAGGTGATCTTGTAATCCTTCTTTATAATAATGTAGAGCATCTTCAAATTGACCACTAGCACTATATGCCTCAGCTAATAGTAACTCCACATGAAGATTAGGGATTTCCCCTTTTGCATGAACAGCTTTTTTTAAATAAGGAATACTTTTTATGTAATCGCCGCGCTCTAAATAAAATTCCCCAAGTCCATATGAAATAATCGTTTCATTAGGTGCCTTTTTTGCTGCTAAAAGTAACTTTTGCTCTGCTACTTCATCTAAAGATTGCATCTGATACAAATCAGCAAGCAATAATTGCGCTTGAAGATAAGCGGGATCATCCTCTTTTATTTCTAAAAGAAGTTCAATTGCTTCATCTTCTTGATCTAGATCAATCAATAATTCAGCAGCCAGCGCGTATAAACTCCCTTCATCAGGGTACAACATTAATAATTCATCAATAATCTCTTTAGCTTTTTCGATATGCCCTAATTCATGATACACTTGAGCAATATCATACTTCATTTGATGATCGGCTGTTTTCTCTAAAGAATTAAGCTTACTCAGCCCTTCTTCAATATGCCCGTTTTCTATTTCCTGAATTGCCCTTTCAATTGCATTCATCTATATTCCTCCAATGTATTTACCGTCTAGACTTTTTCGACAGCCCTTCCCCGGAACCCTTGCAAAAAATGAAGAAACCATCATTCTAGGAATGACGGCACATAAAAATTTGACTCAACTACTACTTAGCTGCCGGTGTAGTTGTTCATAATACGAAACGTCCGATAAAGATAGAAATCGTCCAGGCCTTTTCACTTCAACCAAACGACCAAAACCAGGACGAAGGGTAATCTGTTCATTCGATTTTATAATTTCACTTTTTAAAACTACTATAACCGGTTCTTTCTCATCATAAACATTCTGCGCTTGACGTGCAACATTTTGCTCTAGCGAAATTTGATTTTGAGTTTCATTTATATGGAATAATAAATAATCTGCATCACTTCCATTGAGCAATACCCCTTTCTTAGGATATAACCCCACTTTTTGTAAACTAGTTTTTGACCACCTTTTTAATGATTGCATAGGAGCATCTGTATGAATTTGAAATCTTTCACAACATCTCATCCATTCTTTAAATGCTAGGTCCTTGAACTTCTCAGAAACCAAGTTGAAATCAGGAATCAAGACAGAATGGTAAGTGAGAAGTGTTTGAGATATGTGTGTCCAAGGTAAGTGTTTAATGTCAGAGAATGATTCAATTTGCACCTTTAAAAAAGGGATACGATGTTGTTGGCAAACTCTTAAAAGAGATGGCCGTAATAACTTTATAGGAATGGTTAAACCGATAGTATAGTCTAGCGTGCTACTTGCCATCGAATGTTTTGCTCTTTTCAATTCAGCTTCAATATCCTTTTCATATTTCACGTTAGGAGCCGCAGCAATGGTTGTACAGCCCTTTCGTATCAATTCGATCTGTCGTTTTTGAAATCCATGAAAGTCCGTACATTTTAAGATACCATCATCAAACATAACTCTTCCATCAGCCATCGCAATTCCATTCATTGCTACTCTTCTTTTATTCCACTTTTCAAATGTTTTCGTTACATATTGTATTTGTCCATCTTTAATTAAATAGGAACGTAACGTTCTTTTACAGTCTTCAACTCTAATTGCCTTATCTAATAAATACATCGCCACTCCTCCTATCAAACATGTTATAGACAAGCTATGTATAGCAATGAAAAATCAGAACAGGGAATAAATGATTTCAGAATTTTTAATAACTCTATTGACAATAATTTCAATTCGTCTATAATATGAATTAAGCGTATGGTTTCTCTCCACTCCTATCCATACAAATTTTAGCTTTTGCTAAACTCCTTATTGAAAACGCTTTCGTTTTTGATAAGGAGATTTTTTTATTCCACATAAAAAAAGCTTAAATCATTAGATCTAAGCTTTATCCCAGATTATTTATTTTTTTAATGCCTCAATATGCTCAAAGAAGCTAGGGTAAGAAACCGCTATGGCATCACTTCTATTAACCGTAACATTTCCGTTTGTAATTAATCCAGCAATCGCCATCGCCATTCCAATACGGTGATCTCCATGACTGCTAACCGATGCACCATTTAAAGAAGCTCTACCTTCGATGATCATGCCATCTTCAGTTGCTTTAATGTTTGCTCCAAGTTTCTTAAGCTCACTTACAACCGTATCTATTCGGTTAGTTTCTTTTACTTTTAGTTCTTCTGCATCACGGATAACCGTTTGCCCTTCTGCTTGAGTTGCTAAAACAGCAATCACTGGAACTTCATCAATTAGCCTTGGAATCAAATCTCCACTAATTTCAATTCCTTTTAAATGCGAAGTTGAAATAGTGACATCTGCAAGTGGTTCTCCACCAACCATTTTTTCATTATGAATGACAAGGTCTGCTCCCATTTGTTTCAAAACATCAATAATTCCCGAGCGGGTTGGATTAAGACCAACTGCTTCTAAAGTAATTTTACTATTAGGGACAATAGCACCTGCCACTAAGAAAAACGCAGCAGATGAGATGTCACCAGGAACTACAATATGTTGAGCAGTTAATGTTTGGCCACCTTCAACTGAAACCGTTAAACCATCTCTTTTTACCTCTACCCCATAAGCTTCAAGCATTCTTTCTGTGTGATCACGAGACAGTGCAGGTTCAGTAACGGATGTAACTCCCTCACTTTGCAAACCAGCCAACAGAATGGCAGACTTAACTTGGGCACTTGCAACTTTAGACTCAAAAGCAATCGCTTTTGTTTCTCCGCCTCTAATTGATAAAGGGGTGTAATTGCCATTATCTCTTCCATCAATGTCTGAACCCATACTACGAAGAGGGTCTGTCACTCGCGCCATCGGTCTTTTTGCAATTGAATCGTCACCAATAACAACTGAATGAAATGGACGTGTAGCTAAAATACCTAGCATTAAGCGAGTTGTTGTTCCTGAGTTTCCTACATCTAGAATTTCTGAAGGTTCTGTTAGTCCTTCCCAACCTTTCCCTTCAATCGTTACTTTCTCTTCTTCTTGTTCGATCTTAACTCCAAGTTTACGAAAACAGTCAATTGTACTGAGACAATCTTCCCCAGGTAAGAAACCTTCTACAGTCGTTGTTCCGTTTGCGATAGCACCAAACATGACCGCTCGATGAGATATAGATTTATCGCCAGGAATCTTAATTGATCCTGTAAGGCCACTTTCTACTTTTTTTACGATTGTCGTACTCATTTTACCACTCCTTACAAAATATACGTATCATACATTTCTTGATGTAGTTTTATTTGTGCTCTTTCCCGGTCTTCTTCTGAACGAAAACTTAATCGAAGAACCCCCATGATATCCTCTCTTGTTTCTAAAATACGAATATTTGTCAAACTAATTTGATGTTGCGCGAGAATACTCGTCACGTCAGAAATAACACCAGGGTGGTCTGGAACATCGACAAATAAATCATAGAAAGATGGAATTGCGCCTTTTTCCCTTACTGGAAGGCCATCCCGAAATTCTTTAGCTACTTGGAAATATGAAAATATTTCGTCTGCACTCTCTTCTTCTATTAAAGTTTTGACATGTTCCATTTCATTAGTCCATGATTTAAGAAGTTGCAATAGACTTTCTTTATTATGTAAAAGAATATCACGCCACATCGTTGGACTTGCTGAGGCTATCCGTGTAATGTCTCGAAATCCACCTGCAGCCAACCTTGAAACGAGTGGATCTTCTCCCTCAATTTTTGCAATTTGATGAACAAGGCTTGCGGCAATTACGTGTGGAAAATGACTAATCGCACCAGCTAATCTATCATGCTGCTCAGCCGTTAATTCAATGAAAGTCGCTCTTGTTCCTTTAAGCCAATTTTGAAGCTGAATGATTGCGCGGACATCCGTACCTTCAGCTGGTGTTAAAATATAAAATGCATTCTCAAATAAATGCTCTCTTGCAGCTTCAACTCCACTTTTATGTGAACCTGCCATAGGGTGACCACCAATGAAAGTAACGCCTTTTTCTTTTAAACAACTTGCTTCTTTAACGATACGTTTTTTCGTACTACCAACATCCGTTATAATTGCACCAGGTTTCAACTCATAAGTCGATATTTCCCGCATTAAACGTTCAGTCTTTGTAACAGGTGTCGCAAGAATAATTAAATCCGCTTTCTTTACACCTTCTTCAATCGTCTGAAATGCCTCATCAATTACTTTAAGAGACAAAGCCATTTTCAGCTGTTCTTCTGAAATGTCAAAGCCACAGATGTTAACGTTATGCTCTTTACGAATAGCAAGAGCAATAGAACCGCCAATTAATCCAAGGCCAACAATGAAAACCGTTCGCTCCATTTTATACTCTCCTCAACACCTAGTAAGAAAACCGTCTCTCAGTTAGAAAGACGATTTCTTATCCTGAATCATTGTTCTACTGGGTGGGCCGTAAGCATCTCCTCTAATACTGAGAACAATTCTTTATTTTCCTCATCTGTTCCTACAGTAATACGAGCACACGTTGGAAAACCAAGTGCTTCGCCTGAACGAATGATAAAACCTTTCTTTAACAAATAGTTAAATACCTCATCACCAGAGCGTTTAAAGTCAATTAAAATAAAATTTGTTTGTGATGGGTAATATTTAAGATTATATTTATCACAAAAATCTTCAAACTGCTTCAATGATTTCGTGTTTTTCTCTACACAGTCTGCAATAAAACCTTCATCCTCTAAAGCAGCAACAGCAGCTGCATGAGCAAAAGTTGTGTTATTAAATGGCGGCCTTACAGGATCAAGTGTTGAAATCAATTGTGGATTAGCTATTCCGTATCCTATTCGTAAAGCTGCTAATCCATAAGCTTTTGAAAAAGTACGTAGAATAATTAAGTTGTCAAACTTTTCAAGTAAAGGAACTGTCTCTGGATAATCATTAGCAGTAACATACTCATAATAAGCCTCATCAGATACGACTAGAACATGTTCAGGTACACGCTCCAAAAAGTCAACAAACGCATCCTCATTCACATATGTACCAGAAGGGTTATTCGGATTACACACCCAAATAATACGAGTATTTTCGTCAATTGCCTCTAACATTGCCTCAAGATCATGAACACCGTCTACAGACGGTACTTCACGCACCTCAGCCCCTTCAATCGTTGCGTTTAATTTATATTGTGAAAAAGTTGGATCGGCTGTTATCGTATTCGTGTCTGGCGTTAGAAACGCTCTGCATAAAAATTGAATGACCTCATCTGAACCATTGCCAAAGACAAGTTGGTTCTCATTAACACCTATTTTAGCCGCAATTTTTTCACGAATAGTAGCCGCATATCCATCAGGATAAATGGCCGTATCGAAAGCTATACTTTGAATTGCTTCTGATGCTTTCTTGGATGAACCATATGGGTTCTCGTTGGAAGCTAGCTTTATAACTTTAGATAATCCTAACTCTCTTTTTACTTCATCGATCGGTTTACCTGGTTTATACGAAGGTAAACCAAGCAACTGTGGTTTTGCTTGCATTCATTAGCACCTCATTTATCAGAAATGTCCTACATTATTATGTTACGATGAAATCAGTGTCGAAACAAACCTTTTTATTTCTTGAAGTGCTTCAGGACGCGTGTTACTATCGGTAAGTTCTTTTTGTCTCGCACCAATTTCGGCTACAAGTGCACTACCAACAACGACACCATCGGCATGCTCACTCATCGCTTTCACTTGCTCATTTGACGAAATCCCAAAGCCGACTGCTGTCGGAATCGTACTTGCTTCTCTTACTGTTTTTAAAAAGTCATAAATACGAGGGTCTAATTGATTACGTACCCCTGTTACACCTAACGATGAAACACAATATAAAAATCCTTTAGCTCGTTTTGCTATTTTAATCATTCGTTGCTTTGAAGTAGGAGCAACTAAAGAAATTAAGGAAAGATGGTTCTTTTCACATAGTTGGTCTAAATATTCACTTTCTTCATATGGTAGATCTGGGACAAGCACCCCATCAATTCCTAACTCAGCTGCAACACTCGCAAAGCGCTCTTCCCCATATTGCAACAATGGATTATAGTAAGTGAAAATAACCACTGGTATTGATAACCCTCGTTCTCTCATTAAAGGAACTAGTTTTAAAGCTTTTTCTAATGACATTCCAGAACTTAGTGCTCTCTTTGATGCTTCCTGAATTGTAGGTCCATCAGCGAGAGGGTCTGAATATGGAATACCAAGTTCTAAAATACTCGCTCCAGCTTCTTCTAAACTTAGAGCAATTTCAACTGTTACTTCTGCCGTTGGATCCCCCGCCGTGATAAAAGGGATGAATAATGGCTTCTCACTTTCTGTTGCTATTTGCATACGATTACTTGCCATCTGTCTCACCTCGGAAATGTTTCATTAAAGTATGAACATCTTTGTCTCCACGCCCTGATAGACAAACAAGAATTGTATCATCTGGTGATAGTTCTTGCGCACGTTCAAATGCTTTAGCTAAAGCATGAGCTGACTCAACTGCTGGAATAATCCCTTCTTTCTCCGATAGTAGCTTCAAAGCATCAAGTGCTTGCTGATCAGTAACTGCCTCATATTTAACCCGTCCATTATTCGCTAAAAAGGCATGCTCAGGTCCAATACCCGGATAATCTAACCCAGCAGAAATCGAATATGGCTCAATAATTTGGCCGGCTTCATCCTGCAATAAATAGGTTAGAGAGCCATGTATTACTCCCTTTCGACCATGAGTGATTGTGGCAGCATGTTTATCTGTTTCCACACCTAAACCAGCGGCTTCTACTCCAATTAACGTAACTTCATCTTCGAGAAACGGGTAAAACATACCAATTGCATTACTACCTCCACCTACACATGCAATTATTTCATTTGGGAGGTGTTTTTCTCTATTTAAAAACTGTGCCTTTGCTTCATCACCAATGATTCTTTGAAAATCTCGAACCATCTTCGGGTACGGATGAGGACCAACTACTGATCCAATTAAGTAGAATGTATCTTCAGCGTTCGCTACCCAATAACGAATCGCCTCGTTTGTGGCATCCTTTAATGTTTTGCTTCCTGACGTCGCAGGAACAACCTCCGCTCCAAGCATCTCCATTCGAAACACATTTAATGCTTGACGTTCCATATCTTCGGCACCCATAAATACTTTGCACTCAAGGCCAAATCTAGCTGCAATCGTCGCTGAAGCTACACCGTGCTGGCCTGCACCTGTCTCTGCGACTATTTTTGTTTTCCCCATCTTTTTAGCTAGAAGTGCTTGTCCCATTGCATTATTTAACTTGTGCGCGCCTGTGTGAAGCAAGTCTTCACGTTTTAAGTATATTTTGGCTCCTCCTAGTTCCTTCGTCACATTTTCCGCATATGACAAAGTTGTTGGTCGTCCAGCATATTCCTTCAAATTTGTTAAATATTCCTCTTTAAAAGATTCATCAGCCATCGCTTCGTCTAAAGCTGCTTCTAGTTCTTCAATTACACTCATAAGCGTCTCAGGAACATATTTCCCTCCAAATTCACCGAAGCGCCCGTTTTTATCTGGATGTGCTGTTATCATGCCGATTCATCCTTTCTTCTAGCTCTGCTATTAATTTCCGCGATTTTCTACCTTCTTCTTCAATCCCACTAGAAACATCGATTCCGTCTGGCTTGTAGCGAAGAACTTTTTTAATATTGCTAGGGTTGATTCCACCAGCGATAAACACAGGAACCCCTTGAACTTTTCCTTCTGCTAAATAGTTTGGAATATAGTTCCAGTCAAAAGAAACTCCTGTTCCTCCCCACTGATTGCCAACTTTACAATCAACAATATATCCATCAACAATTCCTGTATAGCTGCTCATCGTATTTATCGCTTGTTCATTGTGGTGAATGGCTTTCCATATGGGTAAACCTGTAACGCTCTTTACTTCTCTTAATTGTTCCGCGCTTTCACTCCCATGACATTGGATAATATCAATAGGTAACGTTGAAACAACTTCCTTGATTGTCTCAACTGACTCATTAACAAATAAGGCTACAACCTTTTTTTCTTCTGTTTTTCTATCCTTTAACCACCGTTTCAGCTGATCCACGGACACTTGTCGCTTGCTTTGTGCAAAAACGAAACCGACGTAATCTGCCGTACTAGAGAAAACTAGTTTCGTATCATCAGAAGAGTGATTTCCACAAAGCTTAAGAAGAGGATACAATAGACTCTCCCCCAAACAAAACGGAAATACCTTCCTCTGGTGTGACAGCCCTCATTAACGATTCTCCGACTAGTACTCCAGAAGCTCCAGCTTTTCCTACTCGTTCGAGATCTTCTTTATGATGGATACCACTCTCACTTACAAAAAGGCTACCTTTTGGAATAAGTGACGCCATCTCGTCTGTTTGCGATAAGGAGGTTTCAAACGTTTTAAGATTACGATTGTTTACTCCAATAATTTTCGGATGAAATAATGATACTAGTTCTTCTAATTCACTTTTCGCATGAACTTCAACTAAGCACTCTAGCCCTAGACTATACGCATAGTCATAAAGCTCTTTTAATTCATTAATAGGGACCGTCCCTACAATTAATAACATTGCATCGGCGCCCATTCTTACTGTCTCATCAATTTGTTGTTTACTTATGATAAAGTCTTTTCTCATAATTGGTAATGCAACTGTTTTTTTCACAGTTGTTAAATAATTACGATGACCTTGAAAGTACTTTTGGTCTGTTAGAACAGAAATCGCATCTGCCCCTCCTGCTTCATACCCTTTTGCTATTTCTTCAGGGTTAAAATGTTCTTTAATAAGCCCTTTCGACGGTGATGCTTTTTTCACTTCAGCAATTAAGCCAATAGAGCGCTTAGGTTTTTTTAATGCTTTGTATAGAGAGAAATGCGGAACATCAACTTGATCAGGAAGTGTTAATGCCGCAATTTCCTCTCGCTTCGTTTCAAGTATTTTTTCAAGCATGTTGACGAGCCTCCTGTATCGATTGATAGTGCTTGTAAACCACTCCAGTTTGGATGGCCTTTTGAACTATTTCAACGCCTTCGGCGATTGATGAGACCTCTTTAACAGCGTAAAGAGCTGCTGCTGAATTGAACGCAACAATTCCAGTAGCTGATTCATTTGCTTCACCTTTAAAAATTTGCTGAATTAAAGCAGCACTTTCAGACGGAGTCTTTACTTGTATGTCTTCTAAAGCCCCTCGCTTTAATCCCACATCCTCAGGACTAATCGTATAGATTTTCTTTTCTGTTCCGTTCACTTCAATCACTTTCGATTCAGTTGTAATTGATAACTCATCTAAGCCCTCTCCACCAGTGACCAGAAGCGTTCTCGTCGTCCCTAAGCGGATTAATGTATCTGCCATTTTCTTTGCAAAATCATGGTTATATACTCCTAATAATTGATGCTTGGCACCTGCTGGATTCGTTAAAGGACCAAGTAAATTAAAAATGGTTCTAAATCCAATTTCTTTTCTAGGAGTAACAGCATGTTTCATAGATTGGTGATAAAGAGGTGCAAATAAGAAACACAAGTTGGAATTAACCAGAGATTTCCTAGCTTCTTCTTTTGTGTGTTGAGTTGGAACTTGAAGTTCTTCTAGAACATCTGCACTACCACTTTTAGAAGATACAGCGCGATTCCCATGTTTTGCAACACGAACACCCAAAGCTGATAACACAATAGCTGAAGCCGTTGAGATGTTAAACGTACTTAATTCATCTCCACCAGTTCCACACGTATCAACAACAGTAAAGTCATCTGTTTTAATACGAATCGAATGAGCTTGCATAGATCGAGCAAAGCCGGTCATTTCATCAACTGTTTCTCCTCGAAATCTCATTAATGTTAAAAGACTTGCAATTTGGCTTGCCGTCGCTTGACCGGTCATGATTTCATCCATAACCTCTTGCGCCTCTTGCTCAGTCATCGTATATCCATCTAAACAAGACCTCAAAATGTTCTTAAGCATGATTAGTTACCCCTTTCTCACCAAACATTTCTTCCGCCATTTGAGCTGCTCGAATCAATGCTTTCGCCTTATTTTGCGTTTCTTCATACTCTTTTTCAGGATCTGAATCTGCTACAATTCCTGCTCCTGCTTGAATAAAGGCTTTACCATTTTGAATGACCATTGTCCGAATTGCGATACACGAATCTATATTTCCGTCATATCCAAGATAACCGATTGCACCTGCATAGATCCCACGTTTAGTCGGCTCAAGCTCTTGTAAAATTTCCATTGCACGAATTTTCGGAGCTCCAGATACCGTTCCTGCCGGGAAAGATGCCATAAGTGCTTCTAATGGCTCAGTACCTTGACGTAGCCTACCGGTTACTTTCGATATAATATGCATCACATGTGAGAATCTTCCAACCTCGAGTAAAGTAGGGGTTTCTACAGAGCCATATTCAGCAATACGACCTACATCATTTCGGGCTAGATCAACAAGCATATAATGTTCAGCTCTTTCTTTTTCATCAGCTAATAAATCTTCTTCCAATAAACGATCTTCGAGCTCTGTTTTTCCGCGCTTTCTCGTTCCGGCAATCGGATGAATTTCCACGTGACCATCTTGTACTTGAACAAGTCGTTCTGGAGAACTTCCAACAACTTCAACCTCATCGAACTTTAAATAAAACAAGTATGGAGATGGATTGACCATTCTTAGTACACGATAAACATCTAGGGCAGATGCAGACAGATTCATTTCAAAACGTTGAGATAACACGGTCTGGAAGACATCCCCAGCTTTGATATACTCTTTTATTTTTTCAACATCAGCTATAAATGACTCTTTTTCATAGTTTGATGTAATATGTTCAAAAGAAACTTCTTCTTCAGCATTAGGCGTGTTTTTCAAGTTTAATCCATTAGTCGGATTTTCCAATATAGAAGAAATTCGTTTAATCTCTGCTCGAGCACAATGATACGTATTAACTAAAGATTCTCCTTCACTTGGCTGTGCGTGAACGACAATCGAAAGCTCTTTATTCGTATGATCATATGCAATTAATGTTTGACAAAAGAGAAACTGATAATATGGCAAACGATCTGTAGAATTAGTCAAAAGAATAGGTTCAATTGTTTCAATTGCATCATAACTCATGTATCCAACTGCTCCACCACGAAATGGAATTGGGATATCAACCGGCTGAACATTCAAATAATTCATTGTGTCGTTAAAAGCCTCTTGAAATGAACTTGATTCAATAATCACTTCGCGGTCTTTTGAGTACGTACGATAAACGCGTTCTTCTTCTACTAGTTCAAACATTGGGTTTAATCCAATAAAAGAATATCTAGACCACGGTGATTGTTCATCTTTACTTTCAAGTAAAAAGGAAACTTGGTCGGATAATTGATGGACAATTTGAATAGGAGTTAATCCATCCGCAAAAAAACGCTGATAAACGGGAATAGTTTGATACGACGATGCAGCTTTCTCAAATTCTAAAAACGTTGGGGTTATCATTAACAATCACTCCTTAATTTTGGAATGAATGAAATGAGTGAGAGGGGGAATAAAAGCTTTATATGAAATTAATTATAATAAAACCTCCTAAACTAATTGTTTAGGAGGTTAATAGGTAGACTTATCCCTCAACTAAACTCTGCTCTCCTCAACTCAATCTCATTCTCTACTCATCTCTCATTTAATACAAATTCTTCTCATACTTAAACTAAACTATAAAGGAATTCTTTTTCCTTTTCTCATCTGCCCTCAGTCTACCCTGTTCTTATTCATTCGTCAAGGTTAAATCGGGTCTGAGCTTTTTAGCATCTCGTAAGTAAGCATGAAAGATTTGATCTTGCTTTAACTCTGTATTAACCGTTAAAAGAACACGAATACACATCGGCAATGAACCTGGAACAGGAATTTCACGTGCACATACAACAGGAACAAAAGACCAACCTGGGAATTCTCTCAACACTTTTGCTGGGAATGTCGCAGTAACATCTTCTGTAACAGTAAAAAGTACTTGGGCTACAGTTTCTGGATCAATATTATTTTGTTCAATTAAGATTTGAACTAATTCCTTCGATGCCTCTGTAATCTCTTGATCAGTATTTTGTTCAATTGTTATAGCACCTCTTATACCTCTAACCAACACTTTCCACCTCCATTCGTTCAACTAATATTTTCTCAATAATGGTCGGTGGAACTTTCATCAAAATAGGGTCTCCAACACGATTTAAAAGAACCAGTTTTATTGATTTTGCCTCAGCCTTTTTATCTTGCTTCATTTTGCTAATAAGACTTTTCTTATCACACGACATAGGTACCTTCGTTTGATAGCCTAATTCGTTAAACCACTGTTCATATTGTGTTACATTTAAATCAACCTGATTGACTTCTTCACTTACTCTTAAAGCAAAAACCATTCCAATCACTACAGCTTCTCCATGCGTTATTGCTCCATAACCTAGTTCAGATTCTATTGCATGGCCTAGTGTATGCCCAAAATTCAAGTAAGCACGTACACCCGATTCTTGTTCGTCTTCTTGAACGATTTTTGCTTTCACTGAAATGGACCTTTTTAATAACGTGCTAAGTTGATCAAGAGGAATTTCTTTAACCTTATTAATTCCTTGCAACCAAACTAAGAAATTCTCATCTTGGATAAATCCATGTTTTATCACTTCGGCAAAACCTGATCTCCATTCCTTATCAGGTAATGAAGATAATGCCTCTGTATCGTAAAATACAGCTTCAGGTTGATGAAAGCTTCCGATCATATTTTTACCGAGCGGATGATTAATTGCCACCTTTCCCCCAACACTACTATCGTGTGCTAGTAAGGTCGTTGGGACTTGAACGAAGCGAATCCCACGCATGTAAGTAGCAGCTACAAAACCAGCTAAATCACCAACTACTCCCCCACCTAAAGCAACGATTAAAGATTTCCTGTCCAAAGAACTTTCCAATGCCTTCGTTAAGACTTGTTCATACACAGAAAAAGATTTAGATGCTTCTCCACTCTTAATGACTTCCGTATAGATGTCTACATCTTGAAAGCTTGCTACAACATCTTGCAAATAAAGTGGTTCTACAGTGGAATCTGTAATGACTAGAACCGATGAAATCGGCTCAGTCACTACATCTTGAATCAAATCACCAACTTGATGACGAATACCGGCATCGATGTAAACACCATATGTTTTTGATTTGGCTTCAATTTGCACTTGATTCATTAAAAGGTCCTCGCTTCATCCTGGTGACGTTTAACATTTGCTTCAATCGTTGACATTTGATCGTGCCCGAACGTTTCTAGAAGTGCATTAGCTATTTCCCAAGCTACTACAGCTTCTGCTACTACAGACGCCGCAGGGACAGCACAACTATCCGAACGCTCAATACTTGCCTCGAACGGTTCTTTCGTATCAATATCGACACTTTGAAGAGGCTTATAAAGTGTTGGAATTGGCTTCATTACTCCACGAACAACGATCGGCATTCCTGTAGTCATGCCCCCTTCAAACCCACCTAAACGATTTGTTTTACGTGTATATCCTTTTTCTTCATCCCAAATTATCTCATCATGGACTTGGCTACCAGGTAAACGAGCAGCTTCAAAGCCAATTCCAATCTCAACACCTTTAAATGCATTAATGCTCATAACTGCAGCTGCTAATTTCGCATCAAGCTTCCGGTCGTAATGAACATGACTTCCAAGTCCTACTGGCACATTTTCAACGACTACTTCAACGACGCCCCCAATAGAATCCCCGTCATTCTTGGCAGCATCAATTGCTTCCATCATTTTGACACTTGCTTCTTCGTCTAAACAACGAACTTGTGATGCTTCAGAGCGAACTTGTAAATCTTCTACTGAATCGAAAGAAGTATTTTCTGCTTTCACTCCACCAATTTCAAGAACATGACCACCAACTTTAATGCCAAAAGTCGAAAGCAACTTTTTCGCGACAGCTCCTGTTGCTACTCGAACTGTTGTTTCACGCGCTGAGGAACGCTCTAGAACATTACGCATATCACGGTGTCCGTATTTAATTGCGCCATTTAAATCAGCATGTCCAGGACGCGGTCTTGTCAATTTACGCTTAACTTCCTTTTCTGCGTCTTCACCAATTGGCTCAGCACCCATAATTTTTGTCCAGTGTGTCCAATCCTTATTTTCAACTACTAATGCAATAGGAGCCCCAGTTGTTTTACCATGTCGAACCCCGCTTAAGATCTGGACTTGATCCTTTTCGATTTGCATTCTTCTTCCACGTCCATATCCACCTTGGCGACGCGCTAAATCTTGATTTATGTCTTCAGCCACCAACTCTAGTTGAGCTGGTATTCCTTCAATAATCGTTGTTAATTGCGGTCCATGTGATTCACCAGCAGTTAAGTATCTCATCTCTACTCCTCCAATTTAGCTCTTTCTCTTTATCGCTTTTATGCGTTAAATTATAACATGATTTTTTATTGGTGTCTCGAAAAATTAAGACAATTTCATTATTATTTAAATATTGTAACAAATCAGCAGACTTTAGTCTAAGGAAAAAAAGAAAGTTTGGCCCCATTCTTCTCTTTCCTGTCGAGTTACCAAACTTTCATTCACAGTTGCAACTATATTTTTTTGTAGAAAAACGTTTCTTCTGTCTTGAATTGATACGCAGCAGGATTAAAAATTTGTTCGGTACTACCAACAAATAATACTCCACCAGGTCTTAATGCTCTACTAAATTTATGATAGAGCTCTTCTTTAGCTTCTTCTGTAAAATAAATCATGACGTTACGACAAACAATTAAATCAAAGCTTTCCTCAAAACGGTCAGCCAAAAGATTTTGCTGTTTAAAACGTACAGCTCGTTTTATTAAGTCATCGACTTTGTATCCTACAGAATCTTTCGTAAAATAGGTAGTTAACATTTCCTTAGGAACTTCCTTTAATGAACGTTCAGTATAAAAGCCCGCCTTTGCCTGTTCAAGAATTCCTCGATCTATATCAGTAGCTAAAACAGAAACCTTTGATAATGACATGAATTTTGAAAGAATCATAGCAAGTGTAAAAGGTTCTTCACCTGTCGAACAAGCTGCACTCCATACTTTTGGGTTTGGATTTTCTTGTATTATTTGAGGAAGAACAACGTTCTCAAGCACTTCCCACCTTTTTGCATTCCGGAAAAATTCTGAGACGTTAATTGTCATTCGATCTAGGAATTCATTAAACATCTCATTGTCATAAATCATCGCTTGATAAAAGGACATAAAATCAGGATACCCTTTTTTCGTTCGCAATGCTTCAAGTCGTCTTTTCATCTGGGCTTCTTTATATAATGATAAATCAATGCCCGTTTTCTTTTTAACCTTCGCAATAAACTGTTGATAATCGTCGATCATTTCTTTTCTCCTCAATGTGTTCTGAGTTAATGATACGATGAAAAAATGTAAAATACTAGCCAAAAAGAAAGCTCGTCCAAGGATGGACGAGCTTTCTTTTTAATACGCTTACATTAAACCCATTTATTTACTTCTTTATCATAAGAATTTAATTCTTCCTCATTGAAGAAGATGTTAATTTCTCTTTCAGCGCTTTCTGGAGAGTCAGAACCATGAATAACATTCATAGCAACTTGAACACCATAGTCTCCACGAATGGTACCAGGTGCTGCCTCTTGCGGGTTAGTTGCTCCCATCATTGTGCGTGCTGTCGAAATAACGCTTTCACCTTCCCATACCATCGCAAATACAGGTCCTGAAGTAATAAAGCTAACAAGCTCCCCAAAGAAAGGACGCTCTTTATGCTCACCGTAATGTGTCTCAGCAGTTTCTTTTGATACAGTCATTAATTTGGCAGCAACCAATGTAAACCCTTTCTTTTCGAAGCGTGAAACAATCTCTCCGATTAAATTGCGTTGAACTCCATCTGGTTTAATCATTAAATATGTACGTTCCATCTGTAACCTCTCCTATCAGAGTATAAGTAGTATCAAAACACATCTATCAGTATATCAAACAATTATTTACTGAACAATATTACTTGTGAAATATTTCTTGGAAAACGCAAACAATGTCAAATTCTTTACCAAAAAAAGATCTCAAATAAACAAATTTGAGATCTTTTCCAATTAGAATTTCCGTTTCCCAATATATGCTGCAATCTCTCTTAAATATTGCTTTTCCTCTATATCAGGTAACTGTTCTAAAGCATCGTAAGCCTTTTGTAAATAACGATCACTAATTGAGAGAGAATATTCAATTCCACCTGATTGTTTAACTTCTGTTAGAATTTCGGTGAGATCAATGTTCTCTGGAAACTTAGTCGCTAGCATCTCCTTAATAAGATTAAAAATATCAGGATCCTTATGCATCGCATAAAGAGCAGGTAAGGTCACATTTCCTTGACGAAGATCTCCACCAGCTGGTTTTCCTAATTGTTCCTCTGTCCCAATGAAATCTAATACATCATCTGTTATTTGAAATGCCATCCCAACATTATAACCAAATCGATATAAATTCCTTTGCGTCTTATAATCAGCCTTAGCTGCTAAGGCTCCTAACTCACAACTAACAGCAATTAAAAGTGCAGTCTTCCTTTTAATTCTCCTAAGATAAATACGGAAATTTTGCTCCCAATTGTACTGGTCTTTAATTTGTTCAATTTCTCCTAGACACATTTCAAGCATCGCATTAGCTAATATTTCATGTATTTTAGGGTTATCAAAGAAAGTCGTTGTCTCAATTGCTTTTCCAAAAATAAAATCACCCGTATACATGGCAATACGGTTATTCCATTGTGACTTTATCGTCTTTTTTCCTCTTCGAAGTTCCGCATCATCAATTACATCATCATGAACAAGAGAACCCATATGAATCAATTCAAGTGGTACTGCAATATGCTTTAAAGCACAAATATCATATTGCCCAAATTTAGCAGCCAACAAGACAAATACAGGACGAATTCGTTTTCCTCCTGCTTTAAGTAACTGGATAGAAGCCTCTTGCAAAATGTCATTGTTTGATTTAACTGAGCTCTCAAGTTCCTTCTCAATTATCGTAATATCAGATTGAAATTGCATATATATTTCTGCTAGTTTCATGTCGTCCACCTTATTTATTCGAAGGCGATTTCACATCGCCGGTACTCAATCACTGTATTTATTAGATCATTGTATTGTAATATTTGCAAGTGCTTACTCAAGTGTTCGCGTAACATCCCATATATTTAAACTCGTAACCGGACTAGGCAAGTACCCCAACTTATATAGAAGTTGATAATAATAGATCAAGCCCTCTTGTTCCCGTTCACCAAAATCATTACATAAATTTTGAAAATATGTATTCCAAAATAATCGTTCGCCACCATGCGTCAGAACGATATCATCAATCATCTGTTCATACTGATCAATTTCACTCTTTCTTTTACTTTCTAAAAAGGAGCGATACACATACCCAACAATACTGGAATGCTTTTGTAATGTTTCATTACGAACTGCAAAAACGGCAAACGTCATCGAGTAACCCGTTTGCTTATACCATAATTCACCCAAATCATAAAAGTGATACAGATGACCTACTTCTCTCTTTGCAACAATAGCGTCATCACCAATCAGTAAACAGGCATCATAGTCCTGTAACATCATTGCAAGATTAGGCTTCATCATCTTACACTCAATCGTAAATGAATGAAAGTGTTCCAATATGATCTTAAGCAAATGAACCGATGTAGCAGAACTTGATGTTAACGCAATCTTCGAACCATTTAACTCCATTAACGGTTTTTTAGATATTAGAAAAATCGAATTAACTGCTCCATATGAAGTAACTGAAAGGTTAGGTAACAATGAATAGGAATTAGCATTAGTGGCATAGGCAAATGACGAAATGCCTCCTATATCAATTACTCCTTCAGACATCCCCTTATTTAACTGTGCTGGTACCTGAGGAATAAACGTACAATGACGTTTATGTAGTTCTTCTCGGTCAAGGTAGTAAAAAAAAGGAAGAATATTGGTATATGAGATTTCCCCAACGACAACACTCATTGCTTTTCTCCCCACCTTGTAAACAATTGATGTTCAACACCCAAACTATCCAAAGCCTTCCCAACTAGAAAATTAATTAAATCATCCATGGATTTTGGTAAGTGGTAGTAACCTGGCATCGCAGGTAAGATTTTCGCCCCAACTTTTGAGACACGGAGCATATTTTCTAAATGAAGTTGATTCAACGGTGTTTCTCTTGGAACAAGAATTAATTGCCGGCCTTCTTTTAGCATAACGTCAGCTGTTCGCTCTAATAAATTTCCGGATGCTCCAGTTGCAATTCCTGAGAGCGTCCCCATTGAACACGGAATTATAATCATTCCATCATTTTGATAAGAACCGCTTGCAATAGGTGCTCCATAGTCGTGAAGATGATGGGTATGAAGCTCCCCATCAAATTCACCAAATAAATCATGAATGACAGCATTTCGATCTTCTGTATCTAATAATAATTCTTCTTTGAAAACACGCCATGCTGCCTCAGTTAATATTAAGTGGACTTTATATGATTGTCTTAAGAGTTCCTGCACCAACCTTACCCCATAGACGGCCCCACTCGCTCCTGTAATTCCGACAACGTATATCCCTTTCTGTCTGTTGGTCATAGTAAAATATCTCCAATCGCAAATATGAACATTACAAGGCTTAGTATGCCATTCATTGTAAAAAATGCTACATCTAATTTAGATAAATCATTTTCAGATACAAGTGTGTGCTCATACACCATAATGGCTCCCGCGATTAGAACACCTATAAAGTAAATCCAACCGAGTGGGCTTATAAAAAACAAACTAACAAAAGATAAGAAACTTAACACATGAAGAACTCGAGCAATCTTTAGTGATCGTCCTATACCGAACCGACTCGGAATAGAGTGTAAATGATGTTCACGGTCATAATCGGCATCTTGAGTAGCATAAATCACATCAAAACCAGCCGTCCATAATGCAACAGCAAGGAATAATAACAGTGCCTCCCACGTTAGTGTTCCAGTTGCACCTACCCAGCCTCCAAGTGGAGCAAGTGCAATTGTAACGCCTAATATAAGATGGCATGCCCAAGTAAACCGTTTCGTATAAGAATAAATAACAAGAAAGAAGACAGCTAGTGGTAATAAGTAAACTGCTAACATATTTAACTGAAACGCTGAATAGAAAAGTAATGCGAAAGAAACAATAATGAATAATAAAACTTCGATTTTTGACACTAATCCTGCTGGTATCGCTCTTGTTGCCGTCCTTGGATTATGTTTGTCAATTTGTTCATCAATGACACGATTTAATGACATTGCAGCACTTCTTGCCCCTACCATGGCAATAGTGATCCAAATCCATTGAGAGAGTGATGGGAAACCTCCATTCACAATAAAAGAACCTAAAACAGCTCCAAAATAAGCAAATGGTAATGCAAAAACTGTATGTTCGAACTTAATCATTTCTAAGATGATTTTTATCTTTCTAATCACAATATCTACTCCAATTCTACTCCTTCTTACCAAGGTGCATTGCTGCTACACCACCAGAATAAGCTTTAACTTCTACTTCTTTGAACCCCGCCTCTTTAAACATTTCAGCCAACTTTTCACGATTGGGAAATGACATCGAAGATTCTTGTAACCATGAGTATTCATCATAACTCTTTGCAAAGACTTTTCCGAATATCGGCATGATTTTCTGAAAATAAAAAAAGTACAGCTGTTTAAAGACTGGGATAGTTGGTTGCGATGTTTCTAAACAAACCGTCATACCTCCAGGCTTTGTCACGCGATACATCTCTTTTAACACCTGCATATAATCAGGGACGTTTCTCAAACCAAATCCAATTGTAACAAAATCGAAACTATTGTCTGGATATGGCAACTCCATTGCATTCCCATGATTCAAATGAACTTGAGACAATTTACGTTCTTCCACTTTCTCTTGTCCAATTTTCAGCATATTTTGACTAAAGTCAAGTCCTTCTACTTTTCCTGTTGGCCCAACTGCTTCTGCCAATGCTATTGCCCAATCTGCCGTACCACAACACACATCTAGCGCATGATCTCCTGGTTTCACATTCATTTTCTTCATAGTGTCCTTACGCCATGCTTTATGACGCTGGAAACTAATTACAGAGTTCATAACATCGTATTTTTTATAAATCGATTCAAATACTTGATGAACTCGTTCTTCTTTCGACTGTACCATCTGTCTCACCCTTCTTCTGCTACGATCTCTTGCAGCGACGTACGTTTAATTAGTTCATCCACATGTTCAATCACAAAGCGATCGAATGATTTCAATGCCTTACTATTTGCTAGTAACCGATCTTTGACGTCTTCTATTTTAGCTTCAATCGCCTTTAACTCACTACCTTTTCCATCGGAATCTTTAAGGATAGAACTCATAATAGGACTTGTTTTGCCTTCAAACCATTTGGCCTTGTCACCTAATAACCGTTTTAAATAAAAGAAGTCCTTGATAACTCTCTTCCAATTTCCTTCATCAAAATAATCACACATGTTTTGTAACAGAACTGATTCAATTTGAGCTGCATTATTCTGAATTTCTTCATAAGAAAGGTTATCGGTGTTCATGAGATTCATCTTATGTTCATTGATTTCTTGGATTGATTGACTAAATACTCGAATCATTGGCAGCTGTTTCTTTTCTGCTAATAAATAATAATAGAGCCCAACGTAATAATCACCTGCGAGAACGGTTAATTGACGATTCTTACGGAGCCGATCCGAATGAATAGGATGAAGGGAGACTTCATCATGCATATCTAGAGCAGCTTGCAGTAATAGAGCTGAAATCGTAAACATTTTAGCTTCGTTTGTAGATATCCTTTTCTGCATCATCGCATATAGAAACCGTACCTTATCTTCATCCAGATGCGGCTCATGTACATATTTCTGTAAGAAGCGATGCTCTGTAAGGCCATAGAAGCTCTTTTTGATTTCTTTTACTTTGTCATTAAACTGACTCATACTCACCATTCAAAATCCCCCAAATTCCGTCCAACATTGTTGTACTCGCTTTAATTAATGCACTCTATTATAACATAGCTTCTTATAGCGAGTAAGTGAAAGTAATCTATTCTGTTTTACCTAAACCGTAACTATTCATCGGTTTCTATTGTTCCATGACTAGTCTGAATAACTGCCTTCCCTCTAATTTTCACAGCAGAAGTATGCTCCGTAAATTGAGCGATCATTACTTCGCCTTTATCTAATTTTTCCGAGTGATGAAAGCGAGTATCTGAACCACGTGTAAGCCCTATTACATTTACACCGTTTTCCTTAGCTTTAATCACAAAAAATTCATTTTCATTACTCATCTCAACTCTCCTATCTCTAAAACGGATGAATTCACTTTTTCTATTTTAACATGAAACAAACAATTTCGCTTCATATGTTCAATAATTGCAGAAATCTCTTCGTATCCCGTTAAAATCTTAGCATAAAGATTGCTTATAAAGCAAAAGGAACCCCCTATGAAAATAGGGGGTTCCTCGATTAAGCATATTACTTAAAGAATGATCGCGATAAGTCCTCCGGAACCTTCATTTATAATTCTTTCTAGCGTTTCCTTTAACTTATAACGTGCATTTTCTGGCATAAGGGATAGCTTTGCTGATATCCCTTCACGAACAATTGAATTTAACGATCGCCCAAAAATATCCGAGTTCCAGATGGATAGTGGGTTCTCTTCAAAATCCTGCATTAAATATCTTACTAGCTCTTCACTTTGTTTCTCAGTCCCAATGATTGGAGCAAATTCAGATTCAACATCCACCTTAATCATATGGATAGATGGAGCAACTGCTTTCAATCTGACTCCAAAACGTGACCCTTGACGAATGATCTCCGGCTCATCTAAGCTCATGTCTGATAAAGCAGGCGCAGCTATTCCATAGCCAGTTTGTTTCACCATTCTCAAAGCATCTGCAACTTGATCATACTCTTCTTTCGCATGAGCAAAATCCTGCATTAATTGAAGAAGGTGGTCTTTCCCTCTAATTTCTACACCAACGACTTCTTTTAATACTTGATCATATAGGTCGTCTGGTGCGTACAAATCTATCTCAGCAATTCCTTGCCCCATTTCGATGCCTGCAAGGCGTGCATCATCAATAAATTCATATTCTGTAAACTGTCCAACGACACGATCGACATCGCGTAGTCGCTTAATATCTTTAACTGTCTCACGGACAGATTCTTCATAACTTTGGCGTAACCAATGATCTTCTCTCAAGACCATAACCCAGCTTGGAAGGTTAACATTTACTTCATGAACTGGAAACTCGTATAAGACTTCGCGGAGAACATTATTAATATCTTGATCTGTCATGCTCTCAATACTCATTGCTAGACAAGGAATGTCATATTCCTCAGCAAGTTGTGCGCGTAATGCCTCAGTATCAGGATGATGAGGACGGACACTGTTGACTACCATAATAAATGGTTTACCTACCTCTTTTAATTCCTCAACTACACGAGCTTCTGATTCTAAATAGTCTTGCCTTGGGATTTCTCCAATCGATCCGTCCGTTGTAACAACTACACCTAAAGTTGAATGTTCTTGAATTACTTTACGAGTACCAATCTCGGCCGCTTCTTGGAATGGAATCGGTTCTTCATACCAAGGCGTATTAATCATCCGTGGTCCATGTTCGTCTTCATACCCTTTTGCACCAGGTACTGCGTATCCTACACAATCCACTAAACGAATATTGACGTCCAATCCATCATCTACATGAATAGAGATTGCTTGGTTGGGCACAAACTTTGGTTCAGTGGTCATAATTGTTTTCCCGGCCGCGCTTTGTGGCAACTCGTCCTGAGCACGAGCTTTCTCAGATTCATTCGTAATATTCGGGAGTACGACTAGTTCCATAAATTTTTTAATAAATGTCGACTTCCCTGTTCGAACCGCACCTACAACTCCAAGATAAATATCGCCACCTGTGCGTTCAGCGATATCTTTGAAAATATCAACCTTTTCCACGTGATCCCCTCCCGATCGAGTAAAAATTTGAGATTCAACTTCCTCCGCTAAACCATTGACACTATCATATCTATGACGTTGTCCAAGGTTTATGACAACTTCTAAAAGAAAGTAGATTCTCGTTTTTGGGCTACCGAGAAGGGGAGATAACAAAAATGCCCCTTCCTTTGATATATATATCAATAAAGAAGGGGCATTAGACCAAAAAAATCTAAGTATATTATTTTTTTCTTAAATTCATCGCGTAGGAAGGTTCACCATGATCATCAATCACGTATGGAACACTTCGAAACGGAACAAAAGGTGAATTCTCGTAAAGGAGTGAACGAATATCTTCTCCTTTTTGTAAATCAACTTCATTTTCTTGGAGCATCATATTTAGATCAATTCGATAATCAATAATAATCTCCCCATCGTTTGTTAACAATAGGGGAAGTAATGTATCATGATACGGACTTTTCACATGGGGAGCTTCTTTATAATTAAGCGCCTCATGATCTAGCTTAAACAGCCCTGTATCAAGCATTTCTTCTATCGGTGCAAATTGGTGCTGCCTCATATAGTCATTTAAGCGTTGTTGTAATTGACGTACTTCATTTTGAGATGTTAGATCAATGACTCTCACTTCCGGTTCTTCCTCAACATTTACAAGAACATATTGAAACACCCCTCCGTTTTCGAACGCTGTACCAGGAGGTTGTTGTAGATATCTTGGTATTAACTGATTAAAGTCTACAATATAACGTTGATATATTGGCGTATGTTTATCAAATGTCCTAATTGGTAAAACCCCTGTATCTGTCTGAAATTGCTCGACTGCATGTTGGACAGACTGTAATTGATCTGGGTAAGGTATCCGGTTTTCTGCACGCTGATCGTCTGGGAACATACAACCACTTAACAATAAAACTACTAAAAGAATAAAACTTCCAAATAATCGATTCATCACAGTAATCACCCTCTCTTTATGTTCTAAGTAGCAGTAGGTCCACCTAAAACAATCAGAAAGACAATAATCCCTGAAACAACTAAACAAACAAAAGAAAAAACTAATACAACTTTTTGAATCCAACCTTTTAATTTTTCACGACTAAAAATAGTAGCAATGACCGAGACAAACATTAATGCCATTGCAAAGAACGAAATCCACATATTCATCATCGCTTGTGACACGATTATCATCCTCCAATAATTTATTCCAGCACACATTATAGCATAGCTCGTCCCAAAAGTCGGTGTCAGGATATAGACATTTTGTTTCAAAATGATCTAAGTGCGCACATGATCGCGGTAAACCCGCTCATACTTTATTTATTTACCCAAAGAAGGGAAAAGAGCGGCCTTTTTTTGGGTAAATAAATAAAATTGGAGAAGTGGGGGCGCGCTTCTCCAATTTGACGACGAAACCCTTCGCCTAAAACACAGCCCTATAATAATGTTCGTTCTTTACAAGTATATGCATAAACTTTATAAGTGTTTGCAGCAAGTGCCTACAAACCTTATTTTTTATTGAACATTTTTGCAAGTGAAGCAAAATCCATTGGCATGTTGTTCTTTGTAATTGCTTCTACGATTTGATCTTCTTTTTCTTTCGGTACTTGTTTGTTTGCAAGTTTTGCCACTTGTGCAATGAGCTGTCTAACAGCAGCTTCATCTTGAAGATTTGTATTGCTGACAGAACTAGCAAGTTTGAATAACTCCTCAGGCTTTACATTTGTTTTCTTTTGAATTTGATCCATGAAAGATGAGTCATTATTTTGAACCATGATGCGCCCTCCCTCATTGTAATATCACGATATTATATGCGTGAGGGAAAAGATGGTGCACATCACAAGTTATGTATTTACTTTAAGAACTTCATAGATAGCTCTTCTACTTCGTGTTTTTTAACACGTCCCATTAGCTTTTCTGTAGCATCTTTTGGATGAAGCCCTTCAAACAAAACAGCATATAGAGCATTAATAATCGGCATATCTACGTCTAGTTTGGAAGCTAGTTCATGAGCAGCCTTTGTTGTTCGAATCCCTTCTACAACCATGCCCATTGATTCCAAAACTTCATCTAATGATTTTCCTTCACCTAACATTTTCCCTGCTCGAAAATTTCGAGAATGGATACTTGTACAAGTAACGATCATATCGCCTAACCCCGACAAACCAGCGAATGTTAATGGATTCGCTCCTAACTTCACTCCGACTCTAGCAATTTCCGCTAATCCACGAGTCATAATAGCTGCTTTTGTATTATCCCCTAATCCTAGACCTGTTGTTAAACCACAAACAAGAGCAATGCTATTTTTAAGCGCTCCACCTATTTCTACTCCAACCAAATCAGAATTCGTGTAAACTCGAAAGTGCTTATTAATAAACAAGTCTTGTGCTAATTCGGATGCCGCTTTTTGTTCTGAAGAAACAGTTACAGTTGTTGGTTGCCTTAAACTTACTTCCTCAGCGTGACTAGGGCCAGATAACACAACAACATCACGCAACAAATTTGTCTCACTAAATTCTTCGACAATCATTTCCGATATTCTTTTATGGGAACCGGGTTCAATCCCTTTACTTGCATGAATGACTGTTACAGGTTGGGATAAGACATCTATCATTTGCTTTACGGTTTCTCTAATAGCCTTTGTCGGAACAACAAGAACAACTACTTCCGTATTTTCCAAAGCATTTGAAAGATCTGTAAAAGCTTTTATGTTTTTTGAGAGTGTAATATTCGGTAAATACTTCGAATTGGTTTGTTGTTGATTAATCTCATTCACTTGTTCAGCCCTTCTTGCCCAAAGGTTGACATTATAATCATTATCGGCTAACACAATTGATAGTGCAGTGCCCCAACTTCCCGCTCCAATGACAGCTATGTTATTCAAGTTATTCACTCCTTACTCTCTATCGTTGACTTCTTTCCAATTTTGCTTTCAGTTCCTGTTAGTAATCGGCTAATGTTTGTTCGATGTCTCCAAATCGAGAGTAGGGCAATGATACTAGATAAGTACAAATACATACTCGGATAATCATAATAAGCGTTAAGTACAAAGACGAACATCGGTGTTAGTATCGCAAACAATAAAGAACCTAAAGATACATATTTAGTAAAGACAATACTTAAGATGGCAATAATCCCTGCCCACAATGCTGGAAAAAAAACAAGAGTAGCTAATACTCCGATTGTAGTAGCAACACCTTTTCCTCCACGAAACCCGTAATAAATAGGCCAGTTATGACCAAGTATTGCCGCTAATCCCGTTAAAGCCGGGAAAACCCCCGCTGAATTCTCCGGCGCAATTAGCGCTGCTATAAGTACAGCAATAATTCCTTTTAGAACATCAAGCGCCAAGACAGCTATTGCGGGACCGATCCCTAAAACACGCAATGTATTCGTAGCTCCTGCATTTCCACTTCCGTGCTGTCTAATATCTACTTTTTTAATCTTTTTTGCAATGATGTAACTAAAACTTAATGATCCTAATAGATAACCAAATACAATTGTTAAAATGAGTGTAATGATCATTGTACCTTCCCCCATTTCACTCTCTCCCTTTATACATTTTTCTTTCTAGCAAAAATTTTAATTGGTGTTCCTTCAAACTCAAAGGTTGCACGCAATCGATTTTCTAAAAAGCGCTCGTATGAAAAATGCATTAATTCTGGTTCATTAACAAAGAAAACAAATGTAGGAGGCTCAACTGCCACTTGTGTCACGTAATTGATTTTCAAGCGTTTTCCTTTATCTGTCGGTGTCGGATTCATCGCTACAGCATCCATGATCATATCGTTTAAAATATTAGTTTGAACACGTAAATGATGGTTCTCTGATACTTTTTTCACCATAGGCAATACATGCTGTAAACGCTGTTTTGTTTTCGCTGATACAAATAAAATAGGTGCATATGTTAAAAAAAGTAATTCTTCTCGTAGCTTTGTTTCGAAATTCTTCATTGTTTTATCGTCTTTCTCAACAGCATCCCATTTATTAACAACGATTACTACCGCTCGTCCCGCTTCGTGTGCATAACCAGCAATTTTTTTATCTTGTTCAATTAATCCTTCTTCCGCATTAATTACTACTAATACGACATTTGATCGTTCTATTGCTTTTAGCGATCGAAGAACACTATATTTCTCTGTGGCTTCGTAGACTTTACCACGCTTCCTCATTCCTGCCGTATCAATTAAAACATAGTCTTGTCCATCTCGAGAAAACGGAGTATCAATAGCATCTCTCGTAGTTCCCGGAATATTACTTACAATAACCCGGTCTTCTCCTAACATCGCGTTTACTAGTGACGATTTCCCGACATTTGGGCGACCAATCAATGAAATTCGAATTGTGTCTTCATCATAAGGGTCTTCCTCAAGATCAGGAAAATGCTTGATAACCTCATCAAGTAAATCACCTAGTCCTAGGCCGTGGGAGCCTGAAATTGGATAAGGCGTATCCATCCCTAATGAATAAAATTCATACAATTGCTCTTGCATTTCCGGATTGTCAATTTTATTTACTCCTAGTACGACAGGTTTGTCAGAACGGAATAAGATTTTTGCAACCTCTTGGTCAGCACTTGTAATCCCTTCTCTTCCATTAACAATGAATATAATCACATCAGCTTCTTTTATTGCTAGTTCCGCTTGTGCTCTCATCTGAATTAAAAGCGGCTCATCTCCTAATTCAATCCCACCAGTGTCAATTAGATTAAATTCACGATTTAACCATTCACCTTTACTATAAATACGATCACGAGTAACCCCTGGCATATCTTCGACAATCGCGACTCGTTCTCCTACTATCCGATTGAAAATTGTTGACTTCCCTACATTAGGACGTCCGACTATCGCAACAACTGGCTTTGTCATCACGTCACAACCTTTCTTTTCATATGTAAAAACATCCAAATTTTATTGTAACTTTTTTATCTTACTTGATTTCCTTTCACTTGTCGACATATTCTCGCAGGTCAATCATCCTTTTCAAGAACTTCTTTTAAGTGTATGAGTCTTTTGTTCTGTCATAAATAATCTCGAAGCCCATGTTGAGACTTTTAGAAGTAGCCAAATGACAGAAAAGAATAAAGATAGAATGGCGATTACATCAAACACATATAGACTCCCTATTTCTTGATGAATATATATATTGCGTTTGAGAACCAATTTGGTTAATAATTCCCCTTGGACTAACCCAAACAAAGAAGTTATAAAACGGTCTTTTATAGAATGCGACAATATAAATGCAATCATTCCTATTAAAGACGCTGACATCCATCTGCTATCTATATACTCAATCACTGGATCATAAATTAAAATCATTTGAAAGCCGCCATAGGCACCTGCTATCGTTGTAGAAATAATAAATAACCGAATGAGTTGCATCTTTTTATACAATTTAATTTGTGAACATAAATAAATAGAAAAAAGAATAAAAGCAATACTTATTTCCAAATGACCTATATTTATTGAGAGCGGGAGAATGATTAACATAATAAGAATGGATAACGCAGCAAAAAATCTTTTACTCGACTTCGCCCAAAAGAAACTTACCACTACCCAGAAACTCCAACCAATCCAATAAACAAAAATCCCTTCCATTCTTCCACCTCCTTCCTTATAAGTATCGACGAAGGTTAAATGTTCTAACCATAAAATACATAAGAAAGCAACTTTCTAGGAACATTAAAATGGACTTCAGAATATCAAAGGAGGTAGAAATAATGGGAAAAGATAGACAAGAAAGCAAACTAAGAAAGTCTGGACACGTTGAATCTGATCGCGATCAGAGTTTAGAATACGCTGGCGCTGCAAAGCTACAAAGTCCAGAAGAAGCTAGACGACAACAAAAACGATAATATAAAATATATGATTTTTTGACAATACGTTGTTTAAAGCTCCACAAACTTTTTAGTCGTAACGGAAAAAATCGCATCCTATTCATCAATTGAATAAAATGCGATTTTCCCCCACTATTCATTTACTAAAATGAAACAACTCAACTTTCTTACCGTGTACTTATACTCTGAATATCGATCCCACGTTGACAAGCCCATTGATAGGTTTCTCCTGAAAAAACTAATGGTACCTTTGTTAAATCATGTGGGCTTTTAACGTCAAGGGCCGTTAAAATCATTGTCAGGTCTTCTTTCAAGTCTGTTATTTCATTTATTAATGCCTCTTGACCGTCTTCTTTCAATATTTTCAAAAAGTAACCTGCAAAGCCGCCAGCTCTTGCTCCTAAAGCTAGGCTTTTCGCAAGGTCTAACGCTGTTTGCATTCCTCCTGATGCTAAAACATCAATACATGTGTTAGCATGATGCACTTCTAATAAAGAAGCTGTTGTTGGTATTCCCCAATTATCAAAGAATCTTAATTGACGGTCTCTGCGTTTATTTTCAATTTTAGAAAAGTTCGTACCACCAAAACCGCCTATATCGACCATTTCAACTCCAATGGCGGCCAACCTCTTTATCGTTTCTTGACTCATTCCAAATCCTACTTCTTTGACGATTACAGGTACTTCCAATTTGTGAACAAGTTCTTCTATTCTTTTGAACGTCCCAGCATAATTCCTGTCACCCTCTGGCATAACAAGCTCTTGTATGACATTTACATGAAGTTGAAATGCGTTTGCTTCAAGCATTTCAACAGCTTGTCTTGCCTGGTCAATACTTGCTTCACTACCTAAATTCGCAATTACCATTCCTTTAGGGTTAACTTTGCGAACAATTGTATAGCTCGGTTGCTGCTCTTTATCTTTAATAGCGGCCATTTGTGACCCCACAGCCATAGCAATATCCGTTTCAGCAGCCACTTCAGCAAGTTGTTGATTGATCTTTGTCGTTTCTTTCCCACCGCCACCAGTCATCGCATTGATGAAAATCGGCGAACTTAGAGTAAGTTCGCCGATTTTTGATGAGAGGTTTATTTCATCTACATTTATTTCAGGAATGCTATTATGAACAAATTTAACATCCTCAAATCCATGTGATAGGGCTTGACCGGTTAATAATGCATGGTTTATGTGGTCTACCTTCCGAGCTGATCTACTCACGTCTCATCACATCACCTTTTGTTAGCTTTTATATTTCTTTAATTGATCTCCAATCATATCACCAAGAGAAAAACCGCCTTGTTCTTCCTCTTTAGAAGCCTCGTAAGCTTTGTAATCTTCATCAACCGTTTCTTCTTCAATTAATTCACGAATACTTAATGAAACACGCTTTTCTTCTAGATTCACATCTAGCACTTTCACTTGAACTTTTTCCCCTTCAGTCAGCACTTCAGAAGGCGTTCCAATATGACGGTTCGCGATTTGAGAGATATGCACTAACCCCTCAACTCCAGGTGCAAGTTCAACAAATGCCCCAAACGAAACTAACCTTCTTACTGTACCTTCTAAGACATCCCCTGCAGATACTTGATTTGTAAAAAGTTCCCAAGGACCCGGCTGTGTATCTTTTATAGATAATGACACACGTTCACTATCTTGGTCTACAGATAGTACTTTCACTTTAACGGTATCCCCTTCCTTGACAACATCGGATGTTTTTTCCACACGATGATGGGCAAGTTGAGAGATATGTACTAATCCATCTACACCTCCGACATCAATAAATGCTCCAAAATCAGTAAGCCTTTGAACTTTCCCCTCAACCACATCACCGGCTTTTAAAGATTTCAAAACTGATTTCTTCTTATTTTCAACTTCTTGATCAAGGACAGCTCGCTGAGAAAGAATTAACTTATTATTGGCTTTATCTATTTCTGTCACTTTTAAACGGAGTGTTTTACCTTTGTAGTCAGAGAAATCTTCAACGAAATGACGCTCAACTAAAGATGCTGGAATAAATCCTCTAACTCCTACATCTACAACTAAACCGCCTTTTACAACATCAGCCACTTCAGCTTCTAGAATGTCTCCTGATTCAAACGCTTTTTGAAGTTCGTCCCATGCTTTCTCTGCTTGTACTGCCCGCTTTGAAAGGATTAGCTCATCGTCCTCTGATTTTAGAACTTTTAATTCGAGCTCATCGTCAACCGAAAGAACGTCACTTACTTTTTCAACGTGCAGACTCGAAAGCTCACTAATAGGAACAATACCATCTACTTTAAATCCCACATCCACAAATGCTTGTTTGTCTTCAACTTTTGTTACCTTACCTGTAACAATTTCCCCTACAGCAAAGGATTTCATTTTTGTAACTTCATTGTTCATTTCTTCGACCATTGACTTTTGCCTCCTCCTTCAATCCGCTCCTTGCGGTAACTCACTATTATTTTAACGATCTTTCACAATATGCGAAAGAAAACTTTATTACTAAGATTTTAATTAGAATGCTCCTCAAGTAATTCTTTAATTTGGTTCATGATAACTTCAGTTGCTTCTTCAGCTGAAACTTTTTCACTTCTAAGTTGTGAAAAGTCGATTGGTTTCCCATAAACCATTTTTAATGACTTGAATCGCTTATAAGGTCCAATAATGGCACAAGGAATAACAACAGCATCTGTCCTTAAAGCAAAAAAACCTGCCCCAGATAATCCTTTCCCTAACTGACCATCTCTACTTCTCGTTCCTTCAGGAAAAAGGCCAAGCATTTTCCCTTCCTTTAATAATTTCAATGCTGTCCGAAGTGCTTGCTTATCACTCATCCCTCTGCGAACTGGAAAAGCTCCTAACCGAGGTAGAAGTTGCTTTAAAATCGGTTGCTCAAATAACTCTTGCTTCGCCATATAACTTATCGGTCTTTTAATATAAGCCCCTAACAAAGGAGGATCAAAATTATGAATATGATTACAACAAAGTAAAACAGGACCATCTTTCGGTATATTCTCTTCTCCAATGATCTCAACTTTATAGGATGACGAGAGAACCATTCTCGAAACGGCTTGACCAAATTGATAGATTCCCATTTACACTGTTCTCTCCTTTGCTAATTTAATAATTTTTTCAGCAACTTCATGAATAGACATCTTAGTGGATTCAATTTCCACAGCGTCAATTGCTTTTTTTAAAGGAGCAAAGTCACGTGTTGAATCCAGCTCATCTCGTTTCGCAATTTCCTTTTTTAATTGTTCGAAATCTGAAGCTATTCCTTTAGCTTCATGTTCTTCAAATCGACGTCTGGCACGTTCCTCAACCGAAGCAGTTAAAAAGACCTTTAGCTGAGCATTTGGCAATACAAAAGTACCAATATCTCTTCCATCTAAAACTGAATTTCCACTTTTGGCTAATTCCCTCTGCCTTTCGACCATTTCAACCCTAACTTGTTCATGGCTAGAAACTAGCGAAACATTCGATGTCACTTCTTTTGATCGAATTTCTTCTGTCACGTCTTTCTGATTAACAAGAACAGTTATTCTACTTTCCTCATGGTTCAATGAAATTGTTATTTTACTTAATAACTTATGTAAGGATTGTCCGTCTTTAAGGTCAACACCTTCTTCAAGAGCAGCATATGTTAATGCACGATACATCGCACCTGTATCAATATAAAGAAACGATAATCGTTCAGCAACTAACTTTGCTACAGTACTTTTTCCTGCGCCTGCAGGACCATCAATGGCAATATTCATCTGTTTGTTCATTTCCTTCTACACCTCATAACCATCCGAACATTTGAAAGTGTTTTCATTTAGACACTTAGCCAATTGTTCTCATCATCATCTTATCATACTATGACTTGCCGGTCTAACGAAAGACACACAATATTTCAGACATTTCCGAATTTAAGCTTCTTGTTTTCGTCGTATAGCCAACTGCCGTTCAAAACAAAAACGGATAATTTTTTCTCTGTCTTGTTTATCCATTTCGATAAACTGTAAGGAAACTCTTTCTCTAGCGTCTTCTCTCGGTTTAACTATTCTTATAATACGACAGCGTGCCTTTACATAACTAATTTCTCCCGACTGCAAATGTAATATAAGCCAGATAGTTAATTCTCCATTTTGTGGCAAAGAATTCCCCTGAGGAATTATGAGTGCACAGCCGCCACCACTAATATCTATTGTCGCACTAGTAAAAGGGGAGAATTCTTGATTAATCGGATGTAGCGCTACATCTACCGCAGTTTCCACACGAACGTGGTTCCTTCTTTGAATTCGAATATAGTTTTCTTTCCCTGGATCTTTTAATAATAAAACAGGGATATGCCCTTTTCTTCTACCAACTATTTCTGTGTTAAATGAATAAACCGCATCATCTTCAGCTATGTACCAAGCTCTAAATTCAGTACCATCGAAGAAATAACTAGGTTTATTCGTTTCTTCGTCTATAGGATAATCAATAATTAACCTATTACTTTCAATATCTACAAACCTGCAGCGAAAACTCCTTGTTACCTTAACATTGTTTTTTGTTTCCTCTAATTCTAAGAAGATGGTAGAACCAATCTTAACCAAAACTTCTTTCTCCCCTCATCAAGTAATAACCAACCTAACATAGATGACTTTATACGGTTATTATCGCATGATTACAGAAAAAAAAGAAGAAGCATATATGCTCCTTCTTTTTATGTTTAATTCGTAAAATCATAAACAGGTTCAGAAGTATTTAAGCGATCAACTTTTTCCTCTTCACCATCTTCAGCATTGATAAAAATTCTATACGTATCATTGTCAATGACACCATAGAACTCATAACATAATACTTCTTGACCCAAGTCATTTTCAATTACAGCTAGATGATCTTCCATTACATCTAAACGAGTATTCAAGCGTTCTCTAGCTTCTTCACTCGTCAATTTCGGATCAGGAATATCACGTTCTTTGTGGTTAATTAAATATGCTTTAGCTTCATAACCTAATATATCACCATCGTCTAGTGCTACTTCTAGTGAAATCAAATCATTATATACGCGAACATTGTCTTCAAGATGAACAAACTCAAGCAAGGCAATAGAATCATATTGTCTACTATCAACAAGTTGCATATCCTCTTTGCCCATTTCCTTAAGGTATTTCTCAGCCTTTTCTACTGCATCAGAAAGGCTTATTTCTTGCTCATTTATTTGCCTTTCTTGAAGGAACCAAATAGGTTCTCCACCGTTCACACTTATATCCATATAGTAATTTGTTTCATGATCTGGATCATCTACAACAACCGTATATGCTGGATAGGCTAATCCGTTTCCAGTTTCCGCTACATGAACATTTGCTTGATTTCCGACGTCTAAATATTGTCTAGCAACCTTCTCCGCTTCTTCTTTTGAAACAGGGTCGCCATCCAAGGCCCTCTTCAACTCCCCGTTCAAGTCATCGATTGCAGCTAATCCTGCCCCCAATCCGTTTCACTATAACTATCAACGGACTTATTCATCACCTCTAGGTTATTAACCATCATATTATCAAGAGGTTCCTTTGAAGCAGCTAACTCTGCATCAATGTTTACCCATTCTTCTCCATTTTGCATCATCATTGCCTGTGACTCACGTACTTCTTCCCTTATTTCTTTTGCATAACCATAAAGCTTTTCTAATGTTTCATATTCTTCATCTGTCAACGGTTCCTTTTCTAGATCGCGAATCGACGTACGATAACTGAATCTCCCTAATTTAAATAGGAACTCCTCTGTTTTGCCAAGTTCGACACTACTTAGAGGAAGCTGTCCTATATTTTCTTGAGCTAAACTTACTACACGCCAAACATCTGCTAATGCTGGTGTTAATTGACGTCTCGAATTCATGGCAAGTGTCGCTCCCAATTGATCTTCAATTAAATCTAGATGATAGGCCAGCTCATGGAAAGCACGTTGGTAATTATTTTCCGCTGTTACTCGAAGCACTTGCTTCTCTTCTCGTTCTTGAAAGCCCCAAATTCCTGTTGCAACTACGGCTACAGCTAATAGTCCAATCACAAAATTTCGTACCACATTATCACCTCCAAAGATTAATGACAGAAAATATGTTTGCCAATTTTCTTAATTTGCGGTCTTGACCAGATCCAACCTGAAGTAGCTGTGTCTGGATTAAAATAGTAAATTGCATTACCAGTCGGATCTTGCCCATTAATTGCATCAAGTACTGCACGACGGGCTGTCTCATCCGGTGTCATATAAATCTGGCCATCAGCTACTGCCGTAAATGCTCTTGGTTCAAAAATTACGCCAGAAACTGTATTTGGGAATGTTGGACTGTTTATTCGATTAATGACCACGGCTGCGACAGCAACTTGCCCTACATACGGTTCCCCTCGCGCCTCTCCGTAAACAGCTTGTGCCATTAGTTGAATATCATTTTCTGAATAACCTGCAGGAACATTCGTTGCCTTTTGAATATTTGCTTCATTGTCTTGCTCTTGCGGTTCCTCTGCATACGGAACAGGCTCTTCTGGAGTCGGTTCAGGTTGAGCTGGCTGTTCTGGTGTTGGTTGTTGGTCTGGTTGTTCGCCTTCCGGTTGTGCCGGTTGTTGATCTTGTGGTGCTGGTTGACCCTCCGGCGTACCAGGTTGTTGTGGCTGCTGTTGCTGTTGCTGTTGCTGTTGCTGTTGCTGCTGCTGTTGTGGCTCTCTCCGATCTTGTTCGCGTTGTTGCGCCGGTTGCTGCTTGGCGTCGCGTCCAGCTTGAGCTTGACCATCCCTACTTCCTTTAGGACCTTTTTGGATGTCTTTTGGCGTTCCGCCATAATGAGTAAATTTCCGTCCTTCATTTAATGCTTTTTTCACAAACTCTTCATTGTAATTAGTTGCGCGAACTAACATATCTTTCATTTGCGGTCCTACTAAACCATCTACTTCTAACCCAAATTGTTCTTGAAAGTTACGAACTGCCCAATACGTACTCCACCCATATACCCCATCAATGGTATCGTTATAAAAGCCATTGTATTGAAGGCGAGCTTGCAGTTCGACAACATCATCACCCGTAGCACCCCTTTGAATCACTTGATCGGTAAATGCATAACTTGTTCCGCTTTGTCCAATCAATGCAATACAAAAAAATGCCATGAAAAGTGGAATCTTAAGAGATAACAAATTTCGTTTCATGATGTAGACCTCCTTGTGTTCATGTTATCTTTTCATGACACATCCTTTTTTTGGTCATGAGTTATATAGATATTGTTTGTTGGCAATCTCTTTTTATACAATTTTTAGTTAAAAAAGTTCCCCTTACCATGATTGGACTTAAATTTTATAAAAATAAAAAAATGCTCAAAAAGTCAAATATGACCTTTTGAGCATTCGTCAAATTCATATGATTTTATGCTAACACATTAAAATAGCGTCCTTCAGGATGAGCAAATACCATTGCAGTTACGGATGCCTCAGGCTCCATCATAAAACCTTCCGTTAATTTGACACCGATTTTTTCTGGTTTTAGTAATTTAAATAACTTCTCTTGATCTTCAAGATTTGGACATGCTGGATATCCAAAAGAAACTCTAACTCCTTGGTACTTAGCGGAGAACCTGTCTTCCATCGTCATGTCAGCAGAGTCTGGAAAACCCATCTTATCTCTCATTAATTGATGCACACGCTCAGCAAAACCTTCTGCTATTTCTAATGCAGCAGCTTGGATTAAATGACTATATAAATAGTCACCATCTCGTTTTGCTTGTTCAGCAAGCTCTCTAACACCATGACCTGCTGTCACAGATAAAAATCCAACATAATCCTTTTCCCCGCTGGAAACAGGTCGCACATAATCAGCTAAGCATAGAAACGGCTTATGACTTTGTCTAGGAAAGCTGAACCTTTCAATTTCAGTTGTTTGATCAATCGGATCATAAATGATGATATCATTTCCATCAGCTTGAGCCGGGAAAAATTGATACATTCCGTGAGCTTGTATCACCTGATTTTTCTTTGCCTCTGTTAAAAAGGCATCAACCTTTTCTTTTAGATCTACCGTTCTAGGATCTTTCTCTTCTAAGAGTCTGCTCACCTTTCCTTGAATTCCTAAATGTCTGCCAAGTAACATTTGCATATTAATGTATGGCTCTAAATGCGACAATTTATAATCCCGTAAAATATGAGTGTCCATATCTTCTGGCTTATAAATAGGGCCATCTCGTTTAACGTCTGATTGACCAATTTCATTTGTACGTTCGATTTGTTTACGGGCCGCAGGACGAACCGCTTCTTTTTTTGCCCTAGCCTCAGCAAGCTCAGTTGCTAAGCGTTCACGCTCTTCAGGCTTAGCTAAACGATTGGCAATATCTAAGCCATTCATTGCATCTTTTGCATATAAAACAAGACCGTCATATTCCGCTGCAATTTTCGTATCTGTAAACTTACGTGTTAAAGCAGCACCGCCAACAAGAATGGGGATCGAGATTTGTTGCTGTCTAAGATCTTGAGCGGTTAATACCATTTGCTGTGCCGACTTAACCAATAAGCCAGATAAACCAACTGCATCTGGGTTTTCCTTTTTAATCGCTTCTATTAACTCGTGGGATGTAACTTTTATCCCTAAATTAACAATCTTAAAACCATTGTTGCTTAAAATGATTTCTACAAGATTTTTCCCAATGTCATGAACATCACCTTTTACGGTAGCAAGCAAGATTTTCCCTTTTCCGTTGTCATCTTCCTTTTTCTCCATATGTGGTTCCAGATGAGCAACAGAAGCTTTCATAACTTCAGCACTTTGTAGTACTTCAGCTACAATCAACTCATTATTGTTAAACAAACGTCCAACTTCATCCATTCCCGTCATTAATGGCCCGTTTATAATATCAAGCGGATCAGAATAAGTAGCCAATGCTTGGTTTAGATCGTCAATAAGGCCTTCTTTCGTCCCTTCAACGATATAGGAGGCTAACCGCTCTTCAAGTGTTAGATTTGAATTGTCGACCTTCTTTTCTGCTTTCTTTCCGCGGTAAAAGGCTGTAAATTCGGCAAGTGTTTCATCTGTTGTTTCAAATAATAGCTTTCGCGCCATTTCTTTTTCTTCATCAGATATGGATGCATATCTCTCAAGTTTTTCTGTATTTACGATAGCGTAATCTAAGCCCGCTTGAGTACAGTGATATAAATAAACCGCATTTAATACTTCTCTACCTACAGGAGGAAGACCAAATGAGACATTACTAACACCTAAAATAGTCAAACACTTCGGAAGTGCTTCTTTTATTAACTTGATCCCTTCAACTGTCGCTTCAGCTGAACCAATGTATTGCTCATCGCCAGTTCCAACAGGGAATACTAATGGATCAAAGATTATATCCTCTGATTTAAGTCCATATTTATGAACAAGTAAATCATGAGAGCGAATTGCCACTTCTACTTTCTTTTGTGCTGTCACAGCCATTCCAGTTTCATCAATTGTACCAACTACAACCGCTGCCCCGTATTGCTTAATAATAGGAACAACCGCTTCAAAACGCTCTTCGCCATCTTCTAAATTAATTGAATTAATAATTGCTTTCCCTTGTGAATAGGTTAGTGCTTTTTCAATCACTTTCTCATCAGTTGAGTCAATCATCAACGGAACTTTGACTTTATTAACAACGTATTTTAAGAAGCTTTCCATATCTTCTAATTCTTCTCGGTCTGGGTCAGCTAAACAAGCATCGATTACATGCGCCCCTCGTTTCACCTGAGCTCGAGCAATTTCAGAAGCCTCTTCAAACTTCCCTTCTGCTATCAATCGCTTAAACTTACGCGAACCAATTACATTCGTTCTCTCTCCAACAAATAACGGTCTCATACTATCATCATAGATGAGAGGTTCTATTCCTGACACTGCATGAGGATGAGATTCGTTAAACTGTCTAGGTTTAAAGTCTCTAGTCGCTTCAACCATTGCTCGAATATGATCAGGAGTCGTTCCACAACACCCTCCTACTACATTTAGCCAACCTTTTTCAGCGAATGCTTTAAGCTTAATCGCAAGCGACTCTGGTGATTCATGGTAATGTCCTTCTTCATCTGGCAATCCCGCATTCGGATAACAGCTAACATAAGTTGTTGCCAACTCTGATAAGGAACGAATGTGATCTCGCATAAATTCAGGTCCTGTAGCACAATTTAGACCAACTACCGTTGGGTTCATATGCTCAAGCGATAAATAAAAAGCTTCAATATTTTGCCCAGCTAATGTCGTTCCCATTGGTTCAATAGTTCCCGATACAAAGATTGGTAATGTCACATTTAGCTCAGAAAACGCACGTTCAATTCCAATATAGCCGGCTTTGACATTTCGCATATCTTGACTTGTCTCTAGCAACATGATATCCGCACCGCCGCGAATAATCCCCCTTGCCTGAATGTGATAGGACTCAATTAACTTTTCAAAAGTCGTTCCGCCAGTTACTGACAGTGATTTTGTCGTAGGCCCCATTGCACCCGCAACAAATCGAGGCCAATCTGGTGTAGAAAACTCATCCGCAACCTTCCTCGCGATTGCAGTTGCCTGATAGCTTAGCTCCTCTGCTTTATAGCCGATATCATAATCATCTAACACGATATCTGTAGAACCAAACGTATTTGTTTCAATAATGTCAGCACCTGCAGCTAAGTAGTCGCGATGAATGGTTTCAATAACATGCGGAGCTGTTTCATTTAAATGCTCATTACACCCTTCAAACTCCTCGCCCCCAAAATCATCAGCGGTTAAGTTAGCTTGCTGTAACATGGTCCCCATCGCACCATCTAAGATGAGAATTTTCTTTTCAAGTTGTTGTTCAAATAGTGACTTACTCATAAACTCTTCCTTTCTACTTCCCAGGCCCTTACCTGTATATAGCTTGTTTTTTCGATTCTATATATTGAGTTAATTCGACTGTAATCTCGTAACGTAGGAAAGGAGTGATTAAATATATCCCATTAAAATGTGCTAAAGCAGTATCAATTAATGATTTCGCAATTGCAATTCCTTCCTTTGTTGATGCTTCTCGATCTTCTCCACAAGCAGCCATTGCATGGCGAATATCATCTGTTAATTTAATTCCCGGAACCTCATTATGAAGGAATTCGGCGTTCCTTGTTCCAGTTAGTGGCATGATCCCAATATAGATCGGTTTAGAGATGTGCTTCGTTTCGTTTGCAAGTTCTTCAATTTGTTGAGAACTATAAATCGGCTGAGTCATGAAGTAATCTGCGCCACTGTCTATTTTCTTTTCCATTCTTTTTACTGCTTTATCTAGATGTCTAACATTAGGATTTAATGCTGCCCCTACAGAGAAATTTGCCTTTTGTCCCAACTCTTTTCCTGAAAACGAAATTCCTTCGTTTAATTGCTTAATGAAGGAAATTAGCTGAAACGAACTTACATCATAAACAGACGTTGCGCCAGGAAAATCACCAATTTTTGTCGGGTCACCTGTAATAGCTAACACATCATCAATTCCTAATGCATGAAGACCCATTAAATGCGACTGTAACCCTATTAAATTTCTATCACGGCACGTCACATGAACAAGGGGCCTCACCCCAATTTGCTCTTTAATCATCGCTCCTAAAGCTAGGTTATCTACTCTCGGCGAAGCTAGTGAGTTATCTGCCATCGTGACCGCATCGACCCCTGCATCCTTTAATGCTCGTGCCCCGTCCATAAACTTTTTTGTACTTAATTTTTTCGGAGGATCTAGTTCAACTATAACAGACTTTCTCTTCTCAACTATCTCAGGTAGAGGATCCTGAACTCGTCGTGTCTCACTCATTTCCTTAATCGTCACAATCGACCTTACTTTTTTCGTTGTAACAGGAGCTACTTTCTCTCTTACCTCGGCAAAGGCTTTGATATGTTCGGGAGTTGTCCCACAACACCCTCCTAATAAGCGAACACCTTGCTGAATGAACTTTTCCCCCATCGCCTTAAAATAATCTGCATTCGATTGATAAAAGACACGACCATCTCGGTAATCTGGCAAACTAGCATTGGGATAAGCTGAGAAAAATACACCTGCCTTTAAAGGAATTGTTTCAAATGATCGTAACATATGAAAAGGGCCTGTACGACAATTTAATCCAACAATATCTGCTCCAACTGATTTTAATTGGTCAAACGCATCAGAAACGTGTATCCCTCCATTCATGACTCCAACTTCTCCAATTGATAAGTTCACAATAATAGGAATATCTGTAATTTGCCGAGCTAAACTTGTGGCTACTTTCGCTTCCTCAAGGTCATAAAAAGTTTCAAGCAAAAGGCCATCTATGCCTCCTGCTACTAATTCAGTCATTTGCTCTTTGAAAGCCGCTTTAATCTCTGTTAAATCCCACTCCTCAAGTTGAAATCGCCTGATTCCTCCTACTGTTCCTAGAACATAGACTTCACCTTGTGCGGCTTCTTTAGCTAATCGGACAGCCTTATTATTTAATTCACTAACACGATCTTGCAATCCATACTTTTCCAACTTTAATCTATTTGCTGCGTATGTATTTGTTTGAATTACATCTGCACCAGCTTCAATATATTCCCGATGAGCACGTACGATCTTATCCGGCTCTGTTACGTTTACTTCTTCAAAACACTGGTCGACACCTTGTTCGTATAATAACGTGCCCATCGCTCCATCACCAATTAAGACTTGCTGGGCAAGCTTCTTTAGAAAATTCATTTCTTCTCCCCCATTATGACTGTATGCTTTCTTTAACATATTTAAATGCTTGATCAAGATCTGCAATTAAATCTTGATCTCGTTCAATTCCAACTGAAAAACGTAGTAGCCTGTTACAAACACCATTTGCAATACGAATATCTTCCGGAATATCCATATGAGTTTGTGTTGCTGGATACGTCATTAAGCTTTCGACTCCTCCTAAGCTCTCAGCAAAAGAAATTAGTTTTAGTTGTTGAAGAAATGGATTAACCCATGCCTCTTTTAAAATACGAAAGGAAATCATTCCACCTTTACCTGGATAGAGAACATCAGTCACTCCCTCTTCCTGCTCTAAATACTTAACAATCGCCTTTGCATTTTCTTCATGTTTTTCCATTCTTAATGCAAGAGTTTTCATACCTCTTATTAGTAAGAACGAATCAAATGCTGATAATATCGCACCAATTCCATTATGATAGTAAGCAATACGGTCACATAACTCCTGTCCTTTTGCAGCAATTAAACCAGCTATCACATCATTATGGCCACCTAAGTATTTACTTGCACTATGTATCACAATATCCGCACCATCAACAAGTGGTTGTTGAAGCAATGGAGTATAAAATGTATTGTCTACGATAAGTAATAGACCATGCTTCTTTGCTATTTTGGCTAATTCAGAGATAGAAGCTTCTTGCATTAATGGATTCGTTGGCGTTTCAATAAACAATGCTTTCGTTTTATTTGTTATACGTTTTTCAAAATCCTCTAACTTCCTTGGATCGGCAAATGCAAAAGATAAGCCCCAACGATTCCAACCTTGTTCGAAGAGTCGATATGTCCCTCCATATAAATCTTGAGATGCTAATATTTCATCTCCTTGTTCAAATAATGAAAGTACCGTTTGGATTGCAGCCATTCCAGAACTACATGCAAACCCCCTGTCTCCCTCTTCAAGCGTCGCAATTGTCTTTTCAACAACTTCTCTTGTTGGATTACCTGTACGAGCATAATCATATCCAGTCGACTCTCCTATACCAGTATGGCGATAGGCAGTCGAGAAATAGACAGGTGTGTTAATCGTTCCTGTTCGATCCTCTGATCGGTTTCCGATTTGTACTAAAATGGTCTCTAATTTTTCTCTGTTCATAGTTGCCCTCCAATAATAAAAAATCAAAAAACCACCTTCATTATAAGAAGAAGGTGGTTGTATCGTTAGTCTCTTCTTCTTATCTTTCAAGTCTCATGACTTGATGGAATTAGCACCTGACCAAACTTGGCTGGTTGCTGAGACTTCTTCGGGCCATCCCCTCCGTCTCTCTTGATAAGAAATCAATGTATAAAGTTATTCGTTTAATCAAAATTACAACAATTCTCACAATATTGCAAGAGAATTTTTTTTTAGAAAGCAATTATTCAAGAGTTGCATCTACATGCAAAGTTTCCTCATTTCCACAAATACAGCGCTTAAAACCCGTTTCATATTCTCCTTTTTCATTTTTTCTACCACGTAAAATATATTTTTCTCCACAAAGTGGGCAACGGATTACTACACGATAACGCCCTTCAGATGTCACTTTTAACAACCTCCCTATTTGTGTATTTAATAATCAAGTTCATTGGCACGCTTTACTTTATTTAATGCTACCCACCATAGTACTAACATAAACGGGATAAGACCAATTAAAAAGTAGATATCAAAACTTAACAGAATAAAATCATAAGTACCATGAAGAACAACAGGCAACAGTAAAGCAACCACCATATTCTTTCTCCTACCTATTTTTTCAACTTTTGCCAAACCAAAATAGTAGCCCATAATCACTCCATACAAAGCATGACTCGATACCGGAAGTAACGCACGACCAATAGCCGCTTCCAATCCATTTGCAACTAAATAAAAGACATTCTCTACCGTTGCGAACCCTAATGAAAGGGATACCCCAAATACAATCCCGTCATAACGCCTTGAGAAAGTCGCATGTTGGTAAGCAAAAGCCCATAGCAAGAACCACTTAAAAAATTCTTCTATAAAACCATACAAGATAAATGCCTTCGTAAACGGATGTATAAAAAAACCTTCAACTGTGAAAGCATATTGCAAAACCATTACGGGAAAAACAAGAAGAATTCCGATAATAAACGTTCGTAATACAAGTGATTTTGTTGTTGAACTATAACCATTTTTCAAATAAAAATAAGATAATAATGCCATCCCCGGCGCCATTGCAGCTGTTACGATCGCAAACAATTCGCCCTTCCTTTCCTCTTGCATAAATTTACTATAATTTCTCTCGAAAATTATGTTAATATGTATAAGGATTTAAGACAAACTAAAGTAGAGGTGCCGATATGAAAAAAATTCTTATCTTACATACAGGCGGCACAATTGCCATGCAAGAAAATGAGCAAGGTGCTGTCCAACCAAATTTGATAAATCCATTATATTCCACGATTGAATCGCTATCAACCTTAGCATCAGTCATTGTCGATGACTATTTAAATATACCATCACCACATATGACACCATCATTAATGATTGACTTAGCTGAACGGTTAAAGGAAAGAGCAAGTTCTGATCAATTAGATGGCATCGTTGTTACACACGGGACTGACACTCTTGAAGAGACTGCTTATTTATTAGATCTCTTACTTGATTGGGACCTACCTGTTGTTGTGACTGGTGCGATGCGCTCTAGCAATGAACTAGGCGCTGATGGACCACACAACCTAATTTCAGCAGTGCGTGTCGCTTCAAGTGATTCAGCTTGTGGGAAAGGAGTATTGGTTGTATTAAACGATGAAATACACACAGCAAAGAACGTAACGAAAACTCATTCTAGTAATATCGCTACTTTCCAAAGTCCTCAATATGGTCCAATTGGTATCGTTACAAAACGCGGAGTCTTTTTTCACCACACTCCTTCGGTCCGTGAATGCTATCCAGTTAAAAAACTGAGTAAAAAAGTAGCACTATTGAAAACCTACGCGGGAATGGATGACACCATCATTGAAGCTGTAGCCAATACAGACATTGACGGTTTAATAATCGAAGCATTCGGACAAGGTAATGTACCGCCTCAAGTTATGGAAGCTTTAACAAAGTTGATTGAACGTAAGATCCCTGTAGTACTCGTTTCACGTTGCTTTAGTGGAGTCGTTCAAGATACATACGCCTATGAGGGCGGTGGTAGAATACTTAAAGAACGCGGAGTCATTTTTACAAATGGCTTAAATGGACAAAAAGCGCGTTTAAAATTAATGGTCGTTCTAGAACAAACGACTGATAAATATACACTACAAGAAATATTTTACAAATAAAAAAGGGGCGTCATAAAGGTTTGCAATGCACTCAACCATTTTGACGCCTCTTAATTACGAATGAGACAAGTTTTATTAACACTTATTTGTTTTTTTTTCAGCTATCGCCTCTGCTATTTGATCTCCATGAAAGCGACCATTCTCAATAAAGATTTCATTTGCGTTGTTTCCTGCTGCAATCACACCAGCTATAAATAAACCATCAACATTCGTTTCCATTGAGTTTGGATTAAACATTGGTCGCCCCGTTTCACGATCGACATCTACTCCCATTTTACGTAAAAAGGAATGATCTGGATGATATCCGGTCATCGCAAAAACAAAATCAGCTGCCACTCTATGCTCTTTACCATTCTGACTAAAAATAACTTCACTTGTCGTTATTTCTTTCACATGTGCATTGAATTCCATTTTTATGTTCCCATGACGGACGAGTGATTCAAATTCAGGTAAAATCCAAGGTTTAATACTTTGAGAATATTCGTTACCTCGATATAAATTGGTCACACGTGCCCCAGCCTTCTCTAACTCAAGAGCTGCATCAATAGCGGAATTCTTTCCACCGATAACAACTACATCAAGATCAAAGTATGGGTGCGCTTCCTTAAAATAGTGAAGGACGTGATCATTCTTCTCACCAGGTACATCCAGCATATTAGGAGAATCATAGTAACCTGTTGCAATAATCACATAGTTAGTTAGGTATGTTTGTTTCGTTGTCTCTATGTAAAAGCTTCCATTCTCTAACTTTTCCACTTTCATTACTCTTTCATACGTCTTGACAGGTATATTTTTGCGTTTGACAACTTCACGATAATAAACTAGCGCCTGGTTTCTTCTTGGTTTTCGATCCTCTATCACAAAGGGCACATCACCAATTTCAAGCTTCTCACTCGTACTAAAAAAAGTTTGATGAGTTGGGTACCGATGAATGGCACTAACAATATTATCTTTTTCAATGACTAATGGCTCTAGCCCCTTATTCATACAAGCTATAGCCGCAGCAAGACCACATGGTCCACCGCCAACAATGATTACCTCTTTTTTTTCCATGCTCTCACCCCTTTTAAACGTCATAGACCCCTACATCATAATGACGCAAGGGTCCTTCATATTATAACAAACTATACCCAACCACGAAATCTTGATGCTTCTGCCATCTTTCTTACCCCAATCATATAAGCGGCAAGCCTCATGTCTACTCTTCTTGTTTTCGCCAGTTTATAAATATTTTCAAAAGCATCTACCATGACTGCTTCTAATTTACCTTCAACTTCTTCTTCCGTCCAATAATAACCTTGGTTATTTTGTACCCATTCAAAGTAAGAAACCGTTACGCCACCCGCACTAGCTAATACATCTGGTACAAGCAACACATCGCGTTCATTCAAGATTCGAGTAGCCTCCATAGTTGTTGGACCATTTGCAGCTTCAACAACGATCGACGCTTTAATATCGTGTGCATTTTTTTCAGTAATTTGATTTTCAATTGCTGCCGGAACTAAAATATCACAATCTAATTCTAGTAACTCTTGATTGGAGATTGTATCTCGGAACAACTTAGTAACAGTTCCAAAGCTATCTCGACGATCAAGTAAGTAATCTATATCCAAGCCTTCTGGGTCATGAAGAGCACCGTAAGCATCTGAGATACCGATCACCTTCGCACCAGCATCGTGCATAAATTTCGCTAAAAAGCTACCAGCATTCCCAAATCCTTGGATGACGACACGAGCTCCATCAATGTCTATCCCCTTCTTTTTAGCAGCTTCTCTTATGCACATAGTTACACCTTTAGCCGTTGCCGATTCTCTTCCATGAGAGCCTCCTAAAACTAACGGCTTTCCAGTAATAAATCCCGGAGAGTCGAATTCACGTATTCGACTATATTCATCCAGCATCCAAGCCATGATTTGAGAGTTTGTAAATACATCAGGAGCAGGAATATCTTTAGTTGGACCAACAATCTGACTAATGGCACGTACGTAACCACGACTTACCCGTTCAAGCTCTCTGAAAGACATTTCACGAGGATCACAAATAATTCCACCTTTTCCCCCGCCATACGGAAGGTCTACAATCCCAGCTTTTAAACTCATCCAGATCGATAGAGCTTTCACTTCTTTTTCAGATACATTCGGATGAAAGCGCACTCCTCCTTTTGTTGGACCAACAGCATCGTTATGTTGAGCTCGGTACCCAGTGAAGATTCTCGTTGAACCATCATCCATACGAACAGGTATTCTAACTGTGAGCATACGAATAGGCTCTTTCATCAGTTCATACATTTCCTCAGGATACCCAAGCTTGTCCAATGCTATTTTGATGACACTTTGTGTCGATGCAAGCACATCTAATTGTTCGGCCTGCTGTTCTTTTTCTGCCATTCCCTTTTCACCTCAATAATGGTAATTAAAGCTATTATCAATACTACTATAAAGAAACGCCTACGATTTTTCCACTATTAATTCAAGAATTCAAGTTTTCTTAAATAAGCACTCTACATTTAAAAAGAAAAAGAACTGACTATCTAACATCAGTCCTTTAATTTTCCATAAAATAACGGTAAAGCGAGGCAATTGCATTGTTATCCATAATTTTTTTTCCGTATTCTTCTACCATATATGGAGAAACTGTTGAAGGACATCCGAATTCCGACAATAATGCGACAAAAGCTTCTTCATCTACTACATCGACATCATATTCTTCAAATTTGATGAAATATTTATCTTTAAACGAATATAGAGTGCCCCCCTTTATCCCAAAAGGATAAAGTCTAGATGCTAGAGCGATGACATCTTCTATATCTTGGAGTACGTAAAATATATCTTCAGTTTCATCAAGCGTTACTTGCATTTCAATATAGCCCTCTTCAAAGCCTTCCTCATCAAATTCATCATCAGAATTGCTCTTTGAAACAATGATTACCATGCCTTGAGCTGGCATTGCATAAACCTCTACAGCAATAGGTCCATCAACTTTAAATCCAAGTTCATCATCAGCTTCTAAAATCATGTCTCTAAATAAATCATGAACTTTAGGCAAGTCTTGCCATAAGTCTTCTTTCGTTAACCCTCTTTCATGCATGTCATCATAGGTTAAGAAAGCTTTGAATTTATCTGTATTCAAACGTTCAAGACGCATTTGAAACCCTCCTTATTACGAACATCCATTACTCAATCTCTGGGTCCGTCATAAACCGTTTACTATACAATATGAAAAGACTGAAAAGAAGGTTCGATACACAAGTCTAGATTTTCAAATTAAACAACGTTTTTTAACCATTGTTCCCAATCTTGTTTGGTCTTTCCTACTAAAATGTTTTGATAATCAGTTCGTCCTTCGATGAGATGATCAAAAGCAAAGCCTCCAGCTCCAATTTTCAATTTCGGAAATACTTGATTCAAATGTGAAATTAAAGAAAGTGCTTCAGATAAATTTGGCTCTAATGTACATGAAGTCACAAAAATATCTGCTTCTACTTCTTTAATCACGACTTCTAAGTCTTCTTTTGGAATACCGGCTCCTAAATAGATAACCTCAAATCCTTTTCTTCTTAGAAATAGAGTGAAGATTAATAATCCTAATTCATGTGTTTCGTTCGGAGCACAAACGGCAACGACTTTTGGCATCATACCGTTAATAGGTATATTATGAAAAATGGTACCTATTTTGGTTCTTAAGAAAGAGGTAACAAAATGTTCATGTGCGACTGTAATTTGATTACTCTCCCACATATGTCCGACCTTAACCATTAAAGCTCCAAGGATATCTATTGTAACTTTATCGACACTAAAAAGTGAAAAAGCTTCGTTTAATAGTTGATTCGCCTTATTCTCTTGAAATGAAAGCAGTGCTTTAAGGATCTCATCTGAGAGTTGAACAGAATAATCTCCACCTTGAAAATTATTCGACTCAACTGCAATAGAACCTTTCTCCATTAAATCAACTGCTTGTCCAATTGTAAAACCTTTGTTAACCTTATCAATCAACCATCGTAAGATCGCAACATGCTCATCCGAATACAGACGATGACCTGCTTTATTGCGAACGGGTTCGATAATTTGATAACGCCGTTCCCAAGCTCTTAATGTTCCAGCCTGTATACCGAGCATTTTTGAGATTGCCTTGATGTTATATTTCCCTTCTTTTGAAGCCATATTCTTTCCTCCCATACAATCACAAAACATATACCGATCGTTTCTTTTTGTCAGTATAGCGAAATAAACAACTTGTGTAAATAATGTACAAGTAAATTATCACTTTTTGAGAAGCGTAATAATATGTGTTTGAGCAGGTGCACCTAATCGAAAAGGGAGTGCTGTAGTTCCATAACCATTACTTATTAGAAGGTTATAGTTGCCTTCGTTAAAAAGTCCCCCTCTTCTTGCTATCCCAAACCCAAAAAACCTAATTTGGCCACCGTGAGTATGTCCAGTCAATATCAATGAAAAAGGATGATTCGAAGGGAGAAGCTCTGTCACATCAGGATAATGACAAATTAACACTGAAAAAGACTGAGATAATGGGAGAATTAATTCAGGTAACTTTTCAAATCCCGTATCATCAAGCCCTAGTAAAGTTATTTGATCTTGTTGTTTTTTTATTACACATTCTTTATTCTCTAGGTCTTTAACATGATATTTCATAAGAATGTTCTTTACATTCTCTTTCCCCACTTCATGATCGTTATTCCCCCAAACAAAGTAACATGGAGCAATGGCAGAAAGTTGCTTTACATTCTCTTCAATACGTTCTAAAGGTACATTTTTCTCACAAAGATCGCCACCAATAATAATGATATCTACCTGATTGATTAATTCTTGATATATTTTTTTTGAGATTATCCTCTTATGAACATCACTAATAAAAAAAAGGCGATAACCATGAAATTCTTCAGGTAACGTCTCATATTTTAATGCTAAGTAGTCAATTCGGTTTCTTTTTGCTTCTATAAACATATGTAACAGAAGGAGAAATACGAACATACCTCCAATGAAAAACGTCATAATAATTCTCCTCCCAAAAAAGACAAGTCAGTTAAGTTTTTTTAAGCCAACATCCATAATACCATACCAAAGGGCTAGCACTAACGCTATGAAAGCAATTGTTCCAATTTTAAAAATTAAATACAGGATGGAAATGAAAGAAATAATGATAAAGATTAACTTCGGAAAGCCTAAAGAATAAGTAACCCATTTGCTTGTACCTATTTTCACTACGTCTCTGACAAAAATAGAGTAAGATAGAAAGCCAAGTACAAATAATAATACAGCTAGTAGTAATTTAAAAGGAGAAAACAACACTTCACCTAAAAATGATGAAAAAGACCAAATCGGAGAATCCGGTAATAAACTTGCAGAAGCACTTACCCCTCCGAATGCTGCCAATAATAATAAGGTTCTTTTATAGATCCAATATCTCAAATTTATTCCCTCCCTTACCCACTATATGCATCTGCTATCAACCAAGTCCACTTTTCACAAAAAATAAGGCATCTTAAAAGATCAATCTCATCTTTTAAGACACCTATTGGTTTTTGACTCTTTAAATCGATTGCACTTCCCTATTCCCATTCACTTCCATTCTTTCTCCATAAGCGATAGCCGCTTTCGCTAAGCATTTTGCCGCATAAAGCATTGCCTTCTCATCAAAATCGAATTTAGGATGGTGATGCGGATACACAATTTGCTTCTCTTTATTCCCAGCTCCTGTGAAGAAAAACGTACCAGGAACTTTTTGTAAGTAGTAAGCAAAATCTTCTCCACCCATTACAGGTTCCATTTCAAATAGTGACACATCATCGACTGATTCAACCGACTTAACAAAATGGTTCGTTATTTCCTCATCATTGATAACAGCAGGATACCCTTTCTTATAATCAAGTGTATATGTAGCACCCATTGAATCACAAATTCCTTTTGTAACCTGCTCTATTCGTTCTATAATAAGCTCTTGTACTTCTGAATCAAATGTTCTCACTGTTCCAGTCAACTCAGCTTGATCAGCTATAACGTTAAAGGCTGACCCAGAGTGGAACGAACCTACAGTTACAACAGCAGCTTTAAGAGGATTTACATTCCGGCTAACAATTTGCTGTAGTTGAGCAACTACACTTGACGCAACAGCAATTGAATCAACCGTTTCATGTGGACTCGCTCCATGCCCCCACGACCATGAATGACAAGATCAAAGCGATCTGCATTGGCCATAATTGGTCCGTTACGATAACCAATTTTTCCTAATGGCATCGTTGACCATAAATGAGTTCCAAATACTACATCTACCTCATCTAGACAACCATCTTTAATCATTTCAATTGCCCCTCCAGGAGCTAATTCTTCTGCAAATTGATGGATCAGGACAATTGTCCCCCTCAATTGATCCCTATGTTCAGCTAATGCCTTAGCTAATACAAGTAATATAGCCGTATGGCCATCATGGCCACATGCATGCATGATGCCTTTATGCTTCGAAGCAAAAGGTAAACCTGTTTCTTCTTCAATCGGTAACGCGTCAAAATCTGCCCGAAGCGCTACTGTTTTTCCAGGCTTCGCTCCTTTTATAACACCTATAACACCGCGACCACCGACATTACGTTTTACTTCTATTCCTAATCTTTCTAAGTAATCACCAATAAACTTTGGTGTCTTAACTTCCTGAAAAGACAATTCCGGTTCCGAATGTAATTCTCGTCTAATTTCAACCATTTCTGGATACAATTCTTCTAATCTTAAGAACAATGAATCAAGCACGAAAACCCCTCCTATCCTACTATTGTACTCTTCAAAATATAAAAAGAAAAGAATCAAACCAAAATCTTCTGTTAATTAAAAACGAAAAAGGTGCACATCATTTCGATGTGCACCTTTTAAGAAGCTTCATGACTATGTTAGATTATTCTGTATGTTCTGCCACCTTAAGCATGTAAATGGCCATCGCAATAGCTGAAGCCATAGCGATAAATCCAATGCTTAATACCGCGACTAATTGAACCGCTGTCATACTAATCACTCCTTCTTCATCTCACGTCTTTACTATTTCACATTTGCACTATAAAAATAGTAGCATAGTATGGAAATGGAACGTAAAAAACAATGTGACAATTTAAAGAATTTTATCGAGGGAATTCAGTTGTTAGAAAAGCGAACAATTTGATTGAAAATTTAGTAAATTAAGGATATACTTAGATTATTAGCAAAAAGGTAGCGCTTACAAAATACAACAGGGAGTGATCTGCTTGATTTTAACTAAATTAATCGATAAATCGCTCGTGACCAATGAAGATCTCGATTATAATCATCGATTAGGGCTTCCAGTTGAAGTCTTCTGTTTCAAGAAAGGGAAGACGATAGCTTTTGGAGCTATTCGAGATTTTAATGACAAATATATTCAAATTCGCGGTGACGAATATTGCCGTTCAACCTTTCTATTTTTTGGAAAGCCGTATGTATCGCTTTCATTCTTAAATGATGCCCATTTTCAAGAATAACATGAGCCATAATTACAGGAAAAAGAGAATGAATCAAGGCCTTATTTGATCATTCTCTTTTTATTTATGGTATAAGTTAATATCGTGTTCTTGCTTCATAAATGAGAATACTTTGTCCCGAGCTTCCCAAGTCGCATCCATCTCCCACAATTCAGTGCTCCGTGCGATGAATTCTTCTCTTAATTCATCAAATTCTTTTTCTGCCTTATTTGCTTTTTTGACGAAATGATTTAATTGAATAAAAGAGATTGATAGAAGTAGCATTAGAATAAGCAGCACAGGATGTCCTAATAATGCACTCAGAAAATTGGCCGAATAATCGGTTCCATGAGTATTAACTACTCTATAACCAAATAAGAAAAAGACTGCTGCACAAAATAATGCAAACATCGACCACCACAATTTTGCATGTTCCATTTTTTCTAGTTTGTTCTTTCGGCTAACGAGCTCCTCTAACATAAACTTTACTGCTTCTGGACCATAATATGAACTTATGTTCCAATCTTTAAAAGGCTTCACTCCTTTCACCCCCTCACATCAAACTATATGTGGGTTATATATAATTTAGAAGTGAGTTACGGTAACCAATATGGTGAAGTAACAGCAGCAACAATGAGTGCAAGAAATAAAACCAACAATAAACGAATTAACGGAAAAGATAAGGATTGTTTTTTCTTTTTTTGTATCTTTCTTCTATGCATTCGGCTTCTAGGAGGCAATGATTGGGATGTAACGTCATGTTCACTTCTTTCCTTATCATCTTTTGCATGCATGGTCATTTGACTACACTCCTTTTAACTTGCTTTAAGTATCGATTGCGAATAATTAACCCAAGAATAACATCAATTAAAAAATGAGTAAAAATCGTAACGGTAATGGATCCAGTCCAATAAAATAACCCTCCAAGCAAAAAACTTGCCAGACAAACATTTATAAACAAAACAGGCTTGTCTAAATAGCGAATGTGAATAAGCGCAAATACTGAACTGGCAATGATTAGTCCAAAAGTACTTTGGATAACTGCCCGAAATAACAGCTCCTCTGCTATAGCTACAACTGCACACAGCAGGAACAATTTAGGAATCGTTAAACCACGAAACACTCTTTCATTAATCCCGCCATCATCTAGCCACTCTTTCGGAAAAACTCTTTCCATTAACAGGTCAACCATTACAATCACAGTCGCAATAGCACCACTAAGAAAGACAACCGTTAGAAGATTACCTTGAAATAATTCTAGAAAATCGATCCAATGATCGAAAACAAAAAAACTTAAAATGATAGCTAATAACAACATAATGAATTGTGATAAATAAACATTTAATACTAATTGACGGTCGGTTAATTCTGCTACTATTTCACGTTGTTTTCTCATTATTCCTCATTTCATTTTGTCGAAATAAATCGCTTAATGCTTCCCTCCACGGTATCAAAACGGGAGAATCTTCTCGTCCAACAGCACGCTTAAAGTTTGTTAGATTGGCTCCACAATTATCACAGCAATTACTTGGATGTTTCTCTAACTGTTCGTTGAAATATAATAAAAGCTTTTCACGTCGACACGTTTTCGTACGTATCCATCTCAAAAAACTAGCAAGATTCTTTTGTTTGTTCTGCATTCTTTCCTGTTCTTCTTGTCGGATACTTTCAAACAGCGAGTCCATTGAAAAAGGATACACTCGATGTTTCTTTAACACACCTCTAGTCTCAAGCTGGTACCGTATCGTCCGCCATGAGACTTCATTTATTTGCATAAACTGAACCAACTCTTGCTCTTTGTTATCCTCAAGCTCTGAATGTTTTTGTAAGTGCGCTAACAATTGATACAGTTGCTCATCTGTTAAGAGCTCTCGTTCCAAAAGCATATTCACTAAACCTTGATCTTCTTCACAATATAACAAAATTGCTGCAGCTGAGTTTCCATCTCTTGCAGCTCGTCCTATTTCTTGCACATAAGACTCAAGGTCAATCGGATAATGAAAATGGATGACATACCGAATGTCTTTTTTATTAATTCCCATTCCAAAAGCACTAGTACAACAGATTAGTTCAATTTGACCACTCATAAATTGTTGTTGCAACAAAAGTCGATCTTCTGTTGATAATCCACCATGATAATAAGCAACACGTTTTACACCTGCTTGTTTAAGCAAATTGGAAATATTTTCAGCCCACATTCGACTAGAAAAATAAATCATTCCCGGCCCTTGCAAGTTTTGAACCAAATCCTTAATCCTCTCAATTTTCTCTTGTGCATTTTGACATTTTTCCACTTGATAGGAAATTGTAGGACGATCAACGGAATAGATATAGTAGTTCGGATTTCTTAGTGCTAGCTGTTTACTAATATCTTGTTGAACCTCAGTGGTTGCTGTTGCCGTTATCGCTAAACAGGTAGGCCTACCTAATGTATGTAGTACAGCGTCTAACCGTAAGTAATCTGGTCTAAAATCATGCCCCCATTGTGAGATACAATGAGCTTCATCAACTACAAAATAAGTAATTTTTAATTTTTTTATTTTTGACAACACAAATGGAGATTGCAACATTTCTGGTGAAAGATAAATCATTTTATAGGTATGTAATTGCTGTAAAACGATTTCACGGTCTTCTCGATTCATGAAACTGTTAATTGCAACAACATCTTTTATACCCTCACTTCGTAATTGTTGCACTTGGTCTTCCATTAACGATAAGAGTGGCGAAACGATAATTGTAACCCCTTCAGACAAAATTGCCGGTAGTTGGTAGCAGATTGACTTTCCTGTACCCGTTGGCAACATTGCGATAACATCTACTCCATCCATAAGTGAAGTTATAATCTCCTTTTGACCTTCTCGAAAGCTTTCATAGCCAAAATAATGCAACAATGCCTTTTCAAGCTCCATAGTTCCCCTTCTTTCTTGCTAATACTAATCGAATCATGAAGTAAGAAACTTCAATAGCTAAATGTTCCTTTAGTTCACGCAACCTCGTTGTCTGCATTTGAGATGATAATTGCAGAATCGCTTGTTCTGTTTCGGTAGGGACAAACTCTCTAATAGAAAATTGTTGATCTTGAATGGCTATTTCAACAATGTGATCTTCAATTGTACTCTTTTTTAACTTTCTTTTTTCACAAATAGCTTCAGCAGACATGCCTTTTTTAAGCAAGGAGTAGGTATGTTTAGCTGATTCCGTAAGAATAACTGATTGTTGTTGATCTTGAATAAATCTTGCTAACTGTTTGAATTGAAGAGGATTTTCTGTCACTTCGGTGATGAGACGGTGAACGCTTGCTTTATGACAAAGCTCAACTTCTTCTTCACTAAGCATCATACTTTCAGCTATTTGGCTATGAATTAATCCAACTTTTTTATAACCACTTAATTGGTGAGTGAAGATCATTGCCTGTGCCTCTGAACAGTTTGACAAGAATATTGAAAGTTCTTCATACAAAGACTGAATCGTTTGATTTCGTTCATTTGGATGCGGAAGATTCCTTTTAACCCAAAGTTGAATGGGCACCCGATGTGTTATAGGAAAAAATTTACTATTTTTAGATGAAATATTTAGTAATGTTTGAATAAATAAACATAGTCTTAACCAGACTTCTTCAGAGTACGAATGATATCGCCAGCCTTGTAGGTCCGTTAAAAAAGCATATTTCTTATGAAATTGGTCTAATTGATCTTTTCCTTTGGTTGTTACGTTAACACGTTCTGATTCCACGACTTCTACAATTCCTGTCTTAATTAATTGCTTTACATCATCTTCTAATTGCTGTCTAGATAATGTTGGATATAAACCAAAGTAGGACATTAAACCGAAGAATGCTCCGTCTTGAATCGTTTGAGCTGACCTTTTCCCCTTTAATAAATGGAAAGCTCCATAAATGGAACGTTCGCCATTAAAAGCATGTAAAATGGTTACAATAATGTTTAGTCTCATTTTCATTTAATCACCCTTACAAGCCACTCGTCATACTATTATTGTAACAAATTCCAGAGAAGAAAGTGTCTGAAAAATAACAACAAGGAAATAAATAAGCTAAGGACTCTTGCTTCAACTATTTGCCTAACGTTATCAATTCTTGTCTTTTTATACCGCTTCTTAAAATCAATTGGTTGAAAAGTTTGGCAATCCGTTTTACAATAAGTCAGTAGAAAAATACATTTCTGGATAAAAAGTTGTCCATGACAACGAGGAGAAAATTAATGGAGGGTTTAATCCAATGGCAAAGTACACAATTGTAGATAAAGACACATGCATTGCATGTGGTGCATGCGGCGCAGCAGCACCTGATATTTATGATTACGATGATGAAGGTATCGCATTTGTAATTCTTGATGACAACCAAGGAACGGCTGCTATTCCTGAAGAGCTTGAAGAAGACATGATTGATGCTCAAGAAGGCTGCCCAACGGACTCAATTAAAGTAGCAGATGAGTCTTTTGATGGCGATGCTTTAAAATTTGAATAGAATCAGCGCTTTTTAAAAAATTGGAGAGTAGCCAAATGGAGGCTACTCTCTTTTTTATTTTGAAACCCCTTTAGTTTGGAAAACAGACTTTTCTACATCAACAATGTGTTTCATCATGGCATCGTAGGCCTTTTTTGAATCTTTGCTTTTAATTGCTTCAAAAATTTCCAGATGGTCCTTATACAATTTTTGCATTTGATCACTTTCTGTATAAAGAAAGAGCTTTCGAGCTTCTCTCATCGCCACTTGCATCGTATCTGAAACCGTCTCTAGTAACTTTAAAAGCATTTCATTTTTCGTAGAACGGACGATTGCCATATGAAAGTCAACATCGGCCTTCTCACCCAACTCACCGTCTCCTACTGCCCGCTTCATTTCGTCAATAATGTTTTCAATTTGCTGTAAATCTTCTTCAGTGTGATTCAAAGCAGCCAATGAGGCAGCACCTGTTTCAACAATCTTTCTTATTTCAAATAACTGTCTAACATCCTCTTGCTTCATAAAGGCTACAGAAGGAATGACGTTTGCTGCTATATCGTGGTTAATCTTTTTAACAAAGGTCCCTTCTCCTTGCTTAATTTCAACTAGCCCAACTGCCTTTAGAGCACTTAATGCTTCTCTAATAGCTGATCTTCCTACATTAAAGTCTTCAGCAAGTTGTTGTACAGATGCTAATCGCTCACCTGGCGAAACTTCTCCGTTTTTAATCATTTCAGTTATACGCTCTGCGACAATTTCGTATATCTTTTTTGGTCGCACATGTTCTATAGCCATCGTAATTACCCCCGTAAATCTACCTATCTACCGTCTTTTACAATAAAATTGTAACTCTGTTCACGAGGTTTGGCAACTACTGTAAACGTTAAAGCGAAAGTCCTTCTAATGCAAGAAGACAATTATTAGACCAAATTTCTGCAAATGACTCAACTGGAAGTGGATTCGTCCCAACTCCAACTTCAATTGTAAACCCTGGCTTTCCTGAATCCTGAATAAACCAATCCTTATAGCCACCATCACTATCAGCAGTATGAACAGGTGTATACGAACTTACTAGAGATAACTTTTCCACCATCTCTTTGCTTTCGATTGGTTCCATTCCACGATACCCCCAATAAATTACCTGGCCTTGAGAGTGAAAGGCTAATACATGTGAAAAGGAGTGTTTCTTCGTATAATCGAAAATAGCCTTTGCTTCTGGCTCACTAAGTGGTGCAGGTCCACTATAATGCCTCGCCCATGGCTGTTGGGGGCTTTCTTTTGCTTCAATGTCCCAACCTGCTGGCCATTGATGATTTAAATCGACTCCTCTAATATTAGATGACCAATGATCAAATCGCCTCATGCCTTTATTAATGGTGAGAACTTCGTTAAAATAAGGATGCTCGTCATAAATTCCTTGTAAAACAAGATCAACCCCATCAGGATTTACAAGAGGCACGATGAAAAGAGTGACATCTTCTAACATTTTTTTCACATCATAACCGTTCCAAATCATCGCTTGTTGTTGATGGATAGCTAACTCTTCTATGTATTTACAAAGAAATTTACTCGTATGCCATTCGTTCGCATGCCAGCCCCCTGAATAAAAAATCTCCTTTTTCCCAGTTCCAATTGACAGAGCGTAAAGCGGCTGATTCATAACGGAATACCCAATAATTTCTACTCTCACGCCAAGTTTCTTCAGATCTGGTAGCCTATTTTCTAAATCGACCTGTCCAAACTCGGTTTCTATATATTGCTCATCGACCATTGAATGGTCACGATTCATTTTTGGGATGTGTAATTCTACACCTGGATATATATAACTTTCAGCTGAATAAATATGAGGATTAAACAATAATAAATCAAACGGTCTGACTCCAAATTTCTTTGACACTTTCATTAGCGTGTCGCCCTTTTGAACAATATACTTCATAACAATCCCTCCTCTATTCCATATATATGAGTTTAATCCCTGAACCATACAACTAAATTTACCAAGATAGTATTTCTATCGGAGGAGAGAGCAACGATTGTTATACGAATAAGAGCAAGTGGATATCCACTTGCTCTTGAAATAATTACCATATATAAGAGAACAATAAATCTAATTGTTCATCACAAGTCTTTTCAAGAAAGCGCTGACCTTCTTCAGTTAAAGCAATATGGTCATTCACGGTTTCAACGAGATGCTCTGCAAACGCAACATCAACATAGAATTGATAGAGGTGTGCGACTCTTCTCTTTTTTTGTTTCATTAACTCATAACCAAATGTTCGATCATGTGACCTCCAGAACCTTGGATGCAATGTCTTATTATTTATAAGACGAATCGACCGATGAAGATTTATTTTTTTCAGCATAAAAATAAAACCGTCAACAAGGTCCACTTGGGTACTATTTAAATCCGTCTGTTCATTCAACCATTGAAATAACTCCGTATTCGTATTCACTTGAACAATTGCCATCTACGTTCATCCTAACCTATGTAAACTTGACTTTATGTTATCATATTTGATTTTTTTTTTGTAGAGGCGGACTTAGTTTACAATGATGGCTTGTCCAGGTAATAGGAGATCTGAATTTAAATCATTTTGTTCTACTAGTTGATTAGGCGTTTTGCCATACTGTGTAGCAATCGATGATAATGTATCTCCTTGTTCCGTAATATGAACGAACGTTGATTCTTCAATAATTAATACATCCTCTTCTTGAATCACATCATTTTCTAGTTCATTCCATTCCTTTAACTCGTCAACCGTAACATCGAAACTGCTTGATATACTCCAAAGTGTATCTCCAGACTGTACTTTCACTTGCACAACTTGCTCTTTGTTATTTAATGGTTTACTTGTTTCTCTTGATGTCTCGTCCATATTTGGACTCATAGCAGATGCAATTTCTCTTTCTTTCCAATCTTGTCCATATGGAGAATCCACTCCTAAAGCAGCATACATAAACTCAGACTCTTTTGAAAGAACTAACATTGGATCGATCGATTCAGTTTTCTCAATATTCCAATTGCCGTCATGGACCTCAAAATGAAGATGATTCCCTGATGATCGACCGGTATTCCCGACCGTTCCAATCTTTTCTCCCTCTATTAAAGCTTGTCCCTCTTCTGCTTCTCTTTTGTGAAGGTGAGCATAGACTGTTTCTAATCCATTATCATGTTCGATAAAAATAACGTTACCATATGTATCAGAATAATAGGAACGACTGACAATCCCATCAGCAATGGCAACGACAGGAGTACCCTCAGGTGCTGCTACATCGATTCCATAATGTTCGCCACCTCTTGTTCCATATGTATCTGTAATTTCACCGACAGTAGGCCAGATGAGGGCTTCGAAAAGCTCCTCTGGCACTTCGGATTTTGTCTGCGCGAATGTCGTTGTTGTACTCATAAACAACAAACCAATAAATGTCGCTAAAGCTAAGGCAATACAAATACGCTTAATAAAGTCAACCATACTTTCCTCCTCTAATTCCAAACCGATATTCAGTTTTCCATTCCATACACTTTTTATCATATGGAATTTCATCCAATTTATTCCTTAATTTTCTACTGCTCCAGATTGAACAACTTTCAACTCAACATCGACAGTAAAGCTAACTGTTGGATAAATCTCATTCTTCCATCTTTCCGCATCCCAATTCCTGTTCGTACTTCGATAAACTTCCCCAACTCCAACTGGATCTATACCTTTCTCTCTAAAATCATTTAATAAATTTTCTGAATCCGCTTTAATGGTTTCCTCAACTGAGGTTTCTATCTCTTTAATAATCGTTTCATCATCTAAATTCTTGTCGCCGCTGTAATCATCTATAGCTCCAATGATATCGATCTCAACTTTGAATTCTGGAACTTCTCCCTGTGTATGAATGGTCCTAGATACCGAACTATGAATATTATCGATGACAACAAAGGTTTCATCTTCATCATTTTGTAAGCTAAACTGTTTCGTTGATCTCTTTGTTCGTTCAAGCATCATTTTCAACATAAAAGAATCGTCGTGATCAAGTTTCGTATGTAACTTATCACCTGAAAAAACAGCAGTCCCCCAGACATCAATGTTTTCTTCTTCCGTTTTTCGTACTAAAGGTAAAAAAGCATCGCGTCCATCGTTATATAAACTAAAAAGAAACTGGTGCATATTCGTCTCTGGAACCATATTATTTTCCATGTTATGCTCAATCAGTTCAGGTAAAAAAACACCTGAAAGCTCCCCACTTTTTTCATCTGATTCTAAAAATCGACCAGCATCACTTCCCTCTGCGATAGCAAGATAAATTCGGTTTCCTACCGAAGGGTCACGATACATAGCATCAATTAAGTTCTCAATTCCTCCTTCCGCTAATTCTTCACTAAACAGCAATAAGCGAAGTTGACCGGCGACTAAAGGCTTTTGATTTTTTTGATTTAAGATAATACGCGCTCCTTTTGTCGTATCACCTGTAGCTGCTAGCAATCCATCTGCTAGTGTATTCTCCGCACCGTCTTCTGGGAAAGTCGGAAAATTAGCCGTTACTTTTATTCGTCCACCTTCAACTGTATCAAATGCTGCTGCACGAACCATTGACACTTCATCAACGACACTCGTTTCAACACAACCAGATAATATAACTACAAATAAAAGAATAAGGAAGCTACATTGCAGTCGTTTCCTCACTTTTCTTCCTCCTTACTTTTAATACAATCGCTTGAAGAATGACGAGCAAAGGGATATAGACAAAGACAAAATAAAAGCCAAATTGTGAGACAATATTGCTCATCATATCAACCTCTTGTCGTGTCGGAAGCAGCATCGTTATGACTGTCATCATTGCTAATGCAATCACTAAAGCCTTTCGTTGATTAATTGAGAAAGCCCTTTTGGCACAACGGCTTGCTCCCCATAACGCTAGTGCGATATTCGGCGCAATTAAAAACATCCACATCGAAATACCAATGTACTCAAAACGTTCTAAAAAAGGAAGTTGTATTACTTTAAATAAAGTTAAAGTAGCCCAAATCGTTTTGTCTAACTGTTGTTCACTATAAAATGCTAGACTAACAATCATGATGGTTGTGTAGGAGAGGTTGGTCACAAACGCTCCAAACTGCGCCCATTTTTGACTGAGCTCCCTCTTTTTCAAAAAAGGATAATACAATAACAGTAATTCAAAACCTAGGAATGTCAGCGTAGTATCTTTAGCGCCTAACAGCAATTCCACGATAGAGTGTTTTAAGATTGGGAGCATATTAATAAAATGGGCAAACTCAAGTGGCATTAATAAGATCGGCATCAAAAGAAATGGTATGATTACGCCAATAAACGTTAATCCAACTACTGTTCTGAAACCTCCCGCTACAACATAATAGAAAAAAACAGCTGCAACAAGAGCAACAGTCCACGTCTGTAAATCTGGAAAGATCCATACTTGAATAACTTCAATATATGTTCGTAACACGGCTGTTGCTAACGCAATAAAATAAAAACAAATAATAATACTTAATAGATTGCCAATCCATTTACCAAAGATTTGCCGTTGAATTGTTACGATATCACCATCAGCCTTTTTTAACATCACATACATACAAGCAATGATAAAATGGACAATAATACCAGCTATTATGACAGATATCCAAGCATCGTATCCTGTCGTTTTCACAATAATTCGTTGAAAGCCGAGTACTCCAACTCCCACTTGCATGCCATGAATTAAGAAGCTGGCCATGAAGCTAGAAACAAGGTATTGTTCTTTAATCGGTTTGTCCATTTTCTCACCGCCTTATTCATCAATATCCTTCTTCTTTGTCGCCCTTGAAAAGTTAAATCTCCCCTTATCTCTCGGTCTTAAATACACAGGGCGAGACGACATCCAGCTAAATGGAAGTCTGACAAAAGCATCTCGCCAATCTGAGAATCTCGGTGGAAAAACAGGCTCTAAATATGGCCTACCCAATGACGTTAAATGAAGCAAATGAACAACTGTAAACAACAAACTAAAAGCAATTCCTATTCCACCAAGGAATGATGCAATGATTATGAATGGAAAACGAATTAAACGTATCGTATTACCCATTTGATAAACAGGTGTTGTAAATGATGCGAGTGCAGCTAACGCAACAATAATTAGTAAAATGTTGCTTGTTAAGCCCGCTTCCACTGACGCTTGTCCAATTACAATCCCACCAACAATCCCAATGGTTTGCCCTACTTTAGTTGGTAATCGTGCCCCTGCTTCTCGTAACAGTTCAATCGTCAATTCCAGAAAGATCGCTTCAATTATCGGTGGAAAAGGGATGTTACTACGAGAAGCAATAATGGTCGCTAATAAATCTCTTGGAATTAACTCATAATGAAATGTCAAGACAGCAACATAGATAGGAGTCGCTAATACTGAAAACATAACGGCAGCAAAACGTAGCAATCTAACAGAGCTCGCGATTTGCCATGGTAAATAATAATCCTCTAACGAAGAAAAGAATTCGACCAATGTTGCCGGTCCAAACACTGCATCAGGAGAACCATCGGTTAAGAAAGCTACTTTCCCCTCTGCTAACACCGCTGCGACTCGCTCTGGTCTTTCGGTATTAATTAATTGAGGAAAGATAGACATAGAATTATCTGTAATCATTTGCGCAAGGCTACTTGAATCAATTACTTGATCAAACTCAATATCTGATAATCTTTGTTCTAATGTTTTTAAGTTGTCTTGATCGACAAAACCTTCAATATAGAGGATTGCCACACGAGTTTGTGTAATTTTGCCAAGTTTTAATTCTTTAATTTGAAGTTGAGGCAATGGCAATCTTTTGCGAACCAAATTAATATTCGTTTCTAGCGATTCAATAAATGCTTCCTGAGGTCCATTTACACTAAACTCCGTTTCAGGAGCCGAAACATCCCGATTAGAATCGAGCGCTGCATCAATAACAGCACATTTTTTTGGATTTTGTCCATCATAGATCACGATCGAGCCATGCAAAACTCTTTCACGGAGATCGTTAGGCGATTCAATGATTTCTTTATTTTGTATCGGTATATTAGGAAGTATCGTTTCTAGCGTTTGCTGCTTGCTCTTTGTAATATAAGGCATTAAATCGCGATTCAACCGATCACTATCAATCATTGTTTGAAAATAGCCAACGTGAAATAACTTCTTTTCTACACGCAAAGGAAAAATGACAAAGTCACTCGACTGTTGAAACAACTGTAAGACATCATTTAATGTTTCCTTTTGACTATCCCTTAACTGCTTCAACAACCATTTACCAAGCATGTTACACTTCCTCACTTTCTCCTTACCAATCTTTTACTTAGTATGAAAAGAAATGAATGGATTATGCAGTCCCGTTTGTATTTTCAAACAAAGAAAAGGTCAATCACCACATGTTATGTAGATGATTAACCTTTTAAAATTGTTATTTCGTATGAACGGAAACGAGTAATTCTCCTTTTTGCAAATCAACATTTGACCGAATTATAACTGGGTAAGGATGGGGGTTGCTAAATCTAAAGTCTGGTCCGCCCCAAGAAACTGTTGCATCCCTTCCTGTTGGTACATAGCCAATTTCTCTTGAGTGAGTATAGCGTTCAATCATCTCTAAACCGGCTTTATCAACCGCATTAAACAGTGTCGATGATGTCTGACAAATTCCTCCTCCAATTCCCATTACAAATTCTTTATCAACGATCTCCATTGCTTCTTGGTAGCCTCTCTCTCTCGTTCTCTCTCCTACCATCTGATTGAACGAAAAGCTGTCTCCAGGGCCAAGAACGATCCCAGAAATTGCTTCTGCCGACAATAAAACATTTTGAGAGCGACCTGTAACCGAGGGATTAAAAAACGTCTTGAATTCACCTATTTTTCTCTGCTCAATGCCCGTAATATCATTCTTCGTCACAGTTGGTTCCGTAACATAAATGGGTAAGATAAGTTCCTTCGTTCCAACCTCAAGGTTCAATAGACTCTCTACTAGTTCACTCTCAGATAAAATCACTCGCTTTTTCCCCGGGTCAAATTCGTCATTTGGTTTCACCCTTGCATTCTCCATCGGGCTATCTATCTGACTAGCAAGCTTACTAGCTAATTGGCTCAGAGACTCATTGTCAATCTTTTCAGAAAATAAATAACCATAATCATTCATTGAGATAGAGTGAACTGTATCATTCCATTCATCAATTAATTCAACTGGCCAATACACGGGTGCTTTTGCTTTTACTTCATTAACAAAATAGGAAGAGTGGGCCGCTACTATTTTAGGATTTTCCGCAAAAGCAAAACCATTACAACCTGCAAGCAACAACAATGTTATAAAGACAAAAACAAATTTCATACAACTTTCCCCCTCTTTACATGAACACCCTTACATCATATGATCTCTCTCTTTAAAAATACCATATAATTACATCTTTTTATATATAAAAATAGTACATTCTACTAAGTACTTTTGACTATATGCAAAAACGCTAGGTATTAAATAAAACCTAGCGTTTTTAGTATGATTCTATTTTTTTCTTTTTCCATCTCTAAAGACAATCGCACTTCTTTCATACTCTACATCTTTTACATTCAACCGATGATTAACTACACGAGCAATCGCAAAAAAGTAATCTGAAAGCCTATTTAAATATTTAAGCACAATAGGATTACATACATTTGATTCACGATAAAGCGTTGATACAGACCGTTCTGCACGGCGTGTAACCGTCCGACAAACATGTAAGGTAGCTGCTGGTACTGCGCCACCAGGCAAAATAAATCTTTCTAATTCTGGTGCTTCTTTTATATACTCATCAATTCTCCCTTCAAGATAATCAATGATCTCCTGCTTTGCTTTGTATGGACGATCTTCAGATACTTTCACCATAGCTAAATCACCTCCACAATCAAAGAGTTCATGTTGAATTTTAATCAACTCTTGTTTGATATCAGGGAAAATATTTTCATCTAGTTGTGTAATGACTTGTCCGATAAAAGAATTCAATTCGTCAGTCGTGCCATATGCAACGACCCTTATGTCATCCTTTTCAAGTCGTCCTCCTATGACACTTGTTTTTCCTTCATCACCTGTACGTGTATATAATCTCATTTTTTTCATCTCCTCTATTTCAGTTGTTGGTTGAGTCCATACCAAATGATGTCTACACGAGTTGCTTCCTTTACCACATCTTGATAACACCACCCAACTAGATCACGATAATTCCTTTTTTCTTTTTCAATAGGGACTACACCTTTTCCAACATCTACACCAATTAAGACTAGTTTTGATTGAGCTGTTTCTTTTTCCCAATTTAACCATTGATCTAGCCACTTATAAAAAGACTTTCGTGGGTCATCGTCGTTCATAAATGATTGGATTACTGCTTCTATGCCATAAATGATGACAGTTCCATTCATTGTATTCACAGGTGAAGCCAGTAATTCATCATAGCTGTTAACCCATGTCAAATTCGTTCTTTTATAATGATTTAATGCCCATTTATTTTTGCCGTTATAGGCTCCTCCTGTAATGAAGTGAATGTTAATCCTCTCCTTATTTTATCGATGCTCCCTATCATTTGATAACAACTATTTATTGTGACATTCCATTCAAAGAAAGACTTGGACTTGTTGACCGGTGAATAACTAGACAGCCACTGTCTTATAACGCCCCCGTGACAAACGACAACAACATGTTTACTTTTCCTTTTATGTGCAAGTTCGACCATGTCATAGAAAGCTTCTTCAGTCCTACGCTGAAATGAATGATAAGCTTCTCCTTTTGGCGGGAAGTTCGAGAGTGGATCATCTAACCAATCACGATACAATTTCGTTTCTTTTAATTGCTCATATGTTTTCCCTTCCCATTCTCCAAAATCGTACTCTCTTAATTTAGATGACGTCACAATAGGCTGATTAGGAAATAAAAGTTTCGCCGTTTCTATACATCGAACTAAGTCACTAGTTAAAAGGATATCACCCGTATGATTACGATACTTGTGAGTTAATTGAAGTAGTTCCTCATTTCCTTTTTTAGACAAGGGTTGATTCTTCCAGCCTAAATACCTTTTTTCTTCATTAAACTTTGTTAAACCATGTCTAATAAGAGTAACAACCAAACGATTCCCCATAACATCGTTTCCCCCCTTCCGCTCCTGCTCCAACAGTGTCACCTGTAATACCCCCAAGCTGGTATACGACCCACTTCTGCCACACAACCAGAAAGAGAAAGGCTGCTCCAGGTAATAAAAGATAGATTGGTGATACGAACAACAAGAAGCCTAGTAAAACGATAGTCCATAGACTATATATCGCGATATTCCCTTTTGTCTTTGCTGACTTTAATGCAGCTGCCATTCCATCCTCGCGAGCAAATCTTCCAAGTAAGAGCTGCCACCCTAGCAGAAGCCTCACAAGTATCGGGATTAGAAAGACAGCCAAAAGAACCGTTTGAGGGGCTAGTCTGAATAACTCAAATATGAAAACAAATCGCCAACCTAAAAGTAAGAGTAATGCTAAAACGCCAAATGTCCCAACTTGTGGATCCTTCATAATATCTAATTTATGTTCACGACTTCTGCGAGAAAAAACAGCATCGTGAAAATCGGTCCATCCATCAAGATGCAATCCTCCTGAGAAAAAAGCAGAAAAAGTTAGAAGCCATAAAGCCGCAACAAGCGGAGATATAAACGTTACATTAGCTAAGAGAAGCCATTGGGCAGATAATAGTGATGCTAAGGCAAATCCTACTAGTGGATAAGATGCAACGGATGCCTTAGCCCTTGCTTCATCCCACTGAACTTGTTTCGAAAGCGGGACGATCGTTAAGAGTTGGAATGCGAGAATCAAACCGTCCAACCATACCCGAAAGCTATTTCTCATTCCAATCATGCTTGTCCCCCCTTTTTTTCAGAAGTACTAAACGATTTTCAATTAGGACGGCTTCCTTCGCTCTTGAAACAATATCTTGATGTATCCGTCCGAGTAAGCGAATATAAATAGAAGTTGCCCTGTCTTGAGGCGGTAAATCGAAACACAGTTCATTCGATACAACAAAGGCTGTATAAGGTCCTTCAGCCAATTCTGAAACTAAATGAATCATCTTCTTTTCTACTTCAGCAATAAAGGACGGACTTGTCCATTTTTTCTCACCTTGCTGCCAGCCATTAAATAATTCATTACTTAAAAGTGTCGTGACACAATCGAGCAGGATGACATCCCCTTGTTGAAATCCAGATAAAAGATCGGCAATATTTGAAGGTTTCTCGTAGACTTTCCAATTAACCTCATCCCTTTTTCTTTGCTCCTGGTGTCTTTTAACTCGAACATGCATTTCCTCATCATACACATCACTTGTTGCTATATAGATTAGATTCTTCTGTTCTTTTGCGTATAGTAAGCGCGCTCGTTCTTCTGCGTAATCACTTTTTCCACTTCTTACTCCTCCTGAAATAAAAACAATCATTGCTGCCTCCAACGAGATAGTGCTTTAATTAATAGATCGTTATACTCCCGATCTTTGACAGCCAAGCGTAAATACCTGCCTCCTAAACCCTTAAAGTTGTATGTATGTCTTGCAATAATCCCTTGTTCTGCAAGATAAGAAAGAAGAGGAAACAAGTCTTTTCGATCTTTTTCAGCAAGCAAATAAAAATTCACCGTTGATTCTGACACAAAAAAGTTTAACTGACGTAAACGTCCAACAACATGCCTTTTTTCGGCTTGGATTTTATTTACGGTTTGATTAACAAATGCTTTTTCCTCTAATAATCTTATTCCAATTTGTTGCGCAATCCCATTCACGCTCCATGGAGGCTGCCTTTTCTTTAAGGCTTCGATTACAAAAGGATTGGCAAGAACATAGCCAAGTCTTACACCTGCAACAGCAAACATTTTTGTTAGAGAGCGAAGCAAAATGATGACTGAATACTGATGGACTAATTGTTCTAATCCCTCTTCTAATTCGCAAAAGTCATAAAAAGCTTCATCTAACACAATATACGTTTGATTCTTTTCAGCTTCCCTTATTAAATCGACTAGATCTTCTCGGCGAAAACGAACACCTGTGGGATTATTCGGACTACATAAAAATAGAGCATCAACCTCAGGCAAAACAGCTTTTACTTTATTTAAATCAAGCTGCCATGGAGGCGATAAAACGACTGATGTAATTTGACAGTTGAACGCTGAACAAGCATCTCGATACTCTGAAAATGCAGGCTCAACAATCCCGACTCGTTTCCCCTGTAACATATTAGCTAGCAGAAAGATCAGCTCAGCAGCACCATTTCCGACAAGAACTTGACTAATCGAAACGCCATTCTTTGCTGCTAGTCTACTAGATAGCAGACTAACTTCTGGATCCGGATAATGAGTCATTGTTGTTAGCAATTCATCCATAGATATATTTTTCAAGAACTCAGGGGGACCAAATGGATTTGTATTTTCACTAAAATCATATATTTGTTTTGGTCTTCTCTTTCCGAGCTTTTCTAATAATATTTCCGGATTAGCTCCGTGATTAGGTAATAGCATAAATAGCCCCTCCTACAAGCAAAATGAACAATGTGAATTGATTAACAGTTTTCAGCATGATTTTATTTGCCACCTCTATATCGTTCACCTTTAAAGCTCGCTCATCGTTTCCCATTTTTGCTCTATTGGAAACAACACCTTTATATGTATTAACTCCACCTAATTGAACTGCCATTAAAGCCGCCATAGCTGCCTCAGTCCAACCACTATTAGGGCTTGGATGTTTTCTTGCATCTCTTCTTACAATTTCCCAACATTGCTGCTTTGTTCGGTCACCCATTGCCCTAATCGAAAGAATCATCACAGCAGCTGTTAATCTACTAGGAACCCAATTTAGTAAATCATCGAATTTCGCTGAAGCCCAACCAAATTCCTTGTATGTATTATTTTTATAACCGACCATTGAATCACAAGTATTTACTGCACGATAGAGCATCGCAAGCGGCGCCCCACCAATTAAGGCAAAGAACAATGGAGCTGTTACTCCATCACTCGTATTTTCAGCCACTGTTTCAACCGTCGCTCGGGTAATCTCTTCTTCATTTAATGTTTCTGTATCTCGCCCAACTATATAGGACAGTTTTTTTCTAGATTCACTGAAGTTCCCTTTCCTTAAGGGAACAGCTACCTCCTCAGCTGCTTGCATTAATCCTCTTGCCGCAATAGTAGTAGAAATAATCCAAGCTTCAACAGCAATTCCAATATACAAATGGATCCTATAAGAAAGTAAAACAATACAAATGGTTACAAGAAAAACGAAAGTACAAATGAAAATAAGCATCAATAAGCCTTTAGCTCTTTTTGCTTCCCCTTTATTTAAATAACGATCACATACAGTTATGAGTTTTCCAATCCCGACAACGGGGTGAGGGAGTGAGCGGGGATCTCCAACAATTCGATCAATTATAACAGCTAAAAGGATTGCGATAAGATGAGCCATCATGTTAGCTTTCTCCTTCTTTTATTTCGTTCAAGCGCTTCTCTTGTTCCTTGATAGACTAATCTAGCTATTTCCTTTCCAAGTGACGTAATCGTGCCTGCATAAGGATAGCTAGGTCCAGACTGAGAAGCTGCAATCAAAACACTATCAGTTGATGTTCCCGTTGCAATTGTTTGACTAACAGGGTCTAAAATCTGTTCATCATTTAATGCCTTTGCTTTCGCTTCCGTAACTGTCATCGTCGCTTGGATATACGCCGCTTCAGGTAAGACTCCCTCAATGAAAATCCAAATATTTATCGTACCAATAGAAGGTTTCCAATCTGCCTGCTGATAGGCTACGGAAGCATCAACTGCATTGGAAGCTCCAGCACTAATAATTGCCATAACGGCAGGTTCGCCTTTTGATACAACAATGGATGCATCATCTAGCATCGCTGCCGTCATCATCCCTAAAGTATCCTTCGGGTCTAGTCCATTTCTTTGCAAATACTCGGCATACTCAAGTTCAACATTGTCAAAGTGATAATTTTTGTTGACGTGTCGATTCACAAATTGATTGTGCCAACGAAATCCAGCACCGATAACAGAGGAGGACAACGTCTTCCATTTTTGCGTACTTTCTATTTTTATCCACTCTTTCGATCTCTCAATCTGTAGAGTGTTTAAGGCAGCTGAATCAAGTACTTTCTCAGGGATAAATGTAATTAGTGGACTCGGAACGGCGGGATGTTCTTTTCTTTCAAGTGTCGTTTCATAGACATTTCCCAACTGCTTTTCCTCCATTACATGAACCGGCGTCCCAAGTGCAACAGCCTTCCCTTTATCTAACAAAAGAACCCGATCACAATAAAGGCTTGCCATATTCAAATCGTGCAAAACGGCAATGACAGTTAGTCCTCTTTCACGTGACCACTGCTGTAGGGAATTTAACAAACTCATTTGATGTGAAATATCTAAATGATTTGTTGGTTCATCTAATAAAAGAATATCAGGTTCTTGAGCAAGCGCCCTCGCTACTAACACTCGCTGTCGCTCTCCTCCACTTAATTGTTGCATGGATTTATCTTTGAACTGATATGTATTTGTTTGTTGCATAGCCTGAGTAATCACTTCATTATCTTTTTTGGTAACTCCTTGCAACCAGCCTTTTAGGTAGGGATACCTTCCCAATGCCACTACATCCCAGACGGAATAAGAAAAAGCTGTTTCAGATTGTTGCGGCAACACCGCAACTTTTCTAGCCAATTCTTTGGAACGATAAGAAGATAAACTTCTATTATCGATGACAATTTCACCATTGGTAGGTGCTAGGCCCCACCAATTGCTTTCAGTAAACTTGTCTTCCCACTCCCATTAGGTCCAATAATGCCAAATACTTCGCCTTTATTCACTTTAAAATCAATGTCATCTATAACTTTAACTGAACCATACTGGATCGTAATGTTTTGACAATGAATCATATTATCCCCTCCTTTCATTCTTCTCTTCTTCTTTGCTTTAAGAGTAGCAGTGCAAACACAGGCGCTCCAATGATTGCTGTAATAACACCAATTGGCAGTTCAGTTGGAGAAATAATGGTTCTAGCTACAAGGTCGGTTAACGCTAAAAAACCTGCTCCTATAAACATCGATAATGGCAACAGGTGACGGTGATCGGCTCCCCATAGCAATCGAGTTAAATGAGGAATGACAAGACCGACAAATCCAATCGTACCAGAGACCGCAACCGCACCACCTGTTACTATTGTTGCACCAACTAAAATCATGATTTTTCGAACGGCAATATTAACACCAAGCTGCCTTGCCGTCTCTTCTCCAAAAGCAAGTGCATTTAATTCTTGCCGATTAAATAGCAATAACAACGTTCCAATTAGCAAACAAGGGATAATCATCCACACGTATGACCAACCTCTCATTGCAACACTCCCCATAAGCCAGGAGATAATTTGCCTTAATTCTTCACCAGTTAGAGCAATCATAAGTGAGATAAAAGATCCCAAGAAAGAGCTGAATATAATTCCTGCTAAAATAATTGTTTCTGCTGCCATGGAACGTTGAACTAGTCTTGCAAATGAGATAACGAGAAAAAGAGTAGCAAAACCAGCAAGAATGCTAATAAAAGGCAATGTAAATCTGCCAAGGATTGGAATACTAATACCAAAAAATATAACAGCAACCGCTCCAACAGCTGAACCTGAAGACACCCCAAGCGTATAGGGATCTGCAAGTGGATTTTTTAAAAAACCTTGAAAGGCTGCACCAGCTAATGCTAAACAAGCCCCAACAAACATCGCAAGTAAAACGCGTGGAAGTCGAATCTCCATGACGATATTAATGTGCATTGGGTCTAGTTCTACTAATAGCGGCAACCGGAAAATTTCTGTTGCCAGTATTTGCAAAACAGTTAGAAAGGGAAGCTCAACACTTCCCTTTCCAATACTTATTGTTAAAGCAAAAAAGCAAAACAGAATGACTATAACATATGCAAATTTTATATTATTCGCCAAATACCTCTGGATAAACTGCTTTTGCAATCTGCTCTACTCCCTTTGTTAACCGTGGTCCAGGTCTTTCCACTTCATCTGAAACCACCTCATAAATTTCGTTATTTGCTACAGCTGGAATATCAGCCCAAGCCGCACGACTTAAAACTGACTCTGTTGCATTTTCAAAATAATGGCCATATGTAAGTAAGATAACATCTGGATTAAAAGCCACAGCTTCTTCTTCTGTGAACATTGGCCATCCTTCCTCGTCACCAGCTACATTCACAGCATTAATCAAACTCAACATTTCATCCATGAAAGTACCACTACCCGTAGTGTAAATCTCTGGAGCAGGTCCAATTTCTACCCACACTCTTTTACGCTCATCTTCTGAAATCGCGCTTGCTTTGTCTTCAATTGCTGCAAATGCTGTTTGCATTTCTGAAACAATCGTACTCGATTCATCCTGATAACCTGTTACGGCCCCAATAAATTCAATTGCCTCGTATACATCAGCTAGCGAATTCGAATTTGGAACGACAACAACTGGAATATTGGCATTACGGATTTGATTTAAGCCTTCCTCACCAGATCCAACGCCAGATTCATGCGCTAACACTACATCAGGTGATAATGAGATAATTTTTTCAACATCAAATTCCATTCCACCGATTGATTCAATCTCTAAAACTTCCTCAGGATAATTATCCCAATCCGAACGTCCTACTACTTTTTCTCCTGCTCCGACAGCAAAAACCGTCTCCGTTACACTAGGCACTAGTGAGACAATTCGCTGTGGTTGTGACTCAATTGTCACTTCGTCTCCTAATGCATCCGTTACTGTTATCGGATAAATACCCTCTAAATCTTGCTCTTCTGCCGGTACTGTTACCTCATCTGTCGTGTCAGCACTATGCTCTGTTTCTAGAGCTTGGTCTTGACCACATGCTGCAACAAAACATGCAAGAAACAATGCCAATAACACTAATTTTACTTGCTTCATACTTCTTCTACCCCTTTTAATCTTTTTCTTATCTCTCTCTTTGAAACCGGAAAACTAAAAGCCAACAACATCAAAAAAAAGAGCCCCTAAAGGGCTCAAAAAAACAAAAGAATGCATATCCTAACATCATAGCAAGATATGAAAATCTATTGCTTCCCCTTTTCCTCGAAGGTTTCACACCAACGTATAGGCAGGTCTCCTGACTCATGCGCTTCATCATTCACTTCACCTTCCCATCTATTCGACAGTGGTGTTCGAAGTGTATCCGCATTTACAGTGGCGGGACCGTGTTGGAATTACACCAACTTCCCTATTATCATCCAAAACACTGGATGACCTATACTAGTTCATATGAGATTTTGATAAGTATCTTTAGTATACATGAAAACCGGAATTATGACACTTTTTTATTCTTTCCGACTAAATAAATTCTGAATAATAAAATTAAAAGGGTTGACAACCGTCCTATTTCTAAGCTAAAGTGAGAAACAATTTCATATGTTGGGAGCAGGTACTTTGAAATTTTCAAAGTTTAAAAGGGAATCCGGTTTAAATCCGGAGCGGTCCCGCCACTGTAATAGAGGAGTTTTCGTGATAAAGTCACTGGTCAAACCGGGAAGGCCACGAAAATGTTGATCCTAAAGCCAGGAGACCTGCCTGCTTCAACAACACTGATTTTTTACCTACGGGAGATAGGGAGGTGTTAACAGTATCTTAGACATTCTATGGATATCGTTTACCCTATTTTATTGGTAATGATATCCATTTTTTCATGCCCATAATACACTTTTGGAGGAGTCAAACAATGAATTCACTAACTAGCAGCAATCTAGGATACCCAAGAATAGGCGAAAAAAGAGAATGGAAAAAAACTCTTGAGGCCTTTTGGAAAGGAAAAATAACAGAAGCGTCGTTTGAAAAAGTCATGAAGAGCTACCGTTTACAATATCTAAATAATCAAATCGAAAGAAATCTTGATTATATCCCTGTCGGAGACTTTTCACTTTACGATCATGTTCTTGATACAGCAGTAATGTTTGGTTTAGTACCAGACCGTTTTCAATACCAAGGGGGTAAAGTACCTTTATCTACATATTTTGCCATGGCACGAGGAACGGATAATGCTCATGCTTGCGAGATGACTAAATGGTTTGACACAAACTATCATTACATTGTTCCAGAGCTAAAAGGTTTAACACCAAAACTTGTTGAAAATAAACCACTACAAGCATTTTTAGAGGCTAAAACTGAGCTAAATGTAATAGGTAAACCTGTGATCCTTGGTCCTTTCACATTTTTAAAATTATCTAAAGGTTTTGACCAATCCGAGTTTGCTGATCGGTTAAATCAATTGGCTTCGGTTTATATTCAATTATTGCAAGAACTTAAAGAAGCAGGAGCTACATTCGTACAAATCGATGAACCAAGCTTAGTAACAGATATCAGTGAAGAGGAAATGAGTTTATTTACCTCTGTCTATCACTTCATAACTGATCAAGTTCCTGATTTAGACATTATCGTTCAAACGTATTTTGAAGCGGTGACACATTACGATGCAGTAGTGAACTTACCTGTTAAAGGAATTGGATTGGATTTTGTCGCTGGTTTTGAAACGAACTTCGCCGCTATTACCAAACACGGGTTCCCAAAAGACAAAATCCTTGCTGCTGGTATTATTGATGGTCGCAACATTTGGAAAAGTAATCTAGAAGAAAAACTAACCTTTATCAAGGAATTGAGTACTTTTGTCGATGTAGAACGATTACTGATTCAACCTTCATCAAGTTTGCTGCATGTTCCTGTAAGCTTGACTCATGAAACTACACTTGATCGTACTTTAAAAAATGCACTAGCATTTAGTCATGAGAAATTGGAAGAAATAAATATGTTAAAAAAGGCGATCACTGTCCCTAGTGCGGAACACCTACGTGCCATTCAAGCCCATACTCAATCTTTTACAGAACTAACAAACTCAAATTGGCGAAAAAAGGTTGAAAGAAACCCATTAGCGACAGAACGGGCAGCAACTTTTAATGAACGTCATAAACTACAGAAGAAGAAATGGAAGTTGCCTTTACTCCCAACAACTACAATTGGAAGTTTTCCACAGACAAGTGAAATTCGCCAAGCTCGCGCAAGGTGGAGAAGAAATGAACTTTCAAATGAAGCTTACGATGCACTTATTAAAGCCGAAATTAAAAAATGGATTGAGATTCAAGAAAAAATTGGATTAGATGTCTTTGTTCATGGAGAGTTTGAACGAAATGATATGGTAGAATTTTTTGGTGAGAAACTAGCTGGTTTTGCTTTTTCAAAAAACGGTTGGGTTCAATCATATGGTTCGCGTTGTGTAAAGCCACCGATTATTTTCGGAAATGTGCTATTTGTTGAACCGATGACAGTCAATGAAACACTTTATGCCCAATCACTTACTGAAAAGCCAGTTAAAGGAATGTTAACAGGTCCAGTAACGATCTTAAATTGGTCATTCGTTCGAGATGACATCCCTAAAAAAGAGGTTGCTTTTCAAATCGCTGAAGCATTATTAAAAGAAGTAAAGCTTTTGGAGAGTGCTGGGATAACAATGATTCAAGTAGATGAACCAGCTTTACGAGAAGGGCTTCCATTGAAAAAAACGCAACATAATGAATATTTAACGTGGGCCGTCGAAGCGTTCCGTATGTCCACATCACAAATTGATCATTCAACACAGATTCATACACATATGTGTTATTGCGATTTTAACGATATCATTGATTCTATTCGTGCACTTGATGCCGATGTGATTTCTATTGAGACATCTAGAAGTCATGCTGAATTGATCTCTGCTTTTGAACATAGACAGTATGACAAAGGAATCGGATTAGGTGTATACGACATTCACAGTCCAAGAATTCCAAAAGAAGAAGAAATGGTGACTATTATTCAACGAGCTCTAACAGTTCTTCCACCATCTCTCTTCTGGGTTAATCCTGATTGTGGATTAAAAACACGAACGGAACAAGAAACCGTGGCAGCTCTATCAAATATGGTTCAATCAGCAAAGAAAGCGAGAACAATGGTAGCTATTACAAATTCGTAAAGGGAGTTGATCTTAGGAAGTGAGATACGAACTCGTCCATTTTCTCCAGGTGACCAATGATGAAAAAATCATGATTGCATGCATTAAAAATATGGATGCAAAGAGTTTATTGACATTGTTTCATTATCTTTCTTTCACCGATGAATTTACGCAGAAAAGATGGATCAACCTTTATCAAAGTATGTTACTTTAATGTTTATACGTTTAAAAAGAACGGGCTCATCCGATATGGATTAGCCCGTTTTACTTTTATTTGTTTTATTAGGAAGAAAGAAAGAGAACGTTGTCCCTTCATTCATTTTACTATGGACAGAAATATTGCCATCATGAGCATCGATAATATTTTTGCAGATCGCCAGTCCGAGTCCAGTTCCCCTTGTGCTCTTGTACGCGCTTTATCCGCTTTGTAAAAACGCTCAAAAACATAAGGCAAATCAGCCTCAGGAATTCCCGTCCCTGTGTCTTTTACATCAAATTTACAACCTTCATCATATTGAGTGACTGTTAGGATAACCTGACCGTTCTCCTCAGTATGACGAATTGCATTATGAAGTAAGTTTGTTAACACTTGTTCAATTCGATCAGGATCACACGTAATAGTTGAAACATTATTTATCTCCAATAAGAGTTCAAGTCCTTGCTCTTTCGCCAACCCTTGAAATTTCCGAACAATTCGTTCAGAAAAAGGTTCTACTTCAAGCTTCTCAAAGTTAAGCTCAACATGACCTGCTTCCATTCTCGCGATATCTAATAATTCATTGACTAAGCGTCCCATTCTGAGTGATTCTTCGTAAATTATTTTTGCAATTTCTTTCTTTTCCTCGTCCGACCCTGCAATATCATCAATAATTGCCTCGCTATAACCCTGCAGCATTGCAATTGGCGTTCTTAATTCATGTGAAACGTTAGCAATAAAGTCTTTTCTTAACTTATCATGCCTACGTTCTTCTGTCATATCACGTAATACCGCAACTGCCCTCTGATTTCAGCTTGGTCATAGAGAGGAGTCATCAAAATCATCCAGCTTCTTCCTTGCATTTCGACTTCTCCAACTTGCTCTTTCTCAAGCAGTACAACCTTTTCAAACAATGTTTGCAACGTTTCAGGTAATAGCTGATCACCTTGCTCTTTCATGCCTTGTTCATAATACCAAGATTGAATAAAGCGATCAGCAGGTGGATTCGTTAACATGACCCTCCCCTTCTTGTTAAGGGTTACGACACCGTCTGCCATACTGACAAGAATACGAGCAAGCTGTTCCTTTTCTTGGTTTAAAGCATGGATATTATTATTTAAATCGCGCCCCATCCTGTTAAACGCAATCGCTAGTTGTCCAATTTCATCATGTGTCAATATAGGAACTTTTGTTTTAAATTTCCCTTCTGCGACCTCTAACGCACTTTGTCGCATTTTTAATAATGGTGCAGAAATTCTAGTTGATAAGAAAAAGGCAAAAAAAGTTGTTAACACGATTGCAATTCCAGCTGAAAAATAAATAATTTGTCGTGTTTCACTCGTTGCTTCATCAATCGCAGAAAGGGATTGATAAAGAAATACAGCACTATCGTCTAAAACACCAGGTTGCATGGGAACGCCGACAATCATAATTTCAGAATAGAATTCTTCATCGTCTTCAGAAATGAACGGAAAATCCCCCTCTGTCATTACAACTTGTTCCCCTGATAATACTTGGGACAACGTTTCGTCTGTTAAAAAGGATTCCAACGTGATTTGATGAGCTTCTGTTTCATCTGTGCTCCAAACTTTCTCTCCTTCTACTAAAAAAATGACATGCATATCAAATGAATCCGCATATTGCCTAATTGTATTAATAGCATCGCTCTCTCTACTATAGCCCTCATACATAGAGGAAATCATTTGAGCGTGATTGACTAAACGAGATTCCGCCTCATTAACATGAAAACGCTCAAATGATTGTAGAAGCAAAACCATTAAAAACGTTAATACGACTGAGACAAGAAGTAAGATTGTTATCCACAGCTTTCCTACGACACTACGCCATAGCATTATTACTTCACGGCCTCAAACTTATAGCCAATACCCCAAACAGTTGAAATCATCGAGGCAGCTTCAGGTGAGATTTTATTTAACTTTTCACGCAGACGTTTTATATGTGTATCGACTGTACGCAAATCACCAAAGAAATCATAATTCCATACATCCTTTAATAATTGTTCACGTGAAAACACTTTATCTGGAGATTGCGCTAAATAATGCAGCAACTCGTATTCTTTCGGAGTTAAACTAATTTCTTGATCTGAAACAGTAACTCGGTGTGCATCGTTATCGATCATTAGATGTTGGAAAACTAAAACATCTTTAGCTTGTGTATCCGTATGCAAAAATTTTGTCGTGGAAGAACGACGTAACAAAGCTTTTACTCGTAAAACCACCTCTCTCGGACTAAATGGTTTAACGATATAATCATCTGTACCTACTTCAAACCCTTGCACACGGTTGGCTTCTTCTCCCTTTGCTGTTAACATCATAACAGGTGTTGCTTTTGTTTTTCGAAGTTCTTGACAGACTTCAATACCGTCCATGCCTGGCATCATGATATCTAATAAAATTAAGTCAAACTCTTCAGCTAACGCTTTATCCAGCGCTTGTTCTCCATTTTCTGCTTCTTCTACTTCATAATTTTCACGTTCTAAATACATTTTTAATAATCTTCTAATACGATCTTCGTCATCAACGACTAAAATACGCGCTTCTTTTTCCATCTAGCTTTCCTCCTATGTCGAACCTTTATATATGTAGTGTAACATGAATAGCTGTTAATTTTGAATGAACTAGCTGATGACATTCATCAAACTGTTCAAGTATTTATATCCATGAGTAAACCTTTTTTAAAAAAACCCTCGCATTTAGCGAGGGTTCGTATCATAAAGCGTACGAGTGTAAACCCGCAATAACAAGATTTACAAATACTAAATTAAACATGATAATAGCAAATCCTATTACACATAACCATGCTGATTTCTCTCCGTGCCAACCTTTTGACAAACGCAAATGTAAATAGGCTGCATAGAATAAAAACGTAATTAAGGCCCAAACTTCTTTTGGATCCCATCCCCAGAACCTTGTCCAAGCAATTTGTGCCCAAATCATTGCAAAGATAAGTCCGCCAAGAGTAAAGATTGGAAAACCAATAGCAATGGCACGATAACTAACTTCATCAACAGCTTGAGGACTTACTCCTTTAAGGATAGGTTGAATCGCGCCTCCAATTCGTTTACGTAAGATTAATCGTAATAACCAATAAATGATAACACCTGATAATAAAGACCAAATTACTGTATTAAGATCATTTGCTACAATAATGGCTGGTGCATTAAAAAACGGCGACATCCGATCTTCCGTTAATAATTGTCCTTCATTCGGACCAACTAATGCAGGCAAATTGTAAACCATTTCTGAGTCTAGTCCATTTTCATTAACGTAAGCAAATGTTGCTTGATAATTCATCGCATTAAAGATAGTACCAATTAAAATAAACCCAACTAAGCTTATTAACGAATACATTACAAGCTCAAGAGCAATTGTTTGCTTATTTCTTTTCGTGAAATCGATTGTCCGAATTAAATAAACCAATCCAGCTGCAAATCCAATCGCCAAAATTCCTTGGCCAAGCGCCGTTGTAATTACGTGTATTTTTAACCAGTTACTCTGTAAGGCAGGAATTAAAGGTGCTACCTCACCAGGGAACATAGATGCATAAGCGATAATTAACATGACGATAGGCATTGTGAACAATCCTAGATAATTAGAGCGATATATTGCATAAATAATAACAAAAGCAATCCCAATAGAAATACCTAAAAATGTCATATACTCAAACATGTTACTTACTGGTGCATGTCCTGCATGAATCCAACGCGTAATAAAATAACCGATAGAGACTAAAGAACCTAAGATCGCAAAAATAAAACCGAAAAATCCCCAACGGTTTCCTTTCATTTCTCCTTGCTTGTTTCGCCACTTCTTTCCTGTAATCGATACTGTAAAAGCAATTGTTGCAGCAAGATAAAGGAAAAAAGCAATAAACAATAAATTCCCACTTATTGCTCCCATTTTTGAAAAACCTCCTGTAACTAAGAGGAGGGAACTAGAATCTATTCCCTCTCTTATACTACCTTAATATTTTAAAGACTTTCTTGTTTATTTTCTTCGGCTTTTTGCTCTTCAGCCTCAACTTGATCTATTGGTGAATGTACATCCGTTTTAGCAATGGCATAATCAATTTCCTTACGTAAGGCAAGGTAATTTTTGTTTGTATGTGCAGCTACCCAAACCTCACCATTAATACGTTGGAACCAGATGCGGCGATGAGCCCAATAAGATCCTTGAACCAAACCAATCATAAAAATAATCCCACCAACGATTAAAAATGGTAATGTGTAGTCTTTTCTTACAACTAATCCTGTGACGTGCTTCGTATCAAGATCAATAAACGTCATTTTATAGTCATTTTCTCCAATTGGCTCCAGATTCGTTTGAATCCCGACAAAACTCACTTCGCCTTCAGGTGTTTCCGGTGTATACATATCAAAAATAAATACAGGATTGTCCGGAATTTGTGAACGGGTTGAAGGAACATTAGAACTGTTCAAGAAGTAATCTGGAAAGTAGTCTCTAATTTCTACTCGATACCCCTCACCAAGATCATAAACAGAATCTGGATTGAATAAATCAATATCAAGACGACCAAAAGTCTCACCGGTCTCTTTATTTTCTAGTGTGAAGCTCATCGTATTTAACTCGTGTAACTTATAGTCAACTTGATAAAGCGCAAATTGATCAAATTTAAAAGGTTCATTTACACGAATTTTATGTCGATCTACTTCTACTAAATCCCCTTCACCGACAATTCCCGTATCTTCTTGTTTAAATAGTGTCGCATCAGTTTGATAAGTTTTGACAATAGGACCTCCAGCTCGTTGCATTGCCTCGCCAAATACCTCATCATCTTCGTCATACAATTCAACTAGAAACTCCTCATTCTTAATATGATAATGACTATTCGTACCTGGAACAACCGCAGTCTCCCTTCACGAATCCAAACACTTTCATCAACATACATACCAGGAAAATAACGGAGCATACAGCCAATTAAAAAAATGATCAATCCAATATGATTTACATATGGACCCCAACGGGCAAAGCGACCTTTCTCAGCTACAAGGTTACCGTTTTCTTCAGAGATCTTATATTTCTTCTCTTGTAATTTACTTTTCACTTGTTCAAATGTTTGATCAATATCATTAACCTTAGAAGTTCCATACACACGTTGACGCTTCATGAAATTCGCATGTCTAGTTACTCTTTGGGTTTTTAATGCACGATATAACGGGAATACCCGATCCCAACTAGCAATGAAAATAGAGACACCGAGTGCTGCAATTAAGAGCATGTACCACCAAGACCCATACAAATTATGGAAACCTAATTGATAATAGATTTGTCCTGTGATTCCATATTCGTCAGCATAATATTGTGCTGCATTAACGGTAGGCGGTATGTACATTTCCTGTGGATAAATTGTCCCTAGTGCTGAAGCTAATAAAGTTAGTACAATAATCCAAATTCCCACTTTAACAGAAGAAAAGAACATCCAAATTTTATCGATAAACGTTGTTGTATAAGTTTGTGAACGTCGGGCAACCCCCTCGTATTTCATATCGAGAAGTTCCTTTTGTTTCTCTTTATCATCTAATGGTTTCCCACATGACTCACAGACAATCGTTCCTATTGGATTTTCATGCCCGCATTCACAAGTAATTTTCTTCATTCCCCACACCTCTATTATGTTCCGGGTTTAATCTCTTCCATGAAATCTCTAACCATTTGATCTGTCATGCCACCTTGATGAACACGTACGATCGTACCATGTTCATCGATCAGAATTGTAGTCGGTAACGGCGAAATTCCATATGCGTCAATAACATCTCTTCCTTTATCAATCGCAATTGGAAAAGTTAGCCCATGTCGATCAACAAAGCGCTCAACTGTCAGTGAAGGCTCAGCTGCATTTACCGCAATGATTTCTACACCCTTCTCTTGATACTCGTTGTATAGATCTTCCATTATTGGCATTTCTTTAACACATGGAGGACAATAGGTTCCCCAAAAGTTCAAAAAGACACCTTTTCCTTTTAAATCCTCTAGCTCAATACGTTGACCTTCTAAGTCATTCAATACAAAATTAACCGATAACTCACCAGCTTTGGCAACACTTCGATCAGCTATGAAATTTGAATAAAACGTATAGGCAAGTGCAATTGCGATAATAGCCAGAATACTTGAACGCATGATTAAACGTTTTTGTTTCAAGAAACTCTCCCCCTTTAATCAATAACTATTATCAATTCCCTTTATTATAACGTTAGTTAAGTAAGTAGACTAATTCCGTTTATGACGGTTTCGTGACAGCTAATTCTTTTAAATGCTTAACTTCAATCGGCTTTAACTGCCTCGCATCACCTGGATTTAAACCTTTTAAAGTAAGGAAGCTGTATTGTTCTCTCTTTAGTTTAATAACGGGGTGATCAATTGCTTCAAACATTCTTCTTACTTGACGATTTCTTCCTTCATGAATAACAATTCGAATAATCGCCGTATTTTTCTTTTTATCTAGCGACATCATCTTGACTTTTGCTGGAGCAGTCATCCCATCTTCGAGCTTTATACCATTTTGAAGTTCCTTCAACTTTTCTCTTGATGGAATTCCCTTCACTTTTGCGACATACACTTTTTCAACCTTGTATTTTGGATGCATGAGCACATTCGCAAATTCACCATCATTTGTCAGTAGAATAGCTCCTGATGTGTCATAATCTAGACGACCTACAGGAAATACCCTTTGTTCAATTTCCAGAAAATCTGTTACAACGGTCCTTCCCTTATCGTCACTCACACTAGAGATAACTCCACTTGGCTTATAGAGCAAATAATAAACTGGCTCTTCACGGTCAATCGGAACGCCTTCTACTTCAATCTCGTCTTTATTTGGCGTTACTTTCACCCCAAGTTCACGTACTACTTTTCCATTTACCTTTACTTTGCCTTCAATAATAAGTTGTTCTGCCTTTCGCCTAGATGTAATCCCAGCTTGGGCAATTACTTTTTGTAACCGTTCCATCTCTTTCACCTCATGTACCATCATACTCTTCCCATCATGAATTCTCAAGCTTCAGTGATTCTCGTCACACTATTGACGAAAAAAGCTATCAGGATTTGTAAATCCTAATAGCTTCTATCTAATATAAGAGATTTCTATATTCCCATTGAAATATACTTCGTTTCAAGAAATTCTTCAATCCCGTGATGGCCCCCTTCTCTTCCTAAGCCACTTTCCTTGTACCCTCCAAAAGGAGCTTGAGCCACAGAAGGAAGTGCATCATTGACTCCTACAATGCCATATTCAAGTGCTTCACTCATTCGAATCGCATCAGACAAACTTTCCGTATATACATAAGCAGCTAAGCCAAAAGCAGAATCGTTCGCCCGTTTTATCACTTCTTCAACAGATGAGAACGTTGAAACCGGTGCTACAGGTCCAAAAGTTTCTTGATTCATACAAAGCATTTCATCAGTCGCGCCGGTCACAACGGTTGGCTGATAAAATAAACCAGAAATTGGCTCCCCACCAATTACTACTTCCCCCCTTTTTGAATTGCATCATCTATTTGCGTTTTAACCTTTTCAACAGCTGCTTGATCTATTAAAGGTCCGATATCACTCTCTTCATTGAATCCATCTCCTACAGATAGTGCTCGAACTTTTTCTGTAAACTTAGCAAGGAAGGGTTCCTTGATCTCTTCATGTACATAAATACGGTTGGCGCAAACGCATGTTTGACCGGCATTCCTAAACTTAGACGCAATTGCCCCTTCAGCCGCCTTCTCCAAGTCTGCATCTGCCATTACGATGAATGGTGCATGCCCCCCTAATTCTAATGAAAGCTTCTTTACGGTACCTGCTGCCTGTTTCATTAAGATTTTCCCAACTTCTGTTGATCCAGTGAACGTCACTTTTTTCACTCGAGCATCTTTCATCCACGTTTCGCCAATTTCTTTTGGGTTGCCCGTAATGACGTTAAGTACCCCTTTTGGTATACCAGCCTTTTCGGCAAGACTTACTAAGTAATAGGCAGTAAGCGGCGTCTGTTCTGCTGGCTTAATGACTGCCGTACACCCCGCAGCTAATGCAGGAGCCACCTTTCGCGTTATCATTGCGGCTGGAAAATTCCAAGGGGTAATTGCTGCAATTACTCCTACCGGCTGTTTTTGAATAATGATTCGTTTATTAGGAGATGAAGCTGGAATTGTTTCACCATATATTCGTTTTCCTTCTTCTGCATACCATGATAGAAAACTATTGGCATACCCTACCTCGCCTAAAGCTTCTTTAAAAGGCTTTCCTTGCTCTAGCGTCATTAACTTCGCAATTTCCTCAGACTCTCTCTCTATTAATTGGTACCACTTCATAATTCTTTCGCTACGCTCGTTTGCTGTTAAACGAGACCAGCTAGGAAAAGCCTTGTGAGCTGCGTCTACTGCTTGCTTTGCTTCTATAGCTCCCGCTTTTGGAACTTGGCCAACTACTTCTTTAGTTGATGGATTAGTAACATCGATTTTTTCATCTAGTGAAACCCATTGCCCGTCAATAAACAGATTAAAATTCCTCATGATTCATTCTCTCCCCCTAGCCTTGATAGCCTTTCAACTGTATTTCCAATGTAACAGCTTACATTTTCTAATCATTTTAACATAAATAAGAAAACGATTCTAAGAATAAAGACTGCTGAAAAAGAAAGGATATCTTTTTTAGCAGTCTTTAGTTTCTATATTCTAGAATATCGATCCAAGCAGGTTGTTTCTTACATTCCAAAGACATATGTCACAATTAAAATGGAAGCTATAATTCCAACAACGTCTGCAAGTAATCCTACTTTAAGTGCATCTCCCATCTTTTTAATTCCAACAGCGCCAAAATAGACGGTCAAAACATAAAAGGTAGTGTCCGTACTTCCTTGCATCGTAGAAGCTAACCTTCCTATAAATGAATCAGGTCCGTGAGTTGCGATTAAATCTGACGTCATTCCAAGAGCACCGGTTCCTGAAATGGGGCGTATCATCGCTAAAGGGACAATTTCTGAGGGAATACCAATAGCTTGTAATACAGGTTTCATTAGATTAATTATGAAGTCCATTGCACCTGATGCTCGGAAAACTGAAATCGCAACAAGCATCCCAACTAGATATGGAATGATAGATACAGCCATTCCAAAACCTTCTTTTGCTCCCTCCACAAACGTCTCGTACGTCGGCACTTGTTTATACGTTCCATACATAAGAACAAAGGCAATCAAGACTGGTATGAACCAAATCGAAATAACGGTGATCCATCCCATCTAGGCTCGCCCCTTTCTAATACGTCTGTAATAAAAATATCGGTCGATCAGTAACGCTCCGAGTGTCGAGCAGGTTGTTGCGATAAGAGTGGTCCCGACGATTTCTGTCGGAGAAACGGATCCGTAACTCATTCTGATCGAAATGACCGTTGTAGGTATTAGTGTAATACTAGCAGTATTAATTGCTAGCAATGTAATCATAGACCTACTAGCAGAATCACTTCCTCCATTTAAATCCTTAAGCTGTTGCATGGCTTTGATCCCCATCGGAGTTGCTGCGTTACCAAGGCCAAATAAATTTGCAGTCATATTTGATAAAATATAACCCATTGCAGGGTGATTGGGTGGAACCTCCGGAAATATTCTAGTCGCAATTGGGCGCATTAATTTAGCTAGTAAATCCAAAAGCCCTCCTTCTTGAGCAATCCTCATCAAGCCAAGCCAAAATACAAGTATACTAATCAACCCGAGGCAAATTGTTACAGCATCCTTAGCGCCTGCAAAAATCGCCTCATTAACTTCTTCCATCCTCCCGTTTACTGCTCCAAAAATGATTCCAATGACGAGCATCGCAACCCAAATTTTATTAATCACTGCTTCTCACCCCAATAGTGAAGGAAAAAATGTCTAGAAACTTTTTCCAGAAACTTCTTTTCTCTTCGACTTCTGGAGGATCAAATAAAAGGGGTACTTGACCAATTACATCATTATTAATTTTTATTTCTACTTTTCCGACTGGCTGTGGAGGAATGAATTCAGCTGATCGTTTATCAGCAGGTGGCTTATATAATGTAATTTCTTTTGTTAACGCTTCTCGTTCTACATTCGTTAAGGGAAATTCAAATGAATAGGGTGCATACACATTATCCTTATAAAATGCATCTTCTATCTCTTTCATAACTCCTTCTTCAACTAGCGTTTCCATAGAATATGATTGAAAAGCCCAATTAAATAAATTCATATGATCATGCCAGTCACTTGGTGCATTTAAGGTTACCGCTATTAATTCGGTACCGTTCTTTTCCGCTGTTGAAACAAGAGTTCGTTTAGCACGTTTCGTATAACCTGTCTTACCGCCAGTTGAATACTTATATAACTCTGTTAACAAACGGTTTTTGTTTCTCCAAACACGTATTTGTTCCCCATCAACTCGGTGACTTTTGGTTGCTGAAATGGTTTGATACTGCTCTAGTTCCATAGCGTATTGTGTTAATAAAGCCATATCATAAGCTGTTGAAAAGTGATCTTCATGATCGTCTAGTCCATGAGGGTTTTGAAACATCGTATTACTCATCCCAAGTTCTTGAGCTTTTTCATTCATCATATAAACAAAGCCTTCTAAACTGCCTCCAACATGCTCCGCAATCGCAACAGCCGAGTCATTTCCACTGCGTAGCATTAAGCCATACACTAAATCTTCAAGTTTTATTTTTTCTCCAGCTCTTAAGTAAATCGAAGAACCCTCAGTTCCTTCTGCGTTTGAAGAGACTTTAACCATCTCATCCATTTTACCCGATTCAATTGCTAAAACCGCTGTCATGATTTTTGTAATACTTGCAATTCTTAAAGGTGTATCTTGATTTTTCCCATATAAGATTCTTCCTGACTCCTGCTCAATTAAGACAGCTGCTTGAGCAGAAACAGAGAAATTACGCTGCTCTGCAGCAGCATACAATGGTACAGCCGTCACAATAAGTAAGAATGCCAATAGTATAAGTGCCAGTTTTTTCCCCATATTCAGATCCCCGTCCTGTCTTAGTAAAGTAGCATCTTGATGAGACACTAGCAGTGCCTGTCTTTTCCTTCTCCTACTAGCAAAGTCTATGCGGGACAACCAATGATATGACTATAATTTACAGCTCAAGCTGTGTTCTCTTTTCCTTTAAAAAGACTAATTTTTCATTAAATCGGAAATAATGGATGTTATATCCTTATTAAGGAGAGGGATCAATTGCTTCTAGAACTAACAAACGTACTTGCGCGCATCGTCACAATTTATCCACTCTTACTCGCTATGACATTGTTTATGGGTAAACGTTCGATCGGACAACTCCCTATTTTTGACTTTTTAATTTTTGTCACACTGGCCAATGTTACAGGTGCGGATTTAGCAGACCCTTCGGTCGAACATGTGCATACTGCTTTCGCCATTGTGGCTATCGCTTTTTTGCAGAAATCTGTAGCAAAACTAGCCTTTAAAAAAAGAAAGTTCGGCAAATTGATTACGTTTGAACCAATTGTGGTTATCAAAGATGGACAATTATTAGTTGATAATCTTCAAAGTATTCAATTTACAGTAGATAATATTTTGCAAATGCTTCGTCAAAAAAATGTCTTTGATATTTATGAAGTACAACTAGGTGTTATTGAAGCAAATGGAGAATTAAGCGTCCAAAAGAAACCTGCAAAAGCAGCACCTAGCATTGAGGACTTAGGAATTACGAAAAAATCAAGTGGGATATCCTATCCTGTTATTATTGAGGGTGAAATGAAAGAGGAAATCTTAAAAGAGTTGAAAATTAGCAAAGAATCCCTTCGAAAGCGTCTAGAAGACGAAGGGATTATTAGATTGGAAAAGATCTTTCTTTGTACAATAAATGGTGAAGGAGATCTACAACTTGCCTTCACAAAAAAAGACGAACACTATCAACGAATTCAGCACTGATCTATGATTTTGTAAATGGTGAGACGAGTGAATGAACATTCTTCATTTGCTCTGCACACCAACTATACATTTTCTTTGCTTGTTTATCCTCAGTATCAAGAGCAAATAATTCTAAGTCAGCCTGTGCTTTCTTAATACTCGCTTCAAGAAGTGGCAATTCTGTTGGTTTTGCAACTTGGAGAACATCATCAAATAAATCAAAAGTTACTTGTCCGTATTCATCAACCTGTGCTAAGAATACATTTTCAACAATTGCATTGCTTTTCTTTAGTTCTGTCTTTAACCATTCTTCACTGAGACCTCGCGTAGCTAAAGGTTCATGTAGAATCTTCCCATCCATAATAACTGTTTCTGGTTCTTTAATAGGGGCAACATAGTGGTCAAGCATTTTAGCAGTAATTGGTTGCTGTTCTTTCTTTACTAGAACATTTAATTCTCCATTCCCTTCTAGAACGGCAAATTCAACATCTGCTACTTGAAAAACTTGTTTTCCGCGAAGTTTACGCAATAGTTCATCACTTGTTAAATGCTGTTTTTTCATATTATCTTCTAATATCTTACCGTCCTTCATAATCGGAATTCCTTTACCGTATATAGCAGCTCTAAATGTTGCATTTTTCATACTTAGCATGAGAATGGCAAAAGTCCCACCAGCCCAAATGAACAAGGCTATAAGTAAATGAGAGAGTGGAATGGCCAATTGAATAGAGCCAATTCCAAAAATAACGGCGACTGAGGCGATTAGTCCAAATTCTAATTGCGATGTCTCACCGATCGGCTTACGGATAAACATCCTCGCGATAGCAACAAACAAAATGAAGCCAAGAAAACTCCGAAGTGCAACCTCAACCCACCCTTGCATATTTTTCACTTCCTTTATTGTTGGTATTGTGGTTCTTCAAATTCAATTTCACCTTTTCTTTTTTCAATTTCTTTTATAACCGATCTTGTTTTTAATGCCCCTTGATGAAATGCCTCACGAGCTTCTCCCTCATCCGACTTTAATGCTAGGGATGATAAAGTTGCGTCAATTGATTTTAAAGAAATTAACAAACCTTGTACTTGACTACCTACAGTCATAAGAAATTCACCCCTTACCCTTTTGGCCTAAAAACGAGCGAGGCAAGAAATCCAAAAATGATCGCTGCTGAAATCCCTGCACTCGTCACTTCGAAAATCCCTGTTAGAACACCGACTAAACCATACTGATCTGCTTCTGCCATTGCACCATGTACTAAGGCATTCCCAAAACTTGTAATCGGCACCGTCGCTCCTGCGCCAGCAAAATCGATTAATGGTTCATACAGTCCAAGCCCATCAAGGACAGCACCGGTTACAACAAGCGTGCTCATCGTATGTGCCGGTGTCAATTTAACGACATCCATTAAAACTTGTCCAATGACACAAATGATACCTCCAACAACAAAAGCTGTAATAAAAATCATTGAGCTGTCCCTCCCATTTCAATTGAAACGGCATGTGCAATGCAAGGGATTGTTTCTTTCTGCTGAAAGGAAAGTGGAGAAAGCAAGGCACCGGTTGCAACTATTAACATTCTCTTTAATTCCCCTCTTTTCATCCGATTAAGAAGATGCCCATATGTAACTGTGGCTGAACAACCAGGTCCACTAGCTCCTGCAAATACAGGTTGATCTTCTTTGTAAATCATTAACCCGCAATCCTGAAGTGTATCTTCATGAAGAGTTAGCCCTTTTTCTCGTAATAATTCCTTTGCGATTGGTAACCCGATCTCCCCTAGGTCTCCTGTAGCAATTAAATCATAATGGTCAGGTGATAAATTGCGATCTCTAAAATGTGATACGATCGTGTCAGCTGCAGCTGGTGCCATCGCCCCTCCCATATTAAAAGGATCAGATAATCCCATATCAATAACTTTTCCTATTGTTGCTGATGTAACAACAGGTCCATCTCCTTCACTAGAAACGACAGCTGCTCCTGATGCCGTAACTGTCCATTGCGCGGTAGGAGGCTTTTGACCTCCATATTCAGTCGGATAACGGAACTGCTTTTCCGTAGCTGAATTATGACTAGAAGCCGCAGTGACAATTCGTTTAGCTCCATTCGCATTAATAATGAACGAGGCAAGCGCTAATCCTTCCATAGATGTAGAACATGCGCCAAATAGTCCTAAATACGGAATAGAAAGAGTACGGCCAGCAAAACTAGAAGGGGTCAATTGATTAATTAAATCACCTGTAAACATGAAATGGACGTCTTCATTTGTTAGCTCTGCCTTCTCGAGTGCTCTTGTAATGGATTCCTCTAATAATACTTTTTGGGCTTTCTCGTATGAATCTTGCCCAATCCACAAATCATCATGTAGCAAATCAAAGTCATCAGCCAATTTTCCATTCGCTTCAAATGGACCCCCAACTGTACCGGTCGAAAGAATAACAGGTCGATTCTCAAATTCCCAAGTCTGATGCCCCTTTAACATCTTATAGCCCTCCCCACTGTATCAGGATTGTTTTTATAATCGCGATAATAAATGCTGCTACGGTACCAAAGACAATAACTGATCCTGCAAGCTTAAACATTTGACCACCTACCCCTAGTACATAACCCTCGGTTCGATGTTCAATCGCTGCAGATGCAACTGAATTAGCAAATCCCGTTACTGGCACAGCAGTTCCAGCTCCAGCAAATTGAGCAAAACGATCGTAAACACCAAAACCCGTGAGTAAAACGGATACTAAGATTAATGTTGCGACTGTTGGATCACCAGCCGTCCTTTGGGTAAAATCGAAGAAAGTATAATAAAAGACATTTAAACCTTGCCCAATCAAACAAATAAATCCTCCAACCAAAAAAGCACGAAAACAATTTTTTACGACAGGTCTTTTCTTTTCATATTTACTAGCTAATGTTTGATATTTTTCTTGTGCAGGCGTAACGTTTTTCTTTTTACTTGATGACATCTTCCAACCCTCCCCTTTATCCTTTAATCATTTCGTCAAGCTTTGCTAACCTTTGCTTGAATCTCTCTTCACTTATTGTTCTTTGTTGGAGTTCCTTTTCTAATTTTTCAAGCTCCATAAAAATCTTTTGATCGGTTGACACATGAATCGTTGCATCTGGATATCTCTTCTTTATTGAATCATGTCCATTTTTACGAATTTCTTTAAGACGAAAACGGTCAAAATGCTTTACTCTCGGTGCAATATATATATTGTTTTCATCTGTGATCCCTTTTACATCGATAACTTCCTCCATGGAAAGGACAATCTTTTTCGCATCATCAGCTTGTTGTTGATTCACTACTGCTTTATTTGTTAACTGCAAAGGCTTTATGTCTTGCTGCGGTTCTGCCATTTGGCAAGCTGTCAAAAAGCATAATATGAATAATAGTTGAACGAGCCACTTCATAAAATCTCTCCTTTGATTAATATGTAAACGGACACGAGCCCTTTAAGGCTCGTGCCGTATATAAGTATTTACTGCTTATACTGAGGCTCTTCTTGCTCGATTTGTTGTAAGCGTGGCGATAAGCCGTCTACAACTCCCTGAGTTTGTTGAGCCATTTGCTGAAAAAGCTGTTTTGCTTGCTGGTTTTCCGTTTCTAAAGCGAATGTTTCTAAACTTGCTTGAGCACTTTTTAATCCAGCTAATGTTTGTTTCATTTTGGCAGCAACTGTCATCTTGCGAAATCCCCCTATGATTACAACAATTTTTTTAAGCTCAGACCAAATTGGTTTCAAGCTTATGATAATAGGATGACAAGAAATGAGTCGATCTATTAGTTACAATTTTTGTAAATGAATCGACATACCTCTTCACTTAATATGCATCACTGTATAGGAAATTCTCATTGGAAATTTAGGGAAACTATCCTCATCCACATAATCGGACGGCTAATTATTTCTTCTCTCATAATTCCCTCAACTTTCGCTCAAACTAAGCTGTAACGTAAAGAAAAGCGGGGTATATAGTGTGAATACAAATTTCCTCTCATTAACGATTGAATTATGCTTTGGATTCTTTGCTCTTCTAGCGATGACAAAAGTACTTGGTAAAAACCAAATAACTCAACTCACACCGTTTGATTTTATTTCAGCTCTTGTATTAGGGGAACTTGTCGGTAATGCGATTTACGATAAAGATATCGGGCTACATTATGTTTTATACGCTGTTGTTTTTTGGGGATTTTTAATTTATGGGATTGAAATGATCACTCAAAAATTTCGTCCTTCAAGACCATTGTTAGAAGGTACGCCTACACTAATCATTTCAAATGGAAAGATCCAATATGAAGCACTCAAACGTAATAAGCTGGATCTAGATCAATTGCTTCACCTTTTACGAGACCGCGGGGTATTCTCAGTACGTGAAGTTGAATTTGGTGTTCTTGAGACAAACGGAGCTGTTAATGTTTTACGAAAGCATCCATACGAAACACCTATTAATAGTGAGTTAAACATCCCAACAAAAACGGTTGCATTCCCGGTTCTTTTAATACTAGATGGTGAAATTATTACAGAAGGTCTAACAAAACTAAACAAAGACGAAAGCTGGCTTATAGATGAACTGTATAGACAAGGGTTACCAGGAGCTAAAAAGATCTTGTATGCTGAATGGTTAGAAGGCGAAGGGTTGGAGATTCAAACATATTAGTAGGAAGGTGATGATAATGAGGAAGCTTTTCTTATTCATTTTAATGGGGTGTCTTTTAATCGGCTGTAACAATGATCGATCTGATGGAGCGACTTTAGCTCAATCAACAAAAACAGCTGCTGATCATGAGAAAAACGTAATTGTTATTATCATTGATTCGATGACAAAAGACGTTTTAGATGAGAGCTTAAATCGCGGGTTTCTCCCAGCACTTTCATTTTTAATGGAAAAAGGAATGACTCACCATGATCTTGTTGCTCCCTTTCCATCAATGTCTGTCCCAATTGAGACAACATTAATAACTGGCACTTCCCCAAAAGAGCATTTACTACCAGGTCTAGTATGGTATGATGCACAGGCTGATACGATCGTTGATTATGGTTCAACCTTATCAAAATATTGGAAACTAGGAATGAATGATACGTTGTTAAATGCACTTGTCCATTTGAATTCAAATCATATATCACCAGAAGTTGAAACGATTTATGAAGATTTACATCAAAAAGGTTATTCAACAGGTGCAATAAATACAATTGTTTATCGAGGAGATTCATCTCACAAAGTGATTGTACCTGGTTATATTAAAGCTTTGCTGCATTTACCAGACCAACTCGAAACAAAAGGACCGGATCTACTAGCTTTTGGCCAAGCTGTACTTCCAAAAGCCGTACAAAATAAAAAGTTAAGCGATAGTATCTTTCAGCGTTTTGGATTAAATGACGAATTTTCGGCTCAAGTTACCGAAACTCTTATAAAAGAAAAGGAACAACCTGATTTTCTTATGGTCTTCTTTCCAAATTATGATAAAGATGCCCATAAACATGGTCCTGTTAGTCCTGAACATTTTGCCAATACAGATCAGCATCTACAAACCATTCTAAATGCTTACGATAACTGGGATGAAGCACTAGAAAGAAACATCTTTGTCATTATGGGAGACCATGGACAAGACTTATTACACCCTAAAAAAGCAGAAGCGGCGATCGATCTTGAACCAATCCTAGCACCATACACGATTGCGTCTCTTCTTGACGAACCAAATAGCGGAGATATTGTCATAGCAAATAATCACCGTTCAGCTTATCTTTACCCTACATCAAATAATGTACATTACGAAGCAATAACTGAAAAGTTAAGACAAGATCCACGAATCGATCATATTTCATATCTAGATGGCGATGAAATGGTCATCCATCAAGTCGGTAAAACAGGACAATTACGTGTGAAAGAAAATGGGAGCTGGAAGGACGAATACAATCAAACTTGGGAGATTTCAGGTAACGAAGAAATAGCAGATATTGAATTAACGAAGCAAGGTACCATTAAATATGGAGAGTATCCTGATATTTTTCACCAACTAGACGGTGCACTTAACAGCCATGGTCCAACAATGGTCGTAACTGCCCGCCCAGGACATACCATTAAATCAGAAGGAGCACCTGTTCATGAAGCTGGTGGAGAACATGGGGATTCCATAAAAATGATACGTTAGCGTCCATTATCATTGCCGGAACTGACAAGCCACTCGAAAAACGCAGGATGGAAGATTTAAAGAATTATTTTATTGATTTACTAGAAGAATGAAAAGTTGTAGGCATGAGCTGAAAAATTAGCACAACTAGCCTTGAGGCAGCTGATTTCTGCTCTCAAGGCTAGTTATATATAGAAAGCTTTTTCGGTTTATTTAAATGTTTCCCATCTTACATTTCTTGCTTGCAAATACCTTTTTTCCACCTCCGGCCAATGAACCAAGTTCCACCAATTATTAATATAAGGTTCACGTTCGTTCTTATATTGTAAGTAATACGCGTGTTCCCAAACATCCAAAACTAATAATGGAATAACGTCTTGTTGGCTTAAGTTTTGATGTTTTTCCGCTTGTAATATTTCTAAACGGTGTGTTCGAGGCGACCAAACTAACAACGCCCATCCAACCGCTTCCACTTTTTCAGCCGCTTTTGAGAAGTGCTCCTTCATTTTATTAAAACTACCAAAATCTTTGTTAATTTGCGCGGCTAACTCCCCACTTGGCTGACCTCCCCCACGCGGACTCATAATATTCCAGAAAATTGTGTGTAAATAATGTCCAGCTCCATGAAAAGCAGCTTCTCTTTCCCAATGCTTAATTAAATCATAATCTCTTTTTTTACGTGCTTTTTGCATTTCTTCTTCCGCTTTATTTAATCCATCAACATAACTTTGATGATGCTTACTATGATGCAGCCTCATAATCTCTTCAGATATATAAGGTTCCAAGTCATTATAAGCATAAGGCAACGGGGGAAGCTTATGACCTCCAATTGGCACTGGGTCTAATGACGCTCCTACCTCAGCACGTACTTGTTCTAAATCAATCCAATTATCATATACTTCATGAGCTAGTTCACTTAAATATACTTGTCGATCTTGATCACTACTCCGTGATTGAGGGAATTGCAATTCATTCGATAAAGTGATTAACGAATTCATAAATGGTTTTATCTTTCCATAACCAACTTGTGCCTCAATAAGTGAACCTTGCTCATTCCAAATTCTTTTTACATCTTGCACCCATTGATAAATTTCCTTTTCTTGATCGTTCATCATCAACCCTCCTTATCACTAACGTTTTATTCTATGCACGAAATCATTGTCTATGTGTGTCATATTGCTTTAAGCTACTTACCACCTACCATCCCTAGGGGTTATATGAAGTAGGATTTCCCTCGCCTGTGTTCAAATAAAAAAGCCGATGAGCAATCTCATCAGCTAACTAGTAATCTTTTTCTAAGTCCTCTTCAAACTTTTGAAAAAACAAGTCTGTTTCCTCTTCAAAAGAACTTTCATCAATATTATCAGGTAATGGTGGCAATTCATCTAAACTTTTTAAACCAAAATGGTCTAAGAAGAAGGTTGTTGTTCCATACAAAATCGGTCTTCCTGGTCCAGTCGCTCGACCAACTTCTTTTATTAATAACTTAGACGTCAATGTTTGAATAGAGCGGTCTGATTTAACACCTCTAATATCTTCAATTTCCATCCGTGTAATAGGTTGTCTGTATGCTACAATCGCCAATGTTTCTAGAGCTGCTTGGGATAAACCCGAATGCAATGGTGATGTCGCTAATTTCTTAAAGTATGGTGCGTGTTCTGGTAATGTTGTTAATCGATATGCACCAGCAACTTCAACAATTTGCAATCCACGCTGTTGTTCTTTAAATAACAATTGCAGGGAATAGATCGCCTCAGAAATTGTATCAGTTTCCACCTCAATCACATCGGCCATAGCTGGAATCGTCATTCCTTCATCACCAACCACAAATAACAATCCCTCAATGGTTGCTTGGAGTTCTTGAATTGTCAATGTGGATACCCTCCTCTATACTGTAAATCATGATGTCTGAAAAGTTCATCAACTGCTCACACCTAACTGCTTTCGTTTTCATTAATTCTAAAATTGCTAAAAAACTAACAACCATATGTCCGCGTTCTCTAATAGGAAATAAATCATCAAAGCGACAAACACCCTTAAACCTCTTTAACTCTCGTAAAATTTCTTGAATTCGATCCTCAATTGAATACTCTTGACTTCTTACAGTCGTCTTCTTTGGCGCTTTTAATTCTTTACGCTTTAATAATTTTTGATACGCGCCTAGCATATCAAACAAAGAAACACCTTGAATCGCCACATCTCTTTTTTCTTCATCAGAAATGAATGGTTCAAGGTCTTCAGGAGGACGGGTATGAACGAGACTTCTTTTTTGTTCCTTTTCTTTTAGCTCAATTGCTGCTTCTTTATATTTTTTGTATTCAACCAATCGAATAATAAGTTCCTCACGCGGGTCTTCTTCTTCCATGTCCCAATCTTCATCAAATAGTTCTTCTTCCTGTTTAGGAAGGAGCATTTTGCTTTTAATTGCAAGTAATGTAGCTGCCATTACTAAATATTCACTTGCTACATCAAGCTCTAACTCTTGCATAGCATGGACATACGTCATATATTGATCTGTAATTACCGCAACTGGAATATCATATATATCAACTTCAGCTTCATTAATTAAATGCAAGAGAAGATCTAGGGGCCTTCAAACAAGTCAAGTTTCACATTATACGGATTCATCATACCACCACTAGCTTTCTTAATATACACTAGATGAAATTATACCACAATTTTTTTAAGGTGACATATGAATCAACCAATTGAGAAATAAATGTGATAGACTTAAAACAATTCAATGTTAAAGGAGCTAGTGTCATGTATCCAACCGCCTACCTTGACTATATTATTTACTTTCATGTTGAACGGGACTATTTTGAATGTCATGAAGTGTTAGAAGAGTATTGGAAGAAAAAGCCAACTAATGAACGCGATGATTACTGGGTTGGGTTAATTCAGATTGCAGTTGGACTCTACCATCACCGAAGACAAAATGACAACGGAGCACTTAGGATGTATCAAAAAGCATTAGAGGCCCTCTCGAACCATTCATCTGCAATATCTCAACTAAGTCTAGATGTTGCAAAGTTAGAACAGTTATTACTAGAACAAATAGATTCAATCAATCTCCGACAACTACCATTTACTGATCTTGATTTACCTATTACAGACGACAAATTACTGAATGCCTGTCAGGCTAGATGTGAGAAACTTGGGTTACAATGGATATTTGCTGATTCCCAATCTATTAAAGACTCTATTATCCATAAACATAGCAGGAGAGACCGTACTGAAGTGATTAAAGAACGTGATAAACAGTTACAAAAAAGGAAAGAAAGAAGACAGTAAACACAATAGTGAACTGTCTTCTTTCTTTCCTTTAACCTATCCTCGCTATACTTGATGAGAGCTTCCATTTTCTTCTTCTACTAAACATGCTTCTAGGAATTTTTTCGTTTCCTTTGTTGGATTTAGTTGGCACGGCAGCGTACTTTTTAACTGTTGCAACATAGCCTTCCCTATTCCTTCTTGCCTAAAGGATGGATTCACACATATGTGTTGCAAATAAGCGCCATCATCTTTAAGTGTAATTCCCGCTACACCAACAAAATCTTCTGCTTTCCATAAATAAAGCTTCCAGTCTGGATCATTTTCATATCTGTCGATTGTTTTCTGAAGCTTCTTAATTTCTTTCTCTCCTGGCATAAATGAGAGAAGTCCCATAGCGATCTTTTGATGAATTGTTTTATAAGGTACAAGCATAACAATACCTCTCTACGTTTTCTTTGCCTCAACAGGCTGATTTCGTATGCGCTTTCACCACTATTTATTCTATCATATTTCATTAGAATTCGTTGACTTTTTTTCATATATATTAAGTTCTTTATTTACAATATGCATTATTTTTCTTTTTGTTCTTTGAATTCACTTCTCTTTTTATTTAAAAGGCTATGTTAAATAATAATGTTGATTTTAAAGACCTTTATGCGTAAAGGTCTTTTTTGTCATTACCACGCAGATAGCCTTGTTCTTGTATCGTTTTCATCGGTAATATATTCAACATCTTCAAATCCACATTGTGTTGCATTCTTGTATAGTAATTCGATTGTTTCCTTATTTTTGCAATAGATAGTGACATAACAGCTATCGACCACTAATAAAACAAGCTCACATTGGCTCTTAATAAAATCTTCATAGGTCTCAATATCAGAAAATTCATCTTTTGGATATGCTTGTAAGTCAGCGAAAATAATATAATACTTATTGTTTTCTAATAGTTTTTTGAGTTCTGCACCTTCAATTGCTTTTTTATCTTCTGAGAAAAGCTCTTCATCTAATTCATCATCAACTACTATATATGACTCACCGTTACCAATTCGCCAACTGAAAACAGTTGTGTCAATTGGCTTTAGCACTTCTCCAAGAAAGGTTCCATATTCATTTGGAATTTCAAAGCTAATTCCTCTCTTCATAAAAAACAACTCCCCCCAGACTATTGTAAAACTAAGCAGTTTGTTTAAATTTCATCATTCTTAGACTTTTATACGTTTCATTGGATGAAAATAATGAGCTTTCTACAATCATTTTACTCACTGTTTCGTTATCGCTACGATGTTTAACTACATCTAAGAAGTGAAACCAGCTCAAATAATTATCGAGGTATTTTGTAGCCACGCCATTAAATCTTTGTATCCAACCTTTTAATCGACTGTGATAGTTATTGACATTTTGTATATGATAAAGACCTTTAACACGCTCTGTACCATCTGATTTAAAGCGATAATGTTCCAACCCTTTGCTTTTTGCATAGGTAGAAAATGCTCTCCAAGCATCGGTACAAAGTGTATTGTCCGAAGACAATTTTGAGCCGATTGCTTTATCCAATTGAGTTTTGATAATACGACCAGTACCAAGAACCCCTGAAAAAGTTGCTTTTTGTCGGTCTCGTGCGATTAGGACACAAACCTGTTCGTGACTAATCCCACGAAATCTTGAGGAGCCACCACGCTTGCGAGACTTACGCCCTTCAATGTTTCTTTTACCTTTTTCAGAATACAAAAAATAGGTTTCATCCATCTCTACAATCCCTGAAAATTCATTAAAGTCCATTTGCTTTAATGCAGACAACACCTTATGTCTCCAATAAAAAAGTGTAACGAAATGAACATCACCAATAAGGTCTGCCGATTTGCGAAGAGAATAGCCTTCCAACATACATTTAATGAAATCTAACCATTTATCAGGCTTATGATTTCGGTACAGAGGCGTTGGGGTTACATCTGTAAATGTTTTTCTGCAATCTTTACAACGGTATCGTTGGCGTTCAACTTCTTTAAGACCAATTTTCACCTTATATTTACCGAAACGAACCACCTGTTTAGAACTGCAATGTACGCAAGTATATCCATTTTTATTTTTACGTTCAGTCACTTCTTGAAATACTGGTTCACTGGCTGAAAATGACGCAATAGAATTAATAAAGAATTCTTTTAAACGATGCTGTCCTGCGGAATTCAATTTTTTAATTTCTGCTATTAACTCTCTTAACGTCATTCCAAACCCTCCAAACGAACATTCTTTTTTATATTATAGAACATTCGTTCGCTTTTATCAAATATCAACAGAGTTAATTAACATAGCCTATTTAAAAAAAGACGCCTAAAAGCCTTTTCTGACCTTTGAAGACGTCCTCGTTAGGTTCGGACTTTTGAAATTCCGTCCCTCTCTTAAGATAAAGATTTATTCAAATGTTTTGCCTAGGTTAGCCATTTCGATCGCAACTGTTGCCGCATCCCAACCTTTATTTCCAGCTTTTGTCCCTGCTCTTTCAACCGCTTGTTCAATTGTATCTGTTGTCAGTACACCAAAGATAACAGGCTTTCCTGAAGTTAATGATAATTGCGAGACGCCTTTCGCTACTTCATTACAAACAAAATCAAAGTGAGGCGTTGCTCCTCTTATTACAGTTCCTAGAGTAATAACCGCATCATATTTACCTGTATCAACCATTTTTTTCGCTGCAAAAGGGATTTCAAACGCACCAGGTACCCAAGCGATATCAACATCTTCTTCATTCAAGCCGTGACGCTTTAGCGCATCTTGGGCTCCACCTAATAATTTACTTGTAATAAATTCATTAAAACGTCCTACAACAATCCCAACTTTTAAACCTGTACCTACTAAATGTCCTTCAAATGTTTGTCCCATAATAAAACTTCCTCCTCAGTTAACTTATCTTATTTTATAATTAGTACTGTTTCATCACCTAGAAGTGCAACATATGTCCTAATTTTTCAGATTTTGTTTTTAAGTAATTTTCGTTATCTTTATTGTGTGGCAACTGCAACGGAACACGTTCAACTACTTCAAGCTCATACCCTTTTAATCCGGTGATTTTTCGTGGATTATTTGTTAATAGACGCATTTGTCTAACTCCCAGTTCACGGAGAATTTGTGCTCCAATTCCATAATCTCTTAAATCAGCAGGAAATCCTAATTTCTCATTTGCTTCAACTGTATCATAGCCTTCTTCTTGAAGTTTGTAAGCTTTCAGTTTGTTCATTAAGCCAATCCCACGACCCTCTTGACGCATATAAAGCAAAATCCCACGACCCTCTTGCTCAATTTGTGTTAACGCTGCATGTAATTGCGGTCCACAATCACAGCGGTGAGAGCCAAAAACATCTCCGGTTAAACATTCAGAATGAACTCGAACTAAAGTCGGTTCTCCCTCAATGACTTCACCTTTTATAAGAGCGACGCTTTCCTTGCCATCAATAATATCAGAGAAACCAACTGCACGAAAATCACCAAACGCTGTCGGTAATTGAATATCAACTTCTCGTTTAACTAGTTGATCTTTACGATGACGATATTTGATTAAATCTTTAATCGTTATCATTTTCAACTGATGTTCATCTGCAATTTTACGTAGCTCCGGAACTCTTGCCATCGTCCCGTCTTCATTCATTATTTCACAAATAACACCTGCAGGCTTAGAACCAGCCAATCTCGCTAAATCAACTGCCGCTTCAGTATGACCAGCTCGTCTTAAGACCCCACCATTTTTCGCAATTAGCGGGAAAATATGACCTGGGCGTTTAAAATGATGTTTCTTAGAATCGTCCGCAACTAATGCCTGAACAGTGTCAGAGCGCTCCTTAGCTGAAATCCCAGTTGTATTCGTAAAGTGATCAACGCTTACTGTGAATGCCGTTCCGTGAGGATCAGTATTGTGATCAACCATTGGCATGAGATCAAGTTCTTTCGCTCGATCTTCTGTAATAGGTGCACAAACAAGCCCACGACCATGAGTAATCATAAAGTTAATAACTTCTGGCGTCGTTTTTTCAGCAATCGCAACGAAATCCCCTTCATTTTCTCGATCCTCATCATCACAAACAATGACACAGTGACCTTGCATAAGCTCATAAATTGCCTCTTCAATCGGATCAAACAACTTTGTTTCTTCCTTTTTGTCCGCCATATCCTTCACCCTCCTCTTTTTTATTTAAATCCGTGCTCTGACAAAAAACCTTCTGTTAATGTTCCTTTGTTGTGGCTAGGCTTAAAACTTCTCGAAACAAATTGCTCAATATATTTTCCAACCATGTCGCATTCTATATTGACAATATCCCCTATTCCTTTAAGGCCAATAATCGATTCTTCCATTGTGTGTGGAATAATCGAAAGGGTGAAACTTTCCTCATCCACTGCAAAGATCGTTAAACTCGTACCATCGACTGCTACAGAGCCTTTTTCAATCATATAGTGACGCAGTTCCGAGTTAATCCCAATTCGGTAATATACAGCATTTTGTTCCGTTTGTTTTGAGAGAATGGTTCCAATCCCGTCAACATGCCCAGAGACAAAATGACCTCCAAACCGACCTTTCGCGCTCATCGCTCTTTCTAAGTTTACCTTACTGCCACGTCCAAGCTTCTGTAAACTTGTTGCCCTTACTGTTTCAGGCATGACATCAACCGTAAAGTGAGACGATGAAAAGGAAGTTACGGTTAAACAAACACCATTTACTGCAATGCTATCACCAAGTTGAACATCAGATAAAATTCGACTTGCTCCAATCGACATTACCATTGACTCTCCACTTGAACGCATTTCCTGAACTGTCCCTAATTCTTCAATAATACCTGTAAACATTTAGTCACTTCCTTTCACCCGCGAAACAACTTTTATATCATTACCTATTTTAACAATTTCTTCAATTTCTAATTCAACCGCATCTTCTACTTCAGTAAAACCTTGTCCGCCTATTGCCGTAGGAGCAGAATGACCTCCAAACAACTTAGGCGCAAGATAGGTGATCACTTGGTTGACAGCTTTTGCTTTTAGAAAGCTGCCGTTAACTTCTGCACCACCTTCAACAAACAATGACGTTATCCCTTTTGAACCAAGAATATGTAGAATCGTTTCAATCGAATCATCAGGCAACAAAATCACTTCTATACCGAGTCTCATTAATTCCTCTCGTTTTTCATTAGATGCTTGATCTGTTGTTAAAATCCACGTTTGTGCTTTTCGATCTTGAACAAGCTTACAATTAATTGGTGTACGTAAACGGCGATCAAGTACAACACGAATTGGATTTTTCCCTCCATTCGGTAAACGAGTAGTTAAGGAAGGATCATCAGCTAGTACCGTACCGATCCCAACGAGTATCGCATCGTGAGTATGACGATAACGATGAACATCTTCACGAGCTTCGTCTCCTGTAATCCACTTGCTTTGTCCTGTGACCGTTGCTGTTTTTCCATCGAGTGTTGTAGCCGATTTTAACGTTACAAATGGTTGGGCCGTCTGAATATAGTGAAAAAAAATTTCATTCAACTTGTCAGCATCTTCACGACCTACACCAACTACGACTTCAATACCCGCATTTTTCAATTTTTCAATCCCACTTCCTGCTACAGCCGGATTCGGATCGGTCGTTGCGACTACAACCCTACTTAATCCTTTTTCAATAATTAAGTCAGCACACGGTGGCGTTTTTCCAAAATGACTACACGGCTCAAGAGTCACATAGATCGTCCCTCCACGTGCATCATCACCTGCCATCTTTAGAGCTTGCACTTCTGCATGTCCTTCACCAGCTTTTAAATGCGCTCCCATTCCTACGATAGCACCATCTTTTACTACTACTGAACCAACCATCGGATTTGGGGAAGTTTGTCCACGAGTGTTTCTAGCTAAATCTAATGCTAATTTCATATAATCAGAATCAATCATTTTAAGCCCCCTTCATCCATATATTTCAACACAAAAAGCCCTGAGCTTACATACACTCAGGGCTAGTATTTAAAAAAGAGATCACGAAATAAGCGTCCAATATATACTTTTTTGATATATTAACGCATTCAGCAATGTTTCAAAAAGGATAGACTACCCCCTTTGATTAAAAGGTGCTTTTTAAAAAAACTAAACACCACACAGCCGATTCGTTCCTTCTCCCATCCAGACTTTCACTGTCGGTCCCGGATTTGCACCAGGTCCACCGCTTCTAATACATTAGAAACGGGTCACGGACTAAGAAGCATTCGCTTCATCACCGCCGGTCGGGATTTTCACCCAGCCCCGAAGGAATCAACCATTAAATGGTCTACTATTAGATTGTGTCTAAATTGTATCTCTATTCATGTTCATTCGTCAACTAAAAAGATCTAAAGTTCGGTAAATGAAATTTCTCACATTTGAAAAATCAGAAAAAGAGCTAGATTTCCATTCACCATGTTATGATTAGAGCGAAGTACTGTACAAGGAGGACCCCTAATGAAACATTCATGGCTTCAAGCGGCCTTTATTGTGTCTGTAGCTTCCAGTCAAGCTACTTTTAATAGAGGAATTAACTATTTCCGATTAGGTAAAATAACAGATTTATCCTATGATTCGCTTACTCAAAAATATACTGCTACAGTTGATGGATCTTTTTTATATGATTGCGAGGTTACCATAAACGGCGAAGAAGAGATTGACTTTCAATGCGATTGCGAAGCAGCGCTAACATATTCTGGGGCATGTAAGCATATTGTTGCGATGTTATTTGCCATTAAAGAGCAACAAAAAGAGATTGAAACGATTCAAACTTCACCTATAAAATCCAGGAGCTCTATGCTCTATGCATTTAAGCAGTCTTCAGCTGAAGAAAACCCACTCCCTTTTTCAGAAACAAAAGAACTTGCCGTTCATTATGAACTAGTCTTCTCAACAAACTATCACCATTCGATGATTGATAAAGTTGAATTAAAATTAAAAGTAGGTAATAAGCGAATGTATGTTGTGAGAGAGATTGATGAATTTATTCATTCATGGATAGATAAAAAAGCATATACGTTTACTCCAAACTTTACATTTGACCCTAAAGATCATCATTTTAATGAACAGGATTCAGCTGTATTCGAGCTTCTTTATACCCATCTAGAAATCCAAGCAACCAAACAACATCAATCTTTTTATTATCGACAAAACCAAACAAGGACGCTTGAAATTCCAGCTATTACTTTCCATTCTTTGTTAGATTTATTAAATGGCGCAAACTTATCTTATTTGCTATCAAATGATCATCAAATTAACCATGTAACCATTAAACCTTTAGGTTCTGATCGCCTTCTACATTTTTCGCTAGAAGAATCACGAAACCGTCACGGTCTCATTCAGTTAGCTAGTTCCAATATAGAACAATTTGTCTTTGCCGAAGAAGCGTTTCAAATTCTTATCGAAGGAAATACAATCTATTCATTAACAACCACTCAGGCAAAAGAATTAGAAATGATCGGTGAGCATACGACTTCAAACGAAACGTTAGATCTCATCCCTAAGGAAGAACTTGAAGCCTTTTGTTCTTATGTATTACCTACTTTATCTTCCATTGGACAAGTTACATTGCAGGATACCTTACATAAATCTATCGAGAAGCGCCCATTACAAGCAAAACTGTTTCTTGATATTGATAATGGGACCTTATACGCACGGCTCTCATTTGAATATGGGGAACATATACGCAATCCATTTTATGAGAGTGAAGAAAAAGCTACAACGAAAATCATTACAAGAGATGTACGTAAGGAAGAACAAATCCTACACGTTCTTAAACGAACAAATTTCACAATAAACGAAGGACAGTTGACTCTTTCTGACTGGGAAACGATTATTCCCTTTATGTTTGAAGAGCTCCCTCTGTTACAAAAGCAACTAGATGTCTACACAACTTCAGCCGTAAAAAAAGTGATTGCCATACCGCCAACAACACCATCGGTTCAATTAGATGTTAACAATGAAACGAACTGGCTAGATGTCTCTTTTTCTATTGAAGGCATTCCTGAGGCAGATATTATGAATGTATTACAAGCACTTCAATCAGGTATGAAATACTACAAACTATCTTCAGGTGCTTATTTACAATTAAATCATGAACGATTTGATTCAATGAAAAAGGTTATCAAAACCGTTACAACTACGAAACGTTCACTCGACAAAGACATGGCTATTCCCTTACACAAAGCCTTTGAACTTGAGAAAGCAACGTCTTCAACTCGTATTTCGAAAAGACTGCATCAATTGCTATCTGATGTACAACAACCTGAATTTAGCGATTGGCCGATGCCAAAGGATTTCCATGCCGAACTTCGAGATTATCAAGTAAATGGTTATCGATGGTTGCGAACATTAAATCTAGTTGGCCTTAGTGGTATTTTAGCCGATGATATGGGACTTGGGAAAACAGTCCAAACAATCGCTTTTTTACAAGCCGAAATAGAGGTGCGACCTACTTTTCAAGCAATGATTGTTGCTCCCGCTAGCCTTATTTACAACTGGGAAAAGGAGATAAGGAAGTTTGCCCCAGCTTTAAAAACAATCGTTCTAGCCGGAACAAAACAAACACGTGAACAGTTATTCCAAGGCAATATAAAGGAAACAGATGTGTTTATTACTTCTTATCCATTACTTCAGCGTGATTATAAGAACTATGAGAATCATTTATTTCAAACCATTATTCTTGATGAAGCACAAGCTATCAAAAATGATGCAACGAAAACAACAAAATCTGTCCGTTCCCTTCAAGCCGGCAGTTGCTTTGCTTTAAGTGGGACTCCCATTGAAAATCATCAAGATGAGTTATTTTCGATCTTCCATAGTCTATTACCTGGTATGTTAGGTACGAAGAAACAATTCAAAGACCTGGAAAACACTGTTATCAAAAAACGTGTACGACCCTTTATATTACGTAGACTAAAAAAAGATGTATTGTCAGAGCTTCCAGAGAAAATTGAGACTGTTCAATATACAGACTTAAGTAAAGATCAAAAGAAGATGTATCTAGCCCAAGTAAAACAGTTAACCGAAGATGTGAATGATGCTATCGTCACAAATCAATTCCAGCAAAAGCGAATTGAAATTCTCGCTGGTTTAACACGCTTGAGACAAATTTGTTGTCATCCAAATTTAATCAATCATGAGGACAAATACGAGTCAGGGAAACTAAATAGGTTATTAGAATATGTAGAGGAAGGAATCCAAGCTGGGCAACGAATCGTTATCTTTTCACAATTCACTTCCATGCTACAGCTTATTAAAGAAGCTTTTTTAAATAAAGAATGGACGTATCATTATTTAGATGGACAAACCCCTGCAAAACAGCGAGTTGAGATGGCTGAGCAATTCAATAATGGGGAAAAACCCCTTTTTCTCGTTTCATTAAAAGCAGGAGGAACCGGTCTTAATTTAATCGGTGGCGATACAGTAATTCTATATGATACTTGGTGGAATCCTGCGATTGAAGAACAAGCAGCAGATCGTGTCTATCGCTATGGCCAAACTAAAACAGTGCAAGTAATTAAATTGATAGCAAATGGGACAATTGAAGAAAAAATACTTGATTTACACGACAGGAAAAAAGCACTTGTTGATGCTATTATTCAACCAGGAGAAGAATCGTTACAGGCCTTAAGCGCAGAAGATATAAAACAATTATTAACTTTTTCTTAAAGTCAACATGACCATAAGTTATTTCTTCCGTCAGTTTTACCAATTTCGTTTTTCTTATATACAAAGAAACAAGCGCAATGGAGTTATGGGGTCCATTGCGCTTTTCTTCCTCTTATTCTTATTTACAGAAAAGCTTTGTTGTAAATTGATCAAATGAATCTGCTAATGGATGTTCGTCCCATTTCCCACTTTCAGTTTCACTCTCGGTAATATAAACGACTGACGGATTACTCTTCTCTCGGTAGTCTAGTGCTAACCAGGAATGTAGATCTCCTGTTAAAAGTACGAGCTTATCTGGTAACCGACATTCATCTATAAACACGGAAGACAATCCAATTCCATGATCAATTTCTACTTCATATAAATAGGGAATAATCGCAGCATCACCATCTTCAAATAAGACATACCGAAATGCTAACTCTCCACCATTTTGCTGTTTCATTAACTCGATATAACCTCGAGGCAACCGAACATGCAAGTGACGTTCGACTTCACTTATTTTTTCATCTGTTAACATTGTACCTGGTTGATATTCCGACGGTGACTTCCAGAAGGCTTGTCCTTCATAAAACTGTAAACTCATCTTTTAACTCCTCTTTCTAAATGTTACTTTTACCTATAAAGTATCTTAGCACAAATGAAAGAAAAGCACTTTCAACTTATGAGTAGCTTATTCACTGTCCACCCCTGACAAATATGTATATAACTGATCCTGCATTCCCTCAGTACCAAAGGCAAAAGTAACATCCCAAATCCGATCTACTTTCCGATCATTAATATGAGCATCTAAATCATGGAAAATTCTATGAAGATATCTTACTGACATTGAATCACCTGTATTGCTAGCTACTAAATAAAATTGATAAGCACTTTCCATATCTTTTAGTACAGTAGACTGAGCAAAACCTTCATCTTTTAACCAAACAATATCTTCTTGAAGTTTTTTCCAATCTTCATCTGTTCCTAATTGTTCAGGGCCGATTGATTCCGCGTTTCCCCAGCCTGCTAAATCATTGAGGTAATGATGTTGGATTTTTATTATTTCTTTAACCGAGCTTTCCATTCCCTCTTGGTATGCTATGTTTTGTTCATAAGATGGCTCTTCATTTTCTTCAGTAGGAACGGTCTCTACTGCTTCCTCTCTTTCTGTTACATCTTCAGCGATGTCATCTTCTACGTCTGCAAGGACCATCTCTTCTTTCGATGAATCGCTGTTTGTAATAAAGTAAACACTTATCCCTACAACGATAATTCCTAAGACAACAAGTAGGATTTTATTCATTATTAGCAACTCCTTAACTTATCATTCTATTAAAATCCTACTATGAACATAACTAGCTATTCAAGCCCCTGACAAAAGTAGAACAAATTCGGTAGTAATTGTCAGACAGACAGGTAATTATTCGAGCTAATTCGTAGAATATTGACGTTGTTAGAGCATTCTCTCTTTCCCACTCTCCTCTTTCAAAATAATGTCTATTCCACTCGATTCACTGTAATAGTAATAGGCCTCTTCACCAGACATATTGAAAGTTCCTTCAATGCGAATCACCTTTTTCTGCTGTCTATACAGTTTAATTGTTTGAGATTGTAATAACGAGTAGGTTTTCAAATCATCTTTTGAAAAAAAGCGCTCAACCATTTCAAGTTCAAACGTTACATCAGTACGCCCCTTATTTTCCAACGGGATCACACATTCAATCTCGGCAACCATTTCTATTTCGTTTAACTCATAAAGACAATTGCTCCACTCTTTATGATAGACGATCCCATTTATCCCTGTTGCAAACATAGATTGATACGAACTAATTAAAGCTGTTGGAACAAAAAGAAAGATTAATATTAATGAAAAAATTACTCTACCTCGCCACTTAGGTAATAAATAATAGAAAATCATAAGGCTGATGACTAAACAAAAAAGCGCCGTAAGCCCTACGTAATGCAAACCTGTTTCAGTCTCGGTATTCGAATAAGCTGGTATCCCGACTACTGAAAAGATTCGTGTACCAAAAGGAGTACGGTCTGGAAATGGAAAGTGTAAGACGATTCCAAATAGGAATAATGTAATTGCTGTTATTAAGCTAGGTTTCTTCATTTCTCTAAAACTCCTTTTTAAAATCCCGATATTCTCGTTTATAAATAAAAAAAGACCTCATTAGACCCCTGAAGGAAGGAAACTAAGAGGAAACTTCACAATATCGTTTTGTATTTATTTTACAATATTAACTAAAATTTTAAAAGTAGCTAAATAATGCTTCAATAGATGCTTCAAACGTTAATTGACCAGGTTGAATGGCTGTAGTTGCTGTTTGTGCTGCCAATACGGTTGGATAACGCTCTTGAATTTGCGATCGATCGATTTCTTTCACATCTATCGGGGTTGGATTTAGCGTAACGTTGAGAGCATCTGCTAAAACAATGGCCTTTCCTAGAGCATTTTCAACTGCATTTGTTAAGGCTTGTTGATAAAAAGGAGAAGGATCTTTCACGGTGTAATGAATGGAAGCAATAGAATTCACACCATTTTTCACAGCCGAATCAATCACCACTCCAGCTATTCCAATTTGATCAAGGGTTACTCGGAGGAGATGAGCAACTCGGTAACCATGGAAGACTTGAACACCTTCAATATAATCATACTCTGGATCGATTCGGTAAACAGTCGTCTGAATATCTTGTTCCGGGATTCCTAATTCAATAAGACTAGAAATTACAGCATTTATTGCCATAGCGTTCTCCTGTTGAGCATCAATAATGCTCTCATTTAACGTAGTCACTCCCATCGTAATTTGAACTTGATCAGGTGTAGCTTGAACGATCCCTTCTCCCCTAACTCGTAACGTATTTGTTTCAGACTCTCTAGTATGCTTTTGTGATTTGTCCATTTATCCCCCACCTTTAACCCCTATTTATCCAATTATATTGTCGATCTTTGCGCAAAAGAACACTCGTTACATGAATAAAAAAAGGATTCAGGGCTAACTGATGGATCCCATATGTAAATACATTTATGATCAAAATAATTTCTAACTACTGGGTTAACATAGAAAACTTACTTCAACCCTAGTTATCTCAGTGCTACGAAGTTGTTCTTACGAGCTATACCAGCTATTCCCCTTTCTAAACGAATTTGCTAGTCTTTTCGTTTGTTCTTATTCTGATTCCGCTTATTACAGATCATTTTGTTATGCTCAATCATAAAGTAACAATATAAGGAGGTGATAGTAACATTCTCAGTATCTAGACAAATAGCTTGATTCATTCTCCCTCTCCTTTCTAAACAGGAGGTTGTCTCAAATCTGCGACAACCTCTATGTGTCATCATTGATCTGACTGTAGAGCAGTCTTAATAGGATAGATTCATAGATAGGGTGCGTCTCAAAAAAGAAAAGAAACTTTTGAAACGCACCCTTAGCTTTTATCAGTTTATTTACTATCACTTCTCGGTTGTTCAAATAGTTTCATAATAGAAACGGCCAATATCTTCACTCCATCCAATAAAGCTGTAACATTGAAGCTCATATTGGGATGATGTAAACCAGGAGAAAGATCCGCTCCTAAACCAACCATCGTTGCTTTTAAATTAGGATTCCGAGCAGCATAATAGTGGAAATCCTCTCCACCCGGCGTTACGAGTGGCGGTGATACGCTTTCTTTACCAAGTACCTCTTCTATCGCTTTTTGAATGATTTGTTCCATCGTTTTATTTGGAACTGCGGCTACCATTGATGTGAGCGTTTCTAGTTCAATTTCAGCTCCATTAAAACTAGCTGCTGTCATTACAGCTTTCTGAACTTGAGCAAAAAGGGTTTCCATTGCCTCATTCGTTTGTGCGCGAAGATCAATTCCAATAATCGCTTCATCCGGAATGATGTTATAATTTCTTCCCTCCGTACGTACCATGGTTACTTTTGCAGAACTGGATATTCTTGGATCGATCTTAATTGAATTAACCGCATTTATGATTGCACCGATTGAATCTATTACATTTATTCCCTGATGTGGCCTCGCAGCATGTGCTTGAACACCCTTTACCTTTCCTTGCAGTATTTTCGTAGCTCCATGATAAATGGCGGGTGAAGCTTCTTTTAATGATAGTTCTTCACTTGGTCTAACATGAATGCCAAGTAGATAAGAAACGTCATTAACAACTCCTTTGTCTATGAACTTTTTTGCGCCAGTCCCCGTCTCTTCAGCTGGTTGAAAAATGATTTTCAATGTCCCTTTAGGCTTATAGCCGATGTCCATTAACATTTTGAGCGTATATAATACCATTGTTGCATGTCCATCATGACCACATGAATGATTTGCCTTCCATACACCATTAACATTTTGCCATAAGGCATCTATATCAGCTCTCAGTGCAACCGTAGGACCATGGCTATCTCCCTTCCATTCTGCAACAAGTCCCGTATGATCATCAAAAAGAGAATATTCAATTCCCAATTGACCGACTCTTTTTGCCAAATAGTTTGTCGTCTCTTGTTCCTCCCAACTAACTTCTGCGATCGAGTGAAGATGTTGGTACGTTGCAGTTATTTGGTCTTTGTACTTTTCAATCCATTCGTCTATGTTTTTAATTGTTCTCACTCCTTTCCCTTTCAAATCTATTTACCCATTCAATATGCTCACTTTTGTTTTTTCTATACTATATTCAACGAGTACCATAAATTCTCATTTTATCGTCCTGTATTTTATAAATGGGCATCTAGTAAACCAACCCAACTTTGTGAAGATGTTCACAATTTATCCAAATAAAAATGTGAAAAACTTCACAATTATTTGTTATACTTAGGATGTAAACAAAAGCATATAAGAATGTGTTTAGAGGAGGTTTACTATGAACGGAAAAGTAAATCGTGTCGTGTTAATTGGAACTGGTGCCGTTGGATGTAGTTATGCTTATTCATTAATCAATCAAGGAACAGTTGAAGAATTAGTTTTAATTGATGTAAATGAGTTTCGCGCTGAAGGTGAAGTGATGGACTTAAATCATGGTCTCCCTTTTGCTCCTTCTTCTATTAAAATTTGGAATGGATCCTATAAAGATTGTGCAGAAGCAGATCTAGTTGTCATAACAGCAGGTCTACCACAAAAGCCTGGAGAAACAAGACTTGACCTCGTTAGAAAAAACACGATGATTTTTAAAGACATTGTGAAGAATATTATGGATAATGACTTTGACGGGATATTTTTAATTGCTACAAATCCAGTTGATATTTTAACGTATGTTACTTGGAAAGAATCTGGGTTACCAAAAGAACGAGTAATTGGCTCCGGAACGACTTTAGATACAGCTAGATTACGCTATATGCTTGGAGATTATTTTGATATTGATTCAAGGAATGTTCATGCCTATATTATTGGTGAACATGGGGATACGGAACTTCCTGTTTGGAGTCATACAACCATTGGTGTTGAAAGACTTGAAACCTATTTAGCTAAAAATAGTGAGTATAACCAAGAACAGTTAGAAAGCCTATTTGAAAATGTGCGTGATGCCGCTTATCACATTATTGAACGAAAAGGTTCCACTTACTACGGCATAGGAATGTCTTTAACACGGATTACAAAAGCCATTTTACAAAACGAAAATTGTATATTGCCGGTATCTGTCTATCTGGACGGCGAGTATGGCCATCAAGATGTATTCATTGGTACTCCAGCGGTTATTAACCGAAATGGTGTGAAGCAGGTCATTGAACTTGAGCTAAATGATGTAGAAAAGCAACAATTTGATCATTCTGTTAAAGTATTAAAAGAGATTATTCTTCCGATTTCAAACTAATATAGAGGTTGTCACAGCTCCGTGACAACCTCTTCTTCCTGTTAATTATGTTGAACAGTTTCATGTTTAGGCTTGTTAAAATACGCTCCGATTGAAAAGCTTTGACTGCTGCTAATAATCAGTTGTATAGATGCCGCAAGTAGAATAACATCTAACTCAAATCCACCAAGAAAGCCTTCTGGCCATTTTGTTGTCAATATGGCTCCTACCATGATTATTGCAAATAAGGCTCCTATCACTTTCGTTCCAATTCCTAAGACCATTGCTAGTCCACCAACTAATTCAATAATAGCAACAATATAAGCCAAGAATCCCGGTAACCCAATACTCTCAAACCAACCTGCAATATTCGCTATCCCACTTTGGAATTTATCAAGTCCATGGAAAAAGAACGTAAGACCAACAACAACTCGAACTATGAATAAACCTAACTCATTCTTATTCAATTTAGTTCCCCCCTTTTTTTATTTGAAGACGAATGCCAACACCTGAAGGACCTTCTATTAGCCATCCTTCATCTACTTCTATTATCGTTACCTGATTATCAGTTAAGTGATGAACCACTTTTGACAATGCTTCTTCGTCGGGCAATAGAATTGTGTAATACTCAATCCCAACTGCATTTTTAGGTCTAATTTTGGCATCAGAACCAGCCCAAATATTTAAGCCAATATGGTGATGATAACCACCTGCAGCCATAAATAGCATTCCATATTTTGTCATATTCCCTACTGTTACGTCCATCCCAAGTAGATCTCGATAGAAATTTTTACTCTCATATAAATCACGAACATGTAAATGAATATGTCCAATTGTTGTTTTTTCAGGTAACCCTTGCCAATCGTGTTCTCCAGCTGCCTGCAACAAGCCCTGTGCATCAATTGGTTCAGTGACCATTTTGTAATCATCGCCGTATTTTGTCCATCCTTCTCTTGGACGGTCTCTATAAATTTCAAGACCGTTGTGATCAGGATCAGATAAATAAAGGGCCTCACTAACAAAATGATCGGCTGAACCCACTTTTACTCCTTTGTTCGCGACATGCTTTAAAAATAATCCTAAATCACTTCGTTCGGGTAATAATATTGCAACATGATAAAGTCCTAATGAAGTACCTGGCGGATAAACAAGCGCATTTGATACTTCTTCTAGAATTAGCAAAGCATCTTTATCATTTGCTGTTAGTTCCACCACTTTCTCTCCTTTATTTAAGACTTTAAAGCCAATTATTTCTTTATAGAATTGAATGGATCTCTCAAGATTACTAACTTTTAATTTAACTGGACCTAATTCTAATTCGGGATGTATGCGAAAACTCACATCAACTACCTCCTTTATTTTTTTCCTTTCCATTGTTATTATGGACTATATATTATCTTTTCAAAAGTACGCACTTAAAAGTGGTATAGTATACAAAAGGAAACTGTAAGGAGGGTGAAAAATGAGTGAATGCCAAGTAAACTCTGCTTTAGAAGCATTGGTAGGAAAGTGGAAGCATAAAATCTTATTTCCTCTCGTTCAAAATCAAACGATGAGGTTTAATGAGTTAAAGCGGTCTATACCGGGGATTACGCAAAAAATGTTAACATCTCAACTGAGAGAATTAGAAGAACATGATCTCATTACAAGAAAGGTTTACGCACAAATCCCACCAAAAGTCGAATATTCTCTTTCTGAGCATGGGAAGAGCTTAATTCCTATTTTGGAGCAAATGAGCCAATGGGGTGCGATGCACGCTGCCCATTTACAATCCTTCAAAAATGCTAAGAAGGAAGTTAAATAAAAAAGGAGAGGCGCCTATTTTGCTTTAGGCGCCTCTTCACTATAAACAGCAGTTACCTGTTACCAGATAATTGATAGTCTTTTGGCGAAACACCAAACTTCTTTTTAAATTGCTGTACAAAAGCAGACATACTTTGGTACCCTACCTGTCCTGCTGCTTCTGTAACTGTTATCGATTGATTTTTAAGTAAGAGGGCTGCCTGTTCCATTCGAATTTCTGTTAAACGTTCCATAGGTGACTGTTGAAAATATCTTTTGTATAACCGATTCAATTGTGATTCACTCACATTGACCTTCTCAACTATATTTCTGACTCGAAGCGGCCGCTGATAATTCTGCAACAGAAAAGCTTCGACCATTCGAATCGATTCAGGATAATAAAACATATCTAAAATATACGATATCTTTGATAACATATACTCATTTGGAAAAATATGATACATCACTTCACACGCATATAGATGAATGAAAAAATCATTATTCTCTAAGTACTTTTCTAACATGTCGATCAGTAATTTATCTATTTCGTTTGACCAAGTTTCCTGCATAATGCACACACGCTTTGGTACTTCTAGTAGTCGTGGAGAAAAACCTCTATACTCTTCTAGCAATTGAATGAAAGATTCTGTAATCGATTTCGTTAAAGGTAAAAGCAAACTACTGCAACCATTTTCAATTTCGAGCTGCACTGTTACCCCTTTTGGATAGAATAAATACTCACCTTGTTTAAGTAAGATAAAATTCGTTTCCCCGATCTGGTATTCCAATTCTCCTGATAAGACAAATAAAATACCCGGCTCTTCACTGAAAAACGTCCGCTCTTCTCCTGCCAGGTCTTGTTTATATTCAATTAAATTCGATTGCTTCGTTTTTGCTTTTTTGATTCGTTCCATTACATCTAAAAACTTTTGAGATTTCATTTTCATCCCTACTTCTATATAGTAATTTTCACTATACAGAATACTTATTAGAAATTCAAGAAGACTACGAGAGGGGAAAACGTTCTCCTCACCGTAGTCTGCATAAATTGAGAAAAAGAATCTACTCTGTAGCATAATCCTCGAATGTCACCTGCATTCAAGGTCATTTAAAAGGATTTCTCCATTCCATTAATGCAGCATAATTTCTTGACTCTTTATCTTCTAAATAGTTAGTAACAATTCCTAACGGAGTTCGACCACAACGTAACAAAAAGGTAGTCACAGGATCCTTTAAATCACCTTTTATCACTGCATGTAAATATTGCTCAACAGACATTGTTTCTGCTACTTTATGATAACCAGGTAATCTTCCCCCACCTAACAAGCGGTCAAGTCCCTTATGAACAACCACTTCATACATCGACTGCATTAACCATTTCCCTAAATCAAGCTTTCTATAGTCAGGATGAACACAAATATCAACGACGTATAACGTATTTCCATTCGGATCATGATTTCGAATATAGCCATTATCGGTGATGTCTTCCCATGTATGCTCAGGATTTGCAGGATCAAATGAAACGATTAAACCAGTCATAGAACCAACAAGTCGTCCTTCGACTTCCACACATAGTGCCCCTTCTTGGAATAAGGTGATATGATTTTTTAATTGTTCTTTATTCCACCATAGGTCAGAAGGAAATGGTGGAGGAAAGCTTGCTTTTTGGATCTGAATCAACTGTTCGAAATCATTTTCTTGATAATTTCGAATGATGACTTTCACGTTTTGCTTTTCATGAAAAAGATAAAGTTGTTTTTTGTACATCCCTTACCAGATCCTTTTCTGTTAGATTGTCTTCCTCCTCCATTGTATTCACACAAACATTCGGATACAAGTCAAAGCGACGGTCTCTCCATGTTGTAACAGAACCATTTAAACGCACGTCGTATAAAAGGGATAAGTCAAGATCAGCAGTAATAATCATATCATTATTCATTTCACCTTCAGCCATGATTCCATGCTGTGGAAAAGGTACATCATTCGGTGTAATTACTGCCGCTTGGCCAAAGTTCCCTCTCATAAAATCAACTGTAGGCAATGAGCCAACCGTTCCTGTTGTCACTACATATACTTGATTTTCAATTGTTCTAGCATGGCATGTATAACGAACACGATGAAACCCATGACGATCATCTGTACATGAAGGACAAAAAACAACATCCGCTCCCATCCCTCTCACCATTCGAACAACTTCAGGAAATTCAATGTCATAACATGTTAATAAAGCAATTCTTCCTTTCTCCGTTTCAAATATCCGAAGAGAATCTCCAGGGGTTAATTCCCACTCCTCTACTTCAGTTGGTGTCATGTGAAGCTTTGCTTGTTCGCCAATTCGTCCATCTGGATAAAAGAGATGAGCTACATTGTACAAGCGTCCCTCTTTCTGGATAACATGCGTACCACCAATGATATGCATATCATACTCTTTCGCAAGATTTTGAAAGAGATCATAATAGCTTTTCGTATATTTAGGAAGATCATTAATGGTTTGGCTTCCATTTTCTTGCGGAATTGATAATAACTGAGTCGTGAAAAACTCAGGAAACAAGACAAAATCTGACTTAAATTCAGCAGCTGTTTTTATATAATGAGTTACTTGATTTGCAAATTCCTCAAAACTTGAAATCGTATGAAGATGATATTGAACAGCAGAGACACGAAACTTCATTATTACTCCCCCTTGCGTAAATTACACATTTCAACGGAATTTTAACACAAAAAAAACACATCCCTTTTCGTCATTCAACCAAAAAGGAATGTGTTTCAGTCATTTTATTTCATTTATGATCAGCCAGTATTCACTAACCCTGCCGCAATTCCACTTATCGTTAGTAATACTTCCGTTAATAACTCATCTGATCTTTCTTCCGATTGACGCATTTTCTGAATGAGATCTACTTGTAAAAAGTTAAGTGGATCAACATACGGATTTCTACGATGGACAGATTCTTGAATATTAGGTGTATGATCAAGTAGTTCTAGGTTACCCGAAATTTGCAGAAGAATTTCTCTCGTTCTCTTATACTCTTCTGAAATATCGTTAAAGATTCGATCAGCAATTGTTTGATCCTCTATTAATTTAATATATTCTTTAGCCGTTGAAAGATCTGCTTTCATCAAAGCCATTTGTAAATTATTAATAGTAGATCTAAAGAATGGCCATTGTTGATACATATCCTGTAACAGTTTCAAGTTTTCAGACCCTTTAGAAGCAAAAGTTTGTAGACCAGTACCTGCTGCGTACCAAGCTGGAATCATTTGTCTAGACTGTGTCCACGCAAATACCCAAGGGATAGCACGGAGGTCTTCAAATCGCTCGCTCCCCTTACGACTCATCGGTCTAGACCCTATATTCAATGCGCCTAGTTCACGCAACGGTGTCGCTTGTTTGAAGTAAGTAAGGAAATCTTGATCACCAAACACTAGCGATTGATACTTTTTCAAAGAGTGTGCCGAAACCTCTTCCATCGCAACTTCCCATGCTTCCTCACGAATTTTTCCTTGCTCAGATTTCTTAGCAACTTTAGCTGATGCCTCTAATAAGGCAGAAGCTGCTTGCTCAAGATTACGATAAGCAATGTCTTCAAGTAGGTAACGCGAAGACAAAACTTCACCCTGTTCTGTAATCTTCACACCGTCACCTAACGTTTCAGCAGGCTGTGACAGAATACTGCGATTAAGCGGACCGCCTCCACGACCTAAAGAACCTCCACGACCATGGAAAAACTTTAATCCAATATTAAATTCCCTAGCCATATTATGAATTTCTTGTTGTGCTTTAAAGAGCTTCCAATTCGCTGTCAAAGTACCACCGTCTTTACTACCATCTGAGTACCCAAGCATAATTTCTTGATGATCACCACGCTCTTGAATATGCTTACGATACACACCCATTTCAAAAAGCGTCTTCATAATCTTTGGTCCTGCAACAAGGTCATCAATCGTTTCTAGTAAAGGCGCAACATTCAATCCACTTTCAATTTTCCCATCAGCATGTAAACGATAGATACCAGCTTCTTTAGCTAACACAAGGACTTCTAACAAATCACTTGCCGACTGAGTCATACTAACTAAATAGACTTCAATGGAACGACTGCCAAACTCATTATGAGCTTTTTTAATCATTTGGAATACTTTTAACACTTCTTGTGTTTCTTTTGAATAATCCTCCTCAAGTAATAAAAGGGGTCTTGGATCCTTCAATACACTTTCTAGGAGCTTAATTTTCTCTTCCTCTGATAAATCAGCATAACGATCAGTAATATTGACGACTTTTAAGATCTCAGTAATGGCCGCTTCATGCTCCCCACTATGATTACGAATGTCAAGGGTAGCCAAGTGGAAACCAAATAATTGAACTTGACGAATAACTTTGCGAATCGTCTTCAACTTATGTTGAGATGGCTGATGCTGTTCAACACTTTCCTTAACGATTATTAAATCTTTCTCAAGTTCTTCTGATGTTTGATAACCTACATCAGACTTACCTACCTCGCGAATTCGTTTAAGCATGACAGCAAACTTTCGACGATATACTTCCGATTTCACCGGCCAACAATCGTCTTCAGTTAGATAAATCTCTTCTTCATGTTCTACAGACTTAACCAACTCTTCATCTAACGAAACACGAGCAGTAGATTGGCTGAAGCGCTTCATTAAATCAACAATTGCTTCATCATACTTTTTTAATACTACTTTACGTTGTAACTTTAACGTCTCCCATGTAATTTCAGGTGTTACATTCGGATTGCCATCTCGATCTCCACCAATCCAAGAGCCAAAATGTAAGAAATTAGGAACATTCCATTTCGTCTCTGGAAGATGTTCTTCAAGCTGATCTTCTAACTCTTGATGAATATCTGGTAAAACATCAAAAAGTGTTTCTTTAAAATAATATAAGCCATTTTTCACTTCGTCTATAACGGTTGGTTTGCGATGACGTAACTCATCTGTTTGCCATAAAGCTGTTACATCATTGAACAAACTTTCCTCTAAATTCTTTTTTTCTTTCTTCGTTAACATCGGGTTATCCAACTCTTGAAGAATCGTAGAAATCCTCTTTTGAATTTCCAGTACCGTTCTCTTCGTTGCTTCTGTTGGATGTGCGGTAATAATTAATTCAATTGACAAATCATTTAATACTTGTTGGATCACTTCTTGTGAATACTGACCTTCTTTGATAGCTACAACAGCGCTTTCTATCGAAACCGGTTGAATCACTCCATCTTGCTGTAACTGATATTGGCGTCTACGACGAATACGGTGATTTTGCTCAGCTATATTTACTAAATGAAAGTAAATCGAGAAAGCACGAATCACTTGTGAACGTGTTGGTGGTTCAAGTGAAGAAATTTCTTGTTTTAATAAAAGATAGGATTCCTCATTGTAATTTTTCCGAAGATTCTTTGTCAGTTCACGTATCTTCTCAACTTTTTCTAAAAGTGAGATTCCACCATGATGGACCAAAATCTCCCCTAAAATATTGCCTAGTTTCTTAACATCGTTACGTAGTAGTACATTTTTATCTGCTACATCGATCATTTAAGCAGCCTCCTAATCCAAAAACATTTTTCTCTCTCTACACTCTTACAAAGCAACTTATTAATCATTATCCCCAATACCTGGACACTTTTTGTCCCTACACAGTAGATTTATGTACTGCCTGTAAGTACTTATTATAGTACCATAAGATATAAGATTGCTCAAATATTTTTCTGACTATTTTGTAATTTGAACCGCTTTCATTTTTCTGTTTTTTCAAATTTTAGATCGATATAACAAACTCAATAAATGTTACCTTCTCGGCTACTTTTCAAGTTTTAACTTACGAACATCTGTCTATTGCTCTTTGGCGGATAAATGACAATCAAACGTATATGCAATGAAAAACCATTATTGTTCAATAATAAAAATACTAACGCTGACCGTTAACATTTTGGGATTTATTTTATCTCTTTCTTATCTTATTACATTAGCCTTTCCTTGCTTTTATAAGGATCGATTCACCTTGGAAAGATACTATTTTACTATCTTCTATTTTAATATTGAATTTCTTATGGTGATTATCAGGCGCATCAAGCATAAAGGTTGAAAGCTTTTCTTTATTCTCCTTTGAAAGCTTCATCATGTTAGTCCAATTTTCGTAAATAAAGGTTTTCTTAAATGTATACATCTCTTCTACATCAAAATCCGCCTTCTCTAGCATTTCGATCCATTCGGTCTTTTTCCAAGCTCGTTGATGACTATAATCCCTATCTTTTTCTACCTTATTATAAAATTGGTCAAAGGAATCAAGTTCAGGGGCAACATTATCAATAAATAAAAACGTCCCTCCCTTTTTCAATGTACGGAAAACCTCCTGAACAAAAGCTTTTGGATTAGGAAAATGGTGTGCGGCAATACGACAAGTGATTACATCAAATTCTTCATCACTAAAAGGGAGTTGTTCTGCATCCCCTTTTACAAATTCAACATTACGATGACCATTCATTTCAATAAATCCTCTAGCAGCCTCCAAGATTTCATCGGTTAAATCAAAGGCAACTACCTTTTTTACTCTAGAGGCGACTGCATTGGCTACATGTCCACCTCCTGTAGCAATATCTAATACAAATTCATCTCCCAAAAAGCTTTGGATCCCAACTAACTTTTTTAAATCTACCCCTTTAGCGTGAGTTTGACTTGTTACATAGTTTTCCGCGTTTTGACCAAACTGCTTTTGAACGTTGCTTTTTTCATTTTGTTCCGTCATCAAATCCTCCCTTTCATAAATGAAATATCTTTTAATACTTCTATGCATGCTTTCAAATTCCCTTTTCAAAACTTCATACACATATTTAATCATTAAATCCAGTTAGAAAATTGAAAAAGCTAGAAACCTAGACTAACACCTATACATATATTAAATTAAAAACCGTAAGGAGGGGCACTTATATGGATCGACAAGAGGCTAAGCTACTTCCTTTATTTTTAGCAAATTGTTGTTTACAAACATACAAGCAATATGAAATGGATGGTGCTTTTACGAAACCTATTGGATATAAGAATATTCTTAGCTTCAAAGCTTTGGCAATGGGGAAAGAAGAATGGTTTGGCTTTATTCTAGAATCAAAAAAAAACATCATTATTGCTTTTCGTGGTACAGAATCTAACTCCGACTGGATAATTGATGCGGAGGTTTCCCAACAAACCTTTCCCTATACTAACATGAACGACCTTCCCCTTGTTCATGCCGGATTTCTAACGACCTACTCCTCATGTAGAGAAGCCATCACTCACAGCTTAAAGAACGTTTCTCGTTCAAAACCTATATACGTGACAGGTCACAGCCTAGGAGCAGCACTCGCTACCATATGTGCGCTAGATTTAGCGTGTAGTCGATTCAATACGTCACTGTTTACTTTTGCCAGCCCACGTGTAGGTAACGATTTATTTTCAACTTTATGCAACATACGACTCAAACAAAGCGAGAGATATGTGAATATATTTGATATTGTTCCTCTCTTGCCACCCGAGGAAATTTATTGCCCTATTACAGATCACACTTGGCGTTACAAACATGTTCAACAAGAACGTTCATTTGGGTTGCAAACTGAGAGTTTGGATGGAAATCATAGCATTTATACGTATTTAAAAGGGGTCAAAACATTGTGTGAATGACTTGCATAGACAAGGATGAACAAAGAAGCTAAAAAGCTAATTGCTTCATCCTAACCTTTTTATTTGAATGAGAGATTTTTCAGCATGAATTCGTAAAATTCTTCCTTTTTAAATAGTGTAACTTCTACAGACTATGTATAAACTGTTGTTAGACCGTCGAAATTTACACTAATTCAAATGTTAAAGTGGAGATGATACCAATGAACGAACGGATTGAACGAGACACAATTGGAGAAATCAACGTACCAGCGGATAAAATGTGGGGTGCTCAGACCCAACGTAGTAGTCAAAATTTCAATATTGGAAAAGAAACGATGCCTTTAGAGGTTATTTATGCCTTTGCTCAATTAAAAAAAAGCGCTGCGATCGTCAATCATGAATTAGGGAAATTAAGCGAGAGTAAGATGAATGCCATTACTGCTGCTGCTGATGAAATCATTGCTGGAAATTTAAATGATCATTTTCCATTAAAAGTTTGGCAAACCGGTAGCGGTACTCAATCAAATATGAACGTGAATGAAGTAATCGCATATCGAGCTAATCAAATACTAACATCTCAAAATAGCAGTGAAAAAGTTCACCCAAATGATGACGTTAATCAGTCACAAAGTTCCAACGACACCTTTCCAACTGCGATGCATGTTGCCGCTATTATGAAAATTGAAGATGAGCTAGTACCAGCATTAAGAAAACTAAAAGAGACATTAAAGCAAAAGTCCTATCAATACAATAATTTAATTAAAATAGGTCGTACTCACTTGCAAGATGCAACCCCTCTCACCCTCGGACAAGAAATGAGCGGTTGGCATCGGATGCTTGAGAAAACAGAATTGATGATTCGCCAAAGCGTAGAACCATTAAGAGAATTAGCCATAGGCGGTACCGCTGTCGGAACTGGTATTAATGCTCACCCCAAGTTTGGTGAGCTAGTAGCCGAAAATATTAGCAAGGCAACGAATCAAACGTTCACATCAGCGGAGAATAAGTTTCATGCTCTTACAAGTCACGATGAAATTGTCTACATACATGGTGCTTGCAAAGCTTTAGCAGCTGACTTAATGAAGATCGCCAATGATGTCAGATGGCTTGCAAGTGGTCCTAGGTCAGGAATCGGTGAAATTACCATACCAGCGAATGAGCCTGGTAGCTCCATTATGCCTGGAAAAGTAAATCCTACACAGAGTGAGGCTTTAACAATGGTTGCCTGTCAAGTAATGGGCAACGATGCCACAATCGGCTTTGCCGCTAGTCAAGGTAATTTCGAATTAAATGTTTTTAAACCCGTAATCATTTTTAACTTATTACAAAGTGTTCAACTTCTCAGTGACTCAATGATTTCTTTTAATGATCATTGTGCCGTTGGGATTGAGCCAAATCATGAGGTTATCCAAAAAAATCTAGAGCAATCATTAATGCTTGTAACAGCCCTTAATCCTCATATTGGTTACGAAAATGCCGCAACAATAGCAAAACTGGCTCACAAGGAAGGTTTAACACTTAAAGAAGCTGCAATAAAATCAGGACTCTTGTCTAATGAAGAATTTGAACGAATTGTAAAACCTGAAGACATGATCTCGCCAAAGGAATAGCGTAACAACAAAACCTTTCTCTATAGAGGAAGGTTTCATACTAAATGGACTGGGTATAGAAACATAGAGCGTCAAAAAAGAGGAGGAATGAATGATGAATCGAAATGTAGATGTTGAACGTAAACATGTTGAAACAAAAAATGATAAAAGCAAGGTCTTTGCCACCTTTATCAAATACGCATCCTATTTGATCATGTTCTTTGGGTTTCTCTGGTTCCTAGTCAATTACATTTTTCCGCTCTTCCAATAAACACAATACAAATAATGGATACTCTCTTAAGGCAATTTGATGGTTAATTAAATTGGAAGAAGAGAAATAATAGAATAAAGTACAATGAAAAGTGGTGTGACCTAAATGAAGAACAAAGAGAAAACAATTGCGAATACAAATATTGCTGAAGTGAAACGTCTTAATCAGCAATCTGGTTTAACGTATAACGAAGCAAAGTTAGAGCTTGCCAAAAGAAAAGGCCTGATTGACAAGTAACGACTTTAATTAAAAAGCAGGAGACATTGTAAAAGTGACCATACGCCTTTTCGATGTCCCCTGCTTTCTTTCCTTTCTACAGATAAAACATTGCTTAACTAATACAAAAAGAGCCTCCTCATTAGAGAAGACTCTCCCTCATTTTAACTAGATAGTTTATCTTTTTCTTGATCTTTCTTGTACTCTTCTTCCCAATAATCAGCATTTTTAATGCCTAACTTCTTTGGATCAAACACAGGGTCTTTCCCTTGCTTTTTTTGCTCTTCATAGTCTTTTAGCGTGCGTAACGCTGGCTTAGCTAAAATTAAAATGGCAATTAGATTTAACCATACCATTAATCCAAGTCCTACGTCTCCAAACGCCCACGCAAGTTCAGCCTCACGTACCGCTCCAAAAAAGACCGCTAATAGGAGAACGACTTTTAATACAAACATTCCTACTTTGTTAAACTTCCCACGTATTAAATAAGCAATATTCGTTTCGGCCATATAGTAATAAGCCATAATTGTAGTAAAAGCAAAGAAGAATAGTGCTACCGCTACAAAAGCAGCTCCGAAACCAGGAAGGACAGATTCAATTGCAGCTTGTGTGTAACCGGCCCCAGCAGGTATTTCAGTACCTAAATTATTGACAATAAATCCACCTTCAGGACTTTCCGTATTATACATACCTGTAAACAAAATCATAAAAGCAGTTGCCGAACAAACAAGTAGGGTATCAATATAAACAGAGAATGACTGCACCAAACCTTGTTTAGCTGGATGCGATACTTCAGCAGCTGCCGCCGCATGTGGACCTGTACCTTGCCCTGCTTCATTTGAATAAATTCCTCGCTTAACCCCCAAGAAATGGCTAAACCAATGATTCCTCCAAATGCTGCATCGGCACCAAATGCGCTGCTAATGATCAGGCTTATGACAGCGGGTAGTTCAGTAATATTCACAAACACAATAATGAGAGATAAAAGAATATAAGCAACAGCCATAAATGGAACAACATATTGAGCTACATTCGCGATACGTCTAACCCCACCAAAAATAATAACACCAATAATAGCAATAAGAATTGTCGCAGTTACATACGTATTCACCGAAAATGCATTCTCAACAGCAACAGCAATTGAATTAGATTGAATTCCTGGCATGAGCAAGCTCATTGCTAACAAAGTAGCAACCGCAAACAGAACTGCATACCACTTCCACCCAATCCCTTTTTCAATATAGTATGCTGGTCCACCTCGATACTGGCCATCTTGTTTTACCTTATACATCTGCGCAAGCGTAGACTCAATAAAGGCACTTGCAGCTCCAATAAAGGCAATTGTCCACATCCAGAATACAGCACCTGGTCCACCAAATGCGATCGCAGTTGCTGTACCCGCAATATTACCGGTTCCAACCCGACCGGATAAGGCAATTGATAAAGCTTGAAAGGAAGAAATACCAGCACTTGAGCTCTTGCCTTTGAACGTTAATGAAACCATGTCTTTTAGGTGCCTAACCTGTAGGAACTTAGTTAAAATAGAAAAGAGCAAACCTACACCTAGACAAAAAATAATCATTGGTGTACTCCACAGGACACCATTTAACCAGTTAATCATCTGCTCCAAAAAAATTCCCCCTTATGCTACTCTTTTTATTTTTAAGAAAATTCTACCTAATTCGAATTATAATTCGTGATCTTAATTATGACAATATAATAGTTAGAAAATCTTACATAATTCGTTCGACATTTTGTCAAATTTACACCTTGATTTCTATTCATATTTTTTGCTTTTCCTGAATATGCACCTTCCCGTATAGCATCAAGTTGTTTTTCAAATGCTAACGGAAAAAGGAGACTAGATAATGAAGACTATTTCAGTACAAATTGAGAAAATGAGTTGTGGCCACTGTATTCCAGATGTTTTAGAAGCTCTAAATGCATTACATGGTGTTGTCTCAACAAATGGTAATGAAAATACAGATATTGTAACGATTGAATATGACGAGCAGCAAACAAATTACTCTATGATTGAAGCAACAGTAAAAAAACAGGCCACTTAATTATTTAGGCCTGTTCTTTTCACATCCCTTTTGCTATTTAGTACAACATCCCCGCAATCGCTGCACTTAATAACGAAGCAAGCATTCCCGCAAGTACAGATTTCATCCCTAATCTTGCTATGTCTGCCCTTCTGTTTGGAGCTAAGTTACCAAGGCCGCCGAGCAAAATTCCCACTGAGGATATATTAGCAAATCCACATAAAGCAAAACTGATCACTGCAACTGTTTTACCAGAAAGCGAATCCATTTGTGGAGCGAAAGATGCATAAGCAACAAATTCATTTAACACGAGCTTTTGACCAATAAAACCTCCTGCCATAATCGCTTCTGACCACGGTACACCAATAGCAAAAGCAAGCGGTGAAAATAGATAGCCAAGTATAAGCTCTAATGTTAGACCTTCAAAGTTAAACCATCCTCCAATTACTCCAAGAAGGCCATTAATTAAGGCAATTAAAGCAATAAAAGCTAATAACATTGCCCCAATATTTAAAGCTAAATTCAAACCTACACTTGCTCCTTTTGCCGCAGCATCAATAACGTTCGCTGATTCCATATCACGATCAATCATGACCTTGTCAGATGTCTGTGAGGTTTCTGTTTCTGGCATAATCATTTTTGCCATAATTAAACCTGCCGGTGCCGCCATAAAGCTTGCTGCAAGCAGATATTCTAATGGAACTCCTAGTAATGAATAACCGATAAGAACTGAACCTGCTACTGAAGCAAGCCCCCCAGTCATAACAGCAAATAATTCTGATTTTGTCATCTTCTCAATAAAAGGACGGACAACTAATGGTGCTTCCGTTTGACCAACAAAAATATTAGCCGCTGCAGACATTGATTCTGTCCGACTTGTTCCTAATATTTTGGACAGAAACCCTCCTAAAAACTGAATTACTTTTTGCATAAGCCCTATGTAATATAATATGGAAATTAATGAAGAAAAGAAGATAACGACGGTTAACACTTGAAAGGCAAAAACAAACCCGATTCCTTCAGCTTGAAATAACCCACCAAACAAAAATTCAATTCCCTCATTGGCGTAGTCAATAATAGCAGAAATCCCCAATGTTAACCATTGTAAAAAAGCAAACCCAGCTTCCCATTTCAAAACAATAATTGCAAATCCAACTTGAATGGCTAAACCTCCAAGAATGGTCTTTAAATTAATCGCTTTTTTATTGCTTGAAAATAAGAAAGCAATCGCAAAAACCGTTAAGATCCCGAATATCCCCCAAATAAAGTTCATTGTACATAACCTCTCTTTCCTAATTAGAAACTAATGGTCGGTTTCTATTGAATGGCTCATTCTGTTCTTAGTATGGATCACTTCCTTCAAAACATCCTTACGATTTAACAGTTGATGCTAAAGTTATGTAATAACAGGAAAAAAGCCTAATGGACTTATCCATTAGGCTTAAAAAGAAATTAATGAAAAACAAATTTATTTAAAGTCTTAAAACCAGTCAAATACCCCTACCCCTAAAACATCTAAAAACACAATAATAATTGCTAGTGGCGTTACATACCTCAACAAATAAAACCATACGTTGAAGAATATTTTGCCCACTTTTGACCCATGTTGAAGTTCGTCTATCAAATCCGCCCTTGAGACTTTAAATGTAACAAAAAGAGATACGGCTAGAGCACCCAATGGCATCATAATATTACTTACTGTCATATCAACAAAATCAAAGAAAGTTCTTCCAAATAGTTCGAAGTCTGCCATTAAACCATATGATAAACACGAAGGAATTCCAACGATGAAAATGATAGCACCTGAAATCCACGTGTACTTCTTTCTTTTAGTTTGATCATCTTTAGCTATACAAGCTACAAGTGATTCAACCATTGAGAAAGCAGACGTTAATGCTGCAAACAAGAAAAGAATAAGAAATGCGATAAAAAATAAAATACCGAATGGCATTTCATTAAATACAGCTGGTAACACAGCAAACACTAGAGTTGGCCCTTCGCTTACTTCTAACCCAAATGTAAATACACCAGGGAAAATTGCAAGGCCAGCTAGTAATGCAATAAATAAATTCATCCCAACAATGGATAAAGCTGATTTAGGCAAGTTTTGATCTTTAGGCAAATAGGAACTATATGTCACCATTACCGAAACCCCTAAAGAAAGAGCAAAGAATGCTTGACCTAACGCAAATAAAACAACCTCAGAATTCAATTGGCTGAAGTCCGGTACTAACAAAAAGCGAATTCCATCCATCGCCCCTTCTAGTGTAAGAGAACGAGCTACTAAAAGTAAAAATAATACAAATAATGCCGGCATCATAAACGAAGTAGCTTTCTCGATTCCTTGTTGTATCCCTTTTGAAACAACAAGAACAGTAATAAGTAAAAAGGCAATTTGGCCAATTAATGCTTCAATTGGATTTGAAATAATATTTCCAAATAACTGTCCATACTCCTCTTGTGACAAACCATTCAAGCCACCCGTTAATGCTTGAAATAAATAAAGAATGATCCATCCACCAACAACACTATAGAAAGTTAGAACGAGGAAGCTCGTAAAAACACCTAACCTCCCAGTCCAATGCCATTTTGTTTTTGGAGCAAGTTTTTTATAAGTCGAAATTGCATCACTTTGTGCTCTCCGCCCTATAATAAACTCCCCTAATAATAACGGAAAACCAAGCAAAATGGTAAAGAGAATAAACATTAAGAAAAATGCCCCTCCACCAGATGTACCTGCTACATAAGGTAGCTTCCATATTGCTCCAAGGCCAATTGCTGAACCGGCCGCCGCTAAAATAAACCCTAATTTCGATTTCCACTGTTCATGTACAGACATCTTACCAACCTCTTTATAGAAAATTAAGACACAAAGGAGATTATAACTCATATCGATAACGTTTTAAATGTCTTTTGTCGAAAAATATCGTATTTTGCTATAATTTTTATTTCCTTCTTTTATTTTTGTAACAAAGTTTACAAGTTCCTAACAAATAATGAAAAAACTTAAATAACTTTATTTTCATATGTAAGATTGTCTCAGTATTCTCTAAATAAGGCTAGATAACTATACTTCTTTGCTTAAAAGCCTTACCATTACTACTATATAAGGTACGTAATATCGTTTTCAAAAAATAATAAGGATTTCTAAAAAAGAAAGGATTATATAAGATGAATCGAGATTTCACATTGCAACAAATCGCTGAAGGACTAACTAAATCGGTTTTAAATGCATCTGATAAAGAACTAGAAGGTTTTCAAAGAATTCTTGATGAAACCATTCGCTTACGAGAAGCACATAAAGATCTACATAAAATGGTTCAATCATATTCTAGTTCCGGTATTCAACGCTCCGTAAATCATACTCATAACCAATCTCAAAATAATTAAGTATATGGCCAAGGTAGATTACCTTGGCCATTTTTTATCGAAACAATTTTATATTTTTCCAAAGAATACTAACATCATTTAATGAATAAAATTAACGCTTTTAAATTCTCATTACTTACACATTAAAGAAAATCAGGCTAGTATATAGCCTGATTGCCCTTTCATTCTTGATCCACATTAAATTCAATCAAGTTTCCATCTGGATCAGCACAGAAAATTTGAGCAAAACCACTTTTGCTATGTGGTTTTTCAACAACTAGAATTCCTTTTTTCTTTAAATAAACTAAAGTTTCATCATAATCTTTTACACGTATGGCAAAATGACCGTCTTTTGATTCAATTGGTAGGTCCCCACGAATCGTATTGGATTGTTGATGTACGATTAAGTGTAGTTGCTGGTTACCAATTTGATACCAAGCACCAGGAAAATCAAAATTTGGACGCTCTATTTCATTGAATCCTAGTTGTGTACCATAGAAATGTTTTGCTTTTTCCAAGTCAGTTACAGAAAGACTGACATGATGAATGTTCTCTATTTCAAACATTGTTTAACCTCCATTTAATAGCTATTTTGTTCTTTGAAATCTCAGACACTTGTTGACTTACTAAACATTAACCTATAGAAACAACACTAATAATTGTGAAGCAATCGCTACAAATATTAAAGCAAACGGATAAGCTGCCGCATAGGCAACTGCTGGATCTTCTACATCAATAAGTTGTTGTACCGCACCTAAACCAGGTGTGCTTGTCAATCCCCCACATAATGCACCTAACGAGTGAATAACACTTAATTGGAAAAACACCCTAGCAATAAGAAATCCTGCGACAATCGGAATAATCGTAATGAAAGCACCACCTAAGACGAGTGTAAGTCCTTCTGCTTTTACCACTTCTACCAATCCTTGTCCAGCAGTTGTACCTGCCCCTGCTAAGAATAAGACTAGCCCAATATCGCGAATAACCTGGTTGGACGGTTGAAAATAGCGGGCACGAATTGGACCTATTTTCCCGAAATGACCAATGATTAAAGCCACAAATAATGGTCCCCCTGCTACCCCTAGCGTAATTGTTCCAAAATTGGCAAGTTGAATTGGTACCATACCAACAATGATCCCTATTAACAAAATTAAACTTAAGGAGAAAATATGTACATTCGTTACAGTGAGTGTTCTTTTAGAAAAGATTTTCTCTACTTCATTAAGGCGGTCTTCACTACTTACTAATGTCAAAACATCTCCTCTTTCCATCCTCCATTTTGAATTTTGGTTAAACTCAAATCCTCCGCGTTCCATTCTTGTGACCGTTACCCCATACATTCTTCTTAAATCAAGTTCACGCAAGCTTTTTCCGATTAGTTCTTCTGAATCAACCGTAACTTTTCGTAATTGGACATGATCAGAGTTACGTAAATTGACTTCCACTTCTTCACCAATGTCGCTACATAGTTCATCCAAATCAACTCGTAAACCAACGGCAACCAACCGGTCTCCAGTTAAAATAACAGTGTCGTTTAAAGCAATTATATTACGATTGCCTCTGATTACTCGACTAATAACGACCGATTTATATCGATGAAAACCTAACTCTTTTAATGTTCGCTTGTTGATCGCAGTATTTGTTACTTCAATCGTTATCACTTCAGGTGAACCTTCATTTCGAACTGGATCGACTTTTTCGTGTAAGTCTTTCATAAGATCAATCTTTCGTACTTTAGGCAAGAGTTGAACAAATAACACTACAGCAATGACACCAAAAGGATACGCAATTCCATAGCCCACTGAAGCTAGTGGGTCGTTCGTTGCCTGCAAAGCTGCTGCTAAACCAGGTGTACTTGTTAAAGCACCAGTCATTAATCCAATACTTAAAGCTGGCGATAGATGAAATAGCTTAGACACAATAACGGTAGTTACGGCAGCAACAAGGACTATTAACAAGCCTATGATGCCAAATACCACGCCACTTGAACGCATCATCCGAAAAAAGCGGGGGCCTGCTTGCAAACCAACAGCAACGATGAACAAACTCAATCCTAAGTTTTGTACGGTAGCAGAGATCTGATAACCAAAGTGACCGAATACCATCGCTACAAGCAGGACTCCCGAAGTCCCTAAACTAAGTCCCTTTATTTTCGTTTGTCCAAGTATCGATCCAAGAAACAGAATAACAAATAATAATAACAAAGGCTCTTCTAAATAAGAAGCAATCACTTCCACTTTTTGTCCTCCAACAATTAGTCAATAAAATAGTCTTTCATTCCATTCTTTTACTATTCCTTAATTATAATGTTTTCAAACTTTGAAGAAGTGATTTTGCTCACAAAGAGATCATATCTAGTACAGACAAACACATCAAAAAAAAAAAAAAAAAATAAACCACTACTTTCTAGAAGCCGGTGGTTTACCTCGCTCTTACAATTTTATATAAAAGTCGTTAACGAATTACTCTGCTTTGTGATGGTGCATATGATCTGTTTTCAGTGATTTGTCTGTGTTAAAAGAAAAACCAAACATGATCATCATGAACATAGCGACTGTTACACAAGAGATAATAATTGATAAACTCTTAATTTGTACACCAGTTGGTTCTGTTATATGGACGATCCCTGCTTCTTCTTTTATTGTTTTCTTTAATAATAATAGAGTTATCAATAAAACGACAAGTAAAACAATCGTTACAATATAAATAGATTGAACAGGGAGCATTTCCCCCATCATGGCACCCATTAATCCACCCATAATACCACCCATGATTCCTTCAAGAATGGTCATCGTATTAAAAAGGATTCCTATAATGACTCCTGCCCCAATTCCAATAATCATCGCAAGAATGGAACTCATCGTATAATTTTGACTGAGAGGTAGAATTGTCCCGACTATCAACCCAGCCATTGATGATATAATCATCGTAGCCATCATACCAGTCGCACATGTAACCTTTTTACGGATTGGGTATATAAGCCGAAATGTCTGTAATATAAATAAGCTGATAATAGCAATTACAGAAATCTGTATGAACACATTCATCTCTTTCACCTCGTCTTGTTCGCTTTAGGAGAATAAAGACAAACTCTCCTTTATTCATTTGCAGAAGGCTTATATTTATAAATCGGGTAGCTTGATAAAAGCTACCCGATAAAAATTTACTTGCTTCTATGATGCCTATCCATGATGCCCACCACAAGAGCATGCATCGTGAACGTTTGTTTTTTTCCAAAGCGGATTATTACAATATTTCGGATCTGCCCCGACCATACTCATGAATAATGGATGGTAGTTCTCACAAATATTTAGTTCGGTAAGTACCCAGTCTTCAGGGTCTTTTGCATAATGCTCCCAGTAATCTCCCCCATATTTAATCCAGGAACAGCTGGAATCCAAGATTCTGATAACAATAGATCCGGGTCGCCAAATTTCGAAGCGAGTTTACGGATTTCAGGATCATCCAAAGCCAACAAATGTCCATCTTGAATAACCGTTTCTGTTCCTCCTCCAACCATTTCACAAGTCATCGTTGGAAAGTAAAGATGTACATGCCAATGTCCTACAGGGAGACCCATTTTTGCTGCCTCTCGCTCGACTGCACTAGAAATAATGGTTCCAAACCCTAAATGGATAACACCACTGCGCATACGTTCATATAGGCAATTTAACCAACCTTGCAAAAAACCTCTTCTTGGGCGATGAATATGAGGATTTGTCCCAATTGATGCTTCCCACCAACGAAATAACCCTTTATTTGGAGAACCAGGATATTGTAAATGATCCGTTTCAGCTTTTAATTTGCGAAGCTTATCCCCATATTCCCCACCTTCATTAATTTCAGTAATTATACCACCATCAACCTTCATCTGAATCCAAGGTACAGGTCCGATATGGTTACTAGTCCCGGCAATAACACCAGTCGCATCCTCCTTAGGAAGGTACATCCATGGTCTGCCTAATACATGTCCAGGCAAATACGTTTTTCCAAACTCTTCATTTCCTCCCCAAAATTTACTAACTAAATCGGGATGGAAGAATTCGCGATTCTCATCATAATACTCATCGTGATTCGTATAACTAATATCTGTACCTTCTGGATCTGTAATACGAATTCTTTTTGCTTTTCTAATTTTATCCCACGTCCACTGATCAATCGCCTCGATAATTTCATAAGGAATTGTATGGGCAGGGGATGCTGTTAATTCTGGTGTAATAAAAGGCATTCTTTGAATCTTAACACGATTAGCCCTTAAGACCGGCCCTCCATAACCCCAAAGGAGTTTATCATATTTATTTTCCTTTTCGATTTCCTCCCATTCATCCATCCATTCTGCGAGTTCTTTCGTACGCGCTAAATAATACTCAACTTCGTTATGACCCTTCCACTTTACAATAGGGCCTTTATCAACGTGCTTTACTTCATATTTTGTACCATACTTCTCGAGAATGCGCTTACAAGCTTCGATAACCATAGGATCATGCCAGTTATCAACCCGAAGTAACACACGCTCTCCTGGTTTCAAATCCCATCCAGCATGTAAGCCATGATTATAAGGTCGCTTTGCCACTGCATCTAAATAAGGAACTAACTCATCTGCACTTTTAATATCAATCATAGGAGGACAGCGAGGCTTTTGTTTGTTAATTAATGGTGGAGTAGTAAAATTTGGTTTTCCAGGTAGAGTCCCTTTTAATTTCTGATCCATAATAGAATCGCTCCTTTTTTGTAAAGATCTTATATATAAATAGTAGCAAATTTCAAACTATTATAAAAATATCTGTTTCATTCATTATTTATATGTTATTAATATAAATAGTAAATAAGAGGCTCCTTACTAGAAACACAAAAAGAACGTCTAAAAAGGCCTGTTCATACCCTTTAGACGTCCTCCTATGTTTCCTGCTCTATCAATAATATCACTATTTCTTATCTAGACGAAGACAACTCAAAAAGAGCCTATTAAAATAACGTCCCTGTTGGAAGAAAAATGTTCATTACCTTTTCAAAAAACACCCAAATTATTGCCATCGTAACAATCGAATATAGTATGTTTTTCCCCCAGTGTGACCTCCCTGACAGATAAAATACGACCACTAACAACAGTCCGACAGACAAATAAAAACCAACCAAAGTGATTAAATAAAGCGTTACTAGTGAGATTATAAATAATGTTAACAGCTTTCCGATATTGATCTGATTTTCCTGTCCTTTTTCCTCGTCTCCTTGTTCTATATCATTTTCATTTCTATTTCTAATGATTACTATTTTGTAAATTGCTGTTACGATTCCTATAACTGATAATCCAAATATCGACCATAAGATTAGGTAAGGGAATGTACGTGGCGTTATGCCGAACTGTGCTTGCATCTCTAATGTTTGATGCGGGGTAATGACGATCATTACGATAGCTATTAAACCCATAATGAAAAAAGCTACTATATCCTTCACTGTTCAATTCCACCCGCCTTCTTAGCACTTTCACTTCGCGCTTTAACCGCTTTAGAAAGTAATGACCACAGTAGAAAAATGATAACTAGTGTTAATAAAACTAATGATATTGGTCGATCAAAGACAACGAATAATGACCCTTTTCCTATCATTAGAGTTTGACCAAATGATTGTTCAGTAAGACCTCCTAATATTAAACCAATGATGATTGCTACTCGCGAAAAGCCTGCTTTAATAATAAGAATCCCTAGTAATCCTAAAATCACAATGATAGCGAGATCTAGCATTGATTGACGTACTGTATAAGCAGCCGCTAAACAAATAACTAATACAATAGGATAAATGATCGATGCGTCAATCTTATTAATAATCCGCTTAAACATCTTGCTATAAAGTAAGGCGATCGGTATTAATATTAAATTCGCTATAATTAATCCAAGTATAGCTGTGTAGACAATATCTGGTGACCTTTCCATGATCATTGGGCCAGGGGTAACACCATGAATAACAAAAGCCCCTATTAAGATCGCTGCTGCAGCATCTCCAGGTATTCCAAAAGAAAACATTGGAATTAAGTTGGCTCCTCCTACAGCTGAATTCCCAGATTCTGCAGCTGCCACACCACGTAATGAACCTTCCCCAACCCGAACTTTATCCTTTCTACTTTTCGAACGAGAATGTTCCATTTGGTAATTCATAAAAGCGCCCATTGAAGGTCCAGCACCTGGGAGTATACCAATAATAGCTCCCACAATAGTTCCTCTCAAAATAGAGGGCAAAGCTTTCATGTATTCAAGGAAGGTCAAACCTTCTTCCTCTTTCCCTACGTCCTTCACTTTAACTAGCTTACCCTTCTTTACTTTTTGACTAATTTGCATGAAAACTTCCGGTAGACATAATAGACCTAAAACGGCAATCATAATATCAATCCCATTTAATAGACTTGTGCTACCAAATGTATAACGAGGTGAACCTGCCAACGCCTCCATCCCAATCATGGCAATAAATAGCCCAATTAACCCACTTATTATATTTTTTATCAAACTGCCTTTTTTCGTCTCAGAAATACTAGCTACTGAGAGCAATGCTAGTGCAACAAGAATTAAAAATTCAGGAGGTCCAAACATAAGCGCCAATAACGCCATTGGAGCAACAGCTAGTAGAAGCAATATATCTGTCAATAAATCAGCTGTTGCACTTGAGTAAATTGACATTTGAATAGCCTTCCAGCCTTTTCCCTTTTTAAACAATTTATATCCATCAAACATGGTCGCAGCTGCTGCTGGAGTACCAGGAGTTCCTAGCATAATCGAGGATAGACTCCCAGAAAACGAACTAGCTTTATAAGTAGCTGTTAGCAATACTACTGCAACCGTGAGTGGCATATTATAAGTAAATGGAACCATTAAGGCTAGACCCAGAGTTCCTGAAAGTCCGGGAATTGATCCTAGGAACATGCCGATGGTTACTCCTGCCACCAAGGCCAGTAAATGAGCCCAATCGAACAGAGCCAATAATGAATTGACCATTAAATCAAACATAGGAGCTACTCCTCTCTAGAAAATCAGAAGACTGAATCTCTAATCAACAAGAAAATCCAGTCAACTTCTACTCACATATTTAACGTTTCATTATTTATCGCTTGCCTAAACACTGCTAGAAAATGGCTCAACTTAGTATCCTTACTCTGTTCTATCTTCCATAATCGTTTCAATAGTTTCTTTCCCTTTTTCATTTTGCTTCTTTAACTCTTCTTCTTTCAAAAAGACATTGTTCATCATTAACTGTTCAAGCTTGCTTTTCACTTCTGTATCTGCTAGAACTCCTTCAAGAGTTGATAACAAGATTTCCCTTACATCTTCTGGTAGACCATTTGGTGCAATGAATAAATAGTTATGGATTAATGAATTCTCTACACCAAATTCACTGATTGTCGGTATGTCTTCAACCTGTTCCACTCTATCTGATGTTGTGAGAGCGAGGATACGTACATTTCCAGCCTCAACATGTTCCTTTGCATCATTTAATGGTGTAACAACGACATCTGAATCACCAGATAACAGGCGTAACATTGCATCATTTCCACCTGTAGCACTTAATAAACCATAGTCTTCTGCTCCAAAATGTTCAGCTACTAAATCCCACCAAAGATGAGTAATTCCCCCTGTTCCAGATGGTGTAACAACAAGCTCACCTTGATTTTCAGCCGCCCAATTACCTAATTCCTCTAATGTTTTCCATTCACTATCAGCACTTACACTAATTGCATTAATATATTCTCCCATTTGTGCTAGTACATCTAGATCTTCCAACCCTGAAATAGCTGCTTCCGTTTGAGCTAATGTGATTTCTACTGCCAATGCTCCTGTACCAACTGTATACCCATCTGCTTTTGACTGAGCAACTTTCACATGACCAAGCACAGTTGCTCCACCTGGTAAATTGTCTACTACGATCGGTACACCTAATTTTTTCGACATTTCTTCAGCTATTAATCGCGTACTTAGATCGGTCACTGAACCTGGTCCAAAAGGAACGACCCAATTTATCGGTTTTTTCGGGAAATCAGATTGCTCACTTGTTGTCTCGGCTTTTGCTTCTGCACCAGTCGTCTCTTGAGTACTTTGATTACACCCTACTAATACGAATAAAAATAATAAGAGGGTTAGCTTCACACTTAATGATATTTGTTTCATCTTCATTCCACCTTTTCTACTTAGGTTAAGATACATAAAAATCATTGCACTCCTCATGAATTGGACAAAATATCTAACAATAGATCTTAGAAAACGTTTACAAAAGTCTCATCTAAACTATCAAAAACGATTCACTACACTCCTTTCAAAAGATTACCACTATGAATATGTTACTAAGATACCACATTTATAATTTTCTGAAAAATACACTTTACATTCCATATTTATATATTTATGATATGAATTAATAGTTAGGTATTGTGTAAAGAATAAGAATCGTCGGACTTCAACATGAAATCTCTTAAACCGACATAGGAAAGGATGTTCTATATGAATATTCGACACCTACGATATTTCACTACGATAGTAGAGGAAGGAAAAATTTCACGAGCAGCTAAGCGATTGCATATGGCTCAACCTCCACTCAGTCAACAATTAAAATTATTAGAGAGTGAATTAGGTGTAACGTTGTTTGAAAGACATACAAGAAAATTAATTATTACAGACGAAGGAAAACTACTTTATAATCGTGCCAAGCAAATATTAGAGTTAATGTCTGGTACTTTAGAGGAAATGAAAGAATTGTCAGAAGGGACGAAAGGTACACTCTCAATTGGCACTATTGCTTCACTTGGAGCCAAATTACTACCAGAGAGAATTCGTAACTTTCAACAACAATATGCAGAAGTTCAATTTCAAGTTTGGGAAGGAGATCCTATTAGGATCATGGAGCTGTTAGAAAATCGAATTATTGAATTAGGAATCGTTCGGTTCCCTATTGATTCGAGTATTTTTAATATGATTCATTTACCCGATGAACCGTTAGTTGTAGCAATGAATCCTAATAGAATTATCGGAAATAATCCAAATACAATTGAATTATCGGAACTAAAAGAAAAACCGTTAATGCTATTACGTAGGCAAAAAGGAACTTCTATGTATAACCAAGATATTTATACAGTTGATATTCTTAAAGATGCTTGCTTAAAAAACGGATTTGAACCTAAAATCATCTGCGAAAGCAGTGATATAATGACATTATTAATTTGGGCAAATCATGATATTGGAATTACAATTGTCCCAAAATCAGCAATCAATCTAATTCCAAACACCGAACTTTTTTTTAAGGAAATTATAAATCCAACGATTATGGCTAGGCCCTCCGCACTTATCTGGTTAAAAGACCGTTATCTCTCCCAGGCATCAAGAAGATTCATGGAATATTTTCCGATAGATCAGACGAATTTAAAAGATTCTACATATTAAAAAAGACAATCCATTGGATTGTCTTTTTTCTGCCTGGCAACGTCCTACTCTCACAGGGGGAAGCCCCCAACTACCATCGGCGCAAAAGAGCTTAACGACCGTGTTCGGCATGGGAACGGGTGTGACCTCTTTGCTATTGCCACCAGACCTATCAAATTTATTATCACTCATTAAATATTAATGGTGCGGGTGAAGGGAGTCGAACCCCCACGTCATAAGACACTAGATCCTAAGTCTAGCGCGTCTGCCAATTCCGCCACACCCGCAAATATAATATTAAAATGGTGAGCCATGAAGGACTCGAACCTTCGACCCTCTGATTAAAAGTCAGATGCTCTACCAACTGAGCTAATGGCTCGTAGAATATACAATGAAGTATTTCATGTAGCTTACGGACGATGTTGCGCTCTGTCGTCTCCCCTGTTCCTTCCTCTTCTAGTCTAAGCTTCGTAGACTGCTGTGTCGGAACAACTCAAAGGTCTTAAATAAGTGGTGCCGGCCAGAGGACTTGAACCCCCAACCTACTGATTACAAGTCAGTTGCTCTACCAATTGAGCTAGGCCGGCATAATGGTGGAGGATGACGGGATCGAACCGCCGACCCCCTGCTTGTAAGGCAGGTGCTCTCCCAGCTGAGCTAATCCTCCAACATTTTATGGTGACCCGTACGGGATTCGAACCCGTGTTACCGCCGTGAAAGGGCGGTGTCTTAACCGCTTGACCAACGGGCCATAGTAGCTTGTCTTGTCTATGGCGGAGAAGGAGGGATTTGAACCCTCGCGCCGCGTAAACGACCTACACCCTTAGCAGGGGCGCCTCTTCAGCCACTTGAGTACTTCTCCTAGTAATCACAATTCTAATGTGAATATGGTGGGCCTAAGTGGACTCGAACCACCGACCTCACGCTTATCAGGCGTGCGCTCTAACCAGCTGAGCTATAGGCCCATATTCAATATTGGAGCGGGTGATGAGAATCGAACTCACGACATCAGCTTGGAAGGCTGAGGTTTTACCACTAAACTACACCCGCATATTAAAATGTCATGGTCGGGAAGACAGGATTTGAACCTGCGACCCCCTGGTCCCAAACCAGGTGCTCTACCAAGCTGAGCCACTTCCCGTAAAGGCGCGCCCTGAGAGATTCGAACTCCCGACCTTTTGATTCGTAGTCAAACACTCTATCCAGCTGAGCTAAGGGCGCTTATAAATATGGTGCCGAGGGCCGGACTTGAACCGGCACGGTAGTCACCTACCGCAGGATTTTAAGTCCTGTGTGTCTGCCAATTCCACCACCCCGGCATGGTAGAAACGAATAATATGGAGGCGGTACCCGGATTTGAACCGGGGATAAAGGTTTTGCAGACCCGTGCCTTACCACTTGGCTATACCGCCATTATTTAAGAGCGGAAGACGAGATTCGAACTCGCGACCCCCACCTTGGCAAGGTGGTGTTCTACCACTGAACTACTTCCGCATTGGCTGGGCTAGGAGGATTCGAACCTCCGCATGACGGAATCAAAATCCGTTGCCTTACCGCTTGGCGATAGCCCAATACTTAATGGGGCGGCTGATGGGAATCGAACCCACGAATGCCGGAACCACAATCCGGTGCGTTAACCACTTCGCCACAACCGCCATAGTATACTTTTATGAAATTATTGGCAGGGGCAGTAGGAATCGAACCCACACCGGAGGTTTTGGAGACCTCTGTTCTACCGTTAAACTATGCCCCTATATAAATGGTGGAGGGGGACGGATTCGAACCGCCGAACCCGGAGGGAGCGGATTTACAGTCCGCCGCGTTTAGCCACTTCGCTACCCCTCCACATATTTAATACATGTTATAATGGCGGTCCGGACGGGACTCGAACCCGCGACCTCCTGCGTGACAGGCAGGCATTCTAACCAACTGAACTACCGGACCATTTTGGTATTGCGGGGGGCGGATTTGAACCACCGACCTTCGGGTTATGAGCCCGACGAGCTACCAGACTGCTCCACCCCGCGTCGTTATATAGTAATGGATGATGTTTTTCACTGAAGTGGACATCTTCCTCTTCTCGTGTTTCTTTCAAACGCATGAGTTGATGTTACTCGCTGCTTATTCACGATTTAAATAAACCTAAGAATAATAATGGCGGAGGAAGAGGGATTCGAACCCCCGCGCGGTTTAACCCGCCTGTCGGTTTTCAAGACCGATCCCTTCAGCCGGACTTGGGTATTCCTCCGCGTTTCGTTTCGTTGGTGGACCCTGTAGGACTCGAACCTACGACCGATCGGTTATGAGCCGACTGCTCTAACCAACTGAGCTAAAGGTCCAAATTTTGGTGGAGCCTAGCGGGATCGAACCGCTGACCTCCTGCGTGCAAGGCAGGCGCTCTCCCAGCTGAGCTAAGGCCCCGTATCGCCTCACCAACAATTAATACTATATCACACGATTTAATTCTGCGCAACATTTTTTTCTTGTTTTTTTTCAAAAAAAATCTAAGCTGAAATTATCCCGTCGGAATTAATAATCTATCATAATCTGCTTTTCATATCAATATCTTCTCATAACTTTTTTACTAAATATAGCTGATTGTAATCATTCCACTATAAAATCTACATATAAAAGAGACATTAAGCTTAGCTTAACATCTCGTACAATATTTATTTGAAAGTTGTCGTCAGTTCTCCTAAACCTTCAATCTCAACTTTTACTTCATCACCCGATTTCAACCAAACGCGTCTATCAATCGGTTCACCCATGATAACCCCTTCTGGAGTACCTGTTAAGATGATATCACCAGGTTTAAGTGTCATATGTTGCGATATGTAACTAATAATTTCCGAGCAATTAAATATCATATCGGATGTATTAGAATTCTGACGAAGCTCGCCATTTAAAGTAAGTTTAATTGATAATTGATCTGGATCACTTACTTCATCCTTACTTACAAGATACGGTCCGATTGGACAAAACTCATCCGTCGTTTTGCCTAACAACCATTGGGAACTTGTAAATTGCAAATCACGAACGGACAAATCATTACCATTACAATACCCATATAAGTAGGAAAGTGCGTCTTGTTTTGTTACATCCTTTGCTTCCTTTCCGATCACAAGCACTAACTCCGCTTCATAATCAAATTCACTTCCGTTACTCGGGAGTGTTACAAAAGCATTGTGTCCACTTAGAGCATTTGAAAACTTACTGAACAAAATGGGAGTAGGCGGATAGTCCATCTTGCATTCATCGGCGTGTTTCTTATAATTTAATCCAACACAAATAATCTTCTCAGGATCAGGAACACATGGCGCAAAAGATAAATCCTTTTCTTTTATTAATTCATCTTTACTTGCTAACGCTTTTTGTACTAATGTTTCAAGCGCCTTTATGCCCTTCTCACCAAAAGCAATCAATTCCGTTACAGACAATGGTACTCCTTTAATCTCAGAGTACTTACATGCTGCCATTTCAACGTCTAATATTCCTTCACTTGTTTTCACACCTAGTACCGGCTTGTCCTCTTTATAAAAGGCAACTGTTCTCAATACTAACCCTCCTATTGCATTTATTTTGGTTGCTGTATAGATAATCGTACCAACATATTCCCCATTTGAAAACTAATTTTTCAGACACTTCATTGAAGCAAGAAATCAAATCCTTACTTGCTGGATTAGGGGATGATTGAGATTGTTTATCTTGACGGAAACATCATCCCCTTTCTGTTCAACTATACAACTCAAGCCTTTCCCGACCCTTCAATCACTCTTCTATTCATATAGAAGAAAGTCTTTTAATTTTATTGAGTTTTGAAGCTAATTCATAAAACCATCGTTCGTCCTTCGTAGAAAGAGCCATGTCAATTAAGTTCAATAATTCCCCTTCATTGAAGTTCGTTATCGGGGATTGTACCTCCACTTCTCTTTCGTCTAACTTCATATACCTTCCAACTAGATTCTTATTGTCACTTTTCAAGATTAATACTCTAATAAGAGTATTATAGAGCTCGATCCCATCAATGTAGCCATGAATTAATTCACCAGTTCTAGATTTTCCTTTGATCCAATCTCCAACTCTTAATGTCTTCTTATTATTAATTTCCATCCCTCTCACCAACCTTTAGAAAACATGTCCTAAATGAATAAATTTTTATCGTTGCCATTGTCTTTTTTTAGTATGTTAAACTTTCTATTACGATATTGTATTCAATTATGTTTGCTTGTTCTTGGGCTAATGACCGATAGAACTAGCAGAAAATATAAACAACAGAGATAAAAATAAAAAAGCACCCATTTAACGGGTGCTTGATCTAAACATTTTAAATTCTTCACCCCTACCGACAATCAAGGGTCCATAATCGATTTAACGCTGCAGCCATTTCGAACCTCCGCGGACGAGCGAGCTCTTCTGGATGACCTTTATGTACAGATACGAAAGAAAGACCTTCAATTAGGCCGGTCGATCATAATGACACGACTTCTCCCAGACCCACCACTTTGTTTGCCAATTACAGAATCGCGTCAAAGACTTTACGAGTGACTAAATCCTCACAACGAATTATTCTTGTTTTTTCTCCTTTCCATCATAGAAAAAACATCAAAGCGCTCTCTCTTTTAAAAGATTGTTAGCAATTGAATGTAAGCCAATCCAATGAGTAGAAAGAGAACTCCAAACCCTAAATTCCAGCCAATCCCATTTTCAGCTAAGCTCCGTCCATTTTGACTACTAATTAATAGAAGTGGGACCGTAACGGGCGCGGTAACTAAAGTAACAGAAACACCGAGCAACAAGGACAATGCAATGACATCAGTAGAATACCCTCCTGGAATATCTACTAAAATGCCCGAAAGTAGAATCATAGCCGGAATGGGAGGAAAACCACAAAATCCTAAGACGATTACAACAAGCGTAAGTCCGATTAGAATATTAATATTCACAAAATCAATCGCCGATAAGAAATAGGCAAATAAAACGTGACCATAACCGGTTTCTTTTAACGTACCTACTAATAAGCCCGCCGATAAGATCAAAACCATTTCTTTTTTCTTATTCTCAAAGTCGATTGTGATTAATTTTCTAAATCGTTGCTTATACGTGGACATTTCTTTGTTCACAAAAAAATAAAGAGTCGTAACCATCATAATCACAACAGGGACGGCAAGCAGAATATCAAGTTTTAACCACTGAATCGATAAGAAAATCCCTCCCATTAGAACGAATATCCAAAAGAAAAACTTTCCCACTAGCCCTTTTTCAGGTTCTTGCTCTTTGAAATGTAAGTTTGGCATAACCGTATCTGGAATATCGTTTTTCTTCATTTGCAAACGAAATAAGAGTATTCCTGTCATAAACCCTAAGCCCGTCAGACCGATTCCTTTTAATACTGTAGCCATTAGCGGGGCATCTGTTCCCGCAACAGCATAGACAAATGCAGGATGGACGGTTGCCCAAAGAACCGTTAGGGTAAATCCACGCATAATTGCCGTACTAATCGTAAAGTCCCAAGCATTTTGCGATACTGAATCTCTCTTCGTATTACGAAACATTTGATAAACAAATGGTACCCCTCCAACCGCCATAAAAGAAGAGATTATATGACTCGTACCAGCCACCAATGTAAAAAAGCGAGTTGAGCTAGTTATGTACCGGTTCATTTTAGTCATCAGCGCTATCACATAAGGGCGATGACCAATCATCCAACTCACTAAGCTCACAAGAACAATGAGTGGAACGACAGCACTCATTTCTCTTAGGCCATTCCATAAAACAATCGGACTTGCTGAAGTGACGTACAAAATGAGCAATGAGAAGACAATTAAAGTGAACGGAAGCTTAAGATTTTGCTTAGGTAACAAGATCAAAGCAGATACGAGCATGACCAATCCACTCGATGATAATAAAATATCCACCAATGATAATTTCCATATAACAGATAAGAAATAAACGAGAATAAAAGTAAGGAGACTGTATACAAATAACTTATTGATAAATGGCTTCAAGGCACAAACCTTCTTTCTAAAAATCATCTTCCTCTTTTTTATTATCCTCTTCTATTAGCCAAATTCAAGCATTAACTCACCATCAACAAAAAGGTGCGTCAAAAGGTCTGCTTTTACCCTTTGACGCACCTCTAATGATTTACATCTCTTTTTTCTTTTTATCCATCACCTTTGGTTCAGCAGGACGATCCTTCAAAAGAACCAAAGGGGCACGAATCATCAAATCTAACCATTCCTTTACCTTATAAGGGGCAAATGGAGAAGTGTAATAACTCCCAAAGCTTCTTAAACTAACAAGATGGATATTTATTAAAATATACGATATTACGATCCCAAATAAACCGAGAAACGCAGCCGAAATCATCACTAAGAACCGTAATAGGCGAAATGTAATACTAACATTATAGGCTGGAATCGAAAACGAAGCGATGGCTGTGATGGCCACGACAATGACCATTACGGGACTAACAATCCCTGCTCGTACGGCTGCATCGCCAATAACAAGTCCACCTACTATCCCAATGGTTTGACCGACAGCACGAGGCAAGCGAATCCCCGCTTCCCGTAGTAATTCAAATGTTAATTCCATCAAAAACGCTTCAATAAAAGCTGGAAAAGGAACCCCTTCTCGCGTCCCTGCGATTGAGAGTGCAAAAATAGTCGGGATCATTCCTTGATGATACGACACCATTGCGATATACAAACCAGGTAAAAAAACAGCCATAAACGCAGCAAAGTAACGAAGCAATCGAATAAAGCTACTTATCTGCCAACGATCATAGTTATCCTCTGTCGATTTCATTAGATCACTAAAAGTAATAGGTGTCATCAAAACAAATGGTGATCCGTCTAAAACAACAATGACTTTCCCTAATGACAACGCACCAATGGTTTTATCTGGTCTCTCTGTTCGAAGCACTTGAGGAAACGGAGATAATACATTGTCTTCAATATACTGTTCAATCACTCCAGTCTCCATAATAATATCCATATCAAGGCAACTTAACCGGTATCTAACTTCCTCAACAAGATCTTCATCCGTAATTCCCTTAATATAAACAATAGCGAAATCCGCCTTCGAACGTCGTCCTAATTGGCCAAACTGAACGGTTAAATTAGGATCTCTTAATCTGCGCCTAATAAGCATGACATTCGTATGAAGCACTTCATTAAAACCGTCTCTTGGGCCTCGGACAATCACTTCACTTTGAGGTTCTTCAATTCCTCTTTGCTGAAACTGTCTCGTATCAAACACAATTAACTTATCAATGCCATCAATGACTAGTAATGTTTCTCCTGACATGAGAGAGAGTATTGCTTCATCAATCGTTTCTTTTTCTGTGACCTCAATATAAGTCACCACTTCTTGTAATAGATAATCAACCAATTGATTTTGTGTAAACTCGATATTGTTTTCAGCAAAATATATTAAAGGCTTAATGATCCGATCTTCAATACTTGAATCAAAGGCCAAACCATCGACAAAAAACAGGCTAGCTTCGGTATGCCTGCCAATTTTAAAGTCCCTTTGAACAACATCATCACTTTCCCCGACAATATTATTAATGGTTTGAATCATTGTTTTAAGATCTTTTGAGCGTTCAATCTTAAATTCTTTCGTTTGACGCACTTGATTAGCATTTAATCGTTTGAGAAGCTTTCTGTACACTCCCTCACCTCAATTCTCCAATTCCTCATGGGGCATATAATGGCGAATCTTAACATCAGCATTTATATTTATGGTTGCATTTGAAAAAGCCCCTCCCTTACCATCCCAATGATCTCTTATCTCTTGCCAATAGCGGTAATCCTTTATTTTCACTTCTTCATAAAACTTAAAAATATCTGCATAGAATTCTTTTTGCATTTTCTCTACAATCTTTGTTGATTGTCTTACGATTTCTTCTTCAACAGCTTTTTCTAATTTTCCAATCGTTTCTAAAGATTCCAGAGTTATAGGCTCAATCCAATTTTCCACAAAAAAACCTTCTGCCTTAATGAGAACATCAAATTGAAATTGCCCGTTTTCGTTTGAATAATTCACCTCGACATCCGTGTAATCATTCTCATAAACAAATACCTTGTTTTCATCCTGTTCATAAGTAGCTTCTATAACCTCATTTTCTATTATTCCTGTTACCCAGCTATAACCTTGGACATCATATTCACCTAACCAACCAACCATTTTATTTTCTTTTCCTCGAAACACAGCCGCACCGCCTATTTTCAGACCATCCTTTTCTCCCTTTAGGATTCTTGGGATAATATAACTCTGGTGTCCAATCAGATTTTTCGTTAATTCACCAATCGTTTTCGGCGGAGGAATATTATGTCCCCTAGCATGATTCATACTAATCATTTCTATGGATAAGGCCGGCATCATTTCAAGCGGCAGCTTCTCTTCCAGAATTTCGGATCCATTTCCTTCTGAGACTAAAACAAGAATGTCCCTTCTCATTTCATGATCACGAAAAAAGAAATCTAGTACATGCTTAATGATGCCTTGTCTTGCTAACTGTTCATTAATGAGAATCACTTTGAGGTGCTCATAGCTCATGGGACGGCTTCTTCTAGTTGCAAAGGAGCGATTTTGCTTAAAGCTCGTCATCCCAGTAGAACTAATGTTAAAAAAAGGTCCTTCCCCACTTCCACTTCCCTCTTCTTCTCCTCCGCCTTCGATCTGTCCAGGAATGACAACCTGGTTCGTCATTTGAAACATTCCTTTTGGCATCCGTCTTCCTGTTTCAGATTGATATGTCCTACGTACATTTTCATCTTCAAACGGGTCAAGAGCTGACGCCAATACGAAACTGATCTGTTCAATCTCAACCAAATCCCAACATCCAGTTAAAGTAAATAAACAAATCACAAGAGATAAAAAGCCCTTCCACTTCATTTCGCTAGCCCCTTTGACTGTTGTGGGGAACTTTGCTTCTTCTTTTTCAACCAGACCGATAAATAGCCGACCAATAGCGAGAGGCAAATAACGGTCAGCCCGGCATTGCTTACATATCCCCCCAACATATAAACTTCCTCAATGGAATTCGGAGCAAAAGCAATATAATAAGCAATTAAAGTTATCGTTGCCGGTATTATAATCCCTTTCTTCTTTACAAATTCCTTCTTGATCGTTTGAACTGCAAGCAGGTGGACAATCGCCATCGTTGTAAAAATCGCAATAATCCATATAACGATCATCAGAGGTTCAAATCGTTCAATTAATCCTTCAACGATTTCTACTTCTTTCGCAAGTCCGACTACTGGAAAGACAATACTCTTTACACCGTCAACTGATAGGACAGAATAGGTGACAATCAAGATTAGAAAGTACACGAGTGTAACGAACATGATTCCGATATTTAAAGGGAGCACCTTCAAATCCGTCGCTTTCATATACGCTAACCAAAAAAACAATAACTCTATGCCTAAATAAGAATGAATCGTTTCAGGTACGGAAGCGAGTACTGGCATAATGCCTAATGGTAAAACAGGCAATAGTTCTGTGACGTCCATATTGCCTACGTTAAACACAATAAGCGTGAAATAGACAATAATAATGAAAGGAGCAAACATAATATTTAAATGAACGATCCCTTGTACACCTTTTGAAACAGCATAAGCACTCGTTAAAAGAATGATTCCTAGTGTAATTTCAGGAGGAGTGCGGTCGAGTAAATACATCCTTACGATAATAGTGAGAACTCGAGCCTCAAACGCTAATAAAATAATGAAATACAAAAAAAATAAAAGAGCAAGTATTTTCGCAATCCACTTTCCTACTCCACTCTCACCAATAAATTGTAAAAGGGATTGACCAGGAAAAAATTTCTGTAAGCGAACAATTAAGAATACAATTCCCATTACAGTAGCACCACTAAGCAAGACCGAAAGCCATCCATCTCCGGTTTCAAGTGTGTCTGCCAACGTTCGCGGCAACGTCAATATTCCAATAGCAAGCAACATTGACACTACTGTAACCGCCATTTCAACAGGTGGAATTTGATAGTTATCCTTATTGAGCATAAGTCTCACCCCTGTGATTTATTTGTTTTTTTGTTGCAGTTGTTTTCTTTTTTCTAAATTCTCTTGCTTCATCCATGGGAGCATCAACTTTTTATTTAATTCTTTAACTACATACTCGGCTAATAGAATCATGATAAAAATGCTTAATCCACCATACAGAACTGCACCTTGTGGCAAAAACTCAACAATCAAATCGATTAAATTGGTCATCGTTATCACCTACATAATTCGTTATTTTTAGCTTTTGCATTTTTTTCTAAATTATGTTTTGATTTAGCGAATGATGGAAAAGTTGGATTTAGTTCTTATCTGCGATTAACAAAAAAAGAGCCAATCTCTCTTATTAGAGAAAGGCTCTTAAAATCTGGCTATTTCTTAAACGTCAAAGTTTGAAGTTGGTCCAGTAAAGCAGGTGTATAAAACTCTGATTCTTCTTTATCAGGTAAGTGAAGAATGATTCTCACAAGCTTACCATCAATTTCCTTAATCAATATCCCTACTTTCACTTCATGATTCAAACTTTCCATATAGAATACATTTTGTTTATAAAAAGGATGCACATAAGGAATATCCTTCATTTCGTGAACAGTCCCTATTGTTTGTAAATACTGTTTCGCATGTGCCTTTAAGTCAGCCACAGTTGCTTGTTGATTAATCATTTCCACCCTAGCAAAAAATCCATTATCTCTAGTAGAGAAAAGTTGATAAGTCCTAGGTTCTTCTTTTACAAATTGGAAGCCAGATTGTACCCTAATATTTATTCCAGCAGGATCTACTAAAGTTGGTCCTTTTACAAGCAGCTTTTGACCTGGAAAAATCAGATTCGTTTTTAAATGATTGATTTGTTTTAACTGTTCCACAGTCATGTCATGCTGATTAGAAATTCGATAAAGAGTATCTCCTTTTTGAACCTCATAAATTGTCTTATTGACAACTACTTTTAATTCCTGACCTGGGAAAATAATATCACTCGTTAAATGATTGAGTGCTTTTAAATCAGCTACTGTCATTTGATAGTTCTGTGAAATTCGATAAAGGGTATCTCCTTTTTGAACATGATAGGTCATAATTGCATCTGTTACTTTGAGCTGTTGACCTGGGAAGATGGTATTACTAGACAGACCATTAAGCATCTTCAGTTCATCCACTGACATCTTATAGTTCAGCGCAATTCTATATAACGTATCTCCCTTTTTCACTTCATATGTTCCTGCATCAGCTAAAGGGGCAAATCCTAACATAGCTGATAGTCCCAGTGATAAAGCTATAAATTTCACTCCATACTTCTTTCCATTTTTCAACTGTATTCACCTCATCTTTGTTGTATTCATATATGAAACGGGATCAAAAATGAATAAGTTGCAATTGGCCAAGCCTAATTATTAAAACTTTCCAAAAAAACAAAAAGAACACAACTTTGTCTAGTTGTGTTCATTAAAAAATTGCTTTAATAATAATTATTAATGCGGTTGAGAGGACTCGAACCTCCACGGGGTTGCCCCCACTAGGCCCTCAACCTAGCGCGTCTGCCATTCCGCCACAACCGCAAAAGAATAAACCGTGCACCACTCTTTGATACGCTTATCCAAGTGTTACTTGTGCAGCCAGCTCAGTTTAGAGCAACCTGCGGCACACAGAATCAACTACTTATGGCTGCTTCCTTCCGGATCTGACCAGTTTCATAGCTTTCTGTTGCGCAGACTCCAAACGTCAACACTACTTACACAAGGCAAGCCTTACATAATACGTACCGCTAGAGTGGAATTCAACCCCGCTAAGGCGGATTGCGGGTTACAGGGCACCGCCAGCTCCCCATCTAGCACGGTATGTACTGAACTGTAATTAGAATAACACACATATATATTCCGCGCAAGTTTTTACAATGAAGTTCGGCTACCTCTTTTTACCATCTATATCAGTACAGAGCGCTTCTCTTTTTTAACGAAATAGGTTAGTTCTTTAAAACCAATCTCTTTTAACCGACTCTTTACTTCATTAAATTCGTCTCCTACACGGTCTGGCGTATGAGCATCTGAACCAAATGTAACTCCTACGTTATAATGCAACGCTCTTTCTAAAATATCATCAGCAGGATACCAACCGCCTGAATCTTTCGTTTTTCCAGAGGTATTGATCTCAATCACTAATTCTTCCTCACCAATGACCCGTAAAGTGTGTTCAATCGCCTCTACTTCTATTGATGAAAATTCCGGATAAAAACCCTTCATCGCATCAATATGTCCAAGGATTTGAAACATTCGGCTGCGAGCAGACTGTTCGATTAATCCGTAGTACCTTTCCTTCGTCTTTATTTTTTGAGCCATAGATAGGCCTTCCCAGCGTCCCTTTTTAAATATACTAATTTCATCAACATAATGAACCGACCCTATAATATAATCAAAGGGATATTGATCTAAATACTTTTGGTAGGCAAGTCCGTGGTCAGGAAAGAAATCACTCTCAATTCCAATAAGAACCTCGATTTGATTAGCATATTGCTGTTTTAATCGCAAAACCTCTTCAATATATTTGGTGAAATGTGATTTAGCCATCGTAATGCGAGGAAAAGGGTGGTCTTCTTCACGGTGAAAATACGGTGTATGGTCTGAAATCCCTATCACTTTTAACCCTTTATCAATTCCTGCGGTCACATAATCTTCTATCGTGCCAATTGCATGTCCACACATTTCATTGTGAGTATGTAAGTCAAACATCATGGTAGAGTCGTCCATGTCTATCCCCTTTCACCTTTTACAATTTCTGTTAATTCAAGTGTAATCGTTCCAAACACTTGTGACAATATGATATTTAAAAAAAACAGATTGATCCAAAAGATCAAATGCACGACCTTTTGAATCAATCCTGTTAAGCTTCGATAATAATCGGCAAAATCATAGGCTTTCTTTTAATTTGTGTGAATAAAAATTGTCCAACTGACTTTTTAAGCGTTTGCTTCATCACGTTCCATTGATATTTGTTTTCTTCTAATAACTCATTTACCGTTTTCGCAATAAGTCGATTAAGGTCCTTTTGGAGTTGTTCCGAGTCTTTCACATAAACAAATCCGCGTGAAATCACATCAGGTGACGAAAGTAATTTTTTCTCTGTTTTACTTAAAGTTACGACAATGACCAGCATACCGTCTTCAGAGAGTTGTTTTCGATCACGTAGGACCATATCTCCAACATCTCCAACCCCTAACCCATCGACAAATGTGTTACCAGCAGGTATTTTTCTCGTTTGACGAGCAATAGAATCGTTAATATCGACAACATCACCATTATTCATGATAAATGTGTGACCACTTTCCACTCCAACCGATTCAGCTAATAATCGGTGATGATGCAGCATGCGATACTCGCCATGAATCGGGATAAAGTATTTAGGTTTCATTAATGTTAACATCAACTTTAAGTCTTCTTGATACCCATGCCCAGAAACATGCATACCTGATGTTGTGCCCGACCCATAAATAACATTAGCTCCTATCGTGAAAAAGTTATTAACTATACTTGTGACATTGCGCTCATTTCCTGGTATCGGTCCCGCAGCGAAAATAACGGTATCATCCGGTAATACATCAACTCCTCTGAAATTCCCAGTTGAAAGTCGGGCAAGAGCAGCCATTGGTTCTCCTTGACTACCAGTACATAAGATCGTCACTTTTTCTGGAGGTAGTTCATTGATTTCATTTTGATCAATCATCATTCCTTCTGGTACTTGTAAATACCCTCTCTCCATCGCTACTTCAATTACATTCACCATACTACGACCGAGCAATGCTAATTTACGATTTGTTTTTATGCAAGCATCCACAACTTGTTGAACCCGACTAACATTTGATGCAAACGTAGACACAATGACCTTTCGATCTGCTTTCATAAATGCTTCTACGACATGTTCCCCGACTGCTTGCTCAGACGGTGTTAAACCACGTCTCTCAGCATTTGTACTCTCAGATAATAGTAACAATACTCCTTCTTTGCCGATTTCAGCCATTGTATGAATATCGGAATACTCGTTTCTTGCAGGGGTTAAATCAAATTTAAAATCTCCAGTATGTACAATTTTCCCTTCTGGAGTTTCAAAAACAATACCTAAGCAGTCAGGAATGCTATGTGTTACCTTAAAGAATTTCACACTGATATCTTGAAATTGGAGACTTGATTGACTATCGATTTCAACTAATTCGCTCTCACTAAGCAATTTATGTTCTTTTAATTTGAGTTCTATTAATCCTAAGGTAAAACGGGTTGCATAAATGGGAACATTTAATTTTTTTAATAAGTACGGTATCCCGCCAATATGATCTTCATGTCCGTGCGTAACAATTAACGCCTTTACTTTATTTTTATTTTCAAGCAAATAGGAAATATCTGGAATGATCAAATCAATTCCTAACAAACTTTCGTCAGGAAACTTATTGCCACAATCAATCAATATGATTTCATTGGCACACTCAATTGCATACATATTTTTTCCTATTTCATTCATCCCGCCTAAAGCAAAAATTGATACTGCATTCTCATTCATACTCATTTAAAACCCTCCTACCAATACGTTTTGACCATAGTATAACTCTGTTCATACTGCGTTATGAACAAACTCACACTTTCTGTTAATTAGATGACAAGGTGTGAGCTAGATCACATTTATACTCCGATAAAAACACTACACTTATAAGAAAAGGCACAATATCAGTTTTGAGGAGAGGGGTTAATGAAAAGAGATGACGAAAATCACAAAGAAATTAGGCTTAATTATCATCTCGATGATGCTTTTGGCAATTGCTACGATTTCGATTTCGAATTACAGAATAAGTTATGAAAAGGTGAAGGATGCGGCCGGGATTGAATTATATGGGTGCGCTAACATTACAACTGGTTTATTGGACACAGACATTATTGAAAAATTGGCAAATGGGGATTTTTCTAAAGCTCAAGAAACAGGAAGTTTAATTAGCTGGACTGTACAACACAAGAGTATTTTTAGCGCACAATACATTTTGTCACTGGATGGAACATTACTAGCTGTTGATGAAAACTTACAACAGCAAGGCTTTACGTATCAAGATTCTTTTTACCTCGACGAGGAGACACTTCATCATATAGTTAATATGAAACACCCCGCCTATTCTGATGTATATGAGTATGGTGGAATGAATCGTCTTACTGGCTATGCGCCCATCTTTAAAGATCATGATCCAACAAAAGAGGTCATTGCGATTAGTGCCATTGATTTTGATGCAAAAATCATTAGTGAGCGAACATGGGCGATGGTCGGTGGTGGAATCTTAGTTAGCATGATCCCTGTTTTACTCGTTGGAGCAATAACCATTTGGTTAATTAGTAAAACCATTAAACCACTTATTCGTTTAAATCAATATGCGCAACAAATTTCTGATGGGGATCTAACCGTTGGACCATTAGAATTGAAACATGAAAAGCCGAAAAATGAAATTGATGAAGTAACTGATAGCTTTAATGGTTTGGTTTCAAATTTTAAAACAATCCTTAAGGACGTAGGAATCAATTCTGACCGTGTATTTGAGTCGGCTAAAATTATTTCGCAAGGCTCTGAGCAAGTAAGTGAATCCGTTGACACCATCTCTTCACACTTGCACGAAGTTGCAAGAGGAAATAAAACACAAGCAAATAGCACGATTGTCATTGACGATTCAATCACGAACATTTCCAAAGAATTCTCTAGGATCGGTGACAAAATCAAGCGAGCTTCCGAAGCATCCAATGTGACGACGACTCAAGCTAGCAGCGGAAATGCAATCGTTGAACAAGTGATTAATCAAATGAAAGCGATCAATGAACACACCGATTCAACCGTAAAGGTCATCTCAAGCTTGAACGAAAAAACAAATAAAATTCAAGATATTGTTTCCTTGATTACTGGCTTTGCCGAACAAACTAATCTTCTTGCCTTAAATGCTTCAATTGAAGCTGCTCGTGCTGGAAGTCATGGAGCTGGATTTGCAGTTGTAGCTCAAGAAGTTCGGAAACTAGCTGAAGAATCAGGAAATGCAACGACTCAAATAGCTTCCTTAGTTAGTCAAATTAACACCGAAACCAGCTCGGCAGTGAGTGTAGCGGAACAAGGAAGTAAATCAGTAAAAGAAGGATTGTTACTCGTTAATGACGCAAACAATTCATTCAAAGAAATTTCTGCTTCAATCTACGGAATTACCAATGACATTAGTGAGGTTGATCAACTCTCAGATAAAATCAATCAGAGTATCCTTTATATTGCTTCGTCTATTGAGGAAATCAAAACAATCTCTATTCAAAACTCTGAAAATGTTCAACACGTAGCCGAATCCACTGAAGGTCAATCAGCGACCATGCAAGAAATTGTAGCATCTATAAATACCCTAGTAGAAACTGCCGAAGTCTTGCTACAGGAAGTAAGCCGTTTTAAAACAGATTAAAACTTTACAATAACTCTCATTACTTAAGCTTAAGGGCCATCACCCTTAAGCTTATTGTGTAAACTTCTTCATAACTATTGCTGCTTGTTACTCAGAGACGCTAAACGCTAACTCTTCTTCCGATACAAATACATCGTTAACGGTGCAAAGATAACTAGCAAGATCACTAAAGCCAAGATCACCCACCCGACTTCTGCAAGTGTCGCTGTTCCGTGCATTAATCCGCGGACTGCTGTGACAAGTAGGGAAATGGGGTTTACCTCCACAAAGGCTTGAAGCCACGATGGCAATGTTTCAGGATCAACAAATACGTTACTTACAAACGTTAATGGAAATAGCACCATCATGCTGACACCCATGAGAGATTTTTCTGTTCGAAGGATTAAGCCTAGTGTCGTCCAAAGCCAGGACAAACTAAAGGAAAAAGCTACTAATAGAGCTACCGCTAAAACAACACCAACAATTCCTCCACCAGGGCGAAAGCCCATCATTAACCCTAGGCCAATCATAATCGTTGAAGCAATGGTATATCGGGCTGTATCCATCAAAAGCATTCCTACAAGAACAGACGGCCTCCAAATCGGCAACGAGCGAAATCGATCAAAGATTCCTTTTGAAATATCGTTATTTAACTCCATTCCGGTATACATCGTAATGGTCACAACGGTCATCGCTAAAATGCCTGGCAAAAGAAACTGTAAGTAATCAGCAGTTGATCCTGCTATTGCTCCACCAAACAAATACGTAAACATAAGCAAGAACATGATTGGAAAGACGGTTACATCCATTAATTGTTCCGGTACATATTTCAATTTTAACCATGCACGCCACCCAAATGTCATCGTTGATGAAAAGGCACTTGCTCGTTTTGGTCGTTCTTGTGTTGCGAGTACTTTCATCAGTCTTTCATCTAGATCCGACATTTCGTCTTTCAACGCATTTCCCATTAGCCCACCTCCTTGTTAACGTTGTTATCTCGATTGGCTTGATCGGTCAACGTCAAGAATACCTCGTCTAGACTCGGCTGTCCGATTGAGAAATTAGTAATGGTAATCCCAGATCGTACTAACTCTGCTAAAGCAACGGCAACGAGTTCATTTTCAGTCACTCTTGCTGATAAGGCCAAAGGGTCGGAATCAAATTGAACTTCTGTATTCAATGCTTTTGATAAGATCGTTTTTGCTTTTTCCCTTGTTTCAGGAGCTGACACTCTGACACGTAGTGCTCCTTCTCCGACCGATGCTTTTAATTCTCCACTAGTCCCTTCAGCAATAATGATTCCTTGATCAATGACAGCAATGCGATCTGCCAGTTGATCTGCTTCATCAAGATACTGTGTTGTTAATAAGACCGTTGTCCCTGAACGAACAAGTGCTCGAACGACATCCCAAACTTGATTTCGACTCCTTGGATCGAGACCAGTTGTCGGCTCATCTAGAAATAATAAATCAGGTGTAACGACGATGCTAGCTGCGATATCAATCCGCCTTTTCATCCCACCCGAATATTTTTTCACTTGTAGTTTTGCCGCCTCTTCTAAACCAAATGCACTGAGAAGATCACGCGCTCTTTCTTTCGCCTGATTACGAGAATACCCTAGTAAGCGACCGATTAAAATTAAATTCTCCATTCCTGACAAATCCTCATCCACTGAAGCAAACTGGCCAGTCAAACTGACTCGACTTCTAACTGCGTCGGCCTCGTTTACAAGATCATGTCCCAATATGTTAGCACTGCCCTCGTCTGGTTGTAATAAGGTCGCAAGCATTCGTACAGTTGTTGTTTTCCCAGCACCATTCGGGCCAAGAAAACCGAACACCGTTCCTTTTTGAACAGCTAAGTCTACGCCATTTACCGCTTTATTGTTCCCAAATGCTTTTACTAGGCCCGTTGCCTTAATCGCTAAATTCTCTTCACTTACCATTTTTGACTGATTCATACGCTTCCCCCTTCCACTAACGTTATTTTATATGTGCCTCTTAACCATATATGACTAGATAACGAAACGCCTCCGCCCGGGACCGAATTTTCCTCAGGCTCTTAACGTAAATAGCAAAACATGAACAACCTCACAAAAAAATCACCATCAACATAAAATGTCGACAGTGATTTTCATAACTATTTTTGAATGGATTATAATTCTTTTAAACTACACGGTAGAAGGATTTCAACTACTGCACTCCCATTTTCATTGTTTTGAAAGTGTAGTTTACCCATATGAATGTTTTCAATAATACGTTTACATACCATCATTCCTAGGCCATTCCCAGCTTCTTTTGTCGTTACAAAGGGTTGGCCAACGTTTGACAAAATATGTTCAGCAAATCCGTCGCCGTTATCTTCAAAGCGAATCAATACCGTATTAGGATTCTCTTGCTTCACTGTAATGATCACCAATCCGTTCTGCCCAACAGCCTCTACACAATTTTTAAATAAATTAATGAAAACTTGCTTCAATTGGTTTCCATCACAAAAGATTGAAGATACTTCATCGATCTTTTGGATGAACTCAACATTTTTTGGCAATGCCAGACTCGAGAATATCACTTCAATTTCTGATAATATTTTTTCAATATCATACCAACCTTTAGAACTTAACGTTGGTCTTGATAAACTTAAAAACTCGTCAGTAATTTGGTTGATCCGCTCAATCTCTTTTAGCAATATAGGAGTATACAATTCATTATAGCGTTTCTCTTCTAATAATTGGATAAATCCTTTTATTGTTGTCAGAGGGTTTTTAATCTCATGTGCTACACCGGCCGCTAGTTGTCCTACAATCGCTAACTTCTCAGAACTTTGAATGTACGATTCTGTTTTCTTGTACTCAGTTATATCATGAAGCTGTATTAACCGACCTTCCAAAAAAGGGAAGCAATCAACTAAACAAACGATGTGACTAGTATTCTGAAAAACCATCTCATAGTTTCGTATAAACGCACCATGCTCAATCTTTTCTCTCAACTCACGGAACATGTCAATATCATATATATACTTCGCATCGTCTAGCAAAATAGGAAAAAGCCCTTTTGCTTTAGGATTCGCATTGACAATCTTCCCGTTTTTCTCAACGACAATATATCCGATCGAAGACTGTTCTAACATCATTTGATTCGTTTGATCAAGAAAACGATTCTCTTTGCGTAAATCCAATTCCCTTTGAATGGAGTCGACGACTGTTTCAAGAGATGTAAGAATCATAGAATGAGCATGATTCAAAAATGTCATCACAGTAATCGTTCCGATAAGTTTTCTATGTACATATAAAGGTACACTATAACAAGCTGCGGAATGGAGAAAATGATGATAATGATCCTCTCCTAACAATTGGACAGGTATTTCCAATTCAATAGCAGCAAGGAGCGAACTAACTCCTGCTTGATCCTCCGTAAACTTAATCCCCTTTTGCAAACCCGTTTGCTTCGCAACTGTTTCTTCAAAAGTTTTATCGCCAAAATACTCTATAAAGGTACCTTGATCATCAGTCACTGTAACCATTAATGGAATGCCTTCACTTTTAGACAAGAATTTCGTGATAAAAAATCGAATAACCGTTAACGTATCTCTATATTCTTCTTGAATTCTCTTCAACTCTTCATCAGTAGCTTTTTGAAAAGAAGGTATCACACTCGGATCGAGCCCATTCTTGCGACAACGCTCTGTTACTTCGGATATATATTTGTCTAGCATTTGTGATCAATCCTTTGAAAGTATTCTGGCTAGTTTATCTTCTTCGAAAGAGAACATGTATCATTGCATATACTACTAATAATATCACGTTTATAGCTTAAACTGACCAATTTAATAAAGGTATATTTTTCATTGAGCGAAAAAGAAAAGCACCCCATTTGGAATGCTTTCTGCCATGTCATTTATAATTCCTCTTTGTATTCCTGCCCTCGCTTAATGTATGTATCAATGGAAAGTTGTATTAGATCTAAATCTTTTTCATTTAGTGAGCGAACGACTTCACCAGGAGAACCAATCACTAAAGAACGTGGAGGAATCTTCTTTCCTTGAGGAATGAACGTATTAGCACCAATGATACACTCCTCCCCTATTTCAACTCCATCTAGAATAGTAGAACCCATTCCAACTATTGACCTTCTACCAATCTTACTACCGTGAATAATCGCATTGTGGCCTATCGTTACTTCATCTTCAACAATCACTGGCATTCCTTCAAAGAGATGTATCGATACATTATCTTGAACGCTACACCTATTCCCAATCTCTATTTTTCCTTCATCACCTCGTAATACCGCATTGAACCATATGCTAGACTGTTCCCCTACTACAACATCACCAATTACGGCTGCACCTGGAGCTATAAAGACAGACTCATCAACAACAGGTGTCTTTCCTTTATACGGATAAATCATGCTAACACTCCTTATAATAAGAACTTGTTTATACTAGTGTAATTCGATTTAATTATGAAAAGTCCTTTAAAATATGTACTATTCAATAACTAAAAAATTCAATCTCTACATATATTGAATGATCTGTACAACTTTTCTCCAACTCAATAAAATGCTATAATCTTACCCATAATTTTGTTTGAGAGGAACTTGCCTATGCAATCATATGTTACGGAGAAAGACGGTGTTTTTCCTTCTGTCTGTTCCTTAGACTGCCCTGACCAATGTGGTCTCGTTATTCATAAAAAAGAAGGAAAAATCGTGAAAGTGGAAGGAGATCCAAATCACCCTGTCACACAGGGGAATATTTGCAATAAAGTTCGGAACATGACGGAACGACTCTATGATTCTAATAGATTAACAACCCCACTCAAGAGAATAGGACCAAAAGGAAGTGGCACGTTTATCCCGATTTCATGGGACGAAGCAATTGATACGATTGTATCAAAGTGGAAGGAACTAATTGATCAACATGGTCCTGAGGCCATTCTCCCTTACAGTTTCTATGGGAACATGGGGAATTTAACGGCAGAGGGAATGGATCGCCGCTTCTTTCACCGGCTCGGAGCAAGCCAATTAGACCGCACGATTTGTTCAGTAGCTGGTTCTATTGGCTATCAATATACAATGGGTTCTAGTATGGGAACAGATCCTGAAGAAACGACTAATACAAAACTATTTGTCATGTGGGGAATCAATGCCGTTAGCACGAACATGCATCAAATGACGATTGCCCAAAAAGCTCGCAAACAAAATGGTGCAAAAATTGTCGTGATTGATGTCCATAAAAACCAAACAGGACGTATGGCTGATTGGTTTATCCCTATCCGACCTGGAACCGATGCTGCCCTAGCTCTTGGCATGATGCACATTTTATTTTCTGAAAAGTTGGTCAACCGGGAATTTTTAAATGAATATACGGTTGGCTACAAAGAACTTGAAGAACATGTAAGACAATATGACCCAGAAACTGTATCTTCAATCACAGGTGTCCCTGTTGACGATATTTACAAATTAACTCGAATGTATGGAGAAGTCTCCCCTTCGCTCATTCGAATCGGCAATGGTTTACAGCACCATGACAACGGAGGAATGATTGTCCGTACAATTGCCTGTCTGCCAGCGCTAACAGGAGCGTGGCTTGCAAAAGGAGGCGGTGCAATTAAATCTAATAGCAGTTTTCTAACATATAACACAACAGCGTTACAACGACCTGATTTATTAGAAAACAAGCAAACGAGAACGTTTAACATGAATCAATTAGGTAAAGCACTACTTGATACTGATCCGCCAGTGTACTCGTTATTCGTCTATGGCTCAAATCCAGCCATTGTCGCACCCGAAGCAAATAAAGTACGTAAAGGTCTAGCTCGTGAAGATTTATTTACAATCGTACATGATTTATTTCTCACTGAAACGGCTGAGTATGCGGACCTTGTTTTACCGGCTACTTCAGCATTCGAAAACCTTGATTTCTATACATCTTACTGGCATCATTATGTTCAGATTCAGCAACCAGTGATTCAACCGTATGGCGAAAGTAAGTCTAATACAGAAGTATTTCGCTTACTCGCTAAAGCAATGGGGTTTGAAGAGCAGGCATTGAAAGACACGGATGAACAGTTAATGCAGCAAGCGCTCAATCATTCAACAAATCCCTATTTTAGCCATATCAATTATGAATCCTTAGTAGAACACAATTATATGAAAGCAAATCGAACGCCCTATTCATTGAAAAATCTCAATACTCCAAGTGGCAAGATAGAGCTTTATTCACAACAAATGAAGAAAGATGGTTATCTAGGTCTTCCAACTCATGTACCTTTAGAAGAAGACGGAGATCTTCCTTTCCTGTTTATTCCTGGACCAAATCATAATTTCTTAAATTCGACGTTTTCCAATAATGAAAAACATCAAAATCTAGAAAAACAGGCAAAAATACATTTAAACGAAATAGATGCTCTTGAATTAGGAATTGAAGATGGGGATTTAGTAAGAGTTTGGAACGAACGTGGTGAGTGTGAAATGATTGCTTCTGTAGGAACGAATGTACTCTCTGGAGTCGTAGTCAGCCAAGGGCTCTGGGCGGATATGCCCGGCAAGAAGCAACTGGTAAATGCTCTTGCGCCAGATCGACTAGCTGATATGGGTGGTGGAGCTACGTTCTTCTCTGGTCGTGTAAATATAGGAAAAATGTCGTGATAAGAACAGCCTGTTCCAAAGTTGGAACAGGTTTTTTAATGTTAATATCGATAACAAGTATTTACAGATAACGACATAAAATCCAACAAATTAAAACGGTTAAGTGTTATGATAGAAAGTATTACCAAATACACGGAGGAGCCATTTATGAAAGAAAATATAGTAATTCGAAATAATGTAAAGATCAGCGGCAACGGGGAACAGCCGATCCTTTTTGCACCAGGTTTCGGCTGTGATCAAACTGTGTGGAATTCCGTGTCTGCAGCTTTTGAAGACGATTTTCAGGTTATCCTATTTGACTACGTTGGCTCCGGTCAATCCGATTTAGGATCTTATGACGTAGAACGCTATCGTACACTTGATGGCTATGCGCAGGATATACTTGATATTTGCTCTGCCTTAAATCTTAAAGAAACAATTTTAGTTGGGCATTCTGTTGGAAGTATGATTGGGATGTTAGCATCCATAAAACACCCAGAGTACTTCTCTGACCTTATAATGATTGGACCTTCTCCATGCTATGTCAATGATCCGCCAGAATACTTTGGAGGATTTGAAAGAGAACAACTTATCGGCTTAATAGAAATGATGGAGAAAAACTATATCGGATGGGCTACCTTTTTTGCAGGGACATTGTTAAATAGTACAAACCATCCAGAAGTCAATACGGAGTTAGAAGATCGGTTCTGCTCTACGGACCCTATTATCGCTCGTCAATTCGCTGAAGCTACTTTTTTCTCAGATAATCGCACAGACTTATTAAATGTCACGATACCATCACTAATCCTGCAATGCTGTAATGATATTATTGCACCTGATGAAGTCGGAGAATATCTCCATCAACACCTTCCATCTAGCACGTTAACAAAGTTGAAGGCAACGGGACATTGCCCTCATATGACTCACCCAGAAGAAATTATAAACAGCATTAAACAATACTTAAAAGAAATACCCTTAAAGAGGTTACAAACTATTCAAGGTGGTTTTAATGGATGAAAAATTGAATTTTGCACCATGTGGATTCCTTACTTTATCAGAGGATGGAGACATTCTAGCAATTAATCAAACCCTTCTGAACTGTCTTAGCTACACACAGGATAACCTTCAAGAGGAGCACATCAATTCCATTCTAACGGTTCCATCTCAATTGTTTTACCAGCTTTATTTTGTACCACTCCTGAAACTAGAAAAAAAGATAGAAGAAATGTATATTTCTCTAAGATCGAGAAATGGAGAAGAAATACCAGTGGTCATCAATGCAAGACCTACGAAACAAAACGGAAAAATCGAAACCGATTGTATTGTGTTTCCGATGCGTATAAGAAATCAGTATGAAAATGAACTACTTGCTGCAAAAAAAGAAGCAGAATCAGCACTAAATGCTAAAAATAAAGCGCATGCAGAATTAGAAGTTGCGCTGAAAGACCTTGAAACCAAACAACAAGAATTGCTTGAACTAAACAAACAAAACCAAACGTATAAAATAAATACAAAAAAGGAACTTGAACTAGCGAGAAAAATTCAAGAAACATCAGTAACAGAGCCAATCGTTAACGATAACATTCAAATCGACTCCTTCTATGAAGCGTCCAATGAATTATCAGGAGACATATACGGTTTTTATCAACTAGATGATAACCGTTATGGAGTCATTCTACTTGATGTGATGGGGCATGGAATTTCATCAGCCTTAATCACAATGTCTTTGCATTCCTTATTCCACAGGCTTTTCTCAAAAGGGGTCAACACCGAAATCGTAATGAAAGAGCTCGATAACCACCTCCACAGTTTGTTTCAAAACAACAGTGAAGCATGGCATTACTGTACAGCCATTAACCTAGTTATTGATACTAGAGAAAAAAAGATTGAATACATTAATGCAGGTCATCCACCTGCTTTGTGGCAAGATTCTAGCGGGGAAATACATGAACTTTCTTCAAAAACCCCTCCTCTTGGAACATTTGAGGGAATTAGTTTTAACACAACTTCCTTTTCATATTCAGAAGGAGGCAGATTGTTGCTTTATACAGATGGCGTTACCGACCCACTTGGTTCAAACCAGTTACATACCCTTTTAAAAGAAAACCAATCAATTTCTATTTCAAAGCTAAAAGAAAGAATCATTAACTCCCTCACTATCCAAGAAAATATGTACCATAAAAGTGATGACCAATGTTTTATTCTGATTGATTTAAATAATAAAAAAACGACTCTTAAGTAAAGCATAGGCTAACTTAATACTTCCCTTTTTATTTTAAAATTCATCAAAAACTCTCCTGAACTCTTGTTGCAGGAGAGTTTTTTTACTTTAGAATAGAACTTCTTCTTATATCTAGATGAATAGCTTATCTAAAATTAATGCATCCCATTCCATTCACCTTGGTTTTTAGATGATTTTGCCTTTTTTGCTTTCTCTTTATGTTTTCGGTTTGCTGCGGCACTTCCAAATTCTTTAGAGAATTCTGAGTCTGTTTGACTTGAATCAAATCCTTGTTTATTCTTTTGGTCTGGACCGGTTTTTCCATTACGCTTCGCCATAAATATCACTCCTTTTCCTTTAGTATGAGAGTGAAAAAGAGAATTATACGCGACTTAATCCAAGTCCAAATTTATCCCCTTTCTCGATTAACGCATAGTATAACCTCCTATTAGTTGCGCATGACGCTTCTCTTTGATGCTTTTCATGTTGTTTTACGAAGAGAAACGTGCTCCATTATCAGGAATATAAATGTTCCATCGGCTTATTCGGAGAAGATGCTGTTTCTTCGAAACAGAGCTCTTCTGCTCCCCTCTACTTTTTATGTACAGAAAAAAGCATTCCGTTACGGAATGCTTTTTGGGATGCCTGGCAACGTCCTACTCTCACAGGGGAAGCCCCAACTACCATTGGCGCAGAAGAGCTTAACGACCGTGTTCGGCATGGGAACGGGTGTGGCCTCTTCGCTATCGCCACCAGACTTATTTAAGAGAATGGTTCTCTCAAAACTAGATAATGCATCATAGAAACTCAAGAATATATATTGGATAAGTCCTCGACCGATTAGTATCTGTCAGCTCCACGTGTCACCACGCTTCCACACCAGACCTATCAACCTCATCATCTCTAAGGGGTCTTACTGGATTAACTCCATGGGAAATCTCATCTTGAGGGGGGCTTCATGCTTAGATGCTTTCAGCACTTATCCCGTCCACACGTAGCTACCCAGCTATGCTCCTGGCGGAACAACTGGTACACCAGCGGTGTGTCCATCCCGGTCCTCTCGTACTAAGGACAGCTCCTCTCAAATTTCCTACGCCCGCGACGGATAGGGACCGAACTGTCTCACGACGTTCTGAACCCAGCTCGCGTACCGCTTTAATGGGCGAACAGCCCAACCCTTGGGACCTACTTCAGCCCCAGGATGCGATGAGCCGACATCGAGGTGCCAAACCTCCCCGTCGATGTGGACTCTTGGGGAGATAAGCCTGTTATCCCCAGGGTAGCTTTTATCCGTTGAGCGATGGCCCTTCCATGCGGAACCACCGGATCACTAAGCCCGACTTTCGTCCCTGCTCGACTTGTAGGTCTCGCAGTCAAGCTCCCTTTTGCCTTTGCACTCTACGAATGATTTCCAACCATTCTGAGGGAACCTTTGGGCGCCTCCGTTACTGTTTAGGAGGCGACCGCCCCAGTCAAACTGCCCACCTGACACTGTCCCTGAACCGGATCACGGCTCGAGGTTAGAATGTCAGCACAGTCAGGGTAGTATCCCACCGACGCCTCCACGTAAGCTGGCGCTCACGCTTCCAAGGCTCCTACCTATCCTGTACAAACTGTACCAACATCCAATATCAAGCTACAGTAAAGCTCCATGGGGTCTTTCCGTCCTGTCGCGGGTAACCTGCATCTTCACAGGTACTATAATTTCACCGGGTCTCTCGTTGAGACAGTATCCAAATCGTTACACCATTCGTGCGGGTCGGAACTTACCCGACAAGGAATTTCGCTACCTTAGGACCGTTATAGTTACGGCCGCCGTTTACTGGGGCTTCAATTCAGAGCTTCTCCCGTAAGGGATAACCCCTCCTCTTAACCTTCCAGCACCGGGCAGGTGTCAGCCCCTATACTTCGCCTTGCGGCTTCGCAGAGACCTGTGTTTTTGCTAAACAGTCGCTTGGATCTTTTCACTGCGGCTCTCTCGGGCTTGCACCCTAATAGAGCACCCCTTCTCCCGAAGTTACGGGGTCATTTTGCCGAGTTCCTTAACGAGAGTTCTCCCGAGCGTCTTAGAATTCTCTTCTCGCCTACCTGTGTCGGTTTGCGGTACGGGCACCTCTCACCTCGCTAGAGGATTTTCTAGGCAGTGTAGGATCAGGAACTTCGGTACTAATTTTTCCCTCGCCATCACAGCTCAGCCTTTATGGAAAGCGGATTTGCCTACTTTCCAGCCTAACTGCTTGGACGCGCATATCCATCAGCGCGCTTACCCTACCTTTCTGCGTCCCCCCATTGCTCAAACGGTGAGGAGGTGGTACAGGAATTTCAACCTGTTGTCCATCGCCTACGCCTTTCGGCCTCGGCTTAGGTCCCGACTGACCCTGAGCGGACGAGCCTTCCTCAGGAAACCTTGGGCTTTCGACGGAGGGGATTCTCACCCCTCTTTTCGCTACTCATACCGGCATTCTCACTTCTAAGCGCTCCACCAGTCCTCTCGGTCTGACTTCGCTGCACTTAGAACGCTCCCCTACCACTGACACCAGAAGGTGTCAATCCATAGCTTCGGTGATACGTTTAGCCCCGGTACATTTTCGGCGCAGAGTCACTCGACCAGTGAGCTATTACGCACTCTTTAAATGGTGGCTGCTTCTAAGCCAACATCCTGGTTGTCTGGGCAACTCCACATCCTTTTCCACTTAACGTATACTTTGGGACCTTAGCTGATGGTCTGGGCTGTTTCCCTCTTGACTACGGATCTTAGCACTCGCAGTCTGACTCCCGAGGATAAGTATTTGGCATTCGGAGTTTGACTGAATTCGGTAATCCTGTGGGGACCCCTAGTCCAATCAGTGCTCTACCTCCAATACTCTTCCCTCGAGGCTAGCCCTAAAGCTATTTCGGGGAGAACCAGCTATTTCCGAGTTCGATTGGCATTTCACCCCTACCCACACCTCATCCCCGCACTTTTCAACGTGCGTGGGTTCGGGCCTCCATTCAGTGTTACCTGAACTTCACCCTGGACATGGGTAGATCACACGGTTTCGGGTCTACGACCACGTACTAATGCGCCCTATTCAGACTCGCTTTCGCTGCGGCTCCGCCTATTCAGCTTAACCTTGCACGGGATCGTAACTCGCCGGTTCATTCTACAAAAGGCACGCTGTCACCCGTAAATGGGCTCCAACTAGTTGTAGGCACACGGTTTCAGGATCTCTTTCACTCCCCTTCCGGGGTGCTTTTCACCTTTCCCTCACGGTACTGGTTCACTATCGGTCACTAGGGAGTATTTAGCCTTGGGAGATGGTCCTCCCGGATTCCGACGGGGTTTCACGTGTCCCGCCGTACTCAGGATACGTCTCGGAGAGACGAACATTTCGGCTACAGGGCTGTTACCTTATACTGCGGATCTTTCCAGATCGCTTCACCTATGTTCGTCTTTTGTAACTCCGTATGAGACGTCCTACAACCCCAAGAGGCAAGCCTCTTGGTTTGGGCTGTTTCCGTTTCGCTCGCCGCTACTTGGGAAATCGCATTTGCTTTCTCTTCCTCTGGGTACTTAGATGTTTCAGTTCCCCAGGTCTGCCTCCTCATACCCTATGTATTCAGGTATGGGTACCATCCCATTACGGATGGTGGGTTCCCCCATTCGGATATCCTCGGATCAAAGCTTACTTACAGCTCCCCGAGGCGTTTCGCCGTTCGTCGCGTCCTTCTTAGGCTCCTAGTGCCAAGGCATCCACCGTGCGCCCTTCATAACTTAACCAAATTAAAAAGGTATTTCGGATGTGATTTTTCAAAAATCACTTGAATTCTTGACATGCTCGTTTGATCTTCTCTTATAAATAAGATACCGATAAAACTAACATTGTTTCTATTTGCATTATCTAGTTTTCAAAGAACCAAAAGCCACTGATCTATTTGATATCAAATCAGTTTCTTCTATTTAAATTGAGAGTGAATTCTCTCAAAACTGAACCAAAGCACAAGCGTCAAACAACCGAAGTTGTTCGTCGACTAGAGTATTACTCCATAGAAAGGAGGTGATCCAGCCGCACCTTCCGATACGGCTACCTTGTTACGACTTCACCCCAATCATCTGTCCCACCTTAGGCGGCTAGCTCCCAAAAGGGTTACTCCACCGACTTCGGGTGTTACAAACTCTCGTGGTGTGACGGGCGGTGTGTACAAGGCCCGGGAACGTATTCACCGCGGCATGCTGATCCGCGATTACTAGCAATTCCGGCTTCATGTAGGCGAGTTGCAGCCTACAATCCGAACTGAGAATGGCTTTATGAGATTGGCTTGACCTCGCGGTTTCGCTGCTCTTTGTACCATCCATTGTAGCACGTGTGTAGCCCAGGTCATAAGGGGCATGATGATTTGACGTCATCCCCACCTTCCTCCGGTTTGTCACCGGCAGTCACCTTAGAGTGCCCAACTAAATGCTGGCAACTAAGATCAAGGGTTGCGCTCGTTGCGGGACTTAACCCAACATCTCACGACACGAGCTGACGACAACCATGCACCACCTGTCACTTATGTCCCCGAAGGGAAATCCCTATCTCTAGGGAGGGCATAAGGATGTCAAGACCTGGTAAGGTTCTTCGCGTTGCTTCGAATTAAACCACATGCTCCACTGCTTGTGCGGGCCCCCGTCAATTCCTTTGAGTTTCAACCTTGCGGTCGTACTCCCCAGGCGGAGTGCTTAATGTGTTAACTTCGGCACTAAGGGCATCGAAACCCCTAACACCTAGCACTCATCGTTTACGGCGTGGACTACCAGGGTATCTAATCCTGTTTGCTCCCCACGCTTTCGCGCCTCAGCGTCAGTTACAGACCAGAGAGTCGCCTTCGCCACTGGTGTTCCTCCACATATCTACGCATTTCACCGCTACACGTGGAATTCCACTCTCCTCTTCTGTACTCAAGTCTCCCAGTTTCCAATGACCCTCCACGGTTGAGCCGTGGGCTTTCACATCAGACTTAAAAGACCGCCTGCGCGCGCTTTACGCCCAATAATTCCGGACAACGCTTGCCACCTACGTATTACCGCGGCTGCTGGCACGTAGTTAGCCGTGGCTTTCTGGTTAGGTACCGTCAAGGTACCGCCCTATTCGAACGATACTTGTTCTTCCCTAACAACAGAGCTTTACGAACCGAAATCCTTCATCACTCACGCGGCGTTGCTCCGTCAGACTTTCGTCCATTGCGGAAGATTCCCTACTGCTGCCTCCCGTAGGAGTCTGGGCCGTGTCTCAGTCCCAGTGTGGCCGATCACCCTCTCAGGTCGGCTACGCATCGTCGCCTTGGTAAGCCATTACCTTACCAACTAGCTAATGCGCCGCGGGCCCATCCTGTAGTGATAGCCGGAGCCATCTTTTAGTCTAAGACCATGAGGTCTCAGATGTTATCCGGTATTAGCACCGATTTCTCGATGTTATCCCAGTCTACAGGGCAGGTTGCCCACGTGTTACTCACCCGTCCGCCGCTAACTAAATTAAGAGCAAGCTCTTAATTCAGTCCGCTCGACTTGCATGTATTAGGCACGCCGCCAGCGTTCGTCCTGAGCCAGGATCAAACTCTCCATAAAAATGGCAAGCTGATTAGCTCAATTTAAAAATTTAAGGTGAAATTTGCCCTATCGGGTAAATTTCTTTGACGAGATATCATGTATCTCTTTTTCGCTTGGCTTTTGTTCAGTTTTCAAAGAACTCGTTTGTCGCTATTATCAGCGGCGACATTTATTATCTTAACACATTGTTTTGTTCTGCGCAATATCTTTTTTGAATGTTTTTATCAGCGCATTTCCGTTTAAGACATGTCGTTATCAGCGACAAGTAATACTATAGCACACTTAATAATTCTACGCAACTACTTTATTACGTATAATTTTGGCGGCTAGACTTAATAATTTATCATAACTTTACCCAATAAGCAACAATAAAACTATGAATTCCATCACACCTTTTCTACCTTCAACTAAATCACCTATGAAGTTTCTTTTTTTCATATAGATGTATTAAAATAAATCTAGTTATATGAAAGGAACGATATTACGATGATTAAGAAAGCTGATATATTAGAGAGATTAAATACATTAATCGGCAAGGAACTGACGAATCAAAATTTGCATGAGGCATTGTTTTGCGAGGAGAAAGACATAAAAAGACTCCGTCGTTTTCACGTAGGAACACATACTTATATTCAATATAAGATTCACGTAGATAACACTACTGAAAAGTCTCCTTTTGTGAACATCCGAATTCAAGGAAACCCAAACACTTTTAGAGTGGACTTTGAAGAAAAAAACGGAAGAATGATTCTCCAATCTGAAGCAAAAATTAACTATTCTTATTTTTAAATAAAAACTGCACAAAAGGATCAAAGCATCGGGGGCTTTGATCCTTTTATAAACTCTAGTTTTTAAGCAATTTATCTCCAATTGAAACACCATCTGGCTTATAGTGAATCTTAATATTTGTAATACATTCGGTCGCACCTGTATTAATTCCTACTTGCTGCGCCTTTTGAATAACATCAAACACCTCATGTAAATTGCCCTCAACCACCGTTTCCATCGGACCAACCGCATATGTTAATCCTGAATCTTTTACAACCTCAATAATCTCTGAGATCATACCATCCGTATTCACATCTCTCCCGTCCGGTAACACTTGAAATCCGGCTGCCACTGTTGCAGTCATGAGTGAATCACCCTTTCTTTTTTGTTAATGCTTATCAGTATTGAATGTATTTTGCATTTCCATAATTTCATTTTCCACTACTTGTTTAATCTCTTCCCCTGCGCAATCTTTTTCTTTCATTAGCTCTCGCACCATTTTTTTCAAATGATCAATGTTTATTTCATCATCGGATTGAACATCACTTAATAATTGCATAGCTTCGTTAATAACGTCTTCACTTTTCTGTTTTACCGTTTGGGAAACGTTAGCGGAGCTTTCATTAATGATCTCGGTTAACTCACTCATTTTTCCCTTTAATTCTTCTGATAATTGTTCTGTTTTATTTTTTCCTTCGATTAACTGATTACTAATGTCTTCACGAAGTTCCTCACCCGATTTTGGAGCCGTAAGTAATGCTGCTGTAGCTCCAACTACGCCACCTACGACCGTACCTAGTGCGACACTCTTTTGATTTTTCATTACAACCAACTCCTTTTTATGTTCTACTGTTCTGTTACCCTTTTTAACTGTAGTAAAACATATTAACAGAAAAAATCGACTATCAAATTTTAATTGTACGTTTCTTTATTCTGACACGATCCTTTTTATTTGGAACAATCACCATCTAAAAAAACCTACCTTTTACATCAAGGTAGGTTTTACACAAAATGAAGAATTTAATTTTTGTTTCGAAATGCAAAGAAATAGCCTATCAAACCACCTACAATTGCTGGAACAAACCAACCTAATCCAACTGAATAAAGCGGAAGAATGAATTCAAATAGATTATCTACACTGGCTATATTAATACCCGCTGCATTTAATCCATCAAAGATACTAACGATGAATGTAAACAGAATACTAACTTGATAAACTTCCTTCTTACCTTTAAATAGTGGATCCATAAATGTTAAAAACATTAAACAAATCGAGATTGGATAAAGCATTGATAAAACTGGTATCGAGATCTCGATTAATGTTGATAATCCCACGTTAGAAATAATCGCACTAAAAATAGTAAAAAGAATCGCCCATTGTTTATACGAAACTTTTGGTAGTAACCGATTGAAATAAGAAGCACACGCAGTGATTAAACCGATACTAGTTGTTAAACAAGCTGCAATGACGATAAAAGCTAGTATTACTTTACCAAACGATCCGAAATAATAATAAGAGATACCTGCTAATATAGCTCCCCCATTTTCTAAGTGTCCCAACTCATTAACACTTGTCGCTCCCATGTAGCTAAGCGATGAATAGATGATAGCTAATAGTGCCCCAGCAACTAAAGCCACTTTCAAAGTAGAGATCATAATCTCTTTTTTTGTCGTGGCCCCTCTTTCCTTCATAATATTGATAATAATAATTCCAAACACGAATGCAGCAAGAGCGTCCATCGTTAAGTAACCTTCTTGGAATCCTTTAAAAAAGCTATGACTCATATAAGCTTCAGTAGGCTCTTGAATCGGCCCCATAGGGTTAAATAAATTTGTGATAATCAAAATACCGATGAAAGCCAATAACAACGGCGTTAAGATTTTACCAACAAGATCGACTAGTTTATTAGATTGTAGTGAAAAAAAGAGAGTAATTGCAAAAAAGATGACTGTATAAATAAATAACGGTAGAAAACCATCATTATTTCCCAAAAATGGGTTTATCCCCATTTCAAAGGAAACCGTGTTTGTCCTAGGAATCGCGAACAATGGCCCAATTGATAAATAAAGAGAAACCGTAAAGATCAAAGCAAATAGCGGATGTACTCTACTTGCAAGCGACTGCAAATCACTTTTTCCTGAGAATGCTAACGCAAAAATACCTAGGATCGGCAACCCAACTCCTGTTACGATAAAACCTAAATTGGCCATGAACATATTCTCTCCGGCCATTTGTCCAAGCATTACCGGAAAAATCAAATTCCCAGCTCCAAAAAATAAAGCAAATAACATAAAGCCTACTAACGCAACATTTGAAAACGAATCTCTTGATGACATATTTTCCTCCTAAGTATCTAACAACAACCTTATTCCATCTAACTACACTCACTCAAATTCATGAGATAGATTTTTCAGACGACGGGAAATAATATATCATATCAAAATATTTCATGCAATCATTTTTTTCTGAAAATAATAGAATGAGAGGAATACGATGTTCCATTGACTTATTTGATGAAGGTGCTGTTTCTTCTTCTTGATGATCAATATGTAAATTAAAGAAGTACACTCCATCGCGAAGTGTACTTTGCCCGCCCAGCTACGTCCTGGCTCGCCATTTCTCTTCTACGGGGATGCTTGCGCACGATGATTCTCTATGGTGCTTTTCACGTTGTGTTACGAAGAGAAACGAGCTCCATCACCAGGGGACATGATGCTTATTCACGAAGGTTACTCACGATGTTCGATCGGCTTATTCAAAGAAGATGCTGTTTCTTCGAAACAGAGCTCTTCTGCGCCTTGAGCATGATGTATATGCATATTTAAAAAGACAATCCAATGGATTGTCTTTTATCTGCCTGGCAACGTCCTACTCTCACAGGGGGAAGCCCCCAACTACCATCGGCGCAGAAGAGCTTAACGACCGTGTTCGGCATGGGAACGGGTGTGACCTCTTCGCTATCGCCACCAGACTTATTTAAGAGAATGGTTCTCTCAAAACTAGATAATGCGTAATAGAAACTCAAGAATATATTGGATAAGTCCTCGACCGATTAGTATCTGTCAGCTCCACGTGTCGCCACGCTTCCACACCAGACCTATCAACCTCATCATCTCTAAGGGGTCTTACTGGATTAACTCCATGGGAAATCTCATCTTGAGGGGGGCTTCATGCTTAGATGCTTTCAGCACTTATCCCGTCCACACGTAGCTACCCAGCTATGCTCCTGGCGGAACAACTGGTACACCAGCGGTGTGTCCATCCCGGTCCTCTCGTACTAAGGACAGCTCCTCTCAAATTTCCTACGCCCGCGACGGATAGGGACCGAACTGTCTCACGACGTTCTGAACCCAGCTCGCGTACCGCTTTAATGGGCGAACAGCCCAACCCTTGGGACCTACTTCAGCCCCAGGATGCGATGAGCCGACATCGAGGTGCCAAACCTCCCCGTCGATGTGGACTCTTGGGGGAGATAAGCCTGTTATCCCCAGGGTAGCTTTTATCCGTTGAGCGATGGCCCTTCCATGCGGAACCACCGGATCACTAAGCCCGACTTTCGTCCCTGCTCGACTTGTAGGTCTCGCAGTCAAGCTCCCTTTTGCCTTTGCACTCTACGAATGATTTCCAACCATTCTGAGGGAACCTTTGGGCGCCTCCGTTACTGTTTAGGAGGCGACCGCCCCAGTCAAACTGCCCACCTGACACTGTCCCTGAACCGGATCACGGCTCGAGGTTAGAATGTCAGCACAGTCAGGGTAGTATCCCACCGACGCCTCCACGTAAGCTGGCGCTCACGCTTCCAAGGCTCCTACCTATCCTGTACAAACTGTACCAACATCCAATATCAAGCTACAGTAAAGCTCCATGGGGTCTTTCCGTCCTGTCGCGGGTAACCTGCATCTTCACAGGTACTATAATTTCACCGGGTCTCTCGTTGAGACAGTATCCAAATCGTTACACCATTCGTGCGGGTCGGAACTTACCCGACAAGGAATTTCGCTACCTTAGGACCGTTATAGTTACGGCCGCCGTTTACTGGGGCTTCAATTCAGAGCTTCTCCCGTAAGGGATAACCCCTCCTCTTAACCTTCCAGCACCGGGCAGGTGTCAGCCCCTATACTTCGCCTTGCGGCTTCGCAGAGACCTGTGTTTTTGCTAAACAGTCGCTTGGATCTTTTCACTGCGGCTCTCTCGGGCTTGCACCCTAATAGAGCACCCCTTCTCCCGAAGTTACGGGGTCATTTTGCCGAGTTCCTTAACGAGAGTTCTCCCGAGCGTCTTAGAATTCTCTTCTCGCCTACCTGTGTCGGTTTGCGGTACGGGCACCTCTCACCTCGCTAGAGGCTTTTCTAGGCAGTGTAGGATCAGGAACTTCGGTACTAATATTTCCCTCGCCATCACAGCTCAGCCTTTATGGAAAGCGGATTTGCCTACTTTCCAGCCTAACTGCTTGGACGCGCATATCCATCAGCGCGCTTACCCTACCTTTCTGCGTCCCCCATTGCTCAAACGGTGAGGAGGTGGTACAGGAATTTCAACCTGTTGTCCATCGCCTACGCCTTTCGGCCTCGGCTTAGGTCCCGACTGACCCTGAGCGGACGAGCCTTCCTCAGGAAACCTTGGGCTTTCGACGGAGGGGATTCTCACCCCTCACTCGCTACTCATACCGGCATTCTCACTTCTAAGCGCTCCACCAGTCCTCTCGGTCTGACTTCGCTGCACTTAGAACGCTCCCCTACCACTGACACCAGAAGGTGTCAATCCATAGCTTCGGTGATACGTTTAGCCCCGGTACATTTTCGGCGCAGAGTCACTCGACCAGTGAGCTATTACGCACTCTTTAAATGGTGGCTGCTTCTAAGCCAACATCCTGGTTGTCTGGGCAACTCCACATCCTTTTCCACTTAACGTATACTTTGGGACCTTAGCTGATGGTCTGGGCTGTTTCCCTCTTGACTACGGATCTTAGCACTCGCAGTCTGACTCCCGAGGATAAGTATTTGGCATTCGGAGTTTGACTGAATTCGGTAATCCTGTGGGGACCCCTAGTCCAATCAGTGCTCTACCTCCAATACTCTTCCCTCGAGGCTAGCCCTAAAGCTATTTCGGGGAGAACCAGCTATTTCCGAGTTCGATTGGCATTTCACCCCTACCCACACCTCATCCCCGCACTTTTCAACGTGCGTGGGTTCGGGCCTCCATTCAGTGTTACCTGAACTTCACCCTGGACATGGGTAGATCACACGGTTTCGGGTCTACGACCACGTACTAATGCGCCCTATTCAGACTCGCTTTCGCTGCGGCTCCGCCTATTCAGCTTAACCTTGCACGGGATCGTAACTCGCCGGTTCATTCTACAAAAGGCACGCTGTCACCCGTAAATGGGCTCCAACTAGTTGTAGGCACACGGTTTCAGGATCTCTTTCACTCCCCTTCCGGGGTGCTTTTCACCTTTCCCTCACGGTACTGGTTCACTATCGGTCACTAGGGAGTATTTAGCCTTGGGAGATGGTCCTCCCGGATTCCGACGGGGTTTCACGTGTCCCGCCGTACTCAGGATACGTCTCGGAGAGACGAACATTTCGGCTACAGGGCTGTTACCTTATACTGCGGATCTTTCCAGATCGCTTCACCTATGTTCGTCTTTTGTAACTCCGTATGAGACGTCCTACAACCCCAAGAGGCAAGCCTCTTGGTTTGGGCTGTTTCCGTTTCGCTCGCCGCTACTTGGGAAATCGCATTTGCTTTCTCTTCCTCTGGGTACTTAGATGTTTCAGTTCCCCAGGTCTGCCTCCTCATACCCTATGTATTCAGGTATGGGTACCATCCCATTACGGATGGTGGGTTCCCCCATTCGGATATCCTCGGATCAAAGCTTACTTACAGCTCCCCGAGGCGTTTCGCCGTTCGTCGCGTCCTTCTTAGGCTCCTAGTGCCAAGGCATCCACCGTGCGCCCTTTCTAACTTAACCATTTTGGCTGCAGATCTTCTTCGCATTTCTTCGTCAGCTTCGTGGATCTCAGTCATGTCACGTACGGGTGTACGTTCCATTCTTTCGACCACTCGCTTCCTCGAACTACTCGAAGCTCTTTGCCAAAAACGATCTATTTTGAAAAAGTCGTTTTTGAATTCTTGACATGCTCGTTTGATCTTCTCTTATAAATAAGATACCGATAAAACTAACATTGTTTCTATTTGCATTATCTAGTTTTCAAAGAACCTGGCTACTGATTTCAATTACATCATGCAATTCTTCTCAGTAAGCACTTCTTGCTTCCATGCTCCGAGGAAGCTAACTTCGTAGCGTTACTCGTAGACCAGGAGCAAATTGTTTGAAGGGAGTTCCTTCAAAACTGAACAAAAGACCAAAGCGTTATATGGTTCTAAAACCATACATCGACTAGAGTATTACTCCATAGAAAGGAGGTGATCCAGCCGCACCTTCCGATACGGCTACCTTGTTACGACTTCACCCCAATCATCTGTCCCACCTTAGGCGGCTAGCTCCCAAAAGGGTTACTCCACCGACTTCGGGTGTTACAAACTCTCGTGGTGTGACGGGCGGTGTGTACAAGGCCCGGGAACGTATTCACCGCGGCATGCTGATCCGCGATTACTAGCAATTCCGGCTTCATGTAGGCGAGTTGCAGCCTACAATCCGAACTGAGAATGGCTTTATGAGATTGGCTCGACCTCGCGGTTTCGCTGCTCTTTGTACCATCCATTGTAGCACGTGTGTAGCCCAGGTCATAAGGGGCATGATGATTTGACGTCATCCCCACCTTCCTCCGGTTTGTCACCGGCAGTCACCTTAGAGTGCCCAACTTAATGCTGGCAACTAAGATCAAGGGTTGCGCTCGTTGCGGGACTTAACCCAACATCTCACGACACGAGCTGACGACAACCATGCACCACCTGTCACTTATGTCCCCGAAGGGAAATCCCTATCTCTAGGGAGGGCATAAGGATGTCAAGACCTGGTAAGGTTCTTCGCGTTGCTTCGAATTAAACCACATGCTCCACTGCTTGTGCGGGCCCCCGTCAATTCCTTTGAGTTTCAACCTTGCGGTCGTACTCCCCAGGCGGAGTGCTTAATGTGTTAACTTCGGCACTAAGGGCATCGAAACCCCTAACACCTAGCACTCATCGTTTACGGCGTGGACTACCAGGGTATCTAATCCTGTTTGCTCCCCACGCTTTCGCGCCTCAGCGTCAGTTACAGACCAGAGAGTCGCCTTCGCCACTGGTGTTCCTCCACATATCTACGCATTTCACCGCTACACGTGGAATTCCACTCTCCTCTTCTGTACTCAAGTCTCCCAGTTTCCAATGACCCTCCACGGTTGAGCCGTGGGCTTTCACATCAGACTTAAAAGACCGCCTGCGCGCGCTTTACGCCCAATAATTCCGGACAACGCTTGCCACCTACGTATTACCGCGGCTGCTGGCACGTAGTTAGCCGTGGCTTTCTGGTTAGGTACCGTCAAGGTACCGCCCTATTCGAACGATACTTGTTCTTCCCTAACAACAGAGCTTTACGAACCGAAATCCTTCATCACTCACGCGGCGTTGCTCCGTCAGACTTTCGTCCATTGCGGAAGATTCCCTACTGCTGCCTCCCGTAGGAGTCTGGGCCGTGTCTCAGTCCCAGTGTGGCCGATCACCCTCTCAGGTCGGCTACGCATCGTCGCCTTGGTAAGCCATTACCTTACCAACTAGCTAATGCGCCGCGGGCCCATCCTGTAGTGATAGCCGGAGCCATCTTTTAGTCTAAAACCATGAGGTCTCAGATGTTATCCGGTATTAGCACCGATTTCTCGATGTTATCCCAGTCTACAGGGCAGGTTGCCCACGTGTTACTCACCCGTCCGCCGCTAACTGAATTAAGAGCAAGCTCTTAATTCAGTCCGCTCGACTTGCATGTATTAGGCACGCCGCCAGCGTTCGTCCTGAGCCAGGATCAAACTCTCCATAAAAGTGTTTGATTTGTGCTCAAATCGTATCGCTAACGATACTTCGTTGTGATTTTACTAAATCACTTAAAATTGACGAGAAAATCATGTTTTCTCTTTTCGCTTGGCTTTTGTTCAGTTTTCAAAGAACTCGTTTGTCACTCTTATCAGCAGCGACATTTATTATCTTAACACATCGTTTTGTTCTGCGCAACATCTTTTTTAAAATGTTTTTATCAGCGCATTTCCGTTTAAGACATGTCGTTATCAGCGACAAATAATACTATATCACAGTCATCAATTCTACGCAACTCTTTTTTAAGAATTACTTTATCAGTTGTTTTTGTGACTAGATTTACTAATCTATCATATTAAGCAACCAATAGCAACACAATCCTTAATTAAGTAGTTATTCGTTACGCACCATAAAAAAATACAACCACTAAAGGTTGTATTTTTGGCATTTGCTCTTATTCACACTGTAGCTCACTTAGTTAAAAACAATTCCTCCATCAATCATAATTGATTGGCCGGTCATATAATCGGAATCAGTAGAAGCTAAATAGGATACAAAGTTTGCTACATCTTCCGGCTCTTGTGTTCTGCCTAATGCAATCCCTTCAGCAAACTTCTTAAACGCTTCTCCCTTTTCTACATTCATATAGCGGCTCATCGCTTCATCTATCCTCTCCCACATACTGGTCCCGACGATTCCTGGGCAATAAGCATTCACAGTAATCTTATCTTTTGCATACTCTTGTGCTGCCGATTGCGTAAAAGAACGAACCGCAAACTTTGTAGCACAATAAGCAGACAGCATTGTATAGGCTTGATGACCTGCAATACTGCAAGCATTTATGATCTTTCCACCATTCTCTTGCTTTTTCATTTGTTCGGCTGCAGCCTGTATGCCATAGACGACTCCAAAGACATTTACTTGAAATAATGACTCCAATTGATCTGGTGTGATTTCTTCAATTGGAGCTACTTGCTCAACCCCTGCATTATTAATAAAAACATCTACACTTCCAAAACGATCAACCGCTTTTTCCACTAAAGCCCTTTGATCATTTTGTTTTGCAGCATCTCCAACAAAGGCCGCTACCTTTATTTGTTTCGTTTCAAATTCCCTTACCGTTTCATGCAACAGATCTTCATTTAGATCATTTAATACAATGTTAAATCCATCTTTAGCTAGTCGCAAAGCTATACCTTTTCCTATCCCTTGTGCACTTCCTGTAATCACGGCGGTTTTTTGCTGGTTCATAGGTTTCATCCCCTTTTAGGAATCTAATAAGATATTTATAGAGGCAATCTCCGTAGAGTGCAATCACTCATTTATGCAAATCTCTTCCAGTGGCACTAAGAATCGCTTCTTGTATGGCTTCGGAAAGTGTCGGGTGGGCCGCAATAAAATGATCCAATACATCAACAGTTAATTCCGCATGTAACATGATGGTACCTTGATTAATTAGTTCTGTTGCATGAGGGCCAATAATAGACAGTCCTATAATTTCATTAAATTCTGGTTCTACTATAATTTTCACTTTGCCATCCACTTCATTTTCGATTAGCGCCTTCCCATTTGCCATAAAAGGAAATTCCCCAATGCGAATATCACCGTATTGTTCTCTTGCTTGTGTCTCCGTCAGTCCTACACTAGCAACTTCAGGGAATGTATAGACACATCTTGGAACAGCTCGGTAATTTACACTTGCCTCTTCCCGCAGCTATGTAGAGCAGCGATTGTCCCTTCATGAAACGCAACATGAGCTAGTTGAATTCCTCCTATTACATCTCCACAAGCATAGATGTGAGGGACGTTTGTTTGCATCGATTCATTGACATGAATCCCCTTCTCAGAATGATTTATTCCAGCGTTATTAAGGTTTAAACTTGCCGTTCTAGGCTTTCGACCAATTGATACGAGCACGACATCAGGATTGATTGTTGTGATCATTCCATTTTGACCTTCAAAGGTTGCTAGATGTTCCGACCTCTCCAAGCTCCTTAAGGTAGTATTCGTATGAATCTCAACACCTGTTTTTTCAAGTTGGTTCACTAATACATTCACAACATCTTCATCCTCACCAGGTAACAATTGACTTGCTCGCTCAACTATCGTTACCTTTGTTCCCAATCGACTGTAAATGCTAGCAAATTCGCAGCCAATAACTCCTCCGCCAACAATAAGCATAGTCGGAGGTATAGAAGGCAACGACATCGCATGAGAACTATTTATAATCCAGCTGCCATCAAATGGGGCAAACGGTAGTTCAATTGGTTCGGTTCCTGATGCAATGATATAATGATCAGCTTCGATCTCCTCCTCATTCACGGAGATTTTATGTTCTGTGAGAAAGGTCGCTTCGCCTTTTCTGACGGTAATCTTATTCTTCTTCATTAAATAGTCAATCCCAGACACCAGCTTTTTCACAACTGAGTGTTTATGGGACTGAACCCCACTCCAATCAATTTGCACCCCTTCTAAAGGAATTTTCACACCATAATGATTGGCACTCTGGACTTTTTCATATATAGATGCACTTTCCAATAACGCTTTCGTCGGCATGCACCCTTCATTTAAGCAAGTCCCGCCAAGAGGACCTCGATCAATTAAGATGACTTCTTGGCCTTTTTGAGCGGCTGTAATGGCAGCAATGTAGCCTGCTGGTCCTCCCCCAATAATGGCGACAGTTGACATTGAATGAACACCTTCTTTCCTTTATAAAAGCATTCTAGTCGGCTCTTCTAAATAGCGTGTAATTGAGCGAAGAAACTCTGCAGCGGGAGTGCCATCAAGAACTTGATGATCAAATGTTAAACTTAGTGGTACAATTTGGCGTTTCTCGACGTCATCACCAATAAATTTAGCAACTTCTTCGACAGCACCAACTCCAAGAATTCCACTCTCACCCGTATTTAAAATAGGAGTAAAATGTTCCACTCCTAGCGCCCCAAGGTTGGTGATCGTAAAGGTTGAACCTGACATTTCGTCTGTTGTTAATGATCCTTCTCGTGAGCGTGCAGCAAGTTCTTTCACCTTTTTCGCTAATTCTAAAAGGGTAAGAGTTTGAGCATTCCGTATAACCGGAACAACTAACCCTTTATCAAGTGCAACAGCCATTCCTAAATGGATGCTTTGATAGAGATGAATTTCATCCTTTATTCGTTTACTGTTAAGTTGTTTATGTTCACGTAGCGCAAGAACAACAGCGCGTGAAATGAAATCTGTTACAGTTAGTTTTGTATCGTGTTCGTTTTGCGCCACTTCTGACAATTGCTTTTGAATAGTGAGAAGGGAGGTCACGTCTGCTTTCATATTAATCGTTAATTGCGCAGCATTTTGTAGACTAGCTTGCATGCGATCAGCAATGACCTTTCGCATTCCTGCGACAGGTACTTTCTCTACCATGTCTTCAATTTGTTGATTGACTTCAGGTACCGTTTCCTCAACAGGTTTTGACTCAATTGCTCTTTCAATATCTTCCTTTGTAATTCTTCCTTGTGGTCCTGTTCCTTTAATCGTTGTGACATCGATGCCTTGATTCTCAGCGATCTTCTTGGCAACCGGAGAGATTTTTATACGTGTTTTCACCGATGTTTTCTTTGATTGCGGAACAGCTTCTGTTGTTGATGCGATTTCTTTTTTCGAAGCTTGAGCAACCGTCTCATCTTCTATTTGTTCACCTGGCTCACCAATGTAACAAATCACCTCTCCAGGAGGGACTCCATGCCCTCTGGAACAGAAATTTTTATGATTGTGCCATCTACAGGCGCTTCAATTTCCTTTTCTAATTTCTCTGAGTTAATATCTGCAATCGGATCTCCTTTTTTGACTCGATCCCCTTCTTGTTTACTCCATACAGATACCGTTCCTTCTTTCATTGATAATCCTAGTTTTGGCATAATTACTTTCGTTGCCATAATACTAACCCCCTCTCCCTCTATACTTGAAGTAATGATTTATCTCCTAAAAGTTCCGATACAGCTGTAATGACTTTTTCAGGTGTTGGCAAATAAAGATCTTCAAGGACCGGCGAAAATGGTACAGGTGTATGCGGTGCCGTAATCCTTTTTATCGGAGCATCTAAATAATCAAACCCTTTGTCTGCGACTAGTGCAGCAATATCTGTTGCCATACTGCATCTTGGGTTTGCTTCATCAATCACAATGAGTCTGCTTGTTTTCTCAACCGATGAGAGAATGGTCGTTTCATCAAGCGGTGATAAGCTGCGCGGATCGACAACTTCTACTTCAAGTCCCTTTTTCGCCAACTGTTCCGCTGCCGCTAGAGCAGTGTGAACTTGCTTGCCGATTGCTACAATCGTGAGATCAGAACCCGTTCGTTTAATATCTGCTTTTCCTAATGGAATCGTGTAATACCCTTCTGGTACTTCATCATAAGACATGTTATAAAGGGTCTTATCCTCAAAGAAAATGACCGGGTCGTTGTCTTCAATGGCCGCTAGCAACAATCCTTTGGCATCGTATGGAGTTGAAGGAACAATGACTTTAAGCCCTGGAATCGCTGTAAATAAAGCATAAAGGCTTTGAGAATGCTGAGCAGCCGCTCGAAGCCCCGCTCCATGCATCGTGCGAACTGTAAGCGGAACCTGCGCTTTCCCACCGAACATATATCTAAACTTAGGCCCTTGATTGATAAAAGCATCCATACAACTTCCGATAAAATCATTAAACATCAATTCGGCAATTGGACGCATCCCAGTAGCTGCGGCACTCATAGCAGCACCAACATATCCAGCTTCCGAAATCGGAGTGTCTAATATGCGATCTCGCCCAAATTCTTGGACCAATCCTTTTGTAACACCTAATACACCACCCCACGCTTCATCATCTTGCAAGTGATCAACTGCAGCTCCTCCAGCAACGTCTTCCCCTAGTAAGATAACGTTTTCATCTTTGCGCATTGCCAGTACCATTGCTTCATTAATCGCACTCATCATATTGATTTTTCTACTCATTGCTGCTCCCCCTTATCATTTGATTCATAGGACACATAGACATCGGTTAACAGTTCAGATGGTTCTGGATAAGCACTGTTTTCGGCATAAGCAACAGAATCTTCTACCTCTTTTTCTACATAAGCATCAATTTCATTTAATTCATTTTCCGTTACTAACTGGTTGCTCAAAAGGTACTGTCTGAATTTCACAATCGCATCATCTTCGTTCAAATGTTTCTCTTTATCCGTTGAATTCTTATACTTTTGTGCATCTCCTTCAAAATGGCCGTAATTACGATAGGTCACACACTCAATAAGGGTCGGTCCCTCACCCCGTCGCGCCCGCTCAACCGCTTCTTGAGCTGCTTGATACACCGCAACTACGTCTTTTCCATCAACGGTTACACCCGGAATCCCGTACGCTACCGCACGATCAGCAATCGACTCACATCCAGATGCATACGTGAATGGCGTTGCTTCACCATATCCGTTATTTTCGGCCACAAAAATAGCTGGCAGTTTCCAAATCGCAGCTAGGTTAATCCCTTCATGGAACGTCCCTTGATTTCCGGCTCCATCACCAAAGAAGCATGCACTTACTGCCCCTGTTTTCTTTAATTTAGCTGTAAGAGCGGCACCAGCTGCTAACGGGTATCCTCCTCCGACAATTCCATTTGCACCAAGCATTCCTTTATCTAAATCTGCAATATGCATCGAACCGCCTTTTCCTTTACAAAGTCCAGTAATTTTCCCAAAGATTTCAGCCATCATTCCATCAAGATCACAACCTTTTGCAATGCAGTGACCATGGCCGCGATGGGTACTCGTAATGCTGTCTTGATCATCTAAATGAGCACAAATTCCAACGGCGATTGCTTCCTCCCCGCATACAAATGAACAAAGCCAGGAATGGCTCCAGTTGCAAATATCTCGTGCAGCTTATCCTCAAACTTACGGATTTCTACCATCTTTTGATACATCCAAATTGCTTTTTCTTTCGAAAGCGTTACTGCTTGTTCTTTTGTCGATTTCATCGGAACACCCTCCCCTTTAATGAGACAACCTTTTGTCTTCACTTGTTCAAATGCAAGAGGTGTGCCAACTCAAGAAAGGCCGATAAATCCACTACTGATCGACTTATCTATTTCGAAAAAGGAGACAACAAGAGACATTCGTCTCACTTTGTCTCTTTTGTCTCGTTTTGTCTCCCTTTTATAGGGGTCATAAAGACTATTGAATTTTCATGGGTAATCGCTTACAATAGAGGAAAATTCCACTATTTGTATGTACAAAGACACTTCCAACAAAATCTCTCACCTTAAACACTATTCATACATGTTGTTTCACAGGTAAAATACCATTCTATTTTCAATGGAGGGGAACATGATCGACACATCCATTTCTATCGATTTATGGAGACGGTTTGTCAAAGACGGAACACTAGACTCTAGTAGAGTAAATAAACGTATTCTTGAATCATGGCACAGATGCAAACATTTAAATGTTGACCCCTTTATCAACCGAGTGAAAGAATTTCTCTTACTCGATGACTTGATTACCCAACGAAAAAGGAACACGTTATTGTTAGAAGCCGCGAAACCTCAGTTAACGAAAATGGACTCTTCCATTCAAGAACTAGGAATGATTGCCTTAATCACGGACCCTAATGGCTATGTGTTATCAATGTCTGGAAATAAAGAGATAATGAAAGAAGCTCGTAAAATCAATTTTATCGAGGGCGTTCGTTGGACAGAAGCACATGCTGGGACAAATGCAATCGGTACAGCCTTACAAGCAAAAGAGGCAATGATGATTAATGGAGCAGAACATTTCGCTGTCGCTTCCCACCGTTGGAGCTGTGCAGCTTCCCCTATTTTCCGAGATGACGGTCAAGTATTAGGTATTATCGATTTCTCCTGTCCAATTGAGAAGACACACCCGTACATGTTAGGAATGGCAGTAACAGCTGCCCATGCCATTGAACGTGAAGCAAGCATTCTCCAACACCGCGAGGAAATGGACTTAATTCAACAAACAATGGACTTAACAGACAACAATCAACTGCTTCTCATTACGAACATCCGTGAAAAAGTTGTTACAGCAAGCAAGCCTATTCGTGATAAAATTTCAAATTGGTTCGGAAAACATAAAGAAGAATTTTTAACCTACAACCTACACATTCAATCAGTAATCCCCATATACTCAAAACGAAACGGTACTTTGATCGGGCACGCTACATATTTTACAGAACAGAAGAAAGACACCTTTTTTATCCCTACCAATACATTTACATTCAGAGGAGAAAAAGGGATCAGTCAATCGTTTCAACAATTGTTACAAGAATTACAGAGAGTCGCACCAACGAATGCAAATGTTTCCATACACGGGGAGACAGGAACAGGCAAAGAAGTGATTGCTCGAACGATCCATGAGAACAGCACACGGAAAGATGGACCTTTCATTGCTGTGAATTGCGGTGCCATCCCAAAAGATTTAATGGAAAGTGAATTATTCGGCTATGAAGAAGGAGCGTTTACAGGAGCATTACGAAGCGGGAAGAAGGGAAAGTTTGAGTTAGCACATAAAGGAACGATCTTTCTCGATGAAATTGGAGAAATTACCCCGGCGATGCAAGTTGCATTGCTTCGAGTAATCCAAGAACGAACGATCAATCCTATTGGCAGTCAGAAAGAAGTTCCTATAGATATTCGCATCATCACAGCCACTCATAAAGACTTACAAACACTAACGACAGACGGATTGTTCCGAGAAGATTTATTCTATCGATTGCATGTATACCCAATTAACATCCCTCCTCTAAGACAGAGAAAAGAAGACATCCCTTATCTTGTTCGGTATTTTTGCGTGGAAAATGATTGGGATATCCAGTTACCTACAGAATTTTTTAACCACCTGAGCGAATACGATTGGCCGGGAAACATTCGTGAACTATATAATGTCTTAGAAAGATTTAAGATCCTCTCAGAAAGTGAACCTATAAATAAAGGAAACATTCAAATATGGATCAACCAACTTGGTCTCAGAAATTCATCAACAGAAAAAGAGACACACGCCACCACTCCCATTCCAAAACCGACACTTACGGCCCGAGAACAAGTTCAAAAAGAAATGATGACCGAAGCCCTCAAGAAAACAAACGGCAATGTAGGCTTAGCCGCAAAATTTCTTGGTGTTCCAAGAAGCACGTTTTACAAACGCTTAAAGAAGTATCAGTTATAGCACAACCTGTTAAACTGTGACATCAATCACAGAAATTGGAAGTTGTATTTGGTTCAATAAAGATAAGTAGTAAAAAAACGAGGTGTTACTATGAATCTATATAAAAAATTACCACCAGAGCTTCTCATTCACTTCTATCAATCTCTGATGAACACAATAAAAAAAGGAAATCTGAAGAAAAACACTTTTTACGAACTTGGCATGATCATTTCCGTAGCAGCACAAAGAGGCATTCAACTTGCCGACTAGATAAAGGAAAAGAGGTTCGACCGTTTGGCGAACCTCTTTTCTTTGCTTATTATTTAAATGTAATTAATTCTTTTTCTCCATTACTCAATTCAACAACTGTCTCACTTGGCTTTGTTTCAGAAATAATTTTTCCGTTTCGAATCGAATAACGGACAGAAGTCTGACGGCGAATTGCATCATATTCATCTGATGCGTTGAGAACAATGAAATTCGCGACTTTGCCAACTTCAATGCCATACTCGTCTTCGATGTGTAAAGTCTTTGCACTGTTTTTCGTAATAAGGTCAATTGAATTAACGATTTGATCATACCCTAACAGCTGACAAACATGGATGCCCATGTGTAACACTTGCAGCATGTTGCCTGTTCCAAGCGGATACCAAGGATCAAAAATATCATCGTGTCCGAAACATACATTAATATTCGCTTCTTGTAACTCCTTCACGCGCGTGATCCCACGTCGTTTTGGATAGGAATCAAAGCGACCTTGCAAGTGAATGTTTACAAGTGGATTAGCTACAAAATTGATGTTTGAAAGCTTTAGCAGTCGAAACAACTTTGACGTATAAGCATCGTTATATGAATGCATTGCCGTTGTATGACTCGCTGTCACACGCTCCCCCATTCCAAGGCGATACGCTTCAGCTGCTACAACCTCTACAAAACGCGATTGCTCATCATCAATTTCATCGCAATGGATATCTACGAGTCGATCATACTTTTCAGCAAGCGCAAACGCTTTTTTCATTGATTCGACCCCGTACTCTCGAGTGAACTCGTAGTGCGGAATTCCCCCTACAACATCTGCTCCCATACGCAATGATTCTTCTAGTAACTCTTCTCCGTTCGGATATGAGAGTATACCTTCTTGTGGAAAGGCTACAATTTGCAAGTTAACATGTGAAGCCATTTCTTCTTTCACTTCTAGTAAAGCTTCCAAAGCAATTAAAGAAGGATCTGTTACATCAACATGCGTCCTAACATGTTGTATTCCCTGTCCAATTTGCCATGTTAAAGCTTTTTTCGCACGGCTTTTTACATCTTCTTTCGTTAAAGATTGTTTCCGTTCAGACCAACGCTGAATCCCTTCAAAAAGCGTACCACTTTTATTCCACTCTGGCTCACCTGCTGTTAATGTCGTATCAAGATGAATGTGCGGCTCAACAAAAGGAGGGAGAACGAGACAACCTTCAAGATCAAGAACCTCACCCTCATATCCTTCAACATTTTCTGAAATAGCTTCAATTTGATTGTTTTTAATTACAATTTGCCATAGTCCTTCACGACCACGTAATTTTGCGTTTTTTACTAACAATTAGCTCACCTTTTTCTTTTCTATGACTTCTTCTGCTTGTTGAGTCATACGTTTTTTTATAAATGTAAGAACAATATAAGTAATGGCTGATCCTAAAAGCGCATTAAGTGGAGCAATCCCAGGAACAAAGGATGCTGCTAACACTCCCGCTCCCCATGCTACCAATGCCAACCAATTCACCACTTTAATCGCACTCTCTTTTAATTCTTGTCCGCGACGTACGATGAAATAATCTGCTAAAATAATGGCACCAATTGGTGGTAAAGTCGATCCTAAAAATGTTAACCAATCAACGAAGTTATTGTATAACCACATAGCTAAAACCGTCCCAACAATCCCGTTAAAAATGACGACTTTATTTTTAGAAATTTTCGTAATATGAGAAAATCCTAGTCCTGACGCATATAAGGCATTGTCATTTGTTGTCCAAATATTTAGACCTAAGATAATAATCGCAGGGATGATTAAACCTTGTAAAAACATCACTTCTGAAATGTCCGATTCTCCTGTTGCAATCGCACCAATGGCACCGAATAGAAACATTAATGAATTCCCGATAAAAAACGCAATAACGGTTGTAACAAAGCCAGTCTTTTTCGTTTTTGCAAATCTTGCAAAGTCAGGAGTCAACGTCCCCGCACTTATAAAGGAACCGATACAAATCGTTAATGCTGCAGCTAATGCCATGCTTTCTGCCGGTTGATATTCAAATAGTCCTCCCATGCCTCCAATTGTATTTGCCGCTTCAAAAGTTGAAAGACTTCCAAGGACCGCTATCGATGGTACTGCAATTATACTTAAGACGGTTAATGCTTTCATTCCAAGATACGCAGTTGCTGTCATTAACACTCCAGCAATCGCTATTAATACATACGTATCAATTCCTGTTACCTTCTGTACAGGCAAGGCAAACATTGCTACCCCTACTCCAAACCAACCAACTTGAGTCGCACCTAGTAAGAATGATGCAACATATGAACCTTTTTCTCCAAAAGCATATCGAGCCAAAAGGTGTGTCGACAAACCCGTTTTTGCCGCGATATAACCTAACGTACCAGTGTAAAGACCAAGAATCAAATTCCCCGCCAACACAATTAAGATAAATTCAGTAAATGTAAGTCCTGCCCCTAAACTTCCTCCAGACCACATACTTGCTGAGAAAAAGGTTAACCCCATCATAACAGCAAACATTCTCCAGAACCCTTGTCTAGCCGATTGCGGAACTGGTTGTAATGCATAATCACGATCATTCGAATTTGGTTGTTTCATATTCATTCCTCCAATTTTTTGGTTACTGGCACCATGGAGGTTAAAACGCTCGCCGCGTATCGCGATTTTTGCATACAAAAAAGGTTTCTTATCAACCTTTTTTGCTGACAAGAAACCTAGATACGCATAGTTAGACAAGGTTTTGAGTGAATAACACAAAAAACCCCTTATCTGTACGACCTACCTTGTCAGCCTCACAGGACTGAATTAAAGGTACCAGTTATTAAGTTAAGATCATTATCTATGAAACATAGACCTTTGTCAATATAATAAAAGAGTATACTTTCTAGTATCTACTTTATCCATTCTCAGCAAACAGCTCTTTCTTCCGCCATTTCCCCATCGATAGTAGGCAAAAGCAAATAAACTACTAATAATAAAACCGATCCCCATTCCAATTGCAATTCCGTTTTCACCAAATAGATTCGAGCAAATGTATGTGAGCGGATAACGCAATACCCAGAATGAAATAATATTCAACACTAACACTTGATACATCGCCCCAGAGCCTCTAACAATTCCATTTAATATGAAATTCAGCCCAATGAAAGGATAAAAGAAGGCAATAATCTTTAAATAATCAGTTCCAAAAGCAAGCGCCTGCTCTTCTTGGATGAAAAGACGAATAAAAGGTTCTGCAAATAAAAAAATGATCACAGCAACAACTATCATAATGCAGAAATTATAAACAGCACCAAACACAGCAATATCACGAACACGATCCCAACGATTTGCCCCAATATTTTGTCCCGCCATACTATTAACAGCCGTACCTAGTGCCAATGCTGGCAAAGTAATCAAACTATCAATTCTTTGAGCTGCTCCAAAACCAGCGACTACTGCTCCCCCAAAGGAATTGACAACGGTCATAATAGCGGTAATTCCAGCAAAGATAACTGTCATCTGTAAGCCCGAAGGAATCCCTAACTTTACTATTAACAAGACCTCTTCTTTCAATGGCCACTTAGGTCTCGTAAAAGGCACGATACGATGTCGTAGCGTATAGCCTATCCCTAATAAGAACGCAACCCCTTGTGAAACAACTGTTGCATAAGCAGCTCCTTTAATGCCCCATTGAAAGACAGAAATGAATAAAGGGTCTAATACGGTATTTAACAATGCTGCTATTAGCACAAATTTCATCGGTGTCTTACTATCACCAACTGCTCTAAGAACAGTCCCGATGAAATTGTATCCAACTAGAAATAGAATACCTAAGAAATTAATTTGTAAGTAGACTGTAGCTTGATCAAGCATCTCAGCAGGAGTATTGAGCCAAACTAAGATTGACTTCGAGAAAACTAACCCTAAACTTCCAATGAAAATCGATAACGCAAAAAGCAGGACGACAAAGGCATTCAGATAATTTTTTAAACCTTCTTCATTTTCCTTTCCTTTCTGCTGCGACAAAATCGTTAATGTTGCATTATTAATCCCAATGATAAAAGCTAACACCGTCACAACAACGGTTGTTGAAATGGTAACCGCACCAAGAGCACTAGCCCCTAATAAATTTCCAACCCATAAACTATCAATAAACTGATAGGAAACTTGCAAAAGATTTGCGAGAATTATTGGCCCAGAAAAATGAAATAATTGCTTGCTTACTGAACCAGTCGTAAAATCATGCCTCGCCACAACACTCACTCCCTTTACTAAATAACAAAAAGGAAGGCATCAACCTTCCATCTTGATTCTCTCATCTACTTCAATTTGCTTCGCTGTTGTTAGCTTAAAGAAAGCAACCATCCCAATGAAAGACGTAGCAAACAAGATCAATCCCATTGGAACCGCCGTCGTTTCATTTATACCTACGAGAGGAGATACTAGGGAACCAAGGAACAAAGAAAGCGTCCCTAGCACCGCACTTGCACTTCCCGCCCGATGCGCCTGATGTTCCATCGCTAACGTAAAGGTACTAGTTGTAACCATCCCCATCGAAGTCATATATATAAAGATCGGAATGACAATGAGTGCTAACGGACCTTCAATCATCGTCATAAAAAGTAAAAACCCTGTCGCACTAACAGCTATCAATACAGCAATTTGAAGCAACCTTCTTTCATGAATCACCCCACCGAAGCGCCCAATTAGATAACTTCCTAATATAATCGCTAACCCATTTATCCCAAATAAAACACTGAAAACTTGTGGTGACACACCATAAATCCCTTGATAGACAAATGGAGTTCCCGCAACGTAGGCAAAGCTTCCTCCATGAATAAAACCAACAGTTAACGCATAACCAATAAAGCTCTTATCTTTAAATAAGCTCCCCATCGTCCGAACCGAATGCCCGACTGTACTTGGAATCCTCTTTTCTTTCGGTAATGTCTCTTTTAACTTCATTGAAACAACAAGCACAATCAAAAGACCAATCAAACTTAAAAAGTAAAAAATCGTACTCCAGCTTGCAAAAGGCAAAAGCAATATCGCTCCCCCAGCAATCGGAGCAGCCATTGGAGCAACAGCATTAATTACCATCAAAAGCGCAAAAAACTTCGTCAACTCTCGACCACTAAACACATCCCGCACGACTGCACGTGAAATGACTACTCCCGCAGCCGCCGTAAACCCTTGTAAAAATCGAGCCACAACCAAAACCGTAATATTTGGCGCTAACGCACAAAGAAGTGAGGACACCGCAAAGAAAAAGATAGAAATCAACAAAGGCTTCTTTCTCCCCTTTGCATCACTAATCGGCCCAACAACAACCTGCCCTACCGCAAGTCCAAGCAGACACGCTGTTAAACTAAGTTGTACCAATGAAGCACGAGCCCCTAAATCGTCCGCAATCTCCGGAAAACTCGGCAAATACATATCGATATTAAGCGGCCCTAATACAGCCAGCATCCCGAGCAATAATGCTAAGCCTAACCGCTCTTTTCCTGTTGGATTGTGTAACATGATTATTAAAACACCTTTCTGTATAAAAATCCTAGTTTCATAGCTCAACCTCAAACCTATGTAAAATATTTCATTTAAGAACTAAGAATAAAAAAGACAACGAAATACTTCGTTAAGCGACATAACAAAGTATAATACAAATTTTGTAATAATGATAATGGTAGGATTTAGATTGGGTTATTTTTATAGATGCTTTATTTTAGAAGAAATTCACATTATTTTAAATAGTTATTTGTAAAAGTTTATGAAAAGGTGCATATGCAATGGATTGTGCATTATTTGCCTGGTAACATCCTGACTTGCTATTTCTCTTTTAGGAGGAAGCTGATTTACTAAGAGATATGAGCTCCATCACCAGGGGACATGATGCTCCATCGGCTTATTCGGAGAAGATGCTGTTTCTTTGAAACAGAGCTCTTCAACGCCTTGAGCATGGATGTTTATGCATATTAAAAAAGACAATCCATTGGATTGTCTTTTATCTGCCTGGCAACGTCCTGGCTCGCCATTTCTCTTCTACGGGGAAGCTTGCGCACGATGATTCTCTATGGTGCTTTTCACGTTGTGTTACGAAGAGAAACGTGCTCGTCTCACAAGCGGACATGAAGATTATTCTTTGAAGCATTCTCACGATGTTCCATCGGCTTATTCGGAGAAGATGCTGTTTCTTCGAAACAGAGCTCTTCTGCGCCTTGAGAATTATGTATATGCATATTAAAAAAGACAATCCAATGGATTGTCTTTTATCTGCCTGGCAACGTCCTACTCTCACAGGGGGAAGCCCCAACTACCATCGGCGCAGAAGAGCTTAACGACCGTGTTCGGCATGGGAACGGGTGTGGCCTCTTCGCTATCGCCACCAGACTATTTATTGAACATCGGATTCTCCTTAGAGTATCTTCGTTCACATTTGAGAAATGGTTCTCTCAAAACTAGATAATGCGTCATAGAAACTCAAGAATATATTGGATAAGTCCTCGACCGATTAGTATCTGTCAGCTCCACGTGTCACCACGCTTCCACACCAGACCTATCAACCTCATCATCTCTAAGGGGTCTTACTGGATTAACTCCATGGGAAATCTCATCTTGAGGGGGCTTCATGCTTAGATGCTTTCAGCACTTATCCCGTCCACACGTAGCTACCCAGCTATGCTCCTGGCGGAACAACTGGTACACCAGCGGTGTGTCCATCCCGGTCCTCTCGTACTAAGGACAGCTCCTCTCAAATTTCCTACGCCCGCGACGGATAGGGACCGAACTGTCTCACGACGTTCTGAACCCAGCTCGCGTACCGCTTTAATGGGCGAACAGCCCAACCCTTGGGACCTACTTCAGCCCCAGGATGCGATGAGCCGACATCGAGGTGCCAAACCTCCCCGTCGATGTGGACTCTTGGGGGAGATAAGCCTGTTATCCCCAGGGTAGCTTTTATCCGTTGAGCGATGGCCCTTCCATGCGGAACCACCGGATCACTAAGCCCGACTTTCGTCCCTGCTCGACTTGTAGGTCTCGCAGTCAAGCTCCCTTTTGCCTTTGCACTCTACGAATGATTTCCAACCATTCTGAGGGAACCTTTGGGCGCCTCCGTTACTGTTTAGGAGGCGACCGCCCCAGTCAAACTGCCCACCTGACACTGTCCCTGAACCGGATCACGGCTCGAGGTTAGAATGTCAGCACAGTCAGGGTAGTATCCCACCGACGCCTCCACGTAAGCTGGCGCTCACGCTTCCAAGGCTCCTACCTATCCTGTACAAACTGTACCAACATCCAATATCAAGCTACAGTAAAGCTCCATGGGGTCTTTCCGTCCTGTCGCGGGTAACCTGCATCTTCACAGGTACTATAATTTCACCGGGTCTCTCGTTGAGACAGTATCCAAATCGTTACACCATTCGTGCGGGTCGGAACTTACCCGACAAGGAATTTCGCTACCTTAGGACCGTTATAGTTACGGCCGCCGTTTACTGGGGCTTCAATTCAGAGCTTCTCCCGTAAGGGATAACCCCTCCTCTTAACCTTCCAGCACCGGGCAGGTGTCAGCCCCTATACTTCGCCTTGCGGCTTCGCAGAGACCTGTGTTTTTGCTAAACAGTCGCTTGGATCTTTTCACTGCGGCTCTCTCGGGCTTGCACCCTAATAGAGCACCCCTTCTCCCGAAGTTACGGGGTCATTTTGCCGAGTTCCTTAACGAGAGTTCTCCCGAGCGTCTTAGAATTCTCTTCTCGCCTACCTGTGTCGGTTTGCGGTACGGGCACCTCTCACCTCGCTAGAGGCTTTTCTAGGCAGTGTAGGATCAGGAACTTCGGTACTAATATTTCCCTCGCCATCACAGCTCAGCCTTTATGGAAAGCGGATTTGCCTACTTTCCAGCCTAACTGCTTGGACGCGCATATCCATCAGCGCGCTTACCCTACCTTTCTGCGTCCCCCCATTGCTCAAACGGTGAGGAGGTGGTACAGGAATTTCAACCTGTTGTCCATCGCCTACGCCTTTCGGCCTCGGCTTAGGTCCCGACTGACCCTGAGCGGACGAGCCTTCCTCAGGAAACCTTGGGCTTTCGACGGAGGGGATTCTCACCCCTCACTCGCTACTCATACCGGCATTCTCACTTCTAAGCGCTCCACCAGTCCTCTCGGTCTGACTTCGCTGCACTTAGAACGCTCCCCTACCACTGACACCAGAAGGTGTCAATCCATAGCTTCGGTGATACGTTTAGCCCCGGTACATTTTCGGCGCAGAGTCACTCGACCAGTGAGCTATTACGCACTCTTTAAATGGTGGCTGCTTCTAAGCCAACATCCTGGTTGTCTGGGCAACTCCACATCCTTTTCCACTTAACGTATACTTTGGGACCTTAGCTGATGGTCTGGGCTGTTTCCCTCTTGACTACGGATCTTAGCACTCGCAGTCTGACTCCCGAGGATAAGTATTTGGCATTCGGAGTTTGACTGAATTCGGTAATCCTGTGGGGACCCCTAGTCCAATCAGTGCTCTACCTCCAATACTCTTCCCTCGAGGCTAGCCCTAAAGCTATTTCGGGGAGAACCAGCTATTTCCGAGTTCGATTGGCATTTCACCCCTACCCACACCTCATCCCCGCACTTTTCAACGTGCGTGGGTTCGGGCCTCCATTCAGTGTTACCTGAACTTCACCCTGGACATGGGTAGATCACACGGTTTCGGGTCTACGACCACGTACTAATGCGCCCTATTCAGACTCGCTTTCGCTGCGGCTCCGCCTATTCAGCTTAACCTTGCACGGGATCGTAACTCGCCGGTTCATTCTACAAAAGGCACGCTGTCACCCGTAAATGGGCTCCAACTAGTTGTAGGCACACGGTTTCAGGATCTCTTTCACTCCCCTTCCGGGGTGCTTTTCACCTTTCCCTCACGGTACTGGTTCACTATCGGTCACTAGGGAGTATTTAGCCTTGGGAGATGGTCCTCCCGGATTCCGACGGGGTTTCACGTGTCCCGCCGTACTCAGGATACGTCTCGGAGAGACGAACATTTCGGCTACAGGGCTGTTACCTTATACTGCGGATCTTTCCAGATCGCTTCACCTATGTTCGTCTTTTGTAACTCCGTATGAGACGTCCTACAACCCCAAGAGGCAAGCCTCTTGGTTTGGGCTGTTTCCGTTTCGCTCGCCGCTACTTGGGAAATCGCATTTGCTTTCTCTTCCTCTGGGTACTTAGATGTTTCAGTTCCCCAGGTCTGCCTCCTCATACCCTATGTATTCAGGTATGGGTACCATCCCATTACGGATGGTGGGTTCCCCCATTCGGATATCCTCGGATCAAAGCTTACTTACAGCTCCCCGAGGCGTTTCGCCGTTCGTCGCGTCCTTCTTAGGCTCCTAGTGCCAAGGCATCCACCGTGCGCCCTTTCTAACTTAACCATTTTGGCTGCAGATCTTCTTCGCATTTCTTCGTCAGCTTCGTGGATCTCAGTCATGTCACGTACGGGTGTACGTTCCATTCTTTCGACCACTCGCTTCCTCGAACTACTCGAAGCTCTTTGCCAAAAACGATCTATTTTGAAAAAGTCGTTTTTGAATTCTTGACATGCTCGTTTGATCTTCTCTTATAAATAAGATACCGATAAAACTAACATTGTTTCTATTTGCATTATCTAGTTTTCAAAGAACCAAAAGCCACTGATCTATTTGATATCAAATCAGTTTCTTCTATATAAATTGAGAGTGAATTCTCTCAAAACTGAACCAAAGCACAAGCGTCAAACAACCGAAGTTGTTCGTCGACTAGAGTATTACTCCATAGAAAGGAGGTGATCCAGCCGCACCTTCCGATACGGCTACCTTGTTACGACTTCACCCCAATCATCTGTCCCACCTTAGGCGGCTAGCTCCCAAAAGGGTTACTCCACCGACTTCGGGTGTTACAAACTCTCGTGGTGTGACGGGCGGTGTGTACAAGGCCCGGGAACGTATTCACCGCGGCATGCTGATCCGCGATTACTAGCAATTCCGGCTTCATGTAGGCGAGTTGCAGCCTACAATCCGAACTGAGAATGGCTTTATGAGATTGGCTCGACCTCGCGGTTTTGCTGCTCTTTGTACCATCCATTGTAGCACGTGTGTAGCCCAGGTCATAAGGGGCATGATGATTTGACGTCATCCCCACCTTCCTCCGGTTTGTCACCGGCAGTCACCTTAGAGTGCCCAACTAAATGCTGGCAACTAAGATCAAGGGTTGCGCTCGTTGCGGGACTTAACCCAACATCTCACGACACGAGCTGACGACAACCATGCACCACCTGTCACTTATGTCCCCGAAGGGAAATCCCTATCTCTAGGGAGGGCATAAGGATGTCAAGACCTGGTAAGGTTCTTCGCGTTGCTTCGAATTAAACCACATGCTCCACTGCTTGTGCGGGCCCCGTCAATTCCTTTGAGTTTCAACCTTGCGGTCGTACTCCCCAGGCGGAGTGCTTAATGTGTTAACTTCGGCACTAAGGGCATCGAAACCCCTAACACCTAGCACTCATCGTTTACGGCGTGGACTACCAGGGTATCTAATCCTGTTTGCTCCCCACGCTTTCGCGCCTCAGCGTCAGTTACAGACCAGAGAGTCGCCTTCGCCACTGGTGTTCCTCCACATATCTACGCATTTCACCGCTACACGTGGAATTCCACTCTCCTCTTCTGTACTCAAGTCTCCCAGTTTCCAATGACCCTCCACGGTTGAGCCGTGGGCTTTCACATCAGACTTAAAAGACCGCCTGCGCGCGCTTTACGCCCAATAATTCCGGACAACGCTTGCCACCTACGTATTACCGCGGCTGCTGGCACGTAGTTAGCCGTGGCTTTCTGGTTAGGTACCGTCAAGGTACCGCCCTATTCGAACGATACTTGTTCTTCCCTAACAACAGAGCTTTACGAACCGAAATCCTTCATCACTCACGCGGCGTTGCTCCGTCAGACTTTCGTCCATTGCGGAAGATTCCCTACTGCTGCCTCCCGTAGGAGTCTGGGCCGTGTCTCAGTCCCAGTGTGGCCGATCACCCTCTCAGGTCGGCTACGCATCGTCGCCTTGGTAAGCCATTACCTTACCAACTAGCTAATGCGCCGCGGGCCCATCCTGTAGTGATAGCCGGAGCCATCTTTTAGTCTAAGACCATGAGGTCTCAGATGTTATCCGGTATTAGCACCGATTTCTCGATGTTATCCCAGTCTACAGGGCAGGTTGCCCACGTGTTACTCACCCGTCCGCCGCTAACTGAATTAAGAGCAAGCTCTTAATTCAGTCCGCTCGACTTGCATGTATTAGGCACGCCGCCAGCGTTCGTCCTGAGCCAGGATCAAACTCTCCATAAAAATGTTTGATTTGTGCTCAAATCGTATCGCTAACGATACTTCGTTGTGATTTTTCTAAATCACTTAAAATTGACGAGAAAATCATGTTTTCTCTTTTCGCTTGGCTTTTGTTCAGTTTTCAAAGAACTCGTGTCACTCGTTAGCGACATTTACAATCTTAACATAACAACCAATTCTACGCAACTTATTTTTTAAGAAAGTTTTTCGCGAGTCGTTATGAAACAACAAGTCGTTAACTGCGACAAGTAATACTATACCACGATAAATAATTCTACGCAACAACTTTTTGAAATTCATTTTTTCGCGGCTAGATTTAATAATTTATCACAGTTTCCCAATACTAGCAACAACTATTCTACTTTTTATCCTTCTTAATAAAGATAACACCTTTTATTACCTACTTTCTCACCTAAAAAAGAGAACGAGACAACTAAAGTGTTTTATGAAAGTACGTGACAACCTTAGCGGAGGAAACATAAGTAGACTCCTGCTGGATTAAAAGGCAAGGGTGAGACGCCGCAGTGCGTTAGCACAAGGAGGCTCACCAGCCGTCCGCTAAAAAGCGAAGTATAATTCCGGAGCGGATGCTATGCACCGACCGTCATCCCGTTCGGATTTTCGTTAATTAGAACTCTTTTTTACAAAGCTGTTTTTATTATTTAAGCGCCTTGCTCACTTTTAGCTTCTTCCCTTTAATCGTTGTATTCTCCATCGCTTGTAATACTAATGATCCTTTTCCATTAAGAATATCGACATAGGTTAGAGTTTCCTGGATCGTTATAATGCCGATATCCTCTGCATTTACTCCAGGGATCTTGGCAATCGTTCCAACAAAATCTACCGCACGCAGTTTCTTCTTCTTTCCACCATTAAAGTGAAGCTTGATAATATCTTTATTGATACGCGCTGTTTTATTATTTTTGACGATGCGACGCGCGCCCATCTTTTCTTCAAAAGCAGCTCTACTGTTAGAAACCTCTTGCTTTTCTGGAGCTTCTAATACAGGAATGGTAAAGCCAATGTATTTCTCAATAGCTGTAAGATACTTTCCTTCATTCGGTGTGACAAACGTAATCGCTTTACCTTCATTGCCAGCCCGACCCGTTCTTCCTGTTCTGTGAACGTAGCTCTCTTTTTCGATCGGAACGTCATAGTTAATAACGAGAGTCACATTATCAATATCAATTCCTCTTGCCGCAACATCCGTCGCTACCAAATATCGAAATTCCCCGTGCCTGAACCCCTTCATTACAGCAAATCGATCTTCCTGCTCTAGTCCTCCATGCAGCCTCTCACATGAATAATCAGCTTCCTCAAGCTTAGAAAAGACGGTATCTACTTGTTCCTTCGTTCCACAGAAAATCATACAGCTATCCGGATTCTCCACAACCGTCACATCTTTTAATAGAGGGAATTTGTCCGATTCCATTACTTCGATTACCCCGTGTTCAATCGTACTTGTTGTCAATCCCGTTGTCTCCACTTCAACCTGGAACGGTTCGATCATGTATGCATGACACAAGCTCTCAACATCTTTAGGCAAGGTTGCCGAGAAGACCATCGTCACCCTATTAGAAGGAAGAGCTTTAATAATGGCTTCTACTTCATCAACAAATCCCATATTCAGCATTTCATCTGCTTCGTCTATCACCAAATACTTTATTTCGTCTAAATCGAGGGTTTCTCTTTCAATATGATCGATTACTCTTCCAGGTGTCCCGACAACGACGTGTGTTTTTTGCTTTAATTCCTCTTTTTGTTTCGCAAACGGTTCTTTCCCATAGACAGCCATCGCTTTAATGCGTTTAAACCTACCAATGTTCGTTAAATCCTCTCTTACTTGGACCGCGAGTTCTCGTGTAGGTGTAAGAACCAATGCTTGAGGCTTTTTTTCTTCCCATCCAATCATTTCACAAACGGGGATTCCATAGGCGGCAGTCTTTCCACTACCAGTTTGTGATTTTACGATAAGATCCTGATTGGCGATCGCCCTTGGAATTACTTCACCTTGAACCTCTGTTGGTGTGTCATATTTCATCACCTCAAGAGCTCTTTTTATTTCTTCACTTAACTGATAATCATCAAAATGTCGTTTACTCATATAGGTACCTCTTTATAATTTTAATTTTAGCTTGTCTCAAAGAAAATGGGATATACAACTTCGTCTTCCTAATAATCACATGATTTTCACCATAAAAAAAAGGACCCTTTACCAGAGTCCTTGTTTTTATTAGTATGCTTTGTTTACATTAACAGCTTGAAGACCACGTTGACCTTGCTCTGTTTCGAATGTAACTTTTTGACCTTCATCTAAAGATTTGAATCCTTCGCCTTGGATAGCTGAGAAATGTACGAATACATCGTCTCCACCTTCGATTTCAATAAAGCCAAATCCTTTTTCTGCGTTAAACCATTTTACTGTACCTTGTTGCATGTGTATATCTCCTTTTGTGGATCTTGTCCAAAATTTATTACTATTGTTGCTCAAGTTAGATATCAAAGGCGAAAAATTAAAATAATCATTCTTTCTTTAAATTCACACCGAACAAAAATAATTCTTCTTTAGATTAACAGAAAGATTCCAAATTAGCAAATCATTTTTGAAAATAGTTTTATCCAACTATGAAACTTTCTTATTCATCTAATAGAAAAAGCACCCGTTAGGATGCTATTTTACTACTTTTTAAAAATACCAAATTGTTTTCCTAGCGGTAGCACCACTTGACCAAAATGTGTATTCAAAACGATGGCTGCTGAGCCGTAGAATGATAACAAGGCAATACACATTTCCGCAATAGCTGCTAACATATGAGTTACATCATACATAATATTAAATGAACTTAATGCTAACCCAATAAATAATAGATCAATAAAAACAAAGATAAAAAACAGAACTTTATGTGTTTCCATTGCGCCGATTGTCATATAAAGACTAAAGATCAAGTAACCGATAAAAGCAAAACCTAACTGGCGCGGATCTCCTTGAGCAGCAAGTGCTTCACCAAAATAACCTAGTTGAATCAACCAAGTTGTACCGACTCCAAACCAAAATAACCCAAATGCTCCAAAAGCCGTCGTTCCAAAAATATTATTATGCTTCGCGTCTAAGTACGCAGCAAATAACTGAGCAATTCCCCCTAAGAAGAACGCCCAAGGTAATATGAGCGAAAGCCCTTCTGTTAATCCTAATTTCTGCGATGCTGCGACAAATGTCACCATCGCAAGTCCAAACAACCCTAACGCTGATGGATCTGCTGTCGTTATCTTCACCTGTGTCTGATTCTGAGTATCCATTTCTTCCTCCTAAATTAAACATACTAGAGTAATCTATAAGAAGTAAAAATGATTGTCAATAAACGTTTTTCTCTTATTTTCACAAGTAAGCGCTCTTTCGCTTGCACGGTATAGGAAAATAAAATTTTCTATAGAAAAGTCGTAAAATCCGCGTCACACTCCCATTAAAAGAATGTTTCGGAAATTTAAATCTCTCACATAGTTACCATCAAATAGACTATACTGAGAATACTTAAACTTTAATGTAAGAAAGGATCACTCATATGACTGAACAAAATAACCAATCGGAAACACCGAAAAAGAAAATTAGCCTTCAAGAAGCTGTGAAACAACAACTTGCTAACAAAAAGAAACAACAATCCTTTACCGGAAAACAAAAAGGGCACCTTCAATCAACTAAAAAAATGCAAAGCCAACAAACGAAGAAGATTAATAATCAAAAGAAACGAATGGGCGTTTAAAACAAAAAAGGGCGTCTCCAAAAGTTTTCACCTTTCAAGACGCCCTTTTAGCCTATTATCCTCTATTCTTTCGTTTCAATTCTAATTCATATACGTGAACTTTTTTTATGACCTCATCCACACTAACGTACTTCTGTAACTTCGAATAGATATGATCAATCATTCTTGGAGTTAATCGTTTCTCTCTACTATTTATGTCATCTCTAATCGTCTGAAGTAACTCGTTACGCTTCACTACTTTGACCCCTGGAGAACGTAGATTTATTGTTTTCAGCGTACAGCGCTCACTGAAAACAATATAGGATTTGTAGAGATCTTTGTCATTTACCCCTACCTTCGTTTGCAGGGCACGAATATGTCCTTCGTTCTGCCAAATCGGATTAAAAAAAGAGTATTTCTTTCTTTTCCCTAAGCTTTGAGTCCAATTTTTATTTTTCTCGTCCCCAAAGATCCAACCGCTATAATTTTTTGACTCAAATACATAAATCCCCGTTTCAGCAATTAAAACTAAATCAACTTCTGTTGTTAAACCATCTTTTTTTGGAATATATAAGTTCATCATAACTTTTTGATAACCCTCAAGTTTTTTTAACTGTTTAAAAGTTAAGTACTCCCCATAATTCCCTTTGTTAAGCAATGTCTGCCAAAACGGTGTTCCACCTGCCGCTTCATATCCAGATCGAATAAACGATATGTACTTAGGAATCACAACAATTGCTCCAATAAATAATACTAAAAATAGAAAATCCACTCTTTGCTCCTCTCTACAAACCTAATTAAATTCCAGTTGTTTTTTACTATATAATTAGTAAATAATACCACATTTTTAAGAGGATACGTTAACGCCTTCCTTCTCTTCCTCTAAAACGATTAAAGTCGTCCCTCTACTACTAGAAGTGGGACGCCCTTTATAAACCTATTAGGAAGATGCTAAAAAAGGTATATTCTTTACATATTTTATCTATCACCTAATTGCAATATAATAAAAGGAATCTAATAAAGGAAGGAGGCAAATGATATGGAAGAAAAGTTGGATCAACTATTACTAGAACTTCGAGACATGAAACAAAACATGGCTTCAAAGGATGAACTTCTCGATATAAAACAAGCGATGGCTACTAAAGAGGAACTTCTTGACATGAAACAGATGATGGTTACCAAAGAGGAATTTCACGAAGTCACAGAAAATATTGCTTTAATTTTAGAGAGGCTAGACGCTATTAGTAAGCAACTCACCGTTAACACAGAGCAACAAGTTAAAATTAATGATTTGTCTGAAAAAGTCCTTGAGCATGACCTCGATATTAAAGTGCTAAAAAAGATGCTGACAACTTAAGTCCCCTCTTATCACTTCGTTTTTCAAATTCCCTAAAAATAGAAAAGGCCTGCCCTTTTAGTAAAATCCTAACAATGAAGGGCAGGCAGCTGTAACCACAGCATTCATATGAACACAATCCATTAGCCTAGTTTAATCGAGCACTGTCCTAAAACCTCTTCCTTCCATAAAAGAGATAATTCGTCTCCATTTTTAATTTCTCCAACTCCCTCTGGCGTTCCTGTGAAGATAATATCTCCTTCCCCTAATCCAAAGTGAACGGATGTGAAGTCAATGATCGTTTGTAAATCAAAGATTAAATTTTTAATATTTCCTAGCTGTACTTGTTCTCCATTTTTCACTAATGCGAAATTGCCTTTTTTGCATTCTTCTTCGCCTGGGAAGTCGACAAATCGGCTTAATAGAGCTGAATTTGGGAATCCTTTAGCTAATAACCACGGATATGCTTTTTTCTTGAGCTCCGTTTGAACATCCCGTAGTGTAAAATCGATTCCGATCGCCATCTGATCCACGAGTTCATCGACCGTCATGCCTTTTTTATAAGATTTTCCGATTCGAACCACTAGCTCTACTTCATAGTGAACAGACCCGCGATCTCCTGGTAATAAGACCTCTTGGCCAGCAGCCTCTACTAATGCATGAGAGGGTTTCGAAAATAGAAATGGAGATGTAGGAACTTTATTGTTTAATTCCTTCGCATGTAATACATAGTTTCTTCCTACGCAATAAATGTTTTGAATGTTTGTCATTGCAATACCCCTTCAGCTATAATTTGCCTTCAAGTTACTAGAGAAATTACTCTGTAACTCGCCTTCAACCTACATTTATTAAAACCCTTATCCTGCCTATGAGTAAATAGGCAAAAAAAAATAAGTGAATGGCAAATGGTACATTTGCCACCCACTCTTAAGTAGAAACGATCGTTACTGAACAGCATCCAATAATTCTTGTACTAACTCTTCACCAATACTTGCAGAATATTTCTCATAGACTGGTTGAACTTGATCAAAAATCTTTTGCTGCGCTTCATCTGATAGTTCAATGATTGTCATGCCGTTCTCTTCTAAGAAGGTAAATGCTTCGATTTCTTCTTGTTGATTCAATTCACGTTGGTAATCTCTCGCTTCATCAGCAGCTTTTCTGACAATCTCTTGTTCTTCATCTGTAAGGGTATTCCAGAAAGTTTCACTAATCATAAACAAACTAGCATTGTAAATGTGACCTGTTTTCGTTAGATAATCTTGGACTTCATAGAACTTGGAAGTCGTTACATTTCCAGCCGGGTTTTCTTGGCCATCTACAACGCCTTGTTGTAATGCAGCAAACAATTCAGTGAAAGCCATCGGTGTAGGATTCGCTCCTAACTCACGCCACATATCAATATGAAGTTCATTTTCTAACGTACGAATTTTCAACCCTTTAATATCCTCTAAAGAAGCTACCTCTTTGCCGTTATTCGTTAAATGTCTAAAGCCATTTTCCCAATAGTTAAGACCGATAACGCCTTGTTCAGGCAAATCTCCTAATAAATCCTCTCCAATTGAACCATCTAGAATTTCATAAGCGACCTCTGTATTTGGGAATAAAAATGGCAAATCAAACATTTGGAATCGTGGAGCAAATTGCGCAACTGGACCTGTTGAAATCGTTGTCCCTTCAATTGTCCCAAATTGCAATCCCTCAAACACTTCACGATCTCCGCCTAGCTGACCATTAGGGAAAACTTCCACTTTGATCGAACCACCTGTTTCGCTTTCAACAATTTCTTGGAACTTGTATAACCCTTGTGTTAACGATCGCTCTTCCGGCGTAGCGACAGCTAATTTCATCTCTTTCACGCCTTCAGGCACTTCAACATCATTCGTTGCCGATGGCTCCGCGCTTTGACCGCCTCCGCACGCTGCTAACAATAACACACTACAAATTGAAACTGATGTAAGTAATTTCTTCAAATAAATGCACCCCTTTTAGATCGTTCTAATTTTCAACCAAACAAGATAGCGCTTTCATAATTGGATGAGAATATTTCTCTTGTAGCCCCTCCTTCACCATAATAGATCGATCTAATAAAAGTGTAACGATGTTAATGGATCGATCTAACATAACCTTATGAACATTCTACTTAAAAGTATGAAAAATGACAATACCTTTTATTGAAAATTACAAAAGTTTTTTATCCAATAAAGAACCGCTGTATTGATCAATGATCGACTACAGCGGTTTCTTGAAATACGAATCCCTACCTTATCATCGGGATTACCCATAAATAAAGTTGATAACCTAAATAGATTCCTAATATCCCTATAATTCCTGATAGAGCTGGTGGAGCTGGGATTGGTAGTTTGATTAAACCGAACACAAACCCGACAAGAGCTCCAGATAATAAGGCCAAAAATAATTGCAACATTTATTTTTCACCTACTTGATGTTTTTAAACCTCTGTACTTGCTCCGCAATTGCGGTCTCAGTCGGTAAACGCTCAACACTTGAAGCTCCGAAAAACCCAGAAACTCCATTTGTTTTACTTAATACGTAAGCTGCATCTTCAGGCTCTGAAATCGGACCACCATGACAGAGAACGATTATGTCTTCGTTAACGGCTTTACCCGCATCATGAATTTCTTGGACCAGTTTAACGGAGTCATCTAAGCTCATTGCCGTTTGTGCTCCAATTGCGCCTTTTGTCGTTAAGCCAACATGGGCAACAAGGATATCTGCTCCCGCTTCTGCCATTTTCCGAGCATCTTCTTTATTGAAAACATAAGGCGAAGTAACAAGTCCTAAATTATGGGCTTTTCTGATCATTTCAACTTCTAGGTCATAGCCCATTCCTGTTTCTTCGAGATTTTGACGAAATTGGCCATCACACAAACCGACTGTAGGGAAATTCTGTACTCCGGAAAAGCCCATCTCTTTTAATTGCTTTAAGAAAAGCTCCATATTTCGAAATGGGTCTGTTCCGCACACACCAGCTAGAACCGGTGTATCTTCAACAACTGTGAGTACTTCATTGCCCATTTCCACAACAATTTGATTGGCATCACCGTAAGGCATTAACCCAGCTAACGATCCGCGGCCAGCCATTCGATATCGACCTGAGTTATAAATAATGATTAGATCGATTCCGCCCATTTCTGCACTTTTAGCAGATAGTCCAGTTCCTGCTCCCCCGCCGATGATCGCACGGTTATTTCCAATGTTTTCTCGCAATCGTCTTAGCACTTCTTCTCTTGTTACTGTCATGCTTGAACCTCCTTTTTCATTAAATGCAGTAAATGATCAACAATTACATTCGCTACTGTCGGTTCATTAATGTCTTCTTCTACTTCAATAAATTGAACGTCAGGGTGAAGGTTTTCCTTTAGACTCGCATATAACGCTTCTCTTTCTAACACTCCCTCAAATGGCTGCCCATCTCGATCAAGAAGGGAGACGCCGCCTTTTGGAAAGACAACAACAGATGTTTTCGGAGCTTGGTTGATCTTTCGAGCGATGATTTCTCCTAGCTGACTATTTTCTTCTACTGTTGTTCTCATTAAGGTTGTCGTTGGGTTATGTTGATAAAAGATGCGGTCCTTAAATTGCTCTGGAACGGAATCACGCGGACCGAAGTTAACCATATCAAGGGCCCCTACTGAAATAACTTGAGGAATCTTTTTGGCTGCAGCACTTTCCAATCGTTGATCGCCTGCGCTAAACACTCCTCCGACCAATTGATCCGCAAACTCTGTCGTTGTAATGTCCGCAACGGCTTCAATGTAGCCATCTTGAATCAATGCTTCCATCGCATCTCCGCCAGTGCCCGTTGCATGAAACACTAACACATCATATCCTTCTTCCTCTAAGCGCTCCCTCGCTTTTGTAACACAAGGAGTCGTCACACCAAACATTGTCGCTGCAATCATCGGTTTCTTTTCCACATCAACTTTTATATCAGCACCTTGAACCATTCCAGCTAAGGCATTCGCTCCATTTTTTAAAATTTGTGCCGATAAGCTATTAATTCCAGCAATATCAACGACCGAATACATCATCATGATGTCTTTTTCACCGACGTATGGTCTTGTATTTCCAGATGCGACGGTTGAGACAATCAGCTTTGGAACACCAATCGGTGCTTCTTTCATCGCCGTAGCGGCAACAGTTGTTCCGGCCGTTCCTCCCATTCCAAAAATGGCAGCTACTTCATTTTGACCTACTAACTTCTGAACCTGTACTGCCGCCCCTTTGCCATCGTCGCCACTGCTAAGCCTCGATCCTGCTTTTTCCGCAGTTCCTCAAGCGTGACGCCGCCAGCTGCCGCAACTTCTTCATTGGTAATGTCAGCTTCACAAGTTGTTTCATAGATTCCTGTATTGATCAACAATGTCGAAACGCCGCTACTCGTTAGAATCGATTCTACATAACGGAATTCAGCTTCCTTTGTGTCTAACGAGCCAATGATCACAACTTTTTTATTCATAAGGGCCTCCTTACGCTCTGACTTTTAGAATTTTTTCAAAAAACTCTTTAGTTTGACGTACGACTTCCACTTCACCAATTTTGTCTTGTTGGTAGAAGGATGGATAATGTGTATCAATTGTCAAGATCGCTTGGGGGTCCCCTTCTGCAACCGCTTGTATAATCTCTTCATGTTCAAAATCATCTTGACCTGCAATCGCAAAGTTATTAAAACGACCATATGGAGATTCGTCGGTAATTGAATTAATTTCTCTTGAAGCCCCTTTTAAATGAATGGATGCAACATGGCCTTTAATAGCTTGATAGGCTTGAATCGTAGGATATTCCCCGCTTCTCCAACCATTGACGATGTCCCAGTTCAACTTTAAATTTGGATGCTGCGTTTTTTTCATTAGCACGCCAAGCTCTTGGCAATTATTCGCCAAAGTCGGTGGTTCATTCTCAACTAAAAGAACTTTCCCACGCTTCTTTGCATGCTTAGCATGTCTAAGGAGCACATCCGCATTATGTGTATATTCTTGTTCCTTTTCCTCAGTTGATAATGCATCAAACCCTTCTCTCCGGTGCAATGGGTAAATCCTGACGTTTGGAGCATGAAAGGCATCTGCTAAATCAAACAAACGGTCTAACTGTTCGGTCATTTCTAAGTGATGACGATCATCGTAGTTGTCGTATTTCGGAGGTCCAGAGAAGGTACATGAATTAACAGCCCACGAACTTAATGTCGCGACTTTCAAACCATAACTCTCGACCACTTCCCGCAATGCCTTTGCTTTATCGACTGAAATCGTATCAACGGTATCGCCGTCTAGCTTAGCTCTCAGTTCGACAAAATCAAAACCGAGTCTCTTCGCTTGCGAGATCGCCTCTTCAAACGATTCCTCCCCGAGCATATCGGTCACAACGCTAAATTTCATAACAAGCCCTCCTTCGCCAATCTCTTATAGTTCAATCCATTTGCCAGCTCGATTATTTTTGTAAGCTTCAAAGATCTTCGTTAAGTGCCAAGCATCTCGAAGCGTTGCACGTTCAACAGGCTCATTGTTTAAGACAGCATTAGCAAAATGGTTGACACTTTGCACCATGCCTTGAGTAAATAGATTTTTATTGTGGAGTTGACCTAATGAGAATTCGGGTTCCCAATGGATCGGCCCATTTGTCGGGTCATCGCCGATAAACGATGGCGCTTTGCCGTAGTCTCCACTTCCTTTTTTCCCTTGATAGTACGCGAGTCTAATGGCGTTATCGATAACGACATTTTGCTGATTGCCGACAATTTCATAACGCTCGTTTGGACTCGTTTCCGATTGTGTTGACGGCAAATGCAAACTACCAATTGCCCCTGATTTAAAAGTTAAGAGTGTCTGCACATTGCCACTTGGTTGATGTTCAATGAAGCACATTTCTTTCACATCACCCATTAAGTAATGCATCCCTGACATTGGGTGGCAAATGTCTAAGAACCAATGCAACCCTGTCCGTTCACCAAGCTCATCTTGAAACGGCGTGAGCGTCAGTGGGTACCGACCTGTCATGGACACCGCAGAACCAAATTTCTCATCTTCAATGATTTTCTTCGCTCCAACAAAGGAAGGATAGAAATAACGCTTATTTGATACGAGAATTTGTACTCCGGCCTTTTCTTGTAACTCTAGTAACTGTTCTGCCTCTTGGGCCGTGTAGGAAATCGGCTTTTCAACCCAAACCGGAAGACCGGCATTGATAATGTCTGGTAAAATTTTCGGATAAAGCGGACGACCATTCCGGTCAAAATTCAAGACGATGAACACCGCATCCAAATCTTCTTTTTTGATCATCTCCATGTAGTCGGTATACGCTTTTTTCGCTCCGAATCGATTGCGGTAAATCTCCGCCCTTTCCATGTCTAAGTCGCAAACAGCGACTAGATCAACTGGGGCATAGTCAAATGTTGGGTAAACATTTCGAAACGAGTGAGCCCCACACCCTATAAATCCTACCTTAATCTTATTGGAATACTCATAATTAAATTTGATTGGTTCCAACTGTACTCCTCCTTTTATCTCATTCTCATTCTCCAATTGTTTGTCTATCAGGGGCTGAGTAAGCGATAATCATGCGACAAGGCTCCCAGCTCGTTACGGTTGCATTATGTGGAACATTTCTCGGGATTCTAAGCATCATCCCTGGCTTTAAGTGATAGGTTTCATCTCCAAGAGTGTGATCACACTCTCCGGATAACACGAAGATAATCTCTTCACAGTTTGGATGAATATGTCTAGGATTGGAGTCACCGGCATTAATGAAAACCATCCCAAATGTCATTTCACTCTCTGGGTCGATATCTTGACCGCATAGCCACTGAATGCCTCCCCATTCCATTGGAAGTAGATGTTTCTCAGCATTTAAGTCCGTAATAGTAGCTTGCATTTGTTTTGCCATATGAATCTCCTCATTTCTTTACTAAAGTTTAAATATAACTTTTCCTATACAACGAAAACTTTGGTAGCGCTTACTGAAATTGCATTGAAAAGTTTTATTGGTTCTAATTTTATACGCTCACACGTTTTAAACAAGGTGGCATTTCAATGGGAAAAGTGGGTAAAAAGTAGATTCTCTCTCCCCCTATTTCTACGTGTTATTTACTAGCTCCACTCGACATTCCATCTACAAATGAACGTTGGAAAATTAAATAGACGATAATACTAGGAACCATACTAATGACCGTTCCCCGAAAATTAAAGCATAGTTTGTCGCCATTTCACCTTGGAAGGAATACAAACCTAATGAAATCGTATATTTTTGTTGTGACATCAAAAGCACGAGCGGCAACAAGAAGTCATTCCAGATGTTCATAAAGGTGAAGATCAATAAGGCAACGACGCCTGGCTTCGCAAGCGGAAGCATGATCTTCCAGTACGTCTTCCATTCTCCTGCACCATCAATCATTGCTGATTCACGTAATTCTTTCGGGACATCTCGAAACGTGTTTCGCATTAAGAAAATCGAAAAAGGCAAAGCCAATCCAGCTGAGACGAGAGTAAGTCCTGTTAACGTATCTACTAAACCCATGCCTCGTAAATGATAGAAAATAGGAATGATAATCGCTTGAACAGGCAGTGCCATTCCTAGCAATATTAAATAAAACACCAAATTGTTCCCGCGAAACGATAATTGCGCAAATGCATAGCCAGCCGGGCAAGCAACAAGTGCGACCAACGCCATGCCTCCAATCGTCACAAACGCACTATTGAAGAAATACTGTTGGAAATTCCCTACATGCCAGGCACTTATAATGTTGTCAAAGCTCCACGTCTGTGGAAGAGCAAACGGACTCGAGAAAATTTCCATATTGGTTTTAAAACTAGCTAAGACTGCGTAAATGATTGGAGCAATCATGAAGAGCAACAGAACAGATAGAGATAGGATCAATGCTCTTTGTCCAGAGATTTGTTTCTTTGCTAGGTTGGCCATTTTTACTCAGTCCTTTCGCGGTAGTAGTTAAAGGCAATTGTAAAGGTGATAATGATAATGCCGAGTACCACACTTTGCGCTGCAGCATAGCTAACTTGGTTCATGCTGAAGGCACTTTTGTACACATACGTCGAAACAACTTCACTCATATAGAACGGTCCACCTTGAGTCATAATCCAAATAAGAGCGAACCCTTTTAATGCATGAATAATGACCATACTAACGACGACATTCATCGTATTTCGTAAGCTAGGAACGGTAATGTACCAGAATTTCCGAATCGGACCCGCGCCATCAATATCGGCCGCTTCATACATTTGCGGATCAATGCTTTGCAACCCTGCTAAAAATAGAATCATATACAAACCGTAGAACGCCCAAGTACTGGCAATTACCAATGCCGGTATGACTAGAAATGGTTCGCCTAACCAGTTACGTGCAAGAAAATCCATTCCAATCGCTCGTAAAAAGGTATTAATCGGTCCCATCGTTGGATCATAGATTTTGGACCACAACACACCGACAACAGCTAATGAGAGTACACTTGGCAAATAGAAAGCAGCTCGGAAAAACATTCGACCCTTTCTCACTTTACTAATCAACACCGCTAATACTAGTGTTGGTAGCACCATTAACACCAAGCTGAGCACAACCCACAACAAGTTATGACCTAGTGATCGTAGAAACAATGAATCTTGTGTAAGAGCCGCATAGTTTTCTAGCCCGACGAAGTTCATCGACGATGATGCCCCGTTCCAATCAAACAAACTATACCGAACAGCATCTAGCATCGGATAAAGCATGAAGACAAAGTATAAAAGCAGTGCTGGTGCCAAAAAGGAAAAGATCACGATTTTCTTCTTAAACGCATTCATCTTTTTCGTTGCTACCTTCTGTTGCGCCGGCTGGGCGGCTACATTAACAGGTACACTCATTTTTTTCTCCCTCCCATTACTTCAACTAATTTGTACATCCAAATCCCCGTAGATTCCGCTTCTATCCCCTTCTCTCCTCCCGAAACCAAATTCTTAAAATTCTGAATTTGTTGATCCTGGCTTTAGCTTACTCGTTCTTTCCTTAAATAAAAAGGAGGCATTTCCTTAAAGAAAGTGGGCAAAAACAAGATTCTATTCCCGCAAATTTTTGATGCAGGAATAGCGGTGATGAAGCCATCACCGCTAAAGAACCATACCCGTTTAAAAAGAACAAGAAGACATGATTACCTGTTTAGTTGGAACCCATTTTCCTTATCTTTTTGTGCTCCTTCCTCAATGTTATTCATCGCCTCTTGAGCAGAAATCAAACCGCCTACTAACCCTTGAAGATTTTGGAAATAACTTTCCCCTGTTTCCACTCCTATAAAGACACTCGGATTATAACCAGAGCCGTCTTCTACATCTACTGCTGCCGACTTTAAGACATCTCCAGCTGGCTCTGCTTCAACTGCTGCCGTAGACGCTAGAATAAAGTTGTAATCAGGATAGCTGTACACTACTTCTGCATAGTCTGAAGAAAGAATGAACTCAAGCCATGCTTCAGCAGCCTCTGGGTTTTTCGCGTCTGTTGGAATGACCCATGATTGACCAATTCCACCAGTCGGTCTAGCTGTTTTGCCATCTAAGAAAGAAGGCATCATGAAGAATCCTACACTGTCTTGTAAGTTCTCTTGCGCAAGATCCGTGATCAAATACGTTCCACCTGTATAGATCGCCGCTTGCTTATTTAAGAATTTGAACTTTGAATCTGCTTCTGTTAGCGTTACAGCTTCTTGCGGAATGAACCCAGTCTCCACCCACTCTACTAACGTTTCTGCTACTTTAACAATTTCAGGATCATTCCAGCTTCCATCGCCGTAAAGAATTTCTTCCAGTTTCTCCGTACCAGCCATTGCCTCAATCATCACGCCAAACAACCAACCAATTGCATAGCCATTTCGAGCTCCTACTGTAATCGGGTCAACTCCATCTACCGCTGCTAATTGCTCTAGCATTTCAATATACTTTTCCGGTGTCTCAGGCACTTCAACTCCATGCTCTTCAAAGACATCAATATTATAGAAGTGAGCAATCGCATCAATCATATGTGGCAATTCGTAAATATGCTCATTTCCGGAAATCAATTGATAAGCAAACGGACGAATCGCATCTTGCCAATCATTTTTATCATACAGGTCATCTAAGGAGCGAATTAATTCCGCATCAGATAATAGAGAGATCCGGCTCGGGCCTGCATTCATTAAAATCGCATCAGGTGTATTCACCTTTGATTGCAGTAGGGCCGTTAAACTACCAGATTCAACACGAACATCCCCATTCTCCACGTTCACATCGATCTCTGGATTCAACTCTGTGAATCTCTCAATCACGCGTGCCCATTGCTCTCTTTCCACTTCGTTATAATAGTTCGGAATCAAGAGTTTTAACGTTTGCTCCCCACTCTCCCCCTCTTGTTGCTGCGCTTCACCTGCACTTTGCTCATTCGATTCATTTTGCCCACTAGGACTTGCCGCCGGCGATTGACATCCAGCTGTAAGCGCTACCATAAATAGCAAAAAGAGAAAAATACCTACTACTTTCCAATCATTTCGATCCATTAGATGTACCCCCTTTAAAATTTCAAAACATACCATTCTTCGACCCTTGAAGGTTAGTATATTTGTTAAGACTAATCATAAATGTTATATTGCTCAAAAAAAAGGGGGCGTTTCTTTTAAAAAAGTGGGCAAAAAGACGAAGTACTCTTCCAACCTCTAAATGCTGTTGACTTTATTCTTCATTACTTATACTCTATTTCTAACGCTAGTTAAGACCATTGCCTCTTATATAAGAAAGGAGCCTACTAACCCACCGGTCGCTTGCCGATCTAAAAAAAGTTATTAGTTTAAAATAACAATGCTTCTCGACACCTTTTTTGCACGACTACATAACAGATGTAGCTTTCTGAAGAAACTTATTGGTACTATGTGATAAAACGACTAAAACAAACACGTCGTTCAAAAAACTACCATTTATTGTAAGCGATTACAAAGTTCCGTTTCGAGGTGACCTTATGAAGTTTTTTCACTCATTGTTTTTTAAATTATTACTATGTCTTCTATTAATCTCCATCGTACCAATCAGCGTTGTCGGAGGGATCACCTACCACAAGGCAACAAAGAACATGAAAGAAAACGTTCACTTTCATGCTAGTTCCATCCTCGATCAAAAAGTAAATGCACTCGAAAACTTGTATAATGAGCTCGACCGCTTAAGCCAAGGAATTATCCATAATAGTTTATTTACAAGATTTAGCGAAAATACGCACCTTCGCACCCACCAACAACTGTATATCGAACTCGATAAATTACTAATTAGCATTGAAAATATCTTTCCTGATTTCAAAGGCATTACCCTTATTAATCAACATGGCTTCATTTATCATTACGGATATTCCTTTAATCAAGAGTTCACGTCAACAGACTTCTATGAGAACAACTGGTTCAAGCTAGACTCTCATCCTTACATAACAGCGCCACACCTAAGAGATTACAGCAATTACAATACCGACATACCTGTCTATTCCTTTATTAACGAAGCATGGGATGACAAGCTGCGTACAAAAAGCACCATCATCATTGATTTTCCAGAAGAAGTCGTCGGCCAATTCTTAAATGACTATAAAGGCCCTGAAGTAGTAGCTGGAACATTTATTTATAGTGAGGAAGATTATATTCTCCCCCTCCTTCACGACTAGATTTTGAACATGACCAAGTCAAGGATCACCGTTCTAATTCAATTATAACGAACGAAGCGGGCGAACAATTTCTCATATACAAGAAAGCTTTTCCGCTAACGAATTGGAACGTCGTCGAATATTTTGAAGTCGATCATTTATATCAAACGATTGCCGATACAAAGAAAATATCGCTCTTTTCGATTGTGATCAGCATCTTTGTTTGCATTTTCGCATCCCTTTTCATCTCTCATCAAATATCAAAACCGATTCACAAACTGCAACGAAAAATGAAAGAAGTAGAATACGGGAATTTCGAGGAACGATTCATTACCAATTCCAAGGATGCTATAGGCGACTTAGCTCGTGGATTCAACCACATGCTAGGCAAAATCAAAGAATTAATTGAGTCTGTTCAAAAAGAAGAACAATTAAAGAAAGAAGCTGAGATTACCGCTCTGCAGCTTCAAATCAACCCGCACTTTATTTATAACACACTTGAATCCATCAACTCCTTAGCTCGAAAAAAGAAGGAATATGAAATCAGCCATCTAATTGTTTTATTAGGACGCTTATTGCGACTAAGCATCAGCTCGTTCGAGGAAAAAGTACCTCTTAAGCAAGAACTCATGTATGTTGAATATTACTTAGAAATTCAAAAACAACGAATGCGCTACCCTCTTAAATATGAAATCATCGTTGAACCAGCGATCGAACACTATAGTACGATCAAATGGATCCTCCAACCGATTGTGGAGAATGCAATTATTCACGGCATTGACCCATTACGCTCAGAAGGAAAGATCACGATATATGTTCGAACAAAAAATGATTTCATCTTAATTGATATCGCTGATAACGGAGTAGGTCTCGACCAGGATCAAATTTCAGAAATTAATGAAAATTTAAAACATAACTCAACCAACTTAACGAAATATCGAAACCGAGTCGGCTTATACAACGTCCAAACAAGGATACTCTCCCGCTACGGAGAGCCATATGGCCTAACGGTTACTAGTACTCTTCAGAAAGGAACGACTGTTCAACTTAAACTGCCGATTGAAAAAGGGGGAATTTGAATGAACAAAATGCTGATCGTAGATGATGACTGGATGATTTCAGACAGCCTAAAAACAATGGAAGAATGGATTGACCTTGATATCGATGTCGTCAGCACAGCCGAAAACGGCCAAGAAGCTCTCTACTGGCTCGAAAAAGAACCAATCGACATCATTCTAACCGACATTCGCATGCCCCACATGGATGGACTAGAATTAACAAAACATATTCTCGACCACAAGCTCCACCCAGCAGTCATCATCATGAGCGGTTACGAAGAATTCTCATACGCCCAAAAAGCCCTGCACTACAACGCAAAAGGCTACATCCTTAAACCAATCGATGTCAACGAACTCTTTGACCTTATCAAAAAAGTGACACAAGAACTAGCCAGTCGCCAGCAAACACTTAATGAAAACCCAGACCTTGGCTCATCAGAACCACAAACTCAACAAGAAAGACTCATCACAAACACCATCTCCTATATTCAATCAAACTACAAAGAACCACTAACATTAAAACTATTAGCCGACCGAATTCACCTAAGCGAACACTACCTCGGCCAACTATTCAAAACCGTTACAGGCGAATCATTCATAAGCTATTTAACCACACTACGAATGAAACGATCGTGTGAATTATTAAAAAACCCGATCTTAAAAGTCTACGAAATAAGCGAACGTGTCGGGTACACTGATTCCAAACATTTTACAAAGGTGTTTAAAAAGACGTATGGGTGTACGCCAAAGGAATATCGAAAAGGAGTCGTTAGAAGTACGGTTTAAGATAAGGATGGAGCTGGCCGCTTTTTAGGGGCCGGCTTCTTTTGTTTGTGTTCAGACAATCGAGGCCTTCTGCAACATGCATATTACGACAAATTCCGCACTCCCCCTACCTCTAATACTTATCCAAAAACAACTCTATGTCATTCCAATTACCAATATGAATCAATTACACCCCTATATTTCCTAAGCAATAGTTTGTCAACCCCTAATTACATTAGGATTCCCTCTTCTAAGTACCACTTACAACGCAATATTCATAAGAGTGCTGCTTCTTTTCCCTTGTATTCTTTCCTACATCGCTTCCATCACTTGTACCCGTTAGTCCCTCGAGCCTCTTCGACAAAGAGACATAAATCTGCAAATTACTACCTCAACCTGTCGAACTAACCTTATCCTAATCAATTCAAAAAAAAGCGCTTAGAGTAAGTGATTCCCCACTTACTCTAAGCGCTTTAAAATATACCTATCACTCAATTTTTATCGAATCTCTCATTCAGAAATATTATAAATGTATTCCTCAAAACCTTTTACAAAATATGCTCCTACAGTTGCCCCAGGATCTTGATGTCCAATTGATTTTTCTAAATACCGTCCGGCTCTACCGTGCTGTGATTGCATATAAACCGTTTCCGACATACCTTTTTCTGCTGCTTTTGAAGCATTACTAACCGCTTCTTTTAATGTGAGTCCATTAGCATTTGCTTCTTCAATTGCTTTTGCAGCAGGACTTAGCGAATCAAGAATTGTTTTATCTCCAACCTGAGCTTTTCCTCGATCCTTTATTCCCTCAACCATGGCATTAAACGCGATTGAGATATCTGCTATAGTACATTCACTCTTACCTTGCGACACTTTCCCCGCCCTCATTAGTGCTGTCGCTACTAAAGTGCCCATTGTAGATGCCGCATTATTTGCCATTTCTAATCCACTTTGCATTAGTAAAACACCAATATCATTTTCTTGAAAGTCGGAGAGGTGTTTTTTAATTCCTCTAAATCCTTTAGACATTGTTAGTCCAATATCTCCATCACCTAGAGCTCCATCTAGTTGACATAGATAATCTCTTTTTTCATCCATGAGTCCACTAATTATCGTAAATATTCCTTTAAAGTCATCAATTGTTAAAGTTTCTTCCATAAAATTCCCTCTCCTTTCTATTTAGTTTTGAGAAAAAAACGGAGTACTGAATGGTTCATCAATTAACTCTTTTAATTCATCATCAAGCTTTAGAATTGATACAGAGAGACCAACCATTTCTAAAGAAGTTGCAAACTCGCCAATATAACGGTTGTGGATTTCAATCCCTCTATCCGCTAACATGTGATGAACCTTCCGATAAACAATGTATAATTCTTCTAAAGGAGTCGCCCCTAAACCATTAATTAAAACTGAAACATTATTGCCCTTTTCAATTGGCATATCTTCAAGAATAGAGCTCACGAGTGTCTCGGCAATGCTATCTGCCGATTCTATTTTCCCCTTTTTCACTCCCGGCTCCCCATGTATTCCCATACCAATTTCCATTTCATTATCTTTGATCGTAAAAGTAGGCCTTCCTACTTCAGGTAATGTACACGGAGAAAGAGCGACTCCCATCGTTCTAACTGAAGCATTGGCTTTCTCTGCAATTCTTTTTACTTCTTCAAGACTCGCTCCTTGCTCTGCTTTAGCTGAAGCAAGCTTATACATATAGAACATTCCTGCTACACCTCTACGTTTTTCTTCACCGCCTTTTGGCATGGAGGCAATATCATCGGTTGCAACCACACTTTCTACTCTAATGTTTTCCATATCAGCCAAATCACTTGCCATATCAAAATTCATTACATCTCCGCCGTAGTTTCCGTATAATGCTAGAACTCCTGCACCAGTATTAACCGCACGGATAACATCTAGCATTTGCTGCGAACTAGGAGATTGGAATATATCACCAACAGCAACGCCATCTAACATTCCTTTGCCGACATAGCCTAGAAATAACGGAAGATGCCCTGACCCACCGCCTGTAACGATGCCAACTTTATCTTTTACCGGTGCATCAATTCGAACTAACGAACGATTGTCGACTCTAATACTCTTTAATTTATCTGAATGGGCTAATAATAGCCCTTCTAACATTTCATCTACCACTCTTTCAGGATCATTTATTACCTTTTTCATTGAATGATTTACTTCGCTCATTTTTATTCCTCCTATATTATCTGTTTTTCTTTTTATTACCATATGAATCTATCAAGGCTGCTAATAGAATAACTACCCCCATCATTAACCCTTGATAATGAGATGAGATATTCATCAAGTTCATACCAGTGTTAATTACGTTTATTAAAAGAACACCTATTACAGTTCCATAAACAGTTCCACGGCCTCCCATTAAACTAGAGCCACCAATTACTACTGCAGCTATTGCCATTAACTCAAGATTTGATCCAGCTAAAGGGGTTCCTGATCCTAGTCGGGCAGTCATTAAAATACCAGCGATTCCAGAGAGAAAACCCGCTATAATATAAACAGAAAGCTCAACCCTTTTTACATTTATACCTGAAAGCTCAGCTGATTTTTTGTTATTCCCTATTGCATAAACATATCTTCCAAAAATCGTATATCGTAAGACATAATGAGCAACTAGGAAGATAATAATGGGTATAAGAATCATGACAGGAATCCCTAAGATCTCTCCTGATCTAAGATACCTAAAAAAAGCGTCATCATAGATAGAGATAGTCTTTGCATCTGTATAAACCATTGCGACAGATCTAGCAGCAGCCATCATTGCTAAAGTTACAATAAAAGGAGCCATGCTGAATCTCGTTATAAAAAACCCATTAATCAACCCGCACATTGCACCTAGCAACATTGCAAGCATTAACACGATAATAATTGGAAAACCGGCACTGACCATCCCTGCTGTCACAACACTTGTAAGTCCTAATACAGCCCCAACTCCTAAATCAATACCAGAGGTAATAATGACAAAGGTCATCCCTATCGCAACTACCCCATAATGGCACTTTGAAGTAAGATATTAGTTAAGTTATTAAAAGAGAGAAATTGTTCAGATGTAAAACTTAAAATTACACATATTATTAAAAGAGCAAACAGTACTTTATTTTGAAGTAGGGCTTGAAACAGATTAATTATTTTTGTGTCATTCGTAGGTTTCTGCTGAGAATTTGACGTGCTCTTATTATTACTATCCAATGCCTACACTCCTTCCGTAGCTAGTTTCATGACTTTCTCAGCGGTTGCGTCCTCTTTCTTGTATTCACCAGTGACCCTTCCCTTAGCCATAACCACGACTCTATCACTGAGTCCTAAGACTTCTGGTAATTCAGAAGAAACCATAATAATTGATGTACCTTGTTCAGCAATTTCGTTCATAATTTTGTAGATTTCTTGTTTTGCCCTAATATCTATACCTCTAGTAGGCTCATCTAAAATTAAAATATCTGGTTTTGTTTCTAGCCATTTGGCAATAATTGCTTTCTGTTGATTACCACCACTTAAGTTTGCTATTTTTGTCTTCGAATCAAATGTTTTAATACGTAATTTTGAAATATATTCTTCAGCAATTTCCTTTTCTCTACTTGATTTAATATTCTTAAATGTTCCTAATAATTTTTTTAAGACAACAATACTTATGTTTTCAGCAACAGTAAAACCAGCGATCATCCCTTGATGTCTTCTGTCTTCAGGCACAAATCCAATTTTAAGATTGATTGCATCTCTTGTAGATTTGATTGTGACGTTCTTACCATTTATAAATATGTCTCCTGAATCCTTTTTTCTATAACCGAAAATACCTTCCATTAATTCTGTTCTTCCGGCCCCCATCAAACCAGAGAAACCTAAAATTTCACCCTTATATAATTTGAAAGACGCATTTTGAACCTGGTCTTTTATAGACAGACTTTTAACCTCCAAAACAACTTCATCTCTTTTTTCTGTACTCTTTTTCGAAGGATAAATACTTGTCATCTCTCTTCCTACTAGCATCTTAACAATTTCATCAGTAGTTAAATCTATCGTCTTCCCTTCACCAGCGTTCTTTCCATCACGAAGAACAATTACACGATCACATATTTCATAAATTTCTTCCATACGATGAGATATATAAATAATGGATATTCCTTTTTCTTTTAGTCCGCGAATGATGTCAAATAGTTTTTTTGATTCTTGCTCCGTAATTGCTGAGGTAGGTTCATCCATAACGATAATTTTCGAATTAAAGGATAGTGCTTTTGCAATTTCTACTAGTTGCTGAGATGCCACAGTCATACTACCAACTTGAGCATCTGGATCAATATCAAACTTTAATTCTTTTAATAATGACTTTGTATCTTGCAGTAATTTTTTTCGGTTTAAATTTATTCCTTTTCGAGGTAGGGAATGAATATAAATATTTTCTGCAACAGTCAAATAAGGAAGCAAATTTAATTCTTGATGAATAATGCTAATTCCTAGGTTTTGAGCATCCTTTGTATTGTTTAAAGATACTTTGGCGCCCTCTAAAAAAATGTCACCCTCATCTGAAATGTACTCCCCACTAAGGATCTTCATTAACGTAGACTTTCCAGCGCCATTTTCTCCTAGCAAACCGATAACCTCCCCTTTACCAATAGAGAGATTTACCGATTCTAGCGCTTGCACACCTGGAAAACCTTTAGAGATACCCTTCATCGACAATAGTGCTTCTCCAAACATTCTCTTCCCCTAGGATGAAAAAGGGGATTAAATCCCCTTTTTCAATTTACTTTAACTCCTTAGCCCATAAATCTTCCGTTTCTACATTTTCTTTTGTTACGAGGAAATTTCTCGTATACGTGTGTGCTTCTACGTCGTTACCTTCTAAATATGCTTTTGCATATTCAACTGCCATTTCACCCATTTTGATTGGTACTTGAGAGATCGTTGCATCAATTGAACCATTTTCGATCCCTTGAATCGCTTGTCGATTTCCATCAATTCCAATGACATAGATATGTTCGTCATCTCCAGCCGGTTTAAACCTTCCTGCCTGTTCAATTGCATTTGCAGCACCAACAGCATTATCATCGTTGTGTCCAAATACTGCATCAATCTCACTATTAGCTTGAAGAATATTCGTCATAACATTTAATGCTTTTTCTTGGTTAAAATCTGCCGGCTGACGCGCTACAATTTCAATATTTGGATACTTCTCTTCCATTTGTTTATTGAATCCTTCTCCTCTATCACGTGCAGCTGTCGAACCTTGTAACCCCTGTAACTCAACGACTTTCCCCACGTAATCACCGTGGCGTTCTTTTAACTTTTCTGCAATATAATCAGCTGCTTTTTGCCCCATTTCCACATTATCTGTCTCCAAAAATGCAAGAAGTTCTCCAGCAGTTGCACCGCGATCGATAGCAATAACAGGAATATTTGCAGCATTTGCAACTTCAATTCCTGGAACAATCGCTTCAGCATCTTGCGGATTCACTAATATTGCACTCACACCTTGTTGAACAAGATCTTCAATGTCTGCAATTTGTTTCGCACTATCATTATTGGCATTTACACTAATCAAATTGAAACCTTGTTGTTCTGCACCTTGTTCAACACCCTGTTTCAATGCTACAAAGAAGTCAATGTCTTGAGTTGAATTAGATAGACCTATAGTAATATCATTACTTGCTTCCCCTTCACTAGGGCTAGAGGATTCTTCACCTGAACTACATGCAGTCATTATAAAAACCATTAACAAAAGCAACGATAATAATAGTTTTTTCATTCTAATCTCCTCCAATTTTTTATTTATCTATTACTTGCTATTAACCCCCTTTTTTACGTCACCCCCCTTTAAAGATCGATAAATTAATTTATAAGTTTGTGAGTTATAAAGAAAGTTTGATTAAGCTTCTTTGTAGGTTTACTTATCTGTTCAAACAACGCATTAAAAGCTACTTTAGCTAACTCTTCCGGTTGCTCTTCTGCTATTCTTATTGGCGGCATTATGATTCCATAAGGATCAATATCTCCAAATCCGCAAACTTCAATATCTTCTTCAAGTGATAATTCAATGTTTTGACAAGCCCTTATAGATGCGGATAATAATGTAGGATTTGTAGAAAGAACCGCTGTTACTTCTTGCCTTTTTAGTAAGGTCTTGCTCATAAAATCAGTAAGCGCCCTTTTATCCTGTTTAACATTCACTTCTATAAACAGTTGATCCTCACTCTCAATCCCTAGATACTCAAGAGTTTTGTAAATTCCATCTACCTTTGACCATTCAATAGAACTTCTTATCGGTCCATGAAAAAATATTATTTTCTGGAAGTCTTTATTTGTAAGTGGTTCAATAAGTTGTCTACAAGCTTCAATATGTTCATGCATTATTGCCGTAAAATTATAACCCTTTATCTGGCGTTCGAGCAGGACAACGGGAATAGATGCTGGTATCTCTACATCCGTAAGCTCTTCGCTAGATGGATAAAATAAGATCCCATCAACCCTTTTTTCTATAAGCCATTGTAGAGATTTAATCTCTCTTGCTACCTCGCCATTAGTAGAACAATAGATAATTTTATATCCTTTCGTTGAAGCGACTTTCTCGATGCTGTTTAAAATCCTCATAGAGTAAAGATCATTTAATCCTGGTAAAATTACACCGATAATATTCGTTTTTGAATTCTTTAAACTACGTGCAATTCCATTTGGTTTGTAATTAAGCAAAGAAATTGCTAATAAGACTCTTTCTCTAATTTGAGGTCTTACAAAACCAGACTTATTGATAACCTTTGACACAGTTCCTATAGAGACCCCTGCTGCTTTTGCTACGTCCTTCATAGTTGCGTTAATAACAATCACCTCAGACTAAAACGTTTCATTTGTATTTAAAAAGACATCTTTTTCGATAAAAGGTATGCAGTGAAACGTTTCAATAAGTTATAGTTAAGTTTTATACCCTCTGTGCCATTATCAGCACTCGTTAAAGCGTTTACATGAATGTGAATGAAACGTTTCACTCACTTACAAGATAAATATATACACCCTCTAAAAATTTAGAATACAAATCCTAAAATAATAAATTTATTTTTTCACACATCATTTTATAAAGGTAAACATATAATCAAAACTCTTTTATTAGCTGATATCAGCAATGAAAACTAGTTTATATAAAAAAGCCAGCTACTAATTAGCTGGCTCTCTACCATTTTCCTCCAAAGTAATCCGTTCTTAATTTTAAATTCTCTATCAGTAACCTCAAAAATAACAGCTTATATTAATACTCATATCATTTACTAAATAACTTCTATAAATCCTCTCGCATCTACGATATACTAAACTACTAATACAAATTATGTAGGAGGACTCCAATTGGATTTTGTTGCGATTGACTTTGAAACAGCAAATACAAATCGTTCAAGTGCTTGTTCGATTGGACTTGTTGTCGTAAGAAACGGCAAGGTTGCCGAGGAATATTACCAATTAATTAAACCTAATGAGATGTACTTCGACCCAATATGTGTGAGAATACATGGGATTACCTCTGAAGATGTTAAAGACGCCCCAACGTTTCATGATGTTTGGAAGGATATCTCTCATCTATTAGAAGGAAAACTCGTCATAGCTCACAATGCTAGCTTTGATATGTCTGTATTGAGACACTCATTGGATGAATATCAACTTGATTATCCATCCTTTTCATATAACTGCACAGTGAATGTTTCGAAAAAAACATGGCTTGGTCTCCATAGTTATTCGTTAAATGTAGTGGCAGATCATTTACAAATCGAATTCAAACACCACCATGCTCTAGAGGATGCACAAGTAGCAGCCCAAGTATATTTGCAAGCTTGCAAACACAACAACGTTTCAAAACACGAAGACCTTATCGAGAAACTAGAAATTGGCCAAGGAACCGTTTATCCTAATGGGTATACACCGGCGCGGGCTAATAAAAAGAGAAGTAAGAAAAAGAGTAGTGCGGTGAAAGTAAAGTGATAAGACAAAGGGATGAAGTGCTTGTTGCACTTCATCCCTTCTTTATATTGGATACTCTTAAGCACTTTTAAAAGTTTCAAACAAATCCAAACTCCTCAATACTCAATCCCCTTCAACCACCTTCAAAACCTCGCGAAACATCCCACTCGGCTTCTTTCTTAATTCATCATACTCAACAACTTTCTGAACTTCACCTTTCACAATCTCAACTCGATTCTCCAAACGATTCATCCGAATTTCTACATCCTTAAAACGATACTTCTCAATACTATTCGCCTGATCGAGGTGCTTTGAATCTAGTTCCACCTGAATCCGGTCAGACACTCTCCTCAGCATCCGCCAAACAGCCATTTCATCCTTCGATTTCATAAACAGCTCAGGCAGCTCCTTTGCTTCTTTTAACTGAAACAATGTCGTCATCGCATAACCAGCAATTCCGTAGTGAACCGGCTTAATTAAAACAGGTAAATTCACCCAAGATTTGACAAAGAAACAAACAGAGCCATCATCACGGACATTCACATCCCGAATCTCCCCGTAATTCCACACCCCGTTTTGAATCCCTACTTCCTTGCTCACATATAAGGCAACATACTTTGCCTCTTGCCAGCCACGCTTTAACGCACCTGCTTCCAACACAAAAGAGGCATCCTGCATACATTTCCGGTACTGATGCTCCGTTGAGACCACACCGACTAATACCTTTTCTTCTAAAGCAGAAACAAAATCCGCCCTTGTTCCTCGCGGCAAGATCCCTTCAGCTTGAATCTCCTCTGGGCTCTTTTCAATCAACCGTTCCACAAACTGCTCCACTAGATCAGTCGCAGACGGTAAAAACGGCAAGCCTCCGATATTGACTTCATCAATGCTTTTATAAAAATGATGATCCGCATAGCTCGCTTCATCTTCCCAAGGGAACAGGACATACGCTCCAAAAGCGGTGCGTTCATAAGGCCCTTTTTGCTTGGCCACAATCGAATCACGGTAGCGGTGCATCGTATTAATATCTTCTTCTAACGGTCCAGGTGTATTGTATTTTCCGCCGTAGTAGCTATCCTTCACGGCAAAATCGATCCGGTACTTTGCATCAAACACATAGTTGTAGACGTAGTCCTTCCCTTGCTTTTCAATGCTGAGAACACTATCAGGCTTCTGTGTCGTTGTTGGATTCTTCTCTGTCATCTGATAGGTTAACGTAATTTTTTCATTCGTTACCGGATGCTTGAACACTCGTTTGGCTGATTGATTGGTATCGAGTCGTACAAACAAACCATCCCTATTTACCTTCACAACATCTTGACTAACTTGAGTATATTTTCTTTGCAATAGTTGACCAAGCTTTAAGAACGTCCAACATTCATATAGTTCGGCAACATCTTTCACCGACATTTGATAGAGCTTCCCTTGTAAGGCAAGCCCCTTTGAGACAGTTAAATAGATTTGAAAAGCATCGCGATAGCCCGGTGCCATCTGCAAAACAAGACTCATCACCGAGCGATCCAAAGCACCAATTTCCTTCCAAAACGGATTCTTCTTTTTACGCGTAAGCTTATGAATCATTCCTTTGACCTTATCTAGAAGTTCAGCATCCGTCTCCGTCTTTGGCCACTTTTTATTACTAAGCTTCTCACACAAGAACTCCAGCTTATCAATCAGCCTCGTGATCATCCATTTCACATAACGGTTTTCTGCTGTATCATAGGTTAGCTCTTTTTTTATGTTAAGTCCTTCTCTTGGCATCACATTACGACCATTTATCGTCAAACCTTGGTTAACTTCAACAAAAAGTTGAGCATTCTTCCGTAAATAGCTTCTTCCTGTTGAATCAAGACGCTGCAGTTGATCTCCCCTCACCCTTTCATGCTTTTTCATAAGCTTATGATGCGGCTGCCGCTCAATTCGATCAATGGCTTGTAGAAACGATTGAAAATGAACCGTGATAAGGCGATAAAACTCTGCCAAGGAAGGCTGTCCATCTAGCTTGATCTGTGCTCCTAAGTATGTCTTTTTCAAAAAGTGAAACGCCAAATTGTAAATCTCATCATTCACTTCTTCTAAGAGCCTTTGATAATCTCTCTTGTAATCAAGCTTAGACGGAAACACCTCAATCGTGACCTCTAGCAGCGTTTGTTTCTCATCACGAATCTCAAACGTTGAAAGACCAACTTCATTCTGGAACTGCAAATTCCCCATCAGTAGATAAGACGTACCAATGCTCACTCGACTGATCGCCTTCCGCAAGCTTTGATGCTCATGATAAAAGGAAAGCTCTCTCTCCTCTTTAGGAGAAACAATCACTTGATACACACTGTTTTCAAAGAAAATCGGGCGTTGATTTGAGTAACTGACTAGTGCCTGCTGCTCAACATCGAAAACAAGTACTTCTTCCACAGATTCTCCATGATAGTCAAACTGCATTACATCATGGAAATCAAGACGCCTGTACTGCTGCAATCCCTCATAGCGTTCATGAAACGGCCTCCCCTTAATCACAAGGGAAAACGATTTTGTCTCTATAACAACCAGCTCAACTTCCTTAGGAGCTGATCCAGAAGGAAGTAAAGCCATCGTCTTCTAACCTCCTTATCATCTCTAGCACCTTTTCAGCACTTTTTGGATACACCGCATAAATTAGATCATCAGGCCTACCATCCTCGGCACGTTCAATTTCTTTATTCGTAAACAGCTTAAACAAAGCCTTCAACACTCTTTCAATTCGAGTGTCACTCCCTGATAGACGTGGCAAGATCTTTTGTAGAATGCAATGGTCCAACGCTTCCTTGCGCTCCATCAGATTGCTTTCGTCGTTATAAGCAAGGTAAAAACAAATCTCGTCACGAACCCGGTAACCAACATTAGCCGAACTAATTTGGAGCACTTTATTAATCTCTACAAGGACACCGGTCACCTCTTCGACTAACTGCGGATACTCAGCATAAACACCTTTTAAGTGAAGATACTTTGTCGCAAACACATCGTTATGTAAAACAATTGGAACCTTCTCCGTTGTTTCTAGCAAAAAGTCTAAATGATCCAACTTCACCCGATTAAACTCAAGCGTATTCGCCCGGTCCAACACCTTCTTACTAAAAGGATGCGTCGTTTCATCCATGTTCACAGTTCCAATGATATAGACATTTGAAGGCAAATAAACATCACTTCCAACAACTTCTTTCGGAAGAACCAAAGACGTTACAAGTTTGCCATTCTCCCACTTCCGACTTTCCATAACGCTTAATAAGTCACTAAAATAATGCTCCACACGCGCGAGATTCATTTCGTCTAATAAGACAAAATAAGGGAGATCAGGATGACCAATGGCATTCTTTAATACTGTTGTAAGTGGCCCTTCCTTGAAATCACCTTTGATGTCCGTATACCCAAGTAAATCAGATCCATCACTCCAATCCGGACGAACTGGAATTAAAGCGAATTGACCATTCTCCTCTGTCGCTCCAACACTTTCTGCGAGCCATTGGACGATTTTGGTTTTGCCTGTACCAGAAATTCCAGAGAGGATGACGAAGGGTTTGGTTTTGAGAGAGAGATAAAGATTGTTAATTTCTGTCTCAGTATAATAAAATCCTTTGCTTCTAATGAAAGAATAAATGTGTGCAGTAAGATTTCTAGACGTATATTGTTGAGGTTGTTCCTTTACTTCCACCAAATCTTGTTCAGGGCCTGAATGACCGATAATATCTACCACTTCCCTTGGTAATCTTTCTTTAAATTGCTCACATAACTTACTAGCAAAGGAATCTGAAAGCTCAAAGAAATACCCCTGTTTAATATCACCATTTACATCAAACGGACCAGCTTCTGATACCCTCCACTCTAACGGAATGTCTTCTTTTTTAATCTTCGGTTGAATCTCAAAGTACTTTATACTCAGCAAATAGCCATCTTCTTGCCACTCATTACTAACGATCTCACTAGGCTTATTCGACTCAACTACTTCATCTTGCACAATCCCAAGTGCCTTTATCTCTTTATCTGAATAACAAAACACAAAATCTCCAACCCGTGCCCTTAAAAGGCTTACATGATGCGGCACAGGAAAGCCCCTCTTAGACTTCTGGGGAGCCCAAAGAAACCCACCTTCTTTTTCTTGGTTATGAGTTTTCCCCTGATTGACCCACCAAAAAGCAGGATTCGAATTCTCCTCTTTTTTCTGAAAAGACACTCTATACTTAAAAGGAGTTTCAGTTTGATAAAAATCTATGTATTCAGCCATCTCATCAGGTGTATAAACTGGTTTCTTTGACTTTTCTTCTCTATTTTCACTAAAGAATTCATAAGAAGAAGTAAAAGCACTTTTAAGCAATTCTTTTAATACTGTATTTTGATCATACCGAAGTTGCAAGGAACCTCCCTCTGAGTTTTTCCTTTGAAAGTAAACTAATGTCGCCTTATATGTTTCCTCATCAACTAATAACTCAACTGGAACTCGCTCACCAAGCCGCAAAAATTTATTGGCATTCGCCTGCGCAAAATCCTCATGAAAATCTAATGGAATCTGCGTCCCATATTGAAAGATTGACCAATCTACTCTCTTTCTACCAATCAAATTCAACAAATATGGTTTTGACCAACTTCTAACTTTTTTCATTTTCTTTACCACCTGTTTTTCTCAGCAATCGAACAATTTTTTCTTTTCCCAAACGACTCGTTATTTATAGTATGGCTCTATGATTTTCAGAAAGGATCAGATACCATCTGTTCTTCGCTTCTATTTATGGTGTAACTTACTTGTATGTAACATATGTTATATTTTAACAGTCATTTTTGATATGCTCAATTATTCGGGTTATTGAAAGAAACTCTTAGGGATTATATTAAAGACAAGACATGAAATTATTGCATAGATGGATATAACGTAAGCGTCAAATAATACACACATTCCAATAACCCTTTTCCCATGCGATACTCTAATCAATAATGATGAAAGGGTGTCGCTATGAAGCGTAAAGAAAAACACGATTTGTGGAAAAAACGCATGGAGGCATACGAAGCCAGCGGGGAGACGATACAAGAATGGGTATCTAAACATGATGACATTACAGAATATCAATTCCACTATTGGCGTAAGAAAATCAAGGCAGAAATAAACTCAGGTCCAAATAACGAGGTAAACCACACTTGGACATCTTTTGATGTCCCTACCTTCACCACCACATCTATTGAAGTGAGACTAGACGATCTGTCTGTCTATATTCCTGAAAATGTGAGTGAAGAACATTTGTCCCGTGTACTACGCGTGTTGAGAAATGGATGATCAATCAACGCTCCCATGTCTATTTGTTTTCTGCAATAGACAACGAGATAAGATCAAAATCCTTCACTGGGAACATAATGGATTTTGGCTCTATTATCGCCGTTTAGAAAAGGGTACGTTCCCTTGGCCAGAAGATTCATCTTCTTCTCCGCAAATGATTAGCCACCGTCAGTTCCGTTGGTTACTTGACGGCCTTTCTATAGATCAAAAATCAGCACATCCAAAAGTTATCGCACAACGTGTCATTTAATGAAATGTTAAGCAAATGGATGAGAGGTGATGTATAATTAAGCTATGAAAACAACAGAAACCACCTCTCAACCTACAACTGAAGATTTAGAAAAACGTGTCTCATCACTTGAGGAACAAAACGCGGAGCTGACGGCAAAAATTAAATGGTATGAAGAACAATTCCGTCTTAGTAAGCAACGCCAATTTGGTACTTCAAGTGAGAAGACAAATGCTGATTAGTTAGAATTGCCTCTTTTTAATGAGATAGAAATTACGGCTGATCCATCAATTGAAGAACCTACGGTTGAAATGATTACGTATCAACGTAAAAAAACCAAAGGGCAACGTGATATCAAACTTGAGAACCTTCCGAAGGAAGTCATCGAGTATCGATTACCTGTGGAAGATCAGGTTTGTTCGTGCTGCAATGGAAATCTACACGAAATGTCGACAGAGGTACGTCGTGAATTAAAAGTCATACCAGCCGAAGTGAAGGTCATTGAACATGTACAACATGTTTATGCGTGTCGCCGTTGTGAACGTGAAAGCACTGAGACCCCTATTGTTAAAGCTTCCATGCCGAAACCTGTTTTTCCAAAGAGTCTTGCTTCGCCATCTGCGATGGCCTATATCATGAATCAAAAATATGTGGAAGGGCTTCCATTATACCGTCAAGAACAGCAATTTGCTCGTTTAGGTGTCTCTTTATCACGCCAAACATTAGCTAATTGGGTTCTTTATGGTGCTAATACATGGTTAAACCTCATCTATGATCGAATGTATCAATATCTGATGAATCTTGATATTGCTCATGCTGATGAAACGACGCTGCAAGTGCTACGAGAGCCAGATCGTCCATCAACAACTTCCTCTTACTTATGGCTTTATCGTTCAGGCCAGGAAGGCCATCCGATTGTATTGTTTGATTACCAGCAAACACGAGCAAGTAAACATCCGAAAAAGTTTTTATCTCCTTTTCAAGGCTACTTACATGTAGATGGATATGCTGGATACAACGGACTTCCAAATGTGAAGTTAGTTGGTTGTTGGGCACACGCTCGTCGGAAATTTGATGAAGCTTTAAAAGCTTTGCCTAAAGAACAACAATCGAAAGAAGTCTTAGCTAAGGAAGGCTTGAAGTTCTGTAACCAACTCTTTGCGATTGAACGAGAAGTCAAAGAGTTATCGTTCCTTGAACGTCATCAAGTACGTCTAGAAAAAAGTCGACCACTTCTTGACGCTTTTTCAGCATGGCTTCGCATGCAAACGCCAAAAGTGTTACCAAAGAGTGCACTAGGACAAGCGATCAAATACTGTCGTAATCAATGGGATAAACTAGAGGCTTTCTTAGAGGATGGCAGACTGGAGATTGATAATAATAGAAGTGAGAGATCCATTAAGCCGTTTGTGATCGGCAGGAAGAACTGGATTTTTGCCAACACTCCGAAAGGAGCAAAGGCAAGTGCTCTAACTTATAGTATTGTAGAAACAGCCAAAGAAAATGGCCTCAATCCTTATCAATTGTAACCGTCAAGTAGTTTTGAACACTTTTTGCTCATTAATTTTGAACACTTTTCGCTTGAAACAGAGACTCTCGATACTTAATTCTATGACTAGCTCCATCAAAATGAAGCACTTCAGAGCGATGGAGAAGGCGATCTAAAATCGCCGTTGTTATTCCTTTATCTCCTATTAATTCTCCCCACTCCTCAGGCCCTTTATTTGATGTAAGAATGATTGAACTTCGTTCATAAAGATGGTTAATCAGATGAAAAAATAGATTAGCTTCATTTTGATCCATTGCCATATACATGAGATCATCGATTATGATTAGGTCAGCTTCTCTAATTCTCTTCATTTTCAGTTGAGATTTCCGAAGATATTCCTCACTTTTTAATAAAGGTACTAATTCTCCCATGGATACAAAAGATACACGATGTCCTTTTTGAATGGCTTCTAACCCCAATCCGATTGCTATATGTGTTTTGCCAACACCTGGCGGTCCCAAAAATAGTAGGTTAAAAGATTCATCAAGCCAAGAAAGCTCCTGGAGCTGCCTTAACTGTCTCTTACTAAGTGATGGCATTTCTTTAAGATTAAACTCATTAATGGTCTTTTGGTAAGGAAACTTTGCCCACTTCAAGTGTTTTTCGATCATTTTTTCTTCACGACGCTTTTCCTCATATGAAAGTAATTCCCGAAGAAACTCCTGATAGGTCCACGAGTGTGACTCTGCTTTCCTTAAAAAAGCAGGCAGCTCTTTTGATGTTTCGGACATTCTTAAATGATGCAATTGTCTTTGTAAACTCTCTACCGAGTATTCCAACTTAGACACCTCCTAAAATCTTAAGATAACCATCTAGTTCTCTAACAGATGCTTTCTCTTTGTAATGAATGGAGGACATTTCTATTATCGGAATATCAGTGGGAAGTATAGTACCCTCATGATTTTCAATTCTTGCTAAATGTTTTATGACATCATGAAAATCATTGGCACTCCACAAGGTCTGCTTAATACAAATATCTAAGGCAGGTTGAATAAATGGTTCAAAATTTTTCACTGCTCTGTGTAAAATTTGTAGCTGGTCTCGTATGTATCTAGGGTATCGCTTTTCAATTTCTTCAAGAAATAGTTGTATCCTATCCTGTTCATCAAAAGAAGCTCTTATCGTTTCCATATATGCTTGTATCCCTTTTGATTTATCTCTTGAATGATGCGTGTTCTTTATTAGTTGACCTTTTCCTCTAGAAAGAGGGTGAGTAGCTAATAGTGCACCCCCTGGGGTCTTTTCGATGATTAGCTCTTCTTTATCGATTCGAATATAGACCGTATTTTCTCCCTGCGGTTTATAAGTTCCAAGTGGTAGCGAATACCTATTAGATTGATATTTGATAATATTGTCCTTATGGACAGTTCTTGTTATACTTGTTCCATGGTTACTCTCGAAAGAGAGTAGAGTGGAGACCTTTCGTAAATGTGGCTTTTCCAGGGCGAACACATCGACGGGTCTCTTTTTTATTGTATTGTGCACTTGATAGTTTCCTTTCCTATCAAGCCAAGCTAAACAATGCTCATTCCACGTGTCCAGCTGATGAAACACTCGATTTTTCGCAAAGTTCCTTTTAATGAATTTCACAACATTTTCAATCTTACCTTTAGATTCTGGATCTGCTGCTTTACATAAATAAACTGAAAACCCTCTTTGCACTTTATAAGCTTGAAACTCTTCCGTATAGATAATGTCGCCTCCATTTTCACTTACAGTCATAAGCTTATCTTGATCATATACAATCTCGTCTGTCCTGCCTCCGTAATACTCAAATGCATTCTCATGACAACGCAAAACATCGCGAGTCGTGAAAGGCCGATCTTGCCACTCAGCATATTTATACCGTGAGTGGGAAAGGACAAAGGCAATGACATAAATTTTTATCCATTTCCCTTCAAATGTCCTAATTTTCATTTCTCCAAAGTCCACTTGTATTTGTTTTCCCTTTGGTAATTCTTCTATAGCTTCATAACTACGAAATGTAACAGTTTTTGGTATATGGTACTTTTCTCGCAACTCTCTAACATAAGTACGAACAGTACTATCACCAACGTCAGAAAAAGAATAGCGTTCCTCTAACCAATCAGAAACTTGTGAAGCAGATAAATCAGGATGCTCTTTTAACCATCCTAGAATATGATCTTGAAAAGGATCCAGCTTCCGATTCCTAGTCTTCAAATCGTCCACCCACCTACATGCTTCTTCAAAATCCCTTTCTAGATATTCATAAACTGTAGTTCTTGATAGATTGCACTTTCTCGCAATAACAGCAACTTTAAAACCTTGTCTTTTCAATTGATGAACTTCAACAATCATTTCTAATTTCAACACCTTCTTAGTCCTCCAATCAGTTTTCTTCATACTTTCAAATTTTAACTGATTGGAAGTTATTTGAGCAGAAAGTGTTCAGTTTTATCGAGCAAAAACTGTTCAGTTTAGTCTAGCAGTTACATCAATACTTAATGCACTTGTTTGAGGTGCTTCCCAATATAGATGTGAGTGATGAAAACGCCATTGATCAACTGCTTCCTTGGTCAAACAGTATTCCGGCTCACTGTCGTATTCAATATGATAAGTAGATTATAAGTTAATCCCCATCTCTATAATAGGTGGGGATTATTTGACGCTTACGATATAACCATAATTAAGAAAATCCACCCAAAATAAATTGGGTGGATTTAATAACCTTGTAATCGTAATCACTTTGTTTTATAGAGTTATCGGAAACAATTTTTTAGCTGATTAGATGACACTGGTACACGGGGTCGATATTGGTCAAAAGATATTGTGTTTATAAGGTTTAGTGATGGTAATGTGTAAAGTTTGTGTAAAAATAATTTGGTGGATAATACAGATGAAAAGTATAATCTACCACTTCTATATACTCAACATGTGCACATTGTTGACTGTAGCATAGAGCTTATAAATTTCTCCGCGCATTATAATCCGTTCAACTTTGGGGTATTTTATTAACTTATATTTTCTTTCATAGGACAACTCAATTAGTAAGATCATATTTTTATATTCAATTTGGTTCTGAGCAAAACAATCTTTCCATTATCCTCCAAATAAGTCCCTCTTTTTCGATCAAACGATCGTTTTCCTTGATTGTTGCAATAAACCCCCGTTCTCAAGTAATTAGGCAATGATAAAATATTTTCAAAAATTATATCTAAGACTCAAACAATTCAAGTAACTCATTAATTTCTTCGAGTATATTCGGATCTTCCAATTCCTCTTTCATTTGTTTAGCCATTTCATTATAAATTAGGTAAATATCGACTCCGTATTCCTTTCTAAATGAATCTAACATATTAAAACAATAAATACATGGCTCCAACTTGGTGTATACAGAGAGCGTACAACCTTCCAAATCATAGATACCTTTTTCTTTTATTTGTTTTAATAAGTGGGCTACGATTTTTCTTTCAGCACATGTTTTATCTGCAAATCCCCTTGCCTGTTTAGCAGGAGTATAAAATTGTAGATTCTCTACATGTAATCGATTATGTGGCACATGCTCTTCAATTTCATTCCCTAACGCAATTGTCACTCTATTGTCTTTAAATAGATTAAGGGATTTCGCGGAAAACTCAATATTATTTTTACTAACTGCAAATATTGGATCTTCTTCAATGTCACTATGCCCAAATAAATGAGCGATAGCAAAATTAGCACCCCCAGACTGATGCCTAATCTTACTAAATTCAGATATCTTACCTATGAAAAATTTACTTATAATTGTAGTGAAAATAGATAGAGATGAAGCATGTAAGTCCTCAAAGTTTTGGGAACCTTCTTTTTTTTTCAAAATGTCATTTAAAGTAATCTTTGCCTCCCTCAAAATCTTCTTATCTTCCCCAACCATAGAGTGAATATCCTCGTTAATTCTTTCAACGTATTCTTTTAATAAGTCGGTAGCATTTTTCGAACTCAATAATATCCCTCCTTAGCCTTCCATATTACTTAGAGATTTTTTGTTTCTACGTTAGCTGTAACTAAAAGTCCATATAACGAGGAAATTATAGATCTTGATTGATGCGTTGTTTGTAATTTTCTATACTTCATGATTTCCCGTATTTCACTAAACGTAAAATAAACTTCACTTTTTGCTCTAGATAAAGCAACAAAAAACGCTCTCATATCAGAATCAGATTGGCTTCTAAAGCTCCAAAAGGCATCATCTTCTAGACCAATAAAGAAAACACATTCATACTCTAATCCTTTACTTTTATGAATAGTCATAATAGGTATACTATAATCTCCTAAAAAATCTTGAATTGCTTTATCCCATTCTCCATGTTCTATATAAGATTCTAATATTTTTTGATGAAACTTTTCCCTAGTATTTTTTAATAAGTTTCCAACTGAGTACTTTGGATAGTAATTTTTAAATTTAATTAAACTGAAGTAATCTATTATATCATCAAGTATTTGAGGTATTTCATTGTGTATATCACTTATACTATTCATTTTGCTTTTTAATTGAGAAATAAAAGTTTGAAATTCCTCTTCAATTCCCCACATTGCTTTTAAATCTTCATTATAATCAATTCCATTAAGCTCAGATATTAGTTTAATAATTTCTTGCCATCTTGCTGGAGAACTTTTAAAGATCGTAAGATAAAGTGTATTTACTATTAATTGAACATATTCTTCCGACAATAAATCTTGATAATCTTTTTCAATCCTTGAATTAATTCCTACCTTTTTTAATTCCTCAATAATTTGCTTTGCATAAACACTCTCTTGCTGCTTAACAATTATACAAATATCACGTGGTTTAATTGATTCAAGTTTTACATTTAAAAACCTTGCGATGTATTTTGCTTCTTGAACATAATCATTAAAAGTCCACACTTCACAAACTCCATCATCTTTTGCCCACTTATCAGTACACCTTACATGAAAAGCATTGTGATTAATTGCTTCAGATAATACGTTTTGTACTTCTAACAATCTAGGAGCAGAACGATGGTTAAAAGTTAATTGGAAATTTTGTGCTTTAAAATCAGAAGAATAGACCTGAAATGAGTTAGCCATTGCCCCTGCCCAACCCATAATTCTTTGTTTATCATCACCAACCGCAGTTAGAACAGAACTCGATCCTAAGAACGCTACCTTTAGCAAATCATACTGAACATAGGTCGTATCTTGAAATTCATCAAGAAAAATATGACTATAAGTCAATCTTAGTGCAGACTTTATAAATGAATTAAGGTTTAATATATATTCTGCTAACCTAGATATCATAGGAAATGTTAATGAACATTGGAGAGATGAAGCTCCTTTAATCATTACTTTCCATAGTTCTTTTGTTACCCAACCGTATAAATCATCTTCTCTTTCGCCAAGTAAATGCAATGGATCTTTAGTTAAACTTCTCACCAAACGATCAGCTTTTATTTCATATCGCCAATTCGGAAAGTTAGGATGTTCGTTTTTAATATATCCAATGGCAATATCCATTAATTCTCGATCATTAAAAACCAGATTATACTCTGCATCTGGACGCCATCCGCTTGGTAACGTTAGTCTAAATCTATCTAGAATGGTTTTAGCAAAAGAATCAAATGTTCTGGACTCAAACCTTTTCGCTAATTCGCCACCCATCCTCTTTTCTACTCTCTTTTTTAAATTATCTGCTGCATCAACCTTAAAACTGATAGCAAGTATCTTTTGAGGATCTTTACATATATTTGTCTCCAATAAATAGGAAGCACGTTGGGCTAGCAACTCTGACTTCCCTGCCCCCGGCCCAGCAATTACCAATGTATTCTCTTGGTTCCTTACAACTTGATAAGCAGCTTCCTCTAGAACTATCCCATCAGTTGGTTTCCATAATTCCTCTTTTATCATTATTTCACCTACAAACTAATCAAACTTCTAATTTTATAGATTAATCTTTCGAAGACCTCTGGACACTTTTCTATTGTAAGCGTCAAATAATCCCCACCTATTATAGAGATGGGGATTAACTTATAATCTACTTATCATGTTGAATACGACAGTGAGCCGGAAGACTGTTTGACCAAGGAAGCAATTGATCAATGGCTTTTTCATCACTCACATCTATATTGGGAAGCTCCTCAAACAAGTGCATTAAGTATTGATAAGGGTTGAGGCCATTTTCTTTGGCAGTTTCTACAATACTATAAGTCACAGCACTTGCCTTTGCTCCTTTCGGAGTGTTGGCAAAAATCCAGTTCTTTCTGCCAATCACAAACGGCTTAATGGATCTCTCACTTCTATTATTATCAATTTCCAGTCTGCCATCATCTAAGAAAGCCTCTAGCTTATCCCATTGATTTCGACAGTATTTGATCGCTTGTCCTAGTGCACTCTTTGGTAATACTTTTGGCGTTTGCATGCGAAGCCATGCTGAAAAAGCGTCAAGAAGTGGTCGACTTTTTTCTAGACGTACTTGATGACGTTCAGAGAACGACAAATCTTTGATTTCTCGTTCAATCGCAAATAGTTGGTTACAGAACTTCAAGCCTTCTTTGGCTGTGACATCTTTCGACTGTTGTTCTTTAGGCAAAGCCTTTAAAGCTTCATCAAATTTTCGACGAGCGTGTGCCCAACAACCAACTAACTTTATGTTTGGAATTCCATTGTATCCAGCATATCCATCTACATGTAAGTATCCTTGGAAAGGAGATAAAAACTTTCTAGGATGTTTACTTGCTCGTGTTTGCTGGTAATCAAACAATACAATCGGATGGCCTTCCTGTCCTGAACGATAAAGCCATAAGTAAGAGGTAGCTGTTGATGGACGATCTGGCTCTCGTAGCACTTGCAGCGTCGTTTCGTCAGCATGAGCAATATCAAGATTCATCAGATATTGATACATTCGATCATAGATGAGGTTTAACCATGTATTAGCACCATAAAGAACCCAATTAGCTAATGTTTGGCGTGACAAAATGATACCAAGACGAGCAAATTGCTGTTCTTGACGGTATAATGGAAGCCCTTCTACATATTTTTGATTCATGATGTAGGCCATCGCAGATGGCGAAGCAAGACTCTTTGGAAAAACAGATTTCGGCATAGAAGCTTTAACAATAGGAGTCTCAGTGCTTTCACGTTCACAACGGCGACACGCATAAACATGTTGAACATGTTCAATGACCTTCACTTCCGCTGGGATGACTTTTAATTCACGTCGTACTTCTGTTGACATTTCATGTAGCTTTCCATTGCAGCACAAACAAACCTGATCTTCTTCAGGTAATCGATACTCAATAACTTCCTTCGGAAGGTTCTCAAGTTTACTATCACGTTGACCTTTGGTTTTTTTACGTTCGTACGTAATGGTTTCAACCGTAGGTTCTTCAATCGATGGGTCAGCAGTAATTTCTACCTCATTAAAAAGAGGCAATTCTAACTGATCAGCATTTGTCTTCTCACTTGAAGTACCAAATTGGCGTTGCTTACTAAGACGGAATTGTTCCTCATACCATTTAATTTTTGCCGTCAGCTCTGCGTTTTGTTCCTCAAGTGATGAGACACGTTCTTCTAATTCTTCAGTTGTAGGTTGAGAGGTGGTTTCTGTAGTTTTCATAGCTTAATTATACATCACCTCTCATCGATTTGCTTTATCATTTATTCATTAAATGACTCGCTGTGCGGTAACTTTTGGATGTGCAGATTTTTGATCAATAGAAAGGCCGTCAAGTAACCAACGGAACTGACGGTGGCTAATCATTTGCGGAGAAGAAGATGAATCTTCTGGCCAAGGGAACGTACCTTTTTCTAAACGGCGATAATAGAGCCAAAATCCATTATGTTCCCAGTGAAGGATTTTGATCTTATCTCGTTGTCTATTACAGAAAACAAATAGACATGGGGAGAAGGGATCTAATTGAAAGCTTTCTTGTACGATAGCCGCAAGTCCATCAATGGATTTTCGTAAGTCTGTACTCCCTTTTGCAAGGTAGACTTTATCAATGGAGCGTTGATTGATCATCCATTTCTCAACACGCGTAGTACACGAGACAAATGTTCTTCACTCACATTTTCAGGAATATAGACAGACAGATCATCTAGTCTCACTTCAATGGATGTGGTGGTGAAGGTAGGGACATCAAAAGATGTCCAGGTGCGGCTTACCTCATCACTTGAATCTGAGTTTCCTTCTTCCTTGATCTTCTTTCGCCAATAGTGGAATTGATATTCTGTAATGTCATCTTGTTTAGATACCCATTTTGGGATCGTCTCCCCGCTGGCTTCGTATGCCTCCATGCGTTTTTTCCACAAATCGTGTTTTTCTTTACGTTTCATAGCGACACCCTTTCATCATTATTGATTAGAGTATCGCATGGGACCAGGGCTAATGGAATGTGTGTATTATTTGACGCTTACTTTCTATTAACTCGCTATCGGATATCTTTGCTAGAGCATCAATATGAGTACTTGGTTTACCTCTACCTAAAAATAGAGAGTTGTACCATACCATTAATTCATGTTGTTCCTCCGAATATGTAAAGCCAGTAGCATTTTCATTTTTTAGTGTAGCTTGAATCGATGATGTGACCTTTTTTCTATAATTATCTGGGTCTTCCTCCTTATCAGGTAATCTAGGGCCTATCCTCATTGTTTCTTTATATTCAGACGGAAATCTTTCAAGCATAAGAAAATCAATATCTATTGGACTTGAAAAAAAGACATTATAACTTTCTAACTTTTCAATCCAAGAAGTTATTTTGGTAACGTTAATTTCCCACTCGTGCATGTCATTGAATTCGTCTTCTAATAAAATTCCTTCATCAGTTTCCAATAATTTATTTCTATCCTTACCATTTTCGATTAGTTCTTTAATTACATACTTAATCCTACTCCAACCACCACCACCTCGTTCTAAATCTAAATCTAATAACGTTATATGAGGTATATCTAATTGATTAAGTAATCTCCACATATGATTTACATGTCTTCCACCTAATGGCACTATTGAAATTCCTGTGTCATATGATGAAATTTCTTTTACTTGTAATAATTTTGGTATAATTATCTCTTCAGTATCTCCTTCACCTAGAACTACAAGTTTTGCAAAGTAAACTTCTGGATATGCTTTAATAGCCTCTTTTATATATGTGTAAGCATCTGCACTTTTACTAGGTAGTTCAATACTGTTTACAATAGTAGATCCTGTTGATTTATCAATTCTTAAATGACATAAATCTTCTGGTGAAATATTTTTAATTATAGATTCACTATGAGATGTTAATAAAACTTGTGCATTACTAATTTGTGATATCTCATTTAAGTTTTCTACGACCTTCCCCAGTAAATGTGGAGATATATGATTTTCCGGTTCCTCAACAGCTAAAATAGTTAGTGCTGCACCTGAGTCTCTTGAAATTTTCCCCTCTACATCTAATAAAGATGATACAATGGATAAATAAAATAAAGATTGTAACCCGTCACCTAACTTATCAATGGTATAGGGATTAGATTCAACAGATGGTGAAAATTGCACCTCTATTTTACTTAATATCGTTTCTAGTGTAGTACTATTGAACTCAAGTTTAGCCTCATTATACCGTGAGTCACTATGGTATTTTTTCCAATGTTGCCCTATTATCTCTTTTATTCCATCTACCCCTTCAATATTATTGAATAGATCATTAACTGAACTCATTTCATCCTTTATTTGTTGATTCATATCTTCTGGCCAACTGATACTATTTAAAATTCTTGAAAGAATGGTCCCTGAAGCATTCTTTAACTGTTTTATCGGCTCTCTAATAGCAGGAACGTAAAGCATTTGAATTTTGGAACGTTGATGTGGAGATACTGGGAGAAGAGATTCTTCTGTAACTTCCTCACCATCTGGAACATTTATAAAAAACAACCTTTGTTGAATATCACCATCGGGAGTATTATCTGAATACCAATTACCTTCTAATCTCATTCTTACATATGGTTTTTGATCTAAAGAATCTACAGTGAAATGCGAGAAAAATGCAGGTACACTGTACTCGCCATCATTACCCTCATTCTCTAGTTCAGGAAACTCAATTTTAATTTCTATGTATAAACTCAATTCTTTTATTGCATTAATATCTACTTCATTAGAAACATAAAAGTCCCCTTTTACAAGTCTACGTTCATTCTGCGTCATGCCAAACATCTTCTGCAACGCCTGAAGTGCGGCTGTTTTTCCAGAACTATTGCTACCAATTAATGTTGTAATATCTGATAGATTAATTTGCTTTTCTATTTCACCAAAGCATCTAAAGTTTTTAATTTTAAGAGAAGTAATTTTCAAAGTAATACACCCTCCACCCTATAAGGATCACAATGTTATGACCTGACCAAATTTTTATTTTTCTATATTCGATAATTAACAATACTTGAAGAACAATTAGTTATTCTTTAATGTTTAATTCAATCATTTTCTTCAATTCTGTTTTTATCGTCTTCCTATAAAACTCAAGGAAATGTTTTATAGTATATTTAACAAGCTTATCACTTTGATTGAAAGAAATGCCTTCACTTTTCATATGACTGATAATCTTCTGTAATGAAACAACTAGCGAATCACCTGATTGATTTTCGTTTATCCACTTTAAAATTACAATCCGCCAAGACTTTTTATCGCCATCAATATAGAGTTCACCTGTAATAGGTTGAGACAACAATAAATCTCGAACCTTCTCTTTTTTCTTTTTTTCTATGCTGTCCTCCGTTTTCTCATGGGTAGTTATCGAAGGATTTTGTTGATAGGTGTAATTGCTATACTTAGAGTTCCTACGAGACCGTTCATTCCAATATTCAGGATGTTCTTCAATAGGTCTTAACGCTGCTCTTCTAGCCCTTTCTTGCATTTCTCTCTCTACTTGTTCGTCTTCTAATTCTTCAGCCCTCTGTCTTAGCATTTGCATTTCTGCAGCCTCAGCCCTTAACCGTGACCTTTGCTTTTTTTCCTCTTGTTTAACTCTTTCTTCCTCTGCTTTAGTTCTTCCTTGCTCCTCTCTCAACCCCTGTTGTTCTAACTCAAATTGTTGTTTCTTTTCAAATAGTGCATTTAGGAAATCATTTCTCCTATCATCCTCATTCTCTTTTGAAAGTACAAAATGATTGTGGTCAGCATTCATCGCTAACGCTTGAGCCAGAGGGATTTCAGATGATGATAGTTTATAAAAAGTGATATTCCGATCATGTTGTGCTATTGGTATAAAGCGAAAGATTGTACATAGCCTATTAAATACATCTACATAAGCAATACTTCGGCTATTAAATTCTCTCATAGTAGCCCCTGTAACTTTCGTGAAGAAGTCTAGTAATCTACCTTGCATATTTTGCTCAAGAAATGTATCCCACTGGTAATCTTCATGTGTTTTACTAGTTACATAAGTTTCAGCAGTAAGCAGGGTTCCTTTATTCGTCTCTTCTAAAAAAGAAAGCCAACTATAATCCACAAATGAAAAGGGCTTAAAACCTTCTTCTTTATAAGTTTTCATTCGTTTAGATAAATGACGAGCGTAACTGCCTGAAGTTAAACCTTGGTCAATTGCTGTAAAATAATCAATCGCCCAGTGTTCCTCAGAGTTAGGAAACTTTATGATGAAATCTGGAATAAACGAGAGCTTCTTTTTGTAATGATACCCTCTCTCAATTTCGACATTGTAAGGCTTCAGCTCACCTTCTAATTTCTCTCGAAAAATTGTAAGACCAATATCTTTTTTAGACTTGTCCTCAAGTTTAGAAACATGCTTATCATAAGTCTTCGTGTTTTCAGAGTAAGAACATTCACTCTCATCATTGCGGCGAAAATAAAATGGTCTGCCCTCATCTTTAGTTAAATTCATATTTACTGGTTTGTTGCAGCATAAACAGGTAAATGCACTCTTCTTTGAAAAAACACGGTAGTTATCCTCGAACCAACGTTTAACTTCGGAACGTGCTAGATTTCGTTGTTCTAACTCTCTTCTTTTCAATTCAATGTTAAAGACTGAATTATGCAGGTAGGCCGAGTCCAAGTAACACACACCCTTCTATTACAGTAATTTCTCAGACTATTATATCATTTATAAAGTATTATTTTTCCATATATGATAATAATACTCATGCAATATTTGATTTAATATTTTCGCATAAAATATAATGGGAGGAAGTATACATGGAGATTGCAATTCTTTTAGAAAGTATTTAGAACGCCTTAGTAAAAGTGTTTATTGGATTTAAAGGTAGGTTAAAATTGCACTTTAGATTGGAGTATTTTAACTATTTCAGAAAGGTACTTATCAATTGTCAAGTTATGTTTTTATTGGATGCTTTTTAAGTTATTCATAATAAACAACGAGAGCAACTTTCATCCATTCGTTACTCTCGTCAAATTAGGCTATCGAATTACTAAACCCTTGTTAATGATTCCTTTAGTTTTAGTAATTCTTCATTGCTCAAGGTAACACCCTTCCCCATCTTCTCATGGTTCGGATCCCAGTCACGAATGTCGTACTTCGGCTCACGGCCGTTCCAGCTAATGAGATTCAATTCTTTCGTCCATCCTTTCGGAGATTCAGACAATACCGCAATCTGTTCAGTGATTTCGAACTTTAGTTCAGCCATGAGTTAAATCCTCCTATTATACCGATTATATAATTTCTACGCTTAGTGATCAGAGCCTTATTTAAAACAGTGACTCGCTAATTAACAATGATAATGATTTATCGGCCATAATTGAATCGCTATCTAGCTCATATACATACACACTGTCCCTTATATGTTCATAGTCCTCTATTCGAAGGTGGTTTAATAACTCATTTATGTTAGTTGTAACTAGAATGAGACGAATCTCCCCATCTGGTGTTTCTGATGTAAAATCAATAAGTCCAAAAGCACTTTGTGCAGTTACATTCACCCTACCATTTTCAAGCTCGTACTGTTTGATAAGTGGATACACATCTTCTGGGATCAGCCTTGGATAAGTCTCTGTTAGCGGTTCAATTCTTATTTGAGCTAGTCGTTTAACAGGACGGAGCTGAATGCTACGCTCTCGCTCCATTTCATCCAAGCGTTCACGGCTGCGTTCTTCTAAATCTTCTATTTGAGTGTATGTTTGGTTAATTAATGCACTATTTCGATTGTCTTCGTTGTTACTTTCGTATTGTTGCAGGCGCTCTTGAAGCGTGTTCATTTGCTCGTCAAAAGCTTTACGTAAATACATACTTTTTCTGTTTACATAATGGTCACGTTTTAGTTGAACACTTCTAAGAAGCTTCCTTGCTTGTTGAATCACTTCTCCTTTAAAGCCCTGTTGTTCCGAAATATTTGCATTCGTTAATCGTAATTCACTTTCAAAAAGAAGATACGGGCTAATCGTTACTCTTCGACCATCAGCTCTTTTTGCTAACAATAAGAGCTTTTGCTCAAGTTCTCTTCCTGTTCCATCCACGATACGTACCTCACTTAATTCGACGGTTAGAGGCTCAGTCACATTTCCAATAAGTAGACAGACAGGCAAAACAATTTGCTGTACTTCGTTAGCTGCTAATGTCATCGACAACTTGTAGACAGGCTCACTGCTCCTTATTAATTCTATACCTTCTTTTTGTGCTCCTGATTGAAGGGCAAAGCGAGTAGACTCTTCAGTATTAATCATGATTTTCTGTTTCCTTGCAAATTCACGAATGTTTTTTGGAAATCGCTCAATTCTAGCTATTTTACGGTCGTGAGATACATTCAACCTTATACGAGACGTTTCAAATTGCTTAACTACAAATTCACCATAGACTCTTGCTGGCAAGCTCGTAATTGTGCGTTCATGGTGTGCTCTTCTCATTCCTGGTAAATCAAAACTCTGCTCGTCTACCCGTTCATTTTTGGTTAGCTCTAACAATCGTTTATGTTCTTCTGATAACGTCTTCTCCATACGTGCGATGATATCATCAAGGTGTTCTCGTCCACTAATGGCTTCTTCCATTAATGAGGATAAATCGACAGACTGTTCTTCTAAGACATCCCCAATAAAATCATAGACAAGCTCTTGTCCTAAGTCTTCACGCATCATCTCTAGCTTCGTCAGTAAGCGAGTTAAAACATCGCCCTCTCTTGTATTAGTTGCAACTAAGTTGAAAATAAACACTTCATTCTTTTGTCCAATACGATGAATACGCCCCATCCTTTGTTCTAAGCGGTTAGGGTTCCAAGGAATATCGTAATTAATCATTTGGTTACAAAATTGGAGATTAATCGATTCTCCCCCTGCATCTGTTGCCAACATGACTTGAGCCTCATTGCGAAATCTTTCTACTTGTTCCCGTCGTTTGTCCATCGAGTAGTTTCCAATGATTTTCGTCACTTCTGGTACATGTCCAAGAAGTCGCTGCTCTAAGAAATATAGCGTATCTTTTGATTCAGTAAAAATTAGGATTTTTTCCCCTTTTGCTAGAAGTCCATCTGGTCCAAACAATGTTCGCTCTAATTCCATATACTTCCGTTCAGTGCCACTTTGACGAACTTGATTTGTTTTCCTGATAAGACGACTAAGTACATCAATCTCCAGCTGGAGTTCAGCTAGGTCCAATGTATCCGTTTCCCCTTCTACATTCATTTCAAGCTCCTCTTGTTCTTCTGGTGACAATTCTTCATACGGGTCAATATCTAACTGATGGGACTTCCGTTCTTGCGTCATTACTTCTTCTAATCTTTCTTTTCTTCGGACTAACGATAAATAAATCGCCTCTACTGATGAACTGAGGCGTCGTTGAAGAAGCATCATTGCAAAGGCCACGCTCGGCTTATTATTTTGCTTTGCGCGGTTAAAGTGCTCCCTTACATACTCTGTTACCTCCTCATACAATTCAATTTCCTCTTTACTCAGGTCGAAACCAAGCGTTTTCGTTGTTCGCTTAGGGAATAACGGCGTACCGTCAAACTTTACCATCGCCTCTTTTAATCGGCGAATAACGAAAGGATTACTCTTTTCAAATAACGACTCACTACTGTTTAACTTTGAAAAAATATCGTGATCAATTAGACTCATCAAATGGCGAAAGTTTTCCTTGTCTCCTTTATGTGGTGTAGCAGTTAGCAGTAAGCAATGCTCCGTATGGCGAAGTAACGTCTCACCTAATTGAAACATTTTCGTCCTTTGAACCTTCTTCTTTTTCACACCATGAGTATAGGCTGCCATTTTATGTGCTTCATCTACAATAACCAGATCAAAGTTTGCTTTTAAAATTAAGTTCTTAACCTCTTCTCTTGAAGCCCAATAGAGAGAGGCAAGTAGCTTATCATGTGTTTCAAATGGATTCATGTCACCAGCGCTATTTAAAAGGGTACGATTGACGATAACAAAGTCCTCTGAGAACTTTTCACGAAGCTCTTCCTGCCACTGCTTTAAGACAAGAGGTGGCACTAGAATTAGAACACGTTCAACCATGTCACGACCCATTAATTCCCGTAAAAGCATTCCGGACATGATTGTCTTCCCTGCACCAGGATCATCCGCAAGTAAATATCTAACTTGCGGTGATTGAAGCATCCGACTGTAAACGGCTTCTATCTGGTGAGGTAGTGGCATCATTTTATTATTACCTCGTGCCTGAGACTCTGAATATTTCTCATCTGCTCGTAGCACATAATATTGTAAATAATGCTGCAGACGTTCTTTATTAAAGGATGTATTCGTCTTTTGTTGCAATCGTTCTAATTGCTCTAGTTGATAATCTTCGAGGTAGGTCTCATAGAACTGACTACTCTGTCTTCCAATTGCTTCAACAACATATAAAGCATCATCAATCAGCTCACATTTTTTTATCTCTACAATTTCAGACCAGAACGGTCCTTTGACTATTTCACCAACATCTAGCATGTTACCCCTCCACCAGCTTCATGAGCATTAATAGATTGCATCATACATTCGAATAGTAAATCGTTCCTCTTTATAAATTTGGGATTTGTTCCCTTGTATCGTTTCGACTCTTAGCGTACATGTCTCACCAATTGCATAATACTTCTCGACAAGGTTGAATGGAATCGTTTGATTACGTTCCTGTGTTTCACCCACTAAATCAAACGTCATGGTTACTTCGTTTGAAATACGTTCATCATCTTGATAAAACGCCATTTTTAATTGTCGTGGTACATAATCAGTTGAGATACTCTCTTCTTGGTAGAATGAAACAGGAATACGATAGTTGGTAATCGTCTTGTCAAGCATCGCAACACTTACGTTCACCTGTTCTGCCATTTCTGTTCTTCGATAATCGATAAGAGGTGTAATCACTTCTTGTGGCATCGCACCACCATGAATGAACTGTAAGCCACCACCCGTTTTAAATCGATTAACCCCTTTAGCAAGTACAACTTCTGCATTCTCAAACAGAGTTTGACTTTCAGATAATTTAATCGCTCCTTCTGGAACAGAAAGAGAAGAACCAATTGCATACCGACGACTTTGGTCGACAACATCACCAGTCACAGCCTCTACTTTTGCATCTGCTTCTACCTTGGTTAGTTGGAATAAAAATCCGTGGTCAGACGTAATAAAAATTCGCTTCGCTTGTAACGCAGATAAACGGTCAACAGCACGCTCAATTGCCTCAAGAGCTCTCTCTACAGCATCGTACGTCTCACGTTCAGATTTCTTTGAATCTCCCGTCGCATCAATGACATCATGATAAAAATAAACAAGACGTTTGCCTTTTAAATATTCGTTTGCCTCACCCTTCCAATCAAGTAAATCATTCAAATGATATGCACTAGCATCAGGATGAGCTTGCTGTAGAATTTTATTGCGATTCACTAAGCCACTTGTTGAATGTTCATCAGTGTACACGAACTTCTTGTCAATCGAAAAACGACGATTTGGTAGTAACGACGCCATGCCAAGCTGTGTGTAAGAAGGTAGACTAGCAAATAATGGTGAAACAGATGCTTGTCCATTAATTCGTTTGTTTAACCGTTCACTTAATTCTGCCCCTGCCTCATAACGTAAGGCATCTGAAATAATGACAAACACCCTTGTTTGTTCTTTATCAAGAATTGGCTTAATGGAAGAAGAAAAGAACGTGCGTTGTTTCGGTACATGTGTGCTTTCGTTGTTTTCAAGAAAATAATTACTTTCTGTTGCCATTTTTAATAAAAATACGTTTTCATACCAATTGGTTAAAGACTGTGCCAATGAATCAACGATTTCCCTTGATTGTAGCTTCGTATAATAAAACATAAACCGACGATATGATTGGTCAATTAGATGCAAGCTTGTGGCATATTGACCATATACCTCTGAACGACTGTCATATTGTTTTAGGAATGACTTTCTATCAGTGAAACGAACTGCCTCTAACAACACGTCATAAAGTTGTTGTATATGCTTCTTCTTTCCCCAATAGGTTCCCTTCCTGTAGAGAAGACGTTTTTGCCATTCCTTCACATTTGAGACATCATGCTCTAATTCATCAATAAGCTTTTCAATTAATAAGTAATCTATCGTCGGGAAAGTTGAAACCTTCTCAAACTGGTCTAACTCATGCTCGATTAATAACGGACGAAGTTGGAATGTTACCTCTGTATCCTTAATGTATTGCTCAAGAACCAATGTTTCTTTTTCACTGGATCGCATCCAATCATCAACTAGTATGGCACAAACATTTGGTAATGTAGATGGATACTGTTCATCTAATGAATTTGCAGACAACAACGCATCTCGTTTCACGTGTTGATATAACATGACTTCAAGTATGTATGTAAGGGGATTTTCATGAATTTGAATAGAAATACCGAAATACTGCTGAATTAGTTCGTACATTCGTTCAAGTAAAAAGTATTTCTTAACATCACCTATGTACTTATTATTTTCCTCTTCAATCCCAGCAACCAAAAGACTTCTTGTAATTCTAGAAATAGTAGGTGATGGAGAGTTAACGAGTACTGCCACCATTGCAATTTCTAAATCCCGTACATCGGATTGCTGCGATACGAAACGACCAAGCCTTTCTTTTCGCTTAGCACTACGGAAAAATAATGGGTATTGCTCCATCATCGGACGAAGAACGTTATCTTTAACCCCTAATCGTTCTGCTAATACTGCTACTTCATCCGCTTTAAACTCTGCACTATATAATAAAATATCAAGTAAATAATTATGCTGTTCCTTCGGCTGTGGGAACGGTGCATATAATAAATATGATTGCTTAGGCTGTTTGATCTCAAGCTCTACTTTAGTCGTAAAGAAATTATTTTCCGTTAACTCACGAACTACAACCTCTTCATCTTTTAACGATTCTTGTAGTTCAGCTAATGAAACTTGCATCGCTGGATCGTACCAAAAAACAATCGCTCTCCCTTTCTTCTCTTTTTCTTGTTGAATCTTTTCCTTTAACGAATCAATTACATCCATATAATCACCTCGAACTAGGTAGTTGTTCATCTATAATTTACAATTGAATGTCAAAATTAAGTGTTAATTCCTTATATTGTATCATTATTGATATATAAAATCTCGCAAGAAAAGGCAAAGCACTTATTGTAAGCTTTGCCTTTTCTACTGTATTTTTATAGGTTGAGGTCCTTCTTAAATCTCTCCATCGTACAACTGAACTATTATCAGCCTCTATGTTGATACTTTCTAGTTCGTAATCTCCTGTTCTGTTAAAATAAAACAAAATCGGAACTTTCTTCTTCAGGTATATACTTTTTGACATTTAGGGTGAACCTTTCTATATCTTTGCTAATACCTCTTTAAATTTATCGTAATTCACTTTCACACCATCATCTAAGTCAATCGCAATTTGCTCATTTGCATACATCGCAAGGTCTTTATCAAATTCCACTAACTCATCTAAACGTTTCTGGAAGAGAGTCTTTTTCTTATCTAATTCCCTCTTTTCTGTTGCACTTAAGCTAGGGTTTACGATACGACTATCAATGGATGAGATTTCATTGTTATACTTTGCTTGTATTTCTTGTAAATGCTCAAATCGAATCGTCGCCATTGTGTCTGGTTGATAACGGTGCAAGTAAACAAGTGTACGCAAGCCCTTTTGTTTACCAGAATCAACAAGCCAATAGATCGGTCGCTTTTGATAAATCTTGACATGGTCTTTGAAAAATTCATCGATAAAATAACGACGCAACCGCTCTTCAGCAGGTTCGTTTTTCTTCATTGTCAACGACTCTGCAATCCACTCTATGTTCTCATCGACAGTTTCAGGGCTGAAAGCAACAGATAAGAATTCACGTAAGCGCGTGATGATGTCATCGTCAAAGTAACGATCGTCTGTTATTAGTACTAACCCATGGTTGTTTGGGTTGAATGTTTGGTACTTTGATTCATCCCACTCACCACCAGCATAAGCAAGTCCTTCAACGTCTAATGAATAACGTCCCATCATACAGCCGATGAAGTAGGAAAGGAAGGATTTAGTATCAAGCTCTCTATTTGGATGTGTTAGTGTAATTTCCTCGTCGTTAACTTTGGGATTAAGTTCTTTTACTAATCCATATAGATCTATAAAAATTAGGTTTAATTCTTCTTCAAAGTCTTTTAATTTATTGAAGTTTTCTTTCAAATACTTTTCTAACCTTAAAAAGGAATTACTTATTAATAAACTTTCTTCCTGTAAACTTATTAATTTATGCCTTGCAAAGTCCCAGGATATTTCATAAGAATTCCAGTCACTTTTTGAGATATCAATGCAATTTTGAGCAAGAAAATTAACTTTTTCGAGGAGCTCCCCCTCTATAGTTCTAATTGGTAGGCTTGCAATGTTTCCAACTTGAAAATTCATCGTGTCATTTTGAATTTTTAAAAAGGTGTATGCTACCTTTGAGTTTAGAAACGCAGTTATATATAAAATGTCTTTCTTATTTGGAAAAACAGACGAACCACCAATGTCAAAAATTGAACCTTTGGGTGAATATCTAACACCAAAGCTACCAGAACTAACAAATGACCATGTTATACTTTCACGAAAATAATATTGAATATTCTTAGGTTTTGAGTTACTTTCTAGACACTTTCCAATTGACAATTTATAAAGCTTATCTTCTTTAATATCAATTCCATCGTTATACCAGTTTACTACATTTTCAAAATTCCCATACCATTTGCGATAATTCCCACCTTTATTATAAGGAAACCACTTTAATTCACTATTTTTTGCTGTTTCTCTATCGCCCATTCCTATACCCATTTTATTAAAAGGTATCTCGTACCACTGCCTAACAAATTTTTCATTTTCTCCCGTTTGCAGACCTGCCCTTGGTTCAGCTATTTCGGCTAATTGTCTACTATTACTAAAAACTCCAATAACTTGATTACTTACCCAAAATGAAAATGGAGTATTGGGTATTTTTTTAAAATTATTTTGGTTAAACGTAAATTTAATTTTTTGATAACTCGATTCTTTATTTGCATCAAAACAGTGTATATAATTTTCCACATTAATACTTTTTATAAATATACTTTCAATATCCTCTGTATCTATATATTGGAATAATCGTCTGTAAAGTTTGAAGTAATTACCATTGTATTTTGGTGATTTAAAATTCCTAATTACAAAAGAAGTTGATCCAAAGTCAATACCGAAATTACCACGTCCCATATACAATAAGCTTTTAATAATCGTATTTTCTACAATAAATTCTCTAAACGCCTTGAAATAGTTTAACTGTAACCATGAAGGCTGGGTGATCATCCCCATATAACCGTTAGGTAAAGTGTATTTTAGGTTTCTTTCAATAAAAACACTAAAAAAATCATGTTTAGATATCTTATAATTATTTTTAATGAAATTCGACAATATTGTTGTCATACTCCTATTTCCCATATATGGCGGGTTCGTTACTACCGCATTATATCGACATGACAAAATTCCTACTTGCTTCAGTAGCGCTATAACAGAACCTAACTGCTCATACGCTAAATAATTCTCCAAGGACAACTGACTTTCATCTACATTCTCAATCCGTTCGATATATTTTCCATAATCAATCTTCTCCGGCTGCAATATTGATCCAAAATTTTTCGCATCCACAAAAGTTTCTAACAGTGTATGTAACTCCTTCTCCTCTTCCACATTCTCGGCAAGAAGCCCCACTACCCCATCAACATCCAGTCCGTTCGATTCTTGAATCGACATTACATTCAATTCAACATCCTTCCTGAAAATGCGTCTCGACTTTTCTCGCGCCTTCATCATCAGTGCAAATGAAGCCAATTGAGCTGCTCGATCATCTATATCTAGTCCATATAAATTCTTTTCTAATATCAATTGAGGTATGTCACTGCTCGGATACCCTGCCTCTTCATACATCTGATAAAGCAAGTCAAAGGCATATACGAGGATGTGTCCAGACCCAACACACGGGTCGATAATTGTAATTTCCTCAAGATTGACGTTTTTATAACGAATCTTTTCAAGCTGTTTTTGTACTTCCTCCTCTTGCCCGGCAGGCTCGATATAATATTTCATTGATTCCTTTAATGGTGAATCAGGATTAGACTCAAGCCAGATTTGCCCTAGTGAGTTCTCTACCATATATTGAACAATCCACTTTGGTGTAAATAACTGTGTGGCTGCTGGAATGTCGTATTTTTCAATCTTTTTGTTTTTCTTTAAATTTGCAAATACTTGATCTTTCGGTTCCGTATTATAAAACTGATACAACCAACCTATGACCTCTACTTCATTAAAGCTTTCCGTTAATTCATCATTACGAACAAGCCTGCTGATCACTGATTCACTATCAAGTAAAAAGTCCGGTAGTAATAGTTCTGTATAATCATTAATTTTCTCAAATAAGAACGGAAGGGCTGAATTTAAGGCATTGCATTGGGCAATAAATAACTTACGATAGGCAGCTTCAGTATCCCCCTTACGAATGTCGACAGCAACCTCTTCTCTCTTTACATGTAAATCAATTGAAACATATTGATTTAATATATCTGGTTCCGCTTTTCCTGTGCTACTCGATAACACATGAACTCGTTCAGGTAGATAGCCGTGTACTTCCATATACCGAATTGCTATGATACGGTTAAACCATGTATAAGCCACCTCTTCAATTAGTTGCTCATAGCCTTTTATATTTAGCTCTCTTTCAAGAGATGTAAAGGCAGGTTTCATTTGTAACGGATATGTTTTTCCATTAACTGTAAGCTGTCCAAATTGCTCTTTCATAGACAGGGAGCTTGTACCCTCATCTATACCAAATAATCTCGCTCGAAGCGCTACTTTTTCTAATAAATCTCTTCTTGCTTCTATCGCAAATGTTTTTAACTCTGCTTTGTTCAAAGATATACCTCCTCTGAGAAGAGGCTGTCTCGAAATTACATTTGAGACAGCCTACTTCCCCTATTCTTTCATTAACTTATGGTCTTTCAATTCCTTTAACAATTCTTGTCTTAGTGTTTGTATTGCATTGTCTAAATCATTTTGCGTCTCTATCATGGCTTTCTGATTAAAGAAGATATTTGAAAGCACGGCTGGGCTGATTACTTTTTCTTGTTTTTCCCTGACCATCGTTGGTGGCGATGGTTGAGTAGATTGTCCTTTTTTTCCCTCATCTCTTGGCTGAACATTTACCGCTTGTCTACGAAGCTTCTCTTCCATGCTCTTTGCTTTGGACTCTATATCGTTTGTAAGATGTTGAACTTCTTGTAATAAGAGACGAATTGTAGTTAACTTAGATTCATCCTCAATACGTTTCCTTAATGTTTTAACTTCTTGTTCCTCTTTTTCAATGAATTCAAGTATAGATTCCTCAGCTGAATAAAACTCTTTTGTAGATGAAATACGCTCTTCCATTTTTCCTACTTGTACAATAGATGCTTGTCTTTGTTCTTCTACTTCCTCTGTAAGTTTTTCATTTAATTGAACTATCAATTTTGATAGTGAGGGTATCTCACGATATGGCTCATCTGCAATTAAAATACGATTGATTTCATTTTCAATCACTTTTAGATCATCATTACGGATAATAGCCAAGTCCTGTTTGTTCTGCTCAATCGCTTTGACAGCATCATCAAATCGTTGAATCGCAGATTTATGATAAAAATTATTTAGTTGTTCGATGTTACTAAGCCATGTTTCTAACTCATCTTCTAAATTGATAAACTCTTTAACAAACTGTTCAGGTTCACGTATGGCTACAACTTTTTGTACGCCTGTCGCTACTTGAGTTAACATGTTATCCCCGGGATAAGGATAATTGTGTGAAGGAGCTTGTCTTTTACGATCTCGAATCGCATCTAATGGGTCTAAGAAGCGCTCTTTTAGTTGAGCTTTGATAAATTGATCGTAATCTTCATACGTATCAAACGTATCGTTTCGCCCAAAGAAATCCCGAATTAATTCATTCGCATTGATCTTTACTTGTCGATCCATTTCAACTACTGGTAAAATCATTATTTTCTCAAGTTCTGTCACTCTCGTCAGACGGTCAAAGAAAGAATTATTTGAAGGAGTAAATGGTTCACCTGAATATGTCAGCTTACACTTTCCATCTTTTAGTAAAGCTAACAATATCCCGATAGTATCTTGATCACTCCAACCATACGGAATACCACGAAACTTCTCTAAAAGAGCTTTGACCGTCATTTTATCATTCAATCTTGCTAAATCGTCGAGTACAAACGCAACCTCCTCAACGGCATTCTTGTTGTTTGTTTCACCAAATAGGTTCCCTTGAAGCCCTTCTGTTACAGCTTTTTTCCATTCTTCCTTTTGGTTTTTAAATGATATTGGTGTATCGACATATTCAAGCTTACGATATGTGTTTTTTACGAGCATTTCTAAGGCACTATTTGTTTGGGTTTCAAATGAACCTTTGAATACACGCTCTTGCCCTTGTATAAAGAACCTTGCACCTTCACAAGACTTTACAAGTAGCTCTTCTGCTTTTTGTGCAAATTCATCGATTTGCGATTCTTTTTCATCGTAAATTCTTGATTGCGCTTGTGTTGTCGTTGTTGTTCTTTTTCGTTTGATATAGCTTTGTACTTGTTCGATGTACTTCAAAGCACTTTCTGCTTGAGCTACAACTTCCTCGTTTAAACAAATAATTAAATGCCCTTCATTAGCCTCTAATGCAGCCGCTTCGTTCGACATAAACACAGAGTACACTTGCATCGTTAGAGGGTGATTCATTTGTCCTTTCGTATAATTATCAAAGCGCTTATTAAACTCAAACGGTATATGCAGCGCATCTTTTTTATAATCAAACTTCACTTTAGGATACATCTTACGGAAGAACATATCACCAAGTTGAGATTTAATCGCAATATGATTCACATCTTCTACCCTAATTTCGCGATTAATTTCTTGTTCTTCATCTGATAAGAATGAGTATGTTCCATCAGCATGTTGCTCAATAAACATTGTCTGCTGCAAGCGATTTAACGACTCTTTCACTCTGTATTCTAATGGTTGTCTTTCATCGTAAATGGTTTCTAATAACAAGGTTGCAATATTGTTGGCAGTAGCTTTAATTTCATCAATTCCTTTGATTAAATAAAGAACTTTTAATACCGCTACGTCTCCTACTTCTAATCCCTCATTATTCCTAGCGCGGTCCTCTGCTCGTGCAATGGTACTTGTGATTGAGGATTCTAGAAAACCACGAATAGAAGGGTAGAATTCTTCAAGTGTGACCATATGTTTTACATCATAGCTTGCATTTAACTGTCCAGCCTCTTGAAAGGCTTTCAGTAACGAACGTTCCCCGTGAGCTAAGTGAGCCCCACCTTCTCCTTGATGACGAATCTTATTAAAGATTTTTTGTAGTAGTTCTACTTGATAAGGAACAAATGGATAGAGTGATACAAACTCACTCGATGAGCGATATCCTGAACGTAATTGGGTCTTGTTATCGAACGCAAGACGATTACGAATCATTTGTTCTTCTTGGTCATACATCGTTTGTAGTGTATCTGCTCCCACATCTGTTTTCTCAAGTAAACGACGCTTGATTACTTCATCTGTATTGGCACTCGATAAATTAATTCGAGTCGCAAAACGTCCTTGGATCTTTGAGAAATCCTTCGTACTATCAAGATTTGATACTGAGCTTTCGATTTTTTCTTGCGATGTTACAATAACCCATGCTTGTCCTTTACACCGGTTTCCGATGTCTTCTACGACTGTCTGTAGGTTCAACATTAAACTTGAATTCGTACCAATATATTGTCCAACTTCATCGACTAGGAATGTCAAACGGTACTCTTTTCCCCGATTTTCACAATAATCTGCAATTAACTGTGAAAGACGTTCTGAGTTCATTTCAAACGTTTTCCGATTAATATCGAAAAAGTCTGTTGCCGTATCTTCGTCATAGCCTATTTTTACAAGTGCTTGAATTATTTTTTTCTTTCTTAATGTAACTTTTAGACGGAATTGCTCCCAGCTCGTGTCAGATATCGATTGAATTGCGTCACGAAATTCCCCGTACTTCCCATCGGCAGCTAGTTGTCGTTCCATCTCCGCAACCCAAAGTGTATCAGAGTAACCAAGATGTCTATTAAATACACGTAAAAACACTTCAACAATTCGCTCTTTATCAGTAGATGAAGAAGAAGATTTAGAATCAATGTTAAAGAGAATCGCATCTGATTCTTTTTCCGCTACTTCATGCATCATTGACAGTAAATCATCTTTTGATGTTTTTTCTTCAAAATAGCTAACTGGCTTTTTCCCATCAATCTCTTTATTATCTAACAAGTAGGATAAGATTTTAAGAAAGTGTGATTTACCAGAGCCAAAGAAACCAGATACCCACACACCAATATTTGTTGACGGATTTTTGAATACAGCAAGATAGTTCTTATAGAAAGTTTCTAAATAAAATGAACCCTCTTCGGTCATAACATATTCTTCAAGCTCATTTTTAATTGTTCCTTCATCAAGCTGACCAGCTTGAACAACACCATTTATAGGACGGTGTATACTCTTTCTAAATAGCTCTTCAACACGCATGATATCCCCCTAAGAAATACGTGATAATTGATATTGGTCTTCATTGTTTAATCGATTAAAGAGTCGTAACTCTAATCCTGTGAAATGACCAGGATAAAATAAAATAATCGGCTTCCGGTAAGCAGCATTAGAAAGCATTTTCAATATTTGACTTGATCTTAAAAATGGAAATGAGTTCCCTACCCCTGTAATAAATAGAATCTCTGCTTCTCCTGCTTGTTCAATAAAGGTATCTACTAATGTATCTTGCTCATCTAACATCGTTTCCACTACATCAACGATACCTTCATATCCTTCTTCCTCACTAATCTCTAACAGATCGTCCAACTCATCTTCAAACAGGTTTAATAAGAATTGAAATAAATTAATCTCTTTAATGTCCACTGTTGACCGCTGGATTAAACTTGGAACATATAAACGGACTTGCAGTTCTTCTTCTGGTGGATAGTCAAATACATAATGAGGAATTTCACTACCTATTCCAGTAGGGGTCGTGAAACCTTCCTCATGTATTCGTTTTTCTAACCGTTGTAATCGTTTGTATACTTCACTCATCTTCTCACCTACTTTAACGTCGCCATAAGAGAAAGAAGTCTATCGTTCTTCTCGGCATATTCTTTTAGTTCTGAACTCATATGTAAAGGAACAATTTTAAACGTATTTTTATCTTCTTGATTAATTAAAGCACTCTCTCTAAAGAATTGTAACATCGCACTAATAAGACGCTTCTTCGTGGATTCTTTCCACTTCATCACTATCTCTGACTGGACTTCTTTCTTCTCAAAGAAATAATAAAAGTCACTTCTTACAAATGTTTGCTGATTTATTTGAGAGTTAGGTACAATTACTTCTAAAAAGAATTCATATGGGATTCGATATATTTTTAAAAAGGTATATAGATTGATTGCCTTCATGTCGTATGCATGACTTTGTAGGAATAAATTCGATAACTCTTCATCTAATGCATTGACTCGTCTATATACCAACTGAAAACGAGCTTTAATACTATCTACACTTCTCATTTGGAAGGTGTTTTCTTCAATAAGCTTTTCAAGAATCTCCGCACGAGTAAGCCCTTCTTTTTTCAGTTGAATCACCGTACGCATTTCTGTTTCAAACCAAGCTTCCGTCATAAATGTTGCTGCATAATTCATCGTTAGTAACACCTTCTTCATTCACCCCAATATTGAAGACATCTCTAATAAATTATACCTTTTCTTTAAAGGAAAAAAAAGGAACGAGTGTGATTGTATAGGAAAAACACATAGACCACCCAACACATCTTATAAAATAATATTTAAAATATAATCATCTTCCTCCATTAACTTTCATAGGTGTCTACTAAAAATGGGGAGACGAAGATGAAAATTGAATTTGCTAGTTTCAGAAAAATCGAACATGATTGAAATGTATCTTTTATCTAGCGAAGGTTGGCGGTAAGAAAAAAGAAGAAAAGGGGTACCTGCCCCCAGTGCAATAAAGTGTTACTGCACTGGGGGCAGGCGCTACATTCGTCTATTTCTTAATCTTTATATGATGTAAACCAAGCAGATTTCTGTTTTGTTGCAAGACCTCCGTTTTTAGAGTAGGTAAATTCAATCCCTTGCCTTTTTAATTGTTGTATTATTGGGGTTAGCGCTTCTTCTTCAATTATCCATAAAGCACCACCTTTTGATCGCTTATCGATTACTTCAAAACCTTCACTTTTTAAGTAAGACTTTAGAGTCGGTGACTGGTTAAACTTTATATCGTTCATCTTTAAAGATTCATCCTCGGAGATGGTAACAATTGGTGTACTAATTTCTTCCTCAAACAAGGATAGTTGCTCTTGTTCGTCTCCGGAGAATAGGTACATTTGTTCCACCTTATTTGACACATGGTTACCCTGGCTTTCTTGGGTTATTTTATCCTTCTTCTTGCCTTTATTTTGTGGATTTTTTTTCTTTAAAGAGATGGATTTAGTCTTAATAGAGCTCGCCAATTTATCACTGTTTTGTTGATTTTTGGATGAACTACATTCATCAAAATTGTCTTCTTCCATAGGCTCTTTTTCGAAACCTTCTGGCCTTATTTCATAAAAGTCTAATGTTTCCCACAGTAAATCAAGTGCTGTTTCAGGACTTCGATAATACTCGCTCCCTCTAACACGCCAGAATTTCCAACCACATCTTTCTAGAATTCTTTGTCTATTCATGTCGTAATCATAACGTTCCGGACCATGCCACTGATCCCCATCACATTCAACAGCGATTCTTCCAGTTGTACCTTCAACAACCAAATCAATTCGGAAGCCGGCAACTTCATGTTGAGGAACCACATTAAATCCTCTTGTTGATATTTGATCAAAAACGGCCCTTTCGAAGTCACTTTCACATTTTTCACGATTAGATTCCATTGTCTCTTTAGATGGATTTTGGCAATAAGCTATTAATTGGTAACGTAAACATGATTTATTTCTAATGTCATTAACTGTAGGAGTATGGAATAACCAAAGCTGATCTTTAGCACGACTAACTGCAACGTTAAATCGGCGTGTATCTTTATCAGAATTGATTGCTTTCAACGCTGTTTCTCCAGGTGCTGCAACTAAACTTAAAAAGATGATGTCTCGTTCGTCCCCTTGGAATGCATATGCATCACCGCAAATAAGGTTTCTTCGTTCCATTTCTTCTGTTCCAATTTCATTTACTAACAATCTGTGAATTTCTTGGGCTTGACCAATATTTTGAAGACTAATTACTCCCATCGTTTTACCATTATAACGCGGGTCATTTATACAATTCTTTATTTGTTCAACAACAGCCTCAGCCTCTGGACGGTTCAAAACTTTTTGTCCTGATCCTTCACGATACCCATTTATTATGTGTTTCGTCTTTATTGGTTCTAACCTGTTGGGCGGATATTGCCTTCAAGGAGTTAATGGTGTATTTGTATAACTTATTTTATTTGAGAATTCAATAATTTCCGGCATACATCGAAAATGCTCCCGTAATGTAATTCTTCCTCCAAAAAGAACGTTAGATAGGTCAAAGAATGAAGTATCACCATCGAGCATATCTGCTATATCAAAATCAAATAAGTATTCTTTACGTAGATAGTTAACAGCATTCCTATTTAGACCAACATACTCAGGACTAATTTGTTTATTATCACCAACAACTATTAATTTTTTTGATAAATACTTTAGAATAACAGCCTCTGGCCCTGATTGACTCGCTTCATCAATAATTGCCACATCAAATAAATTCGGTTCCATTTTAAATGTGTCAAAAACTCGATACAAAGGCAACACCCAAGCTGGTATGGCATCACGACAATAAGTCATATGGTATTGAGCATCTTTTAAATGTCTTGGTGCATGAGGTCCTGTTTTTTTCCCTGCTTTTCTAACAGCAGTTGACCAAGCGATTAAATGCTGGCGTTGTGTCTCTGTCATATTTATTAATGTAGAACTCCATGCTTTATTAGCACCTAGTTCTGTGAGTGTTGTTTTAATATCTTTCGCAACTTTTTCTAGGTCTTTCGTTAATTGCTCCACATCGAAATTGATAAAGTTATTTAACCAAGTATTCACCTTCGCCCAATTCAATGCTTTATTAAAATACTCTATCCTGTTCTTCCATTCAACATAATTTGTGGAATGGCTAAGTTCATCGTAAAGGGCTGGCAGACTTTCTTTTAATAGCATTTTTAATTTGCTGAAACGGTTGGATTTAGTTGCATAATGTTCTAATTGTATTAATTGATCATAGGAGGTAACATACTCTTCTATGTTCCTTTTTGTAATCGATGTCCTGATTCGTTCAACAACATCATGCGTATCTGTCTCTACTCGTCCCAAAATTTCAAGCATATTATTTAACGATTCTTCGATAGTTTTTATTTCAACTTTAACAGCAACTAATTCAAGTTTGTTTTTTAAGGATAAAAGGGAATCTTTCGATAGATTATTTGACAACTCTAATGGAATTTCTTCAAGCAAATCTCCCAACTTCATTATTTCATTAAAAATCTCTAATTCATTTTTTATAGCTGCTATGGTTAATCCTCGACCTGTTTTCTTGGGAAGCTCTGTGTTCAGTTGGTCATTCATTAAATGATTCATTAAATTAATCGCACAGTCGACTGTTAACACTTCTTCCAACCTTATAAGGCTTTCGAGGTTATCGCATTTCCTTCCATCTATCTTTACATCTTTTACGATATACCAAGAATCCTTTACCACTTTTGGACGAATTAATGGAAAGCCTAGCCCTTTACCACTCTCTAGGTGTTTACGTAGTAAAGATGTATCTGACTTCACGTCATTTAGTGGTCGTTCAGAAAGACCAGTCACTACTACAAGACTATGCTTTTTTGATAATTCACTAACTTCATTAAGTAGTGCCTCAACTTGCTGATAAAATTCTTTCCACGCTTGTGCCTTTTTATTTGATAAATCATCTAAAACTCGCTGAATCCAAGTTTCACTCTTATTTTCCAGTAGTTTTATAATAGAAAGAACTTCTTCAGTAGTTGAAAATAACTCATTTCTTGTTGCATTAGAGTAACGATAAAACGGCTTTAGCTCTTCTTCAGGAATGTGCTGATGTTTAGTTAGTTGTTCTCGTAGTGAATATTCCCTATATGTGAGTCCAGTAAATTCCTCAGGAGTCAATAAACTCTTAGAGTCTGGAAAGGTACGTTTTAACTGTTCCTCTATGTTCGAATCAATCTCATCGAAAAGACTAACTAATTCCATAATTTCATCATTAGTTAATGGAAACTTATAATCTAAAGGAACATTATCCGAAATCCACCCGTACTGATCACTATCTTTTCGTAATTGTTGGGCTATGTTTTGAGCAGTACCTACATAAGCTCCATCTATTAGGTGATGCTTATACGTTTCACTTTCTCTTATTGATCGAAGTTGATGTTTTAAAGCTGCTTCATGCTGTTTTAAATCATGGAGCTTTTTAATATGTTTTCGATTTCTTTTTGTGTCACATCCGGATCCCAATCATCACGTTCATTAGAAATCATATGTATCACGTGTTCTAAATCCTTAAACGATTGTGAATCCGCCCCTAATAAACTCACACAAAGACCTTGAAGCTCTTTAGGAAGTTTAGCCTTTAAAACTTTTAACGCACGGTCCGTTTCTGAAGTAATCAGCACTCTTTTTCCAGTTGCTAGTAAGTGTGAGGTTAAGTTAGCAATCGTATGACTTTTCCCAGTCCCAGGTGGACCTTGAACAATCACTCCATTTCGACTACTTAACCTGGAAATAATTTTTTCCTGTTCTTCATTGGCTTCTTTCGGAAAATAGATAATATTGTCCTCTGCTTCCACACCAGTGTCCATTCCCTCTATACCATTGGGTTGTAAGTCATCCATAGTTTTAAAAATGCGGGTTACTCCTTGTGGTATGGAACTAGGATCACTCTCTATATTATCTATAATTTTCGTACAAGCTTGTTGAAAGCCTTTTTCCACCCTTTTCCTTAAGATTAATGCTGGACTGTATAAAACAATAGGTTCATTTGCAAAATTATGTTTATTTTCTATTTCTTCTTCATAGTAAACACCTTCAGCAGATAATGATTGCACGTAGGATCTTAAAATGGTATCTTGTGTGGTCTTGTCCCAGAAGTTTTCTTGTAATAAATGGATCAATTCAATAACCGGCTGAAGTGAAGAACTATCGAGCCGATCTTCTAACTCCAACATATCTTGTTCTAAGTCTGGATTAATCCCTTGAGCAGTAGGAACAACCGTTATTACACCAGTATCCGCATCAAAACCAAATGTTGCCGGAACATTTAATAGGTGGCAATGGACAATTTGCCCATTCGGTGACTTCCAGTTCAATAAACCAACACCTACAATCAGCTCAAATTGTTCACCTAAATTTTTATGCTTTTGGTAAATGGAGAATAAATCTGTATAGATCGATTGAACTTTCTTAAAGCGAAATACCTCTTCTTTCCAAGGCATCCACTCGTTTTCCATGTATTTTTGAAATTCATTAGTAATTTCAGGATGGTCGTTTAAATTTATGTATCTTGGTTCTGGTGATTCATCCTCATCATCTTCAACATAGTTAGGATTAGGAATTTGTTCAACCAGCTTAGGCTCTTTATTTTCATTATTTAATTCATCTTCTGATTCTAACCAAGTAACTATTTTCTCAGATGGCGAAGAGACAGGAGGCTTAATTGGCTTTTCGATTTCTATCCATACATCATGAAAATCTCCATCTTGTAATGGGGTGGTACATTCCTTTTCTTCAGGAACTTCAGAAAACCACAAAACATCGTCGTAGTTTTCCACGTTACGAACTAAAGGAGTCTCCAGCATCGAAAATTCTTTCAAATATGTAAATAAACGCAAAGCCCGCTCTTTATCTAAGTTAGAAGAGTTCATACTAACATCCCCTCCAAAAGTCTTATGTAATAAGAAATACTCCCTCACTTTTTTTTACAGTAAAGGGAGTGAACAATAAACCTATTATCATTACAGTTTCTAGAAGAGACTACATAAGGCAATAATTTAACTCCAAACAGGAAAGGCATTAATGAGAATGTCCTTAATTCTTTTTGGCCTAGCATTTGTACTATTTATTTTAAGCTATTAGCTAAGATAATCATCAATTAGCATTTTGAGATGGTCAAACATTGTTGCCTTAAAGTTAATGGCCTTAGTCAATATCTTTATTTGTTGTGAATCTGTTAACATTGCAAAACGTTTCTCTCTATTTAAAAAAGAAACAATAAATTTTCTTCTTTCGTCTGTTAATCTTTTTTGATCTCTATAAGGAAGTCCAGCACGTTTGTATAAGAACTTCTTAACTTCCGGCCTAAATGCTTGATTATCAATCCAGTTTAATGTTATTTCAGTAGTATAGGCATTTATATGTTCAGCTGGAACTGTTGGATTATATTTAAGGTCACTAAGTTCTTTTTTCGTTAAGGAGGTATACTGGATGACAGTTTTCCAAATCACTTTTCTACTTTCCAGTAACTTCAATACACTTTGCCGTGTACTTTTCGTTTGTTCACCACTTGGGTGACTTCTTCTCAATAGCTTAAAATACTGAGAAACCCTCCCTGAATATGGTTCTAGTATACAAGGCACAGTCTTCATCAAAGTTTTATTAACGATAAAATGATAATAATCATATTTTCCAACCAAAATATATTCATCTTTTTTAGGATCTTTCTCTACAGGGAATAGTAAATCAAAGGTCGATAGGTGCTGGAAATTCCCTTTCATTCTATTGAGAAACACACCCGTCACATTAGGGCTGTATAAAGGAACTATCTTGTCCAATGATATATATACAATATCATCATGCGAATCATGTTTTATTGAACTATTAGCCATACCATCCCTCCTCATACTTAACATATGAGTTGAGAAAATTGTCCTATTACAGACGTTTTTCTTACCACAGTATGTATCAAATAGAACTTGTATGACTTATGCATTAATAGCTGAAATCCATTTAGGAATAGCCCACGGTGCCTAAAAAGGTCCCAAATGTCAAGGTTCTTCAAATTGGATTTTGGTGTCAGAAACCACAAAAACATAGAGAACTTAAATGTCTTTACGCTTTGTCAGACGCCATTACTTCTATAATCTATTATACTTGAATGTTTTCCCCATACATTCAACAAAATCAGTCATAATTTTCTCCTGGAATATCCAACGGCATATTATTACTAGAATGCTAGTCTTAACGCTATAATTCAACCCACCTATTAGCTGAAAAAAACTTTCTAACTCTTGAGCAATGACAATCTGTAGTGAATAAGTTGCATTTCATTTTCCTCCATAAATTTTTTATCAAAAAAGTACATATATTATTACGGTAATAGCATTTTAAGAAAGAGGTGGCTTCAGTCTTACTCCCATATAGGGTCAGTAGTTCAAACAACCAGTTCAATGGTGTGGTTACTTAGTAACTAGAAGAGTAGCAAAAAAAGTAATCGTCATTCCTCTCACCAACGAATTCTATATACGAGCTTAAAACCTAGCTCCTCTTCCTTTTTCGTTAATTCTCTGACAAGTCAAACCCTTTTTTATGCAAGCTCCTAAATACTGATTTACGTATGCTTTTACAAATTCATTACGAGCTTCGACATCCTCTGCTTTTTTAAACCAACCTACCTTTTTCAGGCGTTCTGATTCAGGTTTGTTATTCCACTTATAGAGGGCATGTTCCTCAAGCTCCGCAATATACCTATGAATAGTAATAAACTCTTCCAATCTAGCGCGTTGTATTTTTACACGCAGCTCTTGTTGCATGTGGTCTACATTAAGTTCCTGTTTTACGAGTTCTTTCTCTAGAAGTTCTTGTATAAACCCTTTAACCGTTTTATTGAAATCTATTAAGCGCTCTGTCAACACATCTTCTAGTGTATCCTGTACTTGATAGCACAATTGCATTTTAAATAACTCTAATTGAGATTTTATTTCTTCTTCATCGTCTACTAAATCCTCAACAACCTCATAACGCAATTGCACTTCTTTACTGATTTGTTTATAAATTACATGGAAAGGTACATCTTTTTTCCTTTGATCCTTTATATACATAAAGACCTTTAAATCTTCTTCATCGTATACCCTTTTATTTGTAACGGGGTCTTTATTAACGAAATGTAGTTTGTGTTCTTCAAGTCGTTTCACCCAACTTTCTAACGTATTGGTAGGCAAGCCTAATGCTGTGGAAAATTCACCTATAAACATTACATTACTCATATTTATCCCTTCTTTCTTAGTGTTTTTTTTTACATTCGGATAACCCGGATAGCATTCTTTGCTATACAAATGACCTTATCGGCAGCATATACTAAAATTCGAACCCCAATTTTAATTCCAATTTAAGGGAAAGTTGGTGTTAGTATCTTCCCTAGAGCTTTGGAAAAATAAAAAAGAAGACGTAGGAATTATGATAATCCCCGTCTTCTATGGAAGTAACTTCATTGGCGCTTATAATATTGGCTAACCCTCCATACCAATGAACTATATTGTTAGATTGATTTAGTTAACCCAGCTATGCCATCTGCAATAAATTACCACCACATGTGGAGCACATATACTCCACATGTGGTGGTAATTTACGTTATAGTTTTCACAATAATCACTCGTAATAATAAAAAAATATTTGAATCTGTAGTAAACATAATATTCTCTCAAGTATTAATTTTGTAGAATGAAGAATAACGCCTACGATACCATATGTTGTATATACATATGGCTTTAGCAACAGACCTTTACCTATTGCCCCTGTTGTTGTGATAATGCCCCACATTCAGACCATTCCCATAAATTCACTCTTCATCTAAGAATTGACTCATTTCTTCTTTAGATAAATCTGTAGGTAAAACACCTTTGTGTTTACAGTATTCCCCAATGCTTTTATCTTTACCTTTGGTTCGGACGGACTAGGTGGAAAAGCAAAAACACCATCCTCGAAAGCATCATCAAATTCCTCAATTTTTTTCCGCTTCATTACGATCACGCCCCTTTTTTATTTTCTGATAACTCACGGTAATAATAATTCGTTGAAAGTCACTATCCGAAAAAATAACAAGCAATTTACTGTTCGGCACCGGCCACTCTCTTTTCTTATTTTTTTCTTCATTGTATGGAATCGAAAGAAGGTGCCGACATAACTGAGATCGATCAATATTACGCTGTATACACCGTTTTTTAGCATGAGTAGTAAAAGCAAATGTGTATCGCACCATCGTTATCACCTCGCCATATATAATTACCAAGAACGTATGTTCCTCATTCTATTTTAATTAACCTGTCGTTCCCATTCAAGATGTATTTGGTTTTGCTAACAGCTATGCCATTAATCTAAAGAAAAATCATCATCCCCTAATTTCAACCACTCCCTACTGTATTCAGTTGATATGTTCTTACCCTTTAACGAAGTATAATTGAAGATTTATTGAAATCCTCACAATAAAGCTTATCTATTGAAACGAAATTGTTTTTTTGGTTGTATTGTTGTTATGATGATAAAAAAGGAGGTGGCGTAGTGGAACCGAAAAGTTCTGACGGTAAGCAGCAAATTATCCGCGAATTGGTAACTCATATCCAAGATGATAGTTCGTTCAATTATTTAACAAAATTCACTCTTACGACTTATGCCACCCAGTTGAAATTCAATAATTTCGTGGTAGGAATTTCTCCAAGTGATGACACAGTGATATCCAAAAATATTGACGTCGTAAAGGCACAATACCTCTTATCAAACCTCATTGACTGTCTCGTTATCAATTCATTGACGGTACAGAGCTTTGCACTAACTAAGTATTATTTGGACTCGCTGTACTTGCTCATCTCCGAATACGGGGACCTACATTTTACATACCAACCACCCTATCTAATTCGGAGCAATGAATTATGTGAGCAGCTTGGAGTTTCTCGTGAAACGATTATGCGGATGGTTAACAACGGAATGGAGACCGTAGAAAACGTTGGGCATTCTTGCTATCCGAAACATAACTCTTTTTACTGGAAGGATGGCATATGGGCTTCACGAATACAAAGCTTGCACCAACAACTGAAGTTGAGGAACCAAACGAAAGAAGATCTGATTAAAGAAATTGAAAAGGAAATTAATCATTTTACCGCTCGTTATAACGGGGATTTTTATACTGTATTTTCTGATGTCCTGAGTGGACAGAAGGACAAATATGAACTAGAAGAACCAGATGATTTAATGATTGGAAAAGTTTATTGGAAGACTTAGCAGAATTAAAGGGGAATGGTTAAAGTTACTTTTGGACGGATTAGCGGACTTTATCAACTTGCAACATGTAAAAATCAATAATGCTCTTGGGTCTATGGAAGAGAAGCCCTCTCTATAGCTATGAACTGTTACAGCCACAAGACTATACTATCTTAAAAAAGCCTAATCACTTATGATCACAACCGAGGAATTAGGCTTTGATCTTCTGTAATCTCGTCAATTGTTGGAAATCATTTTCTAGTGAATAGTATGGTTGTACTGTACAGTAATTGTAAATTTTCAAAACATTAATTATGTTAAGAGACTATGTTTCCGCATACCACATGGGTTGAATAGTGGTCGCAGACTATTTCAATACTATCTGCGACACGCACTCAACCTGGCTTGGATGGTGATCGCAGACAAGATGTAGTGGTGTTTACTGCGGCGATGAGCAAAGCGTTCAGCAATTTACTGAAACACTTGGGAAAATTGAATCCAACCGAACAAGAACGCGTGCCTCCATTAGAGTTTCACACTCTAACGGAGGCACGTATGTTCGCTTTTTTTAGATATCAACATTAACGTTTAACAGAGCCTAAAATAAAGAGCCTCGCAAACTATATCAAGAATTATATAATCAAACTCTTTCTTCGAGGTATTCATTGATGATAAGAACTTCTTGTTCTTTCTAAAGGACTTCCACAAAAGTTTTTTATCCTTATCATCTAATTTAATTTTATATAATAGATTTGATAATGCGATTATCAAATCTTTATGTGAGGAACATAAAACTTCATTAGCTTTTCCGTTACCTTCAGTAATAAATTTGCTGAAGTCTTCTTCATTATACTTTGGTTGCAAACCTAATATCGGATTTACAAGCAATTGTGTTAATGCTGACATCAAATTCACATAAGCTCCTAATTCAAACTGCTGAGCTTCGGTCATATGATTATAATCCACTCCAAATGATTCTATCTTTTCAATCGCATCGTTGAGTTTAACACTTTCGTCTTTTATACGAGATATGCGTTCATTAAGCTCGACAATTGCAAGTTTATATGATTTTTCATCTCGCTTACTTATCAATGTAAAAATGTTTTCAAGTCGATTCCGATCACTTTTAGTCTTCCAAAAAAGAAGTCCACTACCCAAAATTGCAATGCCTGCAATTGCCCAACCAACAGGCCCAGCAAGAGCTAAGATAGCGTTTCCGGCTACCATACCGCCACCACCTGCCGCAAGTGCTCCACCACCTAACCACGCTAATGCAGCATTAGTGGCTGCAGCACCACTCAGAGCGGATATAGCCGTTCCTGTTGATGCAACACCGAAAGTTGTAGCTATTCCCATTGCTGCAGTAGGACCAAGGGCGGCTACTGCTACACCTGCGCCAACACCTGCTACACCTTTTTCAGCATTCTTGGCGACAGCATTTTTATAATCTGACTCAATTTTTTCAACCTGTTGTTTCCAATACAAACGAACTTCTTTTAGTTTTTTATATTCCAAGTGTTTCTGACTTGGCACGTTTCTAATTTTATCAAATTGCTCCTGAATATCGTTTAATGCAATATAAAGATTGCTAGTATATTTTCCAAGCTCCTCTATTTTTTCATTTGTCTTTTTGATGGTAGATTCAACTTGTTCTTGAGCAATTTGTAAATTTGATCTCTTCTTACTCACACTTTATCTCCCCCAAAAAATAAGAATCTATTTCCATCTTATTTTTTAATATTTCATTATTTGGTACATTTCTCTTTTTAGCTAACAAAAAAGATTTTTCAAAAGCGTGTATATACATATCACTATTCTCGAAATCAGTTATAAAATTTAAAAGATTTTTATCATCATATAATTCCGATAATAGTTGTAGTCCCTCAATATAATTTTCTACAACCAATTTTTCTTTTCTCGCAAAGATTATTTCTCTTTCTGCTTTTTGTATGCCGATTTCACGCTTAACTTCACCATATAAGGAAATAGTAAGTCGTCCAACCCCTACAATATTAAGACGCAAGAAAAACTCAGTCGGATTAAAAGATCCTGCACCTGTTACAAAACCACGAACAGTAGCATCACCTATATCTATAAGGCAAAACGTCCCATGTGCTACAGTCAGCATTCTTTTAACAGTTGGATTTGAAAAAGGCTCACACTTTTTCCACATAAGTGAAAACGAACGAGTTTCTTTATCGGTTTCAGCAAAATATTTGATAAGTCTTCTGATAGCAAAAACAAGTCGAACTAACATCTCGTTTATAAAAACTGGAATGGCTTGAGTCGACTGGAATCGAGCATCATATCCTTTGTTATATATATTTACAGCTAGCTCGTTTATTGAGTTATCAAACTGTGACACAGGAATATTCAAAGTCCTTTTTAATGCAATGATATCATTTGTCCATGTCCATAAAGGAGAAGGAATCCCCATTCCACGGCCCTTGGTACCTGATGAGCCTGACATATCAGATATTAAATGACCAAACCAATTAGTAAATGCACAGAAAAACTTGCTTGGTATGTTGTTTCCTCTTAACTCGAATTTCTCATCTGCATCAACTAAAGATATAAGTTCACCACCGGAAATAAAATGCGAAGAATTTTTAAACTGGTCTAATATTGAAAAGAACAAACCAAGCAAACTTGGATTATGTGCGAGTGATTTAAAATGATGATTTGTCGGACTTAAATCAAAAACAAAACTTGCCGCGTCACCAGCTCCACGCTGGTCATATGGAATTTTAAACTTATTTTCAAGAAAACGAATTGCTGAAGACAAAGAGTTCTCTCCTTTATCTTCCCATCCGTACAATTTAGCAAAATCAGTTGTTCGATTAGCAAACCACTTATCAGTAATATCTCCGAGAGGTGATTCTCCAGGTTTACCAACCAAGAAAATATCAATGATGCCACACAATGTACCTGAACTCGCAGCTAATATATAGTCCAATTTATCACAACTAGGCTTTAAGCATTGAATTGACTCAATTGTTTCATCTAAATTATGTATTTCTAATTCTGCTTGACTTAATGCTGCGACAATAGACGATGTGAAGTCATATTCACCATCCACAACACTCATCTCAAGCAACAATTTTTTATTTTGATTTTCTCTAAGTATCTCACCCACCTATGCACACCTCATTATCACTTATTTTTGTTCTTCCTATGATCGTGATATGTAATTTTAACCTCTGCATACAACTGAAAATCATCGTAAGAATTAATTTTCTTCTCGCTATCAATATGATTGATTCTACTTAACCCTCATCGGTTAGCCAACCAGTAATAATATCATAATCCAAATTTACCGTAATGTTTGTATATCCAGCCTCTTCAAAAGATTTTACTACATCTTCATAGTTCATCCATTTTGCATCAGGGTACAGGACGTGTTAATTCTTTCCCGTTTGGTGTAACGTCATAGGTTTTTTCAACCTCTTTGATTTCCAAGATTGGATTGTATTTGTAATAAAGAATGAACAATTTATTGTATACCTTTGTAAGTTGCTCATAGGTTACATTTTCTAAATGTTTGTTTTTCTCACTCTTGCTTTCTTTTAACCAAACGAAAAAAGTCGTGAGTGCAGCAGCTATTAAAGGACCTGCAATATATTTTAAAATTAAGTCCATTGTCTTACCCCCTTTTATTTCATTTGCTTTGACTTCACCCAAAGTTCTCCAAAGTCATAATTACTGCGTGGATCATGTTCCATTTCAACCAATTTCTCTCTCACACTTACCAATGCTATTTCAATGAGATTATTGAAGAATTGGATAGGATAAGAGATTTTCCACACTTCCCATTGACCGTCTTTTTCTAACATTGTGAAATGAACATAATGTGGATAGTCAACATGGTCAAACAATTCTTGAGCACCAATTGATCTTGCTTCATGTACTAAACTATTACGATATTTCCACAAGAGGTTTACATGAGTAAGAGTGTGTATATCCACACCCATGATTGAAGTATTACCTTTAGGCATTAAGTCTTTTATTTCCTTTAATGAAGAATCACAACTAAATGGAGTTGCACTTGCAGGTGGGTAACGATCTATTCCTTTAGAGACATGTTTCTTTAATCTTTGAAACTCATGTTCTTGTGTATTCTCAAGAAGTAATGCCAATTGTTGAAGGCTCACTCTTTCTGCGTCTTCCCATTCACAAAACTCCATTATAAATCTTTTGAACCTATCTATATTACGGTATCTATCTCCGTAAACTCCATTGGAGATTGTCTCTAAAAGACTAAAATGCAAGGTCTTTTGGTGGTTTTTTAAGAACCTTTCTCCTTGAAGTTGGTTTATTGATTTTTGTATATCTTTCATTGCTTGAATGTATGAATCAATGCCCTCTTGTAAATCCATTGCAATCCTCCATATATTTCCTTATATTAAAAGTGTATCTCACAAACTACTTTTTTCCAATAAAAAATCTTTCCACCATTTGAATCATGAATAGACGCTTGACTTAAAGAAATTCCAATTCCACCTTATCAAATTTCTTTATTGCTTTGTGGCTTGTAACAGAAAAAGAGACCACTTAGGCCTCTCTCTCATCATTCCCAATCTTATTTCACTTTCCTAACTTAAAAATGAAGATATTTGTTGCATAGTAAACCGTCTACTACGAAATAAAGTGGTTCCCTCAAGGGGCTCATCATTAATAACAATAGAAATTCGAGAGGACCCAAAGACACATTCGTTAGAATAGACCGAACAGTTCCGGTAACAGCGTTTAGAGAGTTCACAGATGAATATATAGTCCTTCGTTACTTTTTATGTAGAAGCAGACTTAGTGGTGTTACAACAATCGCTATGCGTAAACAGACCTAACTGGCGTTTAGGGTCTTAGGTCAATCATTCAACATAGACGAAAAGGCGAACACAGAGATTAGATAACGGCTCTTGTTTTTAGGTGCATATAGGCACTTTAAAATCCCGTAATTCATGCGTTCATTTTCGGGCCAAAAAAGACCCTTTTTTAGCAGGATCAGGGGGAAATATAGTCCTGGTTATTTTAAGGTTTTTGAGCGGCTAGAAGAATCCAGTAAGGGCGCGATTCTGACGTGTATTTTGATAACAAAATCCTCGTCAGTGGGTACGTCAGTCACTGACGGAATCACTGACGGAGATATTGAACCAAAATCAACGTCCTACCTCTCTCCGAAAAACCAATTCCTTGTCTCCTACCCCCTCACTAATTTTCCAAGGTAATCTTTATTTATTACTATTAGATATATAAAGCATATTTTTACCGAAGCAATAGCAATTCATCTGGTAGAAAATCCCGCTATTTGCGACCTTCGAAATTTTTTACTTCCTGCCGATAAGGCATAGTATCAGCTGATAATTAAATATCAACATGTGGCGATTGTTATTAATCTATTTTCTCTGCTTTAAAAATAAATAACATCTTAGAAGGAGTGACATCAATGATAGAAACACTGTTTATGGCATTTAATAAATGTGTCTTTTGGCAATTAAGCGTATGCACCAATTTATGAATAAGCGCAGCTTTACACGGAGAGGTGGTCATGATAGGCTACTATGCCTGGCAAGCTACAAGCTTGCCGTGTTGCCAAATTTCATGGCCATAGAGGCTCCGTGTCAAGCTCATCGCGTATGGATAAAGATACGGATTTTCGTATTCCCTTAATTGCCATTTCATACAAAAGTTAATTGCCAAATACAAAACACAACCAAATAATAGTCTTAGTGAAAATAATTTCTTAATTGATCCAAGCGAAGTCAAAACCGTTCAAGAACTATCGGTAAGTTTAAATATCCCTGTTCCACCCGATACAGTAATCATTTCAAAGACGGAACTAGAAGAATTACAAAAATTAAAATTATTCGGAGTCTATTGGGCTATGAATGATCTTGAAAAGAAAGTGAATAGAAAATCAGATTGGATTAAAGAGAACATCCTCTATCGAACAAAGTTTAAGGAAATCCTCGATTCAGAAAATGGTGGGTTTGTTTTCTACCCAAAACCCAAAGGACAGACATGGTCATTTCATGCATCAAAAATGGCAAAATTTTTGGATGAGAATTTCCAACGAATTTTTTCTTGATGTATAAATAACAAGTAGACCTTCGTTTTATATCTACAATACTATCTGCCAAGCATTATCAGGTGATAGTGCTTGGTAATACCCCAAAACATCAAAGAGGTGAACAACAATGGCAAGCATTCAAAAGCGGGGAAAAACCTATCAATATACTGTTAGTCACGTGGTGAATGGAGTTTCAAAACCAATACGGAAAGGTGGCTTTAAGACAAAAAAAGAAGCTCAAGTAGCAGCAGCAGAAATAGAAACACAATTAAGTAAAGGTATTTTACCACATTTAAAACCTGCTCCAATTGATGAGTATTTTGAAAACTGGGTAAAACTATACAAAAGAAACCTCAGTACAACTACATTGCTTCATTATGACTATACGCTGAAGGCAATTCGAGAACATTTTGGCAGCAAACCGTTGCAGGAAATAAGGCGACATGACTACCAATTATTTTTAAATGAATTTGGAGCAAATAAATCTCGGGAGACAGTTGAGAAAGTGAACACGCATATCCGCTCGATGGTACAAGATGCTTTAGAGGAAGGAATTATTCATCTGGATTTTACGAGGAAAGCTGTGTTGACATGGACAGTACCAGCTAAAAAGCCAGAGGATAAACACTTAAATTATGTAGAAACTAAGCATTTGAAAAACGCAGTTTACAAACTTTTAGATCAAGGTTTAGGCTACTATTTAATATTATTAGCACTTACATCCGGCGTCCGTTTTGGAGAGTTAGTCGGATTAACAAGAAAGGACTTCGACTTCATAAATAACACGATATTGATTGAAAAGACGTGGGGTTACATGAAGCGATCACCAGAAGGGTTTGGTCCACCAAAAAACAACGCATCTCACCGCATAATCAAAATTGATGAAAAAACAATAAACGCATTTAGGAGATTGTTTGAAACATCACCACCGAATATGTATCAGTTAGTTTTTTATAGTCCCCAATCTATGTACAAAGTAATCAGTAATACTAATGCAAATAAACTATTACTTAAAACATTAACTGAACTAGGCATTAATCCAATTACAATGCATGGATTACGCCACACTCACGCAAGTGTTCTGCTTTATAAGAAAATTTCCATTAACTATGTGAGTGAACGGTTAGGCCACAAAGATATCGATACGACCTATAAATACTATTCCCATGTTCTGAAAGAATTACGGGAAGAAGATGAGAAGAAGACGGTTGATACTTTTGAGGATATGTAAGCTCAGAGCCGAGGCTCTGAGCATTTAAGGGTCTAATTGTCGAGCTAATTTACTTACTACAAATTATCACTATTAATGTTATTCATTTAACTCCTCTTTTTCTATTTCCTTTTGTATCCTGTCAAATTCACTAGATGCATCATCTACAAATTTCTGAAAAATAGTCGCCCTTATCATTCTATCGATATTCGAATTTAATAATAATAAAGAGGTTGATATTTGCATTAGTGAAATAATGGTTAGTTGACCAGGTATAGATAATCCATAATTACTCGGTCCAAAAACATATCCATATTTTTTTATTCTTTCATCTTCAATATTTCCTAAACTATTATATAAACCGGTGGGACTTGCATGTATATGGTAATTTGCTAGCTTATAATAGATAGCTAGATGATCAATACCTGCATTTTTTTCTAAGTCACTAAAGTAAATCTTACTCTTATGAGGGAAAATACTTTGTGCCCAAGAATATGGTTTACTAAAATGTCTTCCATACTTCGCTAACAATTCTTGATAATCTTTTGTAATACTATCAAATTCCACTTGGTTAACTCTAAAATTATCATCTTTTTTTAGGTAATTATTGATTTCTTGATAATTTTCCACAATTGAATAATCAGCAAATTTACTTATTACTTCATTTGTAAAATTTTCATCTTCATACCTTGAAGTCAGATTCCTAAAAAAGACATTACATTCATGTAGCGTTCTCCATCTAGACATCGCCCCATCTGAGAAACCGGCTTTAAGCAAAGTATATATTTCTTTACTAACCACAATAGCTTTAGTAAAAAGTTTCATTAATATATCAAAAGTAATAGGTATAGAATATTTATTATCTTTTTGTTCTGCATGATTTTCTAAGTAATCGTCAATAATTTCCATTGCACTCTCTTCAGATATTTTGATAACTGCAGCTAGATCATAGAATGCATTTAACCATCTTAATTGAAGTCGGGATTCAAATTCCTGTCTAATTAACCTTTCTTCCTCTACCATCATAGGACTCTTTTCTCTAAGCGATAAATAAATTGGGTTGGCATATTCATCAACGCTTTCTTTTGAATAGAGTTTCTTTATAATCGATATAAGTCTCTTTTCGTCAATCTCTTCTTTATTTTTTATTTTTTCATCAATGGATTGATTAATTAAGTCCTGTAACATTTTTTCTATATCATTGAGGCTCATAAGGTCACCCTCTCTCCGGAGTTTCTTGACTTACTATAATCTATATACTACTTCTTCATGCTTTTTCTTTCTTAAATCTCTTATCAATTGTGTTACCGTTTCCTCGGTAACTATTCCTCTTTCTTGAAATTCATCTAAAACAGCATCGTTTTGCCACAGTATTGAACAGTGATACTGAGTGCCAATAAAAAAATATTTATAGGAATTTGATCTATCGTGTTCCTCTACTTCGAGTTCACTAAGACTATGTACTTGGTCCCCAATTTCTATATAACCTGAATTCTGGTGATAGCCATGTACTATGTGTTTATTATTTATTATTAATGCACTAAAAGTCTCTTCTCCATCTATAATAAATGGTTCATTTTCTTCTGTTTCGATCAATATTAAATCATCATAAACACTACCAGAAAAAAGCCATATTCCTTTTACCTTAATTTCTCTATAATCTAATAGGATCTTTTTATCTCCCAAATACTTTAGTTTACTGAAATCAGAGTTTCCTATTCCAGTATTAAACCAAAGCTTACGTTTGAAGTTTTGCTTATTGATATTTTCTACAAGCCTTTTTACATATTTCTCATCTTCAACAAACTGTAGACCTAAAGAGACAGAAGGGCATGTAGCTCTAATAACATTATTAAATAAATACATTTCTTCAAAAGGATCAACTTTTCTTCTTGATTCCTTAATTTGATCAATATGTTGAAAAATTTCACTAATACTTTGATACCTTTGTTCGTGGTTATTATAAAGGCACTTATTAATTACATTTTCAGTAACTTCTGCTTCATCTGATTTAAAGACTTCAGTAATTTTACGTCTATTTGTACCTCTATGGGTTTCGCCAAAGACAAACCATTGGCAGACTTGGCCAAGAGCGTATATATCCATTGATGGAGCTGGAATAGCACCTTTCTTTGCTTGTTCAGGCGCCGAAAACTCATAGTTCGCTAATCTTTCTTTCTTTTCAGTTTTTGCTTTTAGTGTATATAACTCTGGATTATAGTTAGCGATCCCAAAATCAGTTAAAACAAAGTTGGTTTCTTTTGTCACCAGAATATTTTCAGGCTTAATATCTCTATGTATTATTCCATGTTGGTGTATTTTTTCTAAAGTATTGAGTAAAAAGTTAAACAACCTTATAAAGGTCTTTTCACTAATTTCCGGTGAATCTTGTTTTAATTTATTTAGTGCTTTTTCATATCTTTTCATAATAATAGCTGGTAATAAATAACCATCTTCACACTGTATTTCTTCATAATTTATATAATTGACGATATTAATACGTTCTTCTAATAAATTAACGTTAAAATATTCCGCTTTAAAACGCTCTAATTTACTTGATTGTTTACCCACCACAAGAAACTTGATCGCAACTTCTTCACCATTTTGAATTCCAGCATAGACAAGCCCATTACCACCTTGACCTATTTGTTTTAAATCAGAAACTTCACCCAATGACAAAGTCAAAGATTTGTTATTCTTTTTAATAAAACTACTTATTCTACTTTTGTTTTCATCTGCTCCAACCTGTTTAATATTATGTACTTCAGCCATTGCATCCTCCCGTTTTACAAAGAAAAATAATTTTTAATAAACTTAATTTTTTGGATAATTATCAATAGATCAATTATATAATACTTTTATTTTTATGGTAATAAGTCTAGTATCTATTTGCAAAGACAAACTATAGTCAAATTCTTGTGTAAAATTTGTGTAAAATGAATCCAAATCCTAACCTTTTCTATCCCATTCTCAGAAAAACAAAAAAACTCAGGAACGTTGATGTATCAACATTTCTGAGTTTATAATTTGTTTTAAACTTAACCTAACTTTATGTAATGGTACCGGTGGTCGGGGTCGAACCGACACTCCAGAAGGAACACGATTTTGAGTCGTGCTGGAACGTCTGGACGCTTAAACCACTAATATTCTGCTATTTAACATACGCATCTTAAAATTAAGTTATACGACCTATCAATTTTTGTTCATATTTTAGATTAGATTTCAAATTATTTAAATGCAATAATTAATATCTATTCTCTTATCATTAAAATCATCTTCTCCATTTTTAGAAAGAAGTTTGAAAAAGTAGATTTAAATATCTTGGGTTAAATGGGATACCTACCTTTTAGCAATGAGGGATCAGAGTTATTTTTTCAACTTAATGCGGAATGGTTGAACAATAACATCATAATTGGTGTTTATTCGATGGAATCAGATATTTATTGATTCTAAGCATATGCGGTGTTGGTGGATCGACTCATCCACCATCGACATGATTAGTCGCGGAAGGAACTGGCTATCAAAGGCATTACCAAAGCAAAATAATTAAATATCTAGGGGAAAAACTCTAAGCAAACTGTCGAATTTTTCTGCACTCTCATCTTACTAAATACAAGTGCTATACTTTATAGCTAAGATGACACAATTAATAAATTATAATACTTAGTTAACTAAACCTTAATAACTTTAAAATCTCCATCATATCAACATCATACCTTTGGCAACCACAACCTTTTGTTTTTCCTAAACGTAAAGATTGTGAAGTAACTTCTCGTTCTGTTCCACATCGACAGCGGCAAAGCCAATAAATATCCTTGTTTCGTGTATTCGCACGCCTTAATACTGTCCAGTTATTAAACCTCTGTCCTGTAAGGTCATTATATTTTAGGCACCCACAACTACTAGACAAACCTTTCCGTAATGAGGCGCTATTTACTTCTCTTTTATTACCACATTGGCACTTACAAAGCCAATAAGTTTGCCCTTTCCGGTCTTTCGCCCTTTCGATAATGAACCAGCTTCCAAAAGTTCTCCCTGTCAAATCTATAAACTTTCTTCCCACCATTTTCACATCGCTTTACTTTTATTTTCATCAGTAACCACTAGCTATTAACTGTCCGCATCTATAATTACCCATCCTTTAAAGCTACTAAGATAAAAAAGAACGTTCTTCTATTTACTTCGCTCAGCCAATACTCTCAAATCTCCTCATTAGGAGCATTCGATAATAAGCTGTCCGTCCTAAATTTCTCTCAATCGTCCCCCTCGAATAAGGAACTTGCATTTCACTACCGTTCGTGAATTTAATCGTTGATACATGAGGACTTACTGGAATGACTTTTTCAATGTGAGCTAACGAAACCCATGTGCATGTTTCATTTTTGGGGATTCTAGAGGAAAGAAGAATAGATTTAAATAATGACTGATGCAGATTGGTACCTTTGATTTAAAACCTGTTATTTGAGTAGTTGCTTCTCTTATTCCATTATAATTTGATCCATAGTAGTGACAAGAATCTTTCATAACCTTATATGGTTTCTTTGTTATCTTATAATTAGTATGTACTTCCATTACTATTGAGTGAAGATAACCATTCTCATTATATATAGGTCCAATAACCATCGTGTCCGGTGAAATCACATATTCTTTTTTGCTTTCCATTTTCGCTCACTCCTTTGTTATATTTATACTTCATTTTTAACTAAAAGGGGTATACTCTATATAGTAGGAGCATACTCCAACTCACAGGGAGCCTTAGACCATTGTCTGCCATGACTACCTTGGATCTTTTTATATACAAATTACATACCGAATCACCTCCTTTAAGATCTATTCCACACCCTTAGTAAACTGATTATTCAAAAAATTCAGCCGATAATTCTTCCAACAAGTTTAATAACTTCATTAAATATCCGTATTCTCACCTCCACCACTAGTAAGGTCTACCTAGATATACGTCTCTGTTATTACGTGTTACTAAATAATAGAGCTTAATAACTAGCAAACAAACTGTTTTTATCATGAGGATTCGCCATTTATCGGCATCCTATGGGATTATTATACATTAATAGACAAAAGTAGGACATTATTCGTAGGATAATCTACCAGAGTTTATTTCTTTAAAAAAATGCCTGTCAATATGACAGGCACCTCTTTCATTTACTTTTGTCTTTGAGTAATGGCTCATTATAGACATCCATTTTGATTAAGATGTAAGCTTACATTGAAACTCTTCTTGTACGTATATGTCAAACATTTTCGTTATTCTTCGCCTGTCAATTTCCACAGCTAAAATCATAATAAATTCATCTGCCAACCCGAGCTCAATTGCTCGTAAATAAGACTCCATTAATAGCTCATCGCTTAAGTTAATCGTTCCTTCAAACATAAATCTTTCTCCACTCCATCTTTCCTAATTCTCTTTATCTACTAGGGATTTCTCTAATATCTCAACGATGTCAAGCGTTCTGACGTCATCTTCTACTTCTTTCATTTTAGCTCCGTCGCTGAGCATTGTTAGGCAGTATGGGCAGCCGCTGCCGATCATGGTTGGGTTGGTTTCGAGTATTTGTTCTGTTCGAGCTACGTTAATTCGTGTTCCTGTGTCGTCTTCTGTCCACATGAGTCCCCCGCCGGCTCCGCAGCACATGCTGTCTGCATGGTGGCGGCTTGCTTCTACAATTTGTACGCCTGGAATGGCTTTTAAGATGTTACGAGGCGGCTCGTAAACTTCATTGTACCGTCCAAGGTAACAGGAATCATGGTACGTGATGATTTCATTCATTTCTTTTGTTGGGGTTATTCTTCCTTCTTTAATCCATTGGTCGATTAGTTCTGTATGGTGGAACACTTCCGCTTCTAATCCAAACTCTGGATACTCATTTTTTAGTGTATTGTACGCATGTGGATCTATTGTGACGATCTTTTTTATTCCATGCTTTTTAAATGTTTCGATGTTGGCGTTAGCAAGCTCTTGGAATAAGAATTCATTACCAATACGGCGCGGTGTGTCGCCAGAGTTTTTTTCTTTGTTACCGAGAATCGCAAATTTAATATTTGCTAGATTCATCACTTTTGCAAAGGATTGGGCGATCTTTTGACTGCGATTGTCGTATGAGCCCATTGAACCGACGAAGAATAAGTACTCAAATTCTTCCTCTTTTTTCTCCAGTTCCTTTACGGTTGAGACTTCAATGTCTTCACGGTCATCGCGCCAGTTTTCACGCTCTTTGCGACTAATTCCCCAAGGGTTGCCTTGACGCTCAATGTTCGTAATCGCACGCTGAGCATCTGAATAGATCTTCCCTTCTGTTAAGACAAGGTAACGACGCATATCAATGATCTTATCAACATGCTCGTTCATAACGGGGCATTGATCTTCACAGTTCCGGCATGTCGTACAAGCCCAAATTTCTTCCTCTGTAATGACTTCCCCAATCAGACTAACGTTGTAATCAAAAGCAGCTGCTGCCTCAGTACTTCCTGCGCCTTGCATCGCTAACTGATTCGCTTTCGTGTTATGAAAGATAAATTCAGGGGCCCAAGCTGATCTTGATGTAACGGCAGCTCCTTTTTCTGTTAGGTGATCACGTAATTTAACGATTAAATCCATCGGAGAAAGCATCTTCCCTGTGCCTGTCGCCGGACACATATTGGTACAGCGGCCACATTCAACACATGAATATAAGTCTATTAGCTGATGCTGGGAGAAGTCTTCTACGTTCCCAACGCCAAACACTTCAACGTCTTCTTCTTCAAAATCTATTGATTTCAATTTGCCTACTGGACCTGTTTTCTTAAAAAAGACATTAAAGATCGCAAACACTTCATGGGCTTGTTTGGACTGTGGTACAAATACCATGAAACTCATGACTGCAAGCATGTGAATCCACCATGAGAGATAGTATAAAATCGTGCCAGCCATTACTCCTACATTAGCAAAAACAACAGCAATCAAACTCGAAAATGGAGCATAGACGAAGTTCATTTCCATCCCAAGCATAATTTTCTCAAATCCGAGTACAAGAAGAATCGTTGCTGATAAAATCGATAAAGCGATATAGACAAAAGCAGCCTTTCCATCACGTTTCCACTGCAAACGAGTTAATTTCTCGCCATAACGACGATAAAAGGCATAGACGATCGCACAAAACATAAGGAATGTAGTCCACTCCTGCATGAAACTAAAATACTTATGTGCAGCCCCTAAAGGGTATTCATATCCTTCTATAAATCCTTTAATGATAATTTCAATCAATCCGACTTGGATAATAAAAAACCCGTAAAACAGGATGACATGCATAATTCCACTTTTAACATCTTTAAACATCTTCCGCTGCCCGATAACGTTCACGAGTATTGCGTGTAGACGTTCTTTTAGGTTCCATTCAAACTCGGTTTTCTTTCCTAGCTTAATGTAGCCAATTCTTGTGATGATTAGTTTACTAAATAAATAGATTGCATAAACCGTTACCGCTAAAAATAAGATCAGACTTATGAATTGGAAAGTCGCCACTTTCATCACTCCTACTTCTATGTAAAATTCTCTGTATTGGACTATCATGACAGTCCCCGCTCTTCTACTACTGATTGGTCTTAACTAAGATGAAAAACCATGATTGAAATCCCCTTTCAAATAATCTTCCTACTAATCTTGTAATGCAATAAGCGTGCCAATCTCTAAATGAGTGTTTCTTTTTTAACCTCCAAACTAGATGTTAGGATTTTGAACGATGGCGTTAAGTTTTGAAACATGGGGACGGTTCTCTCGCTTCCTTCTCATGATTTTTCTATTGGCTTTGAGTAAAGATTCTTCTTCAAGGACTATTAAAATTTCTAAAAATGAAAAGCCCTTTTAGAATTAGCTAAAAGGGTTTTATTGCACGAACATTCGAACTTATCCTACTAAAACCATCTTGTAAGGTTTAGGGAGCGATCAGGCTCCATAAAAAACGCAGCTCAGTCCAATTACTAAGCTGCGCATTTTTTAAAAACAAGGTACCGCTAGTTCTCCAGCTTTATATTCTGCTTGCTGCTAACTCCTTTTGTCATGCCAGAAATCCCTTTTCTCTTTCCTGGCTTTTCATTCCCTTTGCCTTTTCCTTTTCCTTGTTCTTCATCTTGCTTTTCTTCTAAGCCCGTTACATCAAATGGAGTACTCGGGTCAACTGGAACATTTACGTTATCGAGGTTGATATGTCCCCAGTCGCCTGTTGCTTGGTCCACCACTTTCAAATAGAGGTCTTCACCAATAAACCGAGAGGCATCCCACCGTACTCGGCGATATTGTTCCGAGTTGTGGCCAGTCGCTTTCATGAGATATTCATCATCAGATGCCCTCACTAATGCGACATAAAGCTGGTCTGGAATGTTTCCTCCTGCTACTAAGAAGTCCATTTGGCCATTGCCGCCTAAGATAAAGTTTTGCGACTTCATGACCCCAGTTGCCCCATCTCCGCCTTGATCGGGATGGAAGCCCCAATAATGATAGTGGTTCACATCAATATCTGTATGAGCTTGTTTAAACGGACCGCTCCAACCCCAATCGTAACGATCGGTAATATGTTCACCTGTAAACGCATCGCCTTCTGTGATCCAGCCCGTTAAATCGCCTGTTTGGAAATCATGATTGGGCAAGTTAATCGATTCTGGAGCTTCTTTTGGATCAGGCCAATAAGCTGGAACCGTCTCGCCATAAGCAGAGCCTAGCTCCCATACTTCCATTGACTTAATTGTCACTTCTCCCTTTTCACTCCACAACTCTAATCCAAGCGCATCAGAACGAGTCGGGTACACTCTTGATGTCAGACTCTTATAGTTATTTGCATATGCTTCGACCATTGAACGGTCTAAGTAAATATGGAGTTTCAAATTTTCTCCATCTAATTCCATAACATCTCCTTGAATTCCTTTGCGGACATCGGGATCTAAACTAGACTTATTTCGGTCAATCGAATACATCGAATTCTCGTAGTCATAATAGATTAGCGTTTCCTCTTCTCCATTTTCACTGCGTCTTACTTTGATTCCAAATTCACTCGAATTTCCTTTGTCTATTTCTAACTTAATCTCTAATAGATCTCCTTGAACATCTGATAAGAGCTCATTTGCTTTTGAGATTTTCTTATTTTTAAATGAAGTTAATTGCTTCACTCGTAGCTCTTGCAGCTCTTTAATTGGTTCGATTCCAAGTTGATGATCATCTCGTAACGTCAGGGTTAATGGCAGTCCGGCATTATGAGCCCAACCTGCATCATGCTGCGCTTGCTCCGAGCGTCTGCCTTGAGCAATGCTAAACAAAATCGAGCGTCCATCGTGATTGACAAATCCGCTTGGACCGGTGAAGTGCTCAGCCTTATCGAAGATCCTCGGCTCCGTGTGATCTGGAGTAAACTCTAACGTTTCCTTATTCCACGTTCCGATCCAATGCCAGACATATTTGATGTTGTGCGGGCTGTAGCTTTCATACCACGGATTGATGAATAACACATGTTTGCCTGTGTCATGCCCTTCTTCGTCTTTTAACGGCAAGAATACAGGCAACTCCCAAACTTGGCCAGTTTCAGGATAATTCTCGTAATCCCCGACAAAAAACGGCTTTTCATAGGTCCAGTTTTCCAAGTCGGTTGATGTATAAAGAAGAGCGGTTCCACCTACACTTTTGTCGCCATTTCGAATTCCAGAACCGACTAATTGATACCATGTATCCCCTCTTGCCACACATACGGGTCTCTAAATTGTCCGTACCATACTTCGCCTTCATCGGCATGTAAATTGGGTGCTTGAACGGTTACAGGCTCATCATGCATTTCCCAATTTGGCAAGGTAACATCTCCGTCTTTGGCAAATGTACTCCTCGCTAGACCGGTCATTTGGTTCGGAACTTTACTATCATCTCCTGCGGTAAACAATAGAACCGGCAGGCCATCTTGATCAAACGTCGCGTCCCCTGACCAGACTCCATCCGGTGTTACCGATCCTCCCTCTGGTGCTAGAGCAACAGGCATATCTTGCCAGTGGACCATGTCATCACTAACCGCGTGTCCCCAGTGAATATGGTTCCAATAAGGTCCTTGCGGGTTATGCTGATAGAAAATATGGTACTTGCCATTAAAATAAAACGGCGCATGCGGTTCGTTCATCCAATGTTCAGGTGACATAAAATGATACTGCGGACGGTGCCGGTCTCCGTCAAAGCGGTTGCGGTCCATGGCTACATTCGGCGTCGGGTGCTCGCCGTTCTCAAACGTCTCCACATAATTGTTGTAAATCTTGCTTACCTTTTCCGCACTAAAGGAAGCGTTATGAATGTTCACTTCATCCATTAAGCCATTAAACATATTCGCAGAAAACGTCCCATTAATAATGGCCGGATGATTATGCTTTCCGATGATCAGCGGCTCATTGGACGGTGTGATATTGGCATGTAACGGCGTTTTCATCGTTCCTGCCGCCTCGCCATTTAGATACAACCTGAGCTCACTCTTTTCTTTATCATAGGTAGCGACAATATGGGACCATTTAAACTTTTCTAGCGGCTTATCTTGATCAGCCCAAAGTTCCATCCATTCCCCGTTCATTCCGACCTCGAATGACCAGCTTCCATGTCGGCCCATCCCTAACGCATATCCTTCGTTTTTGCTCATATCATGCTGGTTTACAATGATTGACTTTTTGCCTTCATTTCCCCATTCATAGGCTCTTGGAGCTACCCAAGCTTCAATGGTAAGGGCATCGGTGATTTTAGGGAATTTACTTGCTTTTCTTTCAATATAAGTTGAATAGCCATCAAACAACAAACCGCTGCCGGCAATCCCCTCTCTCCAAAGCGGATCGGAAGACGGTTTATCAACCGCATCATTAAACACATAGTGAATATCGTCTTTCGTTTCACTCACTTCATCTAGGGCCGTCTTTCCGGCTCCTTCGTCAAAAGACCAATAGGAGATAGGACCATGATGCAAGACATTAACATCATCGACATTAATGTGCGACCAGCCACCCGAATCATCGTTATCTACGATTAACAAATACAGCTCTTCTCCCATGTGCTCAGAGGCATCCCACGTGACGCGGTGGTAATTCTCGGAATCATCAAACCACTCATTCGTTTGACGCATTAATTCTTGATCATCAGCTGCTCTCATGAGAGCAACGTATTGATTTTCAAGGTCGTTTCCTCCACCGATTAAAAATGTAATCTCCCCCGTCCCAGCTAAAACAAAGTGGCTTGATTTGATTTTGGCTGTCTTATCATCTTTTCCCCAAAGGTGATAGTCACCTTCTTTATTAATCGGTTCAGGATGCCAGTAGTCGACTTCTGATGTGACATCATCATCATTATACGTTCCTTCTAAGACGGTCCATCCCGTTAAATCCCCGGTTTCAAAGCCTGGATTTTCAATCTCGTTCGGGATGACATCTTCATTGGAATGAAGCACTTGAAAATCATCGACATTAATATGGCCAAAACCGCCGGAGTGCTGATCCACAACTTTAATAAATACCGCTTCCCCTACGTATTCAGACGCATTCCAAGACACTCTCCGGTACTGCTCTGTATTACGGCCAGTCGCTCTAAATAACTCTTCTCCCGTTTGGGCCTTCACCAATGAAACGTAGAGATTGTTTTCATCTTGGCCGCCCCCTACGAGGAAGCTAATCGTTCCATTTCCCTCTAACCTAAATAAGCTTGATTTCATCACACCAGTACGGAGATCAGAACGGTCATCACGCTCGGCACCTGCAAATCCCCATACATGGTACGTGCCTTCTTGTTGAAACGGTTCGCCCCAAAATTGAGCTTCATCCGATACCACCCCATCAAAGGCACTTCCATGCGTGATCCAGCCCGTTAGGTCACCTGTTTCAAAACTAGCATTTTCAATGTCTGTCGGCAAACTCCTGACATCGATTTCACTAGGATCATATCCATAGCTTCGTTTAAACTCATTTTGATACCCTGGTGTAAATTGAGCTCGATTAACTTGATAGATTTCAAGATTTTTCAGATGAATCGTGCCGTCATCCGCAAACAATTCAATCCCAATGCTTTTTGGATCAGGGAAAATCTGCTCCGTAAACACGACTTCACCATCGTTAATAAACACTTCAACCGATGAACGATCCACAAACATATGCAGTTTGAGCGACTCGTTATTCGATTCTAACGAAGCTGTATGTTTCGCGGCGAAATCAGGGTGGAAATCGATGATTCCTGATTGGCGTCGGTCGACATAGGCTTCTTTCTGATCTTGTTGATAGCCAATGGCGGTATACTCTGAATCGCTTTTTCTTACATGAAAACCGATCTCATTGGCTGTCGATTGCTCAAGGTCAATTTCTGCGATGATTTCTAACATATCCCCTTCAATCTCAGATAACAGAGCGTTTGTACTTTCTACCGTCTCATTCGTCCAGCTCACTTTTTCTCCACGCAGCGATTCTAATTCAGTCACAGGAGCCTGTGCTAAACGAATTCCCGCTTCCGTTGGTTCGAGTCGCAGCTCTCGAGGCAGTGTCATCGCACTTCTCCACGGGTCTGTCGGGGTATCACCCGCATACTTTGGCGGACTCATCCATCCAAGCAAGATCGGACGGTCATTTGGGGTGTTGCTCCATGTCACACCTGCATACATATCAGCCCCATAGTCGAACCACTTGATTTCTTCCTCATCTGCAATGAAGGTCTCTCCATCAAACTCGCCGATAAAATAACCGATTCCTTGCCCGCCTGTCGGTCCATTTTCCACACTTGTTAATAGGACCCATTTTTCCTGCAGTCCTTTTTCTGTTTCAACCGGCAGCTTGAACAGATCCGAGCATTCCCAAATGCCGAGATCTCCATTCACCGCTGGGTTTTCAAAGCGGCCTGTCTTTGTCCAGTCCTTTAAATTGGGAGATGTATAGAAGTCCACTTGTTTGCCGCTTGCAATGACAAAAACCCACTCATTCTGCTCATCATGCCAAAACACTTTCGGGTCTCTGAACACACTGTCTCCGCCATGACTCACCTTCGTTTCTTCCGGCATATCAATGACAGGATTATCTTCATACTTTTCCCATGTTCTTCCTTTATCGTTACTATAGGCTAAACCAACTGTTTGCTCGTCTTGGCCAAATTCATATGAAAAGACAGCGACTAACGGTGGCCCGCTGCCATCGCCAAATCCGCTTGTATTGTTCTCATCGACCACTGCACTTCCTGACCAAATAAAACCATTTTCATCTGGATAAAGCGCGATCGGCATATGCTCCCAATTCACGAGGTCTGTACTAATCGCATGGCCCCAATACATCGGACCCCATACTTTATCAGTCGGGTTATGTTGATAAAACAAATGATATTCTCCATCGATGTACACCATTCCATTGGGATCATTCATCCAGTTTTCTTCTGGTGTGAAATGAAACTGCGGTCGAAACGTTTCATCATAATAATCTTCAGGCACTGCATCTTCAGCTCCTTCCTTTTCAGGGGTTTCTGTTTCTTCAGCTGAAACAGGATACAGCAAAACTGACTGACTAACAAGTAAAAGCACTAGAAACAATAGGATTGATTTTCGGAACTTCCTTACTCTCATACCCTCTTCCTCCTACATGTAATTATAAGAAACCATTTTATTTCCACCTTTACTTGTAAGCGCTTTCCGAAGAGCCTATATGACAACCTTAGTCCGGTACCATCCCGAACTAAGGCTGCTGATGTTTTAAACGGTAGCACTTGAGTGTACCAACTCTTCACCAATACTTTTACGTAAGCTCCATTTTTTCAAGCTCTTAATCAAAGCCGTTCCTTCGGCAAAAAACTCAATACCCGTAGATGCCTGCCCTGGATAAAGCCTTGAGGTCATGACCTTCTCGCCACCATTGATAAACACCTCAATCGACGATTTATCGATAAAAATCCGCAAGTGAAGCTCATGATTTTTCAACTCAACAGGAGCTTTGCGAATGCCATCTAACCCTTTTCCGGCCCTATTGCGGTCAAGAGTTAAAAAGCCTTCCTCCACATCATATTGCACAACCGTCTCTTCCCCTTGCTTTTTATTGACCCGTACTTTCAAGCCAAACATAGAGGCCTCTTTTGCATCAAACGTTACATCGAGCTCAAGACAATCACCCGAGACGCCATCGAGTACTTTTTTGCCATCAATGAGGACATTTTCAAAGGCCGTTATCTCATTTCGTAATGATTCTACTTCCGGCATTGGCTTGCTGATGATCTTCCCATCTTGAATGAACAACTGCCGCGGCAATATCATCGCCCCTGCCCAATTAAATTCTTGTTCAGGCATTTCACTTTCCCACATCGCCATCCAAGCGATCATTACTCTTCGCCCTTGATCATCAATCGTCGTTTGCGGAGCATAGAAGTCAAAGCCATAATCAAGCAATTCGAAGCTGCCATGATCGAGCTTTCCTGTTTCATAATCGAGTTGACCGGTGACATACCCCGACTGGTGAAGATTATGATATAGATGATGATCCGGTTCCATCCCTTGCGGCGACATTACGAGGACATCACAGCCATCAAGGGAAAAGAGATCGGGACACTCCCACATAAAACCAAAGTTCCCTTCTCCTTTTGCTGCCACATTCACAAACTCCCACTCTAGTAAATCAGAAGAACGGTACAAGAGAACCTGCCCTATCTCGTCTTTTGTTTTATTTCCTATGACGCAATAATACTCGTCACCGTGCTTCCATACTTTCGGGTCCCGTATGTGATTGGGATGAATATCCCCATCAGGAGCTGCTCCAATAACCGGGTTATTCGCTAGCTTTTTAAAATTCACACCATCATCGCTGACAGCCAGACATTGGACTTGCTCTAAATCCGTATCATGGTTTGCTCCTGTCCAAATATGACCTGTGTACATCAAATAAAGCTTTCCATCTTTTTCAATCGCACTGCCTGAAAAACAACCATCTTTGTCATACTCTTCACTTGGCGCAAGCGCAACCGGCAGATGCTCCCACGTCGTTAAATCTTTGCTTTTCACATGTCCCCAATGCATCGGTCCCCAAACAGCCGAATATGGATGATGCTGGTAAAACAAATGGTACTCTCCGTTGTAGAAGCTAAAGCCGTTCGGATCATTGATCCAATAAGCAGGTGCTGCTACATGATACTGGAGTCTCCAGTGGTTTCTATCCACCTCTTCCTTTATTTGATGAATGGATGCTGTTGCTTTCTTAGTGGCTTCTTCATGTCGTATCATTTCGTACCTCCCATATATCCTTTTTAACATCTCTCTCTCGTTCTCTCTGCTCTTGACCATCTTTCTTTTCCTCTTTCTCATCTAGAATCGGCATGATCATCAAGATCGTCCACATCCCAATGAGACTAGCTCCATAAAACGGAATCATGCCCGGAATCGATCGAATCACCAAATAGATTAAGCCTAATCCAGCAACAAACACTCCGGTGCGAACCGGATGTAGAAAACTGATCACAAAGGCCCGCTTAATCGTCGCCCAAACTCCTTGAGGTCGATGCGAAAAAACCGGCATAATATAGAGTGCAACGATGCTGTAAAGCAGAAGCAAAAAGACCATTCCATACTGTACAAACACGCGCAGCAGACCTTCCATTGCCTGAACGATTACCACATTTATCATCAATACTGCACCAACTGCGACGGTCATGATCATCAACAGATTGACTTTTACAAAGGATTGTTTATAGACAGAAGCGAAATAGGAAAACGTTTTGCACTCTTCTTTCCTAACCCAGCATTTGAGAACATTTAGCATCGCAACCGTCGCTGGAAATACCCCGAATAGACCAAGGCCCATTACGACAAACAGCAGCCAGATGAGATTTAATATGGCCAGTTTCATCAACCAGTCACAAACTTTGTATATTCCTCCTGCCACTCCACCCATCTGCATAGTTATCACCCCGTTTTACTTCACGTCATTTAAAGCTGGTAAGGCAGGTATCGCGCCGCGGCGTGTGGTCGTGATCGCCCCGCATTTACCCGCAAATTGCACCATTTCTACTACCTTTGTTTCATTCGATAAAAACGCTTCTAGATCAATCTGTTTCGATTCGTTTTGCAAGAAATACAACAACCCGCCAACAAAAGCATCTCCGGCTCCAGTCGTATCTTGCGCATCAACCTTAACTGCTTCTACCTCAAGCATAGAGCCAGCCGTATAAACACTTGAACCTTTCGAACCTTTCGTCACGAGGACAAGTTTATTCGCTCCGCCAAACAGTGTGAGGACGGCTTCTTGTTCCTTTTTAACACCCGTTAAAAAGAAAAGCTCTTCCTCACTGACTTTTACAATGTGCGCTCGGTTGAAATATCGACGGATACACTCTTTTGCCGTTTCGGCTTGATCCCAGAGAGGAAGCCGCACATTCGGGTCAAAACTGATGATGGCCCCTTTTGTTTCGGCTATACTTAGCGCCTGGGCCGTCGCCTCTTTTACTGGATGATCGATCAGCGACACCGAACCGAAGTGATAAATATCCCCTTTCTCAAACCACGCTTCCTCTATTTCATCCGCAGTCAGCATCATATCAGCGGATGGATCGCGGTAAAACATAAAATCTCTTTCGCCGTTTGCCTGATTGGAAACAAAAGCAAGCGCCGTTTTATACACATCACTTTTTACTAGAAAACGAGTATCGACACCCGCATTTTGCAGCTCCTCCTCAAGAAAATGACCGAATGCATCATTTCCTACTTTTCCGATAAAGCTCGCCCTTCCTCCGAGCTTTGCAATCGCAGCCGCTACATTGGCCGGAGCACCGCCTGCTGCTTTTTCAAAATCCACGACTTCCTTTAACGACTTTCCTTTTTCCTTTGGCATAAAATCAATTAATAACTCTCCTAAGCTAATGACTTTTCCCACTACCTGTCACTCCAATCACGTCTTGAACACCTTAGTTTTTCGAACCAGTATGCGTTAATCCTTGAATATAATATCTTTGTAAGAAAATAAAGATTAATAACATCGGAATCGTAGTGACCGTCAGTGCAGCCATCACCTGCCCCCATTGGATCGGCGGCTGGTTCATGAAATACTGAAGCCCGATTTGAATCGTTCTCATCCGATCCTCTGTCGCGACGACTAACGGCCATAAGAAATCATTCCAATGGTTAATAAATGTGAAAATCGCCACGGTTGCAAAGATCGGTTTGGATAGCGGCACAATGATCTTAAAGAAGATGCCGATTTGTGAACAGCCGTCAATTTTCGCCGCTTCCTCAATTTCTTTTGGAAAATCTAGAAAGAACTGTCTGAATAAAAAGATGCTAAAGGCATTGGCCACAAACGGAACAATTAAGCCCGTATAGGTATTGACCCAGCCAAGGTTATAAACGAGAACATAAAGTGGGAGGAAAATACTTTCAGGCGGAATAATCAATGTCGCAATGATCACAGCCAGCCAGAAATGGCGGAGCGGAAATTGAAATCGCGCTAACGCATAGCCTGCCATCGAATTGACAACTAACCCGCAAAGCAAAATCCCGATTGTATAAACTAAGCTATTTACCATATAACGAAACAAATCAACCCGCTGAAACGCCGCAATATAGTTGGCAAAGTAGCCTCCTTCTGGCGCTGCCGGCGGTAGAAACGCCCTGATCGAACCAATATCTTCGAAAATTTGAAACTCATTTTTCAATGAAGAAACGAGCATCCAAATAAGAGGAAATAAGAAGAGAAACGCTAGGATCGTCATAAAGACGTATAGCACCGTGTTTTTGATCAACTTTCTTTTTCTCATGACGGTTACCCTCTTTCCTCTGCAACGACCTTACGTTGGATAATTGTAATAAGTAAGACTAATATCGTGAATACAACGGCCATCGATGACGCATAGCCGACATCACGGTAGTTAAAGCCAACTTCATATATGTGATAAACAAGCGTTTTCGTGGATCCTAATGGCCCGCCTTGGGTCATGATCATCGGTTGAACCAATAACTTTACTGCGGCAATCGTGATCGTCACGAAAATAAAAACGGAAACATTGCGCAGACCTGGCAACGTAATGTTCCAAAATTGCTGCCAAGGGGTTGCTCCATCTATCGAAGCAGCTTCATACAAATGCTTCGGAATATTTTGCAGCCCGGCAAGGAAAATCAACATTTGAAATCCCGCCCCTTGCCATACCGACATCGCAATAATGGAATTCATCGCTTGATTCGGACTTGTTAAAAACGGCTGCGGCGAAATGCCGAATACCCCTAGCATTTCGTTAATTAAACCTTCGTTTGGGTTATATAAAAACGTCCATAGGATTGACACAACGACTAATGACATCACGACCGGACTGAAATAAGCTGTACGGAAAACTACTTTCATTTTGATTTTCTGATTAATGAGTAACGCTAATCCTAACGCGACTGCCATTTGGATCGGCACAACGAGCAGGGCAAAATAAGCGGTATTTTTAAACGCCTGCTTAAACTCTGGATCTTGAAAAATATAAGTAAAGTTTTCAAGTCCAATAAATTGAATCTGATTTGGTTTTAGTAAATAGAAATCTGTAAAACTATAATAAAAAGCCATTCCCATCGGATAGAGTAAAAAGACCGTTAACAATAGTAAGGCAGGTAGTAAAAATACATATCCATTGATTACTTCTTGTGACTTTTGAGATTTCAAGTTAAAGCGAGCTTTTGTTTGTGAGCGAATTCGACTCTTCCGTTTCAAATTTTTATCCACTTCCATTACCTATCACTCCACATCAAGGCATTTAGCAGAGGGTGGTCCTTTTTTTTTGGGTACCCTCTGAATGTTTTTATAAGGCTGTGGCAATGGCTCCACTCGCTGCGCGTCCGTTATGAGAAAACCACTCATAACGGACTTAAAACCCTGCAGCGGTTCCGCTCATTGCTTCGAGATTTTCCAAAAAGGTAAAGTGCAACCTTTTTTGTTGGCTGTGGCAATGGCTCCACTCGCTGCGCGTCCGTTATGAGAAAACCACTCATAACGGACTTAAAACCCTGCAGCGGTTCCGCTCATTGCTTCGAGATTTTCCAAAAAGGTAAAGTGCAACCTTTTTTTGCTGTGTTGCAATGGCTCCACTCGCTGCGCGTCCGTTATGAGAAAACCACTCATAACGGACTTAAAACCCTGCAGCGGTTCCGCTCATTGCTTCGAGATTTTCCAAAAAGGTAAAGTGCAACCTTTTTGGAAAATCTCTATTACTTGTTAAATCTGCGTAGTTCGCGTTCTACGCGTTGGACTTGCTGGTCTAATACTTCTTGTGGATCTTCACCGAGCGCTGCTGCGTGCAGGGCTTGGGCAAATGCGTCTGTTAAAACAGGGTATGCTGGTGTTGTCGGACGAGCGTGTGCTGTATTTACCACTTGGTCACGCATCACCTTTTTCGGTAACTCATTGTATGATTCCATGTTCTCAAACGCCGACTTACGAGCCGGAGGCATTCCTGTTACTCTTGATAAGCCGATCGTTGACTCTTCATTTGTCATCCATTGCATCACTTTATACGCTGCTTCTGGATGATCTGCTTGGGATGAAACGGCATAAGCCATACTGCCTGATGGCGATTTCGGAACTTCGCTGTACGGATATGGCATCATACCATAATCCAATCCTGCATTTTCTGCAGAGAGCGCAATCCAAGGTCCTCCAAGAGCCATTGCTGCTTTCCCTGATTCAAACTGGGTTTCTGAAGGAGTTAAGCTGACAACACCCTCTTCAAATAAACTCTTCACAAATTCCAGCGCCTCAACTGATTCGGGTCCATTTAAATAGCCGTCTACGGTCGTTCCATCTTCTGAGATTAATGATCCGCCATTTGACCAAACAAACGGTGCTCCCATATACGTGTACCACTCACCTACTCCATAATCCATAAACAAGTTCAGTCCGTAACGATCGTCTGTTGTTAATTGCTTCGCTACTGCCATAAACTCGTCCCACGTCCACGCTTCTTCAATCGTAGTCGGGGCTTCAATCCCTTCTGCTTCAAAAATTTCTTTATTGTAATAAAGAACCACCGATGACTCCATAGCCCCTAAAGAATACAATTCGCCATTAAACGTACCTTGTTCAATAATCGAATCAACAAAATCGGCGCGATCTTCGTCTGAGATAAACTCCGTTACAGGCGCGATAATATTAGCTTCGGCATAACTAGCAACGAAAGGACCGTCCAGCGCTAACACATCTGGTAGATTGCCAGCAACCAATGCCGCGTTCAAACTGTCGTTGTACGAGCTGCCGCCATCATCCATGACCACTTCAACATTAATATGGATCTCGCTATCATGGGCTTCGTTAAACGCTGCAATCCGCTCTAAATTGTAGTTCGTCTCATCTTCACCAGACTGGTGAATCCACATATCCAGTTCGATCACACCTGCAACCTCTTCCTTGTTGCTATCGCTTTCATTTACAACATCTTGATTCTGACTGCAACCTACTGCCATCAAACTAATAATCAACATCATTCCAAAGATCAATCTTGCTTTACTCACTGTAATTCCCCCTACTTTTTCATTTTTCAAAAACTATTAACCTTACAAAGCAAAGCGAACGTTTACAGCTCTCTTTGAAAGAGCTTACACAAAGTATATAGGCCGGCGCATATATATGTCAAACGTTTTCATACAAATAATTAATGATATTTTCCAATTAAATACGTTTTCACCCCTGTTATTACAGCAAAAATCTATATGTCAATTCTAATTTTCTGCTAACACATTTAAAATTTCACTTAAAATATGAATACGTTACCACATTCATATCAGTTTAATGTTAGAATTCTAGTATATCAATGTAAACCCATCTTATATCCCCATAAAAACCTAGCTAAAATTCAACTTACCCTTTTTTTCACACGAAAAAAATATATGTCATTCGTTACCACATTCGTGCTACACTTTTAACATCCGTATCAAATTTTTTGGAAGACGAAATGCTTTTTCTTGTTTATTTCTGTCATTGTTTGTTATGTTAAAAATAAGAACGTTTTCATTCACTTAATAATTCTTAGACAAAGGAGATCGCTATGGTAAGTATAAAAGATGTTGCAAAAGAGGCTGGCGTCTCAGTCACGACTGTGTCACGCGTCATAAATAATAGAGGCTATATCGGGAAAGAGACACGAAAGAAAGTCGAAAAGGCCATGGCTGCTATTGATTATTCTCCAAATCAAATTGCCCGTGCCCTTCAAAGAAGTCAGTCATATCTCCTTGGAGTGATCGTTCCTGATTCTGAACATCCGTTTTTTGCTGAACTCATTAAAAACATTGAGTTATTCGCTTATCAACATAACTATAAAATTCTGATCTGCAACTCATTAGATGAGGCTGAAAAAGAAGCGAAATACATAGGCATGCTGAAAGAAAATCGTGTCGATGGCATTATTATGTGCAGCCAAACCCTGGATATAGAAGAATATAAAAAGGTGAAGCTACCGATCGTATCGTTTGATCGAATTATGTCAAACAACATCCCTTATGTAGGATCAGATAACTTGAACGGGGTACGATTGCGACTCAGCATTTAATTGAAAGCGGTTGTAAACATTTACTCCACTTATCTGGTCCACTCGATATTGATGTGCTGCCAAATAGGCGTGCCGATGCCTTTAAACTAACTTGTATGAAACACGACATTCCTTTTAAGGTAATTGAGCAAGAATACAGCCGAAAAGCTTTCTCTCTTTTCAAGAACTATGAGACATTCATTGAAGAACAAGTAGCCGATGAGCTTGCCAAATATGATGGTGTATTTTGCAGCAATGATATGCTGGCATATGCTCTGTATATTCACGCCAAGAAAAACAACATTCAAGTCCCTGAGCAGCTAAAAATTGTAGGCTATGACTATACGTCCTTTACACGCATGCTTCAAGATCCGAAGCTCACAACCATCAAGCAGCCAGCAGACCGCCTTGGACGGGAGCTATGCTCAACATTAGTCAAGATGATTGAGGACAAGGAAGGTGACAAGCCGAATAACACGATTGTGGATGTCGAGCTGATAAAAGGTGACACGACGTAATGACGCCGCGCTTTGATCGGACACCATTTCATCGAAAAAGGGTCAGACCCCTGTACAATTGGGGTCTGACCCTTTTTTTAATAGGCGCTTCCCATTCTCCACACATTCATTTTCTTCACTTCCGACTCTCCTTCTGAAAATAATTCTAGAAAGAGAGAATCGTCTCTTGATGGGTAGACGCGTGTTGTTAAACTATTTACGCCATTTATATAAGCTTCCACCATAGAACGGTCAAGAAAGAGACGGAGGCGTAAAAGATCGCCTTCAAACTCAACCTTTCCTCCTTGAATTCCTTTATCCACATGATCTGAAAGACTAGAACGCTCGCGATCGACATTCATCGTTTGTTCGTCAAAATCATAGAATAGAAGCGTTTCTTCTTCTTGATCTGGTGATTGCCGTACTTTTATCCCGACTTTTTGAGCTGCTTTTCTTTCTATTTCCAATTCAATTTCAAGCATGTCTCCACTGAGGTCTGCTATTTGTTGGTTCACATCTTCTATCGTAGCAGGGGTGTCGAGTGCATAAAGGTGCTCTTCTCTTAAACGTTCTACTTCCTGAACCGGTTCCACTCCTAAACGATGGTCGTCACGAAGCGAAAGGACAATAGGCAAGCCCGCATTATGAGCCCAGCCGGCATTGTACCGGCTTTCTTCGGTTCTTCTATCCTGTGCAATCGAAAACACAATGGCTCGGCCTTGACCATCGACCATTCCGCTTGGACCTGTAAAGTGTTCTCCGACATCTAGCAGCTGCGGCTCCACGTGATCAGGGATAAACTGATAGGTTTCCTCATCCCACGAACCGATCCAATACCAAACATATTTCACCGCATGTTCACTATCGCCGTCAAACCATGGATTAATGAGAAAGACATATTTTTCTTCACCATTATCGTTTTTCCCAATCGGTAATAGCACGGGAAGCTCCCACACATCCCCCGTTTTTGGATAGTCGAGGACATTGCCAATCATTAAAGGATGCTCATACTGCCAATCAATTAAATTATCTGATGTATAAACAAGCGCCGTTCCTCCAACTGACTCCTCGCCATTTCTGATTCCTGAACCAACAAGCTGGACCCATTTATCTCCAGATTTAAAAACAAACGGATCTCTAAATTGCCCATGCCAAACCGTTCCTTTCTCCGTTTGAATCTCTTCTTCTTGAATGGTGACAGGTTCTGGGTGCTTAATCCAATTCACTAAATCAGGATGTTGATCCTCTAAAAACGTACTTCTTGCTAGACCTGTCATTTGATTAGGCATCATGCTGTCATTCCCAGCGGTAAAAAATAACGCAGGGTTGCCTTCATCATCAATAATCGAATCCCCGGACCATACACCATCAGGGTCGACTTGATCGGCTTCAGGGGCTAAGGCAATCGGCAAGTCTCTCCAATGAATCAGATCATCACTGACAGCATGTCCCCAGTGAATACCGCCCCAATAAGGTCCTGCTGGATTAAACTGATAAAATAAATGGTACTGTCCATTGAAGTAAAGCGGAGCATGAGGTTCGTTCATCCAATGCTCTGGGGGTGTAAAATGGAACTGAGGCCGATGGCGATCGCCTTCATATCTGTTTCTGTCCCAAGCAAGTTCAACGCTTGGGTCAGGAAGTTCACCGAATTGAGCAAAGCTCTCCTTAACAAAAGCCGGTTCAACTGCCTTTTGATAAATGGCCACCTCATCTATTAACCCATTAAACATACTCGCATCAAAAGTATCACTTATTTTAGCAGGGGCATTATTTTTTCCAATTCGAAGTTCTTGATCAGGTAAGGCGACCTGAGTATGAGGCGGAACCTCTAGATGGCCTGCTTGTTCACCATTCCGATAAAGGACGACTTCGTTTCGTTCTTCGGAAAAAACAGCAACAAGGTGGGACCATTCATTACGCGGAAGTCTAAATTCCTCATCTGCCCACACTTCCAGCCATTCCTCCCCTGTCCCGAATTGGAACGACCATGTTCCATGACGAAACACACCTAATTGAAAGCCTTGATTCTCCTCTTGGTTGTGATAACTAAGAATCGAAGAAAGTTTTCCCTCATTTCCCCACTCAAATGCTCGAGGCGCGACCCAAGCTTCAATGGTCATCGCATCTCCTTGGATATCTAGTGTCGATGCATCTGCTGCTACCCAAGTTGAGTAGCCATCAAACAATAAAGCATTTCCTGAAATCCCCTGCTTCCATAGCGGCTCACTGTTTGGTTTATCAACTGCGTTATTAAACACATAATGAATGTGGTGTTCTAGATTGGAACGTGCTTCAACAGTCGTTGTGCCTGCTCCTTCATCAAATGTCCAGTAGGCAGCCAAACCCTCTAAAGATTCATCTTCTTGTTGAAGATCCTCTTCCACTTGCTCTTGCTCGTCATTTGAATGACTTGTAGCCAACCAGATGACCAGCGCTATAACAATCAAAAAAAAGATTACGAGATAACGTTTCATGATGTTCCTCTCTTTCCTATTTGAAAATAGTTGAAATCTCACTTTTTCTCATAGGCTGTTTTCGCATACTTTGTTGTTTTTATGGCTTACGTGTCCTTCACATGTTCGTTCCATTGCGCTCCATTTCACTAAAAGGAAACACTATTTCATAGCAACAATCTTTATGAAAACAGCCTTCCCATAAGAGGTTGACTCATGATTATGATTTGATTACACCTTGTCAATGGCGCTCAGTCAAAAACCGAACGCCATTGCTTGTCCTTCTCATTTATGATCCGTCTTTCTATCTATTAAGTGTGGATTTACTTAAAAACCCCTTGCTTCTTTTCATGAAGGATTTTTGTTTCATTACGTGTGATCGATATTTTTAATGAAGGTGCCAGCATTCCGCCAAAGTGGTCGAATTGATATTCTGGTGATTGCTCGCCAATCTCATAAATATCTTTCCCATCCACATCCACATAATTGACAAAACTGATGACAGTGCCATTGGACATCACCATCCAAGAATAGCCTTGATACGGATTATCAGATGGATTGGCGATGACTAACCCACTTTCATTCAAAGGTTGATAGCCTCCAAAAAGCGAGTCTGACGTAAACCCGTATAACCCTTCCGGTGCCTGAAGGCCAGGGGCAAATTTCTCACTGTGAGTCTTTACAAAAAGATAATAGTTGTTTCCTTTAACCATGACACTTGGTCTTTCCAATTCATCATTTACATAGTTCGCTTCCAACAATGGCGGCAGCAATGTAAATGTAGACAAACCTTGATTCGTTGCTTTGGCAATTCCAACACTGCCATTAAACTCTTTGGATCCATCAGGGATTACATGGTTTTGACGAAATTTTGACGAGCCAATATATTCATGTTTATATGGTCTCTTTTCAAGAGTCCCTGCGGAATTCCCCTCAAACAAAAGATATTCTTCCCCAGTTTTTGGATCCTGGAAAAAATAAGGATCACGGAATGCATATGAAGATTCTTGAGGACCTGTTTGTTCACTTGTTTGATAGTGTTCTCCATCCGCTTCAAGGATGATTTCGTGTGTGGACCAATCCTCAAATGACACATTTGTGTTCGTTGTTTTTATCGTTGCCGTTGCGGTTGCGATTCGCTGATCATAGCTTAATTGAGTTTCACCTTTCTTACCTGTTGCGGTGTAGAAAATCTGTAATTTCCCATCTTTGTGAACAATCGAAGATCCAGCCCATTGTCTTGAGCCTAACGCTTCTCCATCTTTGAAAACAGGGCCGCCGGATTGCCAGCTCTTCCCGTCCTTTGAAAAGAAATAATGAATTTCAGCTGTATCATGTCTTTTACCAGGAAGAACATCTTTAGGTACTGACAAAGCAAAAATAATTTTAAAACCGTTTACGACAGCTGGATGTCCATTCTTTTCCTGCAACGGCCACGTATCCCAAATATAAGAGTCTGATGTGATTTCAATAAGCTCGTCTTTCTGAATAGTAGGTGCCGTATTTTGAGTATTCATTGAAAGATGGCTCACATCTTCACGAGTCCAATGATAAGGATCAATCGTTTCTTTGGCAGATACACCACTGCTTACAATAGGAGCGAATACAGCAGAAAGGCCTATCACCGCTGCTAAAAAACATTTGCCCTTTTTATTTCTTTTGCGTTCCATTTATGTTCCTCCTCTAAATAGCTCCATACCCTGCAATAAAACGAATACTTCCTTGAAAATGAACAGAATGGCCAGCTAATCTCTTGTTCGATTAGCCGACCATTTCTATCATTTCCTTATTACTTAATCCAACCAGGGCTGTATTCTTTTCCTATTTTTGTCGTATCGCCTTTGATTGATAGCTTAACAGTTGGAGGCAATGTTCCTCCAAAATGTTCAAATTGGAATTCATCTGGTTGATGTCCAATATCACCAATTGACATATCACCAATATCACCAAAATGAGCAAACCCTACGACACTTAAATTCGGAAGAACCAACCATGAATAAGCTTGGTATGGATTTTCAGGAGGATTAGCTAAAACTAAACCACTTTCATTTAACGGCTCATAACCACCGAACAATGTATCAGAAACAAAACCATACAAACCTTCAGGACCTTGAAGCCCTTCAGCATATTTATTGATATGAGTATCAGTGAATAAATAATATTTATTATCCTTTACAACGATATGCGGACGTTCTAATTCTTCATTTACATAATTAGCTTCCAAAAGCGGCGGGAGCATTTTAAGATTTGAAGGATCGCCATCCACTACCTCTGCAATACCGATGTTCCCATTCGCATGTACAGCGCCTGCAGGAACTGGGTTTTTACTAGTGTACTCAATACTTCCTGCATATTCTTGTTTAAAGGTACGATCACCTACAGCACCGCCTGAATTCCCTTCAAACAAAATATATTCCTTGTCCGTTTTGGGGTCTTTAAACCACATAGGGTCACGGAAAGCATAGCCCCCGCCTTCACCTTGCTGAGCTTGCTCTCTTGTTTGATAATACTTACCGTCCGGCTCTAAAATGATCTTGTGATCACCCCAGTTTTCAAAACGGACTCCTTTGCTGTCTGCTACGATATCACCTGTAGCCATCGCCAATCGCTGTTCAAAAGTTAAATGCTCTTGACCTCTATGTCCAGTTGCTGTATAGAATGCATGGATTTTACCGTCATCCATCATGGCAGATCCAGCCCATTCACGAGATCCTAATGAAGCTCCCTCAGGGAAAAGCGTTCCACCAAGCGTCCAATCTTTCCCGTTTTTCGAATAAAAATAGCGGATGGTTGCAATGTCATGCACTTTACCTGGCAGTACATTGTTAGGAGCAGACAGTGCAAACAACACTTTCCAGCCTTTAATCGAGGCGATATTTCCATCGCGGTCGGTTAGTGGCCATGAATCCCAAACATGGTAATCTTCCGTAAATTTCTCTAGTTTACTTACATCTGTATAAGGCAAGGTATTATCTTTATTGAGTTCAATTTTCGATACTTGTTCACGAGTCCAGTTAACAGTCGTGTCCGCGACCTCGGCGTGAACAGGAATCAATGCAGAAACAGCAAGGGTTGTCGCCAAAGCTAAAGTCGTTAGTGCTTTCCCTTTTTTTTGAATCCTTTTTTGGATAGACATGTTATCGCTCCTTTGTTTCAAGAATTTTGGTTCACCCACTTCGCCCAAAGTATTACTTTAAAGATCTACCGTAAGGACCGAATGGTTTGATTTCTCCAGCTTGCATTTCTTTCACGATCTTTGTTTTGTCACCGTCAAAGGATACCTTCAGCGTCGGTGCAAATGTTCCGCCAAATTTAACTTGTCCATTCTCATCTACAGGTTCATTAATGAAGCTGATAACCTGGCCATCTGGAGCCGCCCACCATGAATAAGCTTGAAACGGTTTTTCCGCCGGATTGGCAACAACAAGACCTGTGCCATTTACTGGCTTATAATCTGTGCGCAAGCTTCCCTCGCCGACAAAACCGTACAATCCATCCGGACCTGTTAAACCTGGTGCAAACGTAAATTCATGACTGATTGTAAGCAGGTAGTAAGTGTCGTCTTTTACCACAACATGCGGACGTTCTAACTGATGGTTAACCCCAACCGACTCAAGAAGCGGCGGTAATATTTCAAGTTTAGTTACGTCGTTGTCAAGTACTTTCGCAATTCCGATATTTCCGTTATAAAATTTCGCATGATCAGGAACGTTGTGTGATTCGCGGTATTCTTTATCCCCGATATTTTCCGGTTTGATATCATTTCTGTTAGTGCCTGCTTGACCTTCCCAAATAATGTATTCTTCACCTGTATTCGGATCTTTGAAGAAAAACGGATCGCGGAATCCAGTGATGATATTTCCGTGCTCTTGGAACTGTTCGATCGTTTCATAATGATGGCCATCTGCTTCAAGAAGAATTTGGTGATCCCCTTCATTTGTCAGATGCACGCCATTTTTGTCTGCACTGATATCAAATGTCGTCTTAGCTAGGCGTTGTTCCGCTCTTTGCACCCATCCGTCTTGATTAAATTCTTTACCGCCATTGGCATTCATATCACTAGTTGCTGTATAGAAGAAATGCACTTTTCCTTTCTCGTCCAACATAGCAGATCCAGCCCATTGCATGTGCCCTAACGCGTTGTCATAGTCGTATGGAATTCCAGCATACGTCCAATCCTTGCCGTTTTTAGAGTAGAACATGCCGATTCTTGCTTCAGTATGACGGTCATGCCAAGTATAAGTACGTGGTGCAACCAATGCGAATGCGATTCTGTAACCTTTCACGTTCGCAAGGGAACCGTCTCTGTTTTGAAGCGGCCAAGTATCCCAAACCCACACATCCGGAGCTACATCTTCAAAGTCCAAATCGATGATTGGGGCTGTCGTCTCTTCCGTTAGAGCCACTTTCTCTGCTTGCTGTCTGGACCATGATGCCGTGTAATCATCCTCAATACTCCAGTTAGAGCTCGCAGCAACGCTAATGCTTGTCAGACTGCTCGCTAAAATCGCAGCACATAAAACTAATTTTCCTACCTTTTTACGAGTTTTGATTTTCATTTGTTTTCCCTCTCTTTAATTGAATTGATTAATATTTTTCATTTACAAACAACTATTTTTTCATTATTGCCTCCCTTCATTTTTTTGGTGGTATAACAAACCTAAAAGGTTCATAGATTTCCGTAACAGTACGATTCGTCTAATAGATTTTAGGTTTCCCTGTAGAAAAACAGTAACAATCCCCACCACTTGTCGTTCACGAAGCAGCGGGACGGTTCTCATGCTTCCCTCAACTTACGCCTTAAAATTAGATTGAAAATAGATGATTAGAGATTTGTTGTACAGTGGTATGGCGAGAGTTACATTACTAGAAACTCTATACATTATGAGATTTAATTGCTGATAAAGTAATTGTTAGAGTGGGTTCATGCTATTTATAGAGGGAGGATTTTTTAAGAGGAATATTTGTCTTTAGTTGAATCTAGCATATACTATTTTATTGCATCTTCATTGTTTTTTGGGGCTTAGGAACGATGAGAGAATATCTCCCAGCCGTGCTCCACCTATTCTTCTGATTTTTTATTACTAACTAACAAAAGAACGAGCTATATAAGTAAAGCCCTGCTCCATTTCGTCAGAAGAGCAGGACTTGTTTAACTTCGATAAGATTCGGGGTGTGACAAATATGAGGAGCAAAGATAAGGAAGCACGAGAACCGTCCCCCCGCTCCCGACTTCTGCAACTCTTGCAGCAGTTGATCATGAGTAAGCCGTTTATCAATATAAGCTTGCATGGCAAGCCCGAACTCGTGGTCGAACTCATCCCTAGCTCCCCCAGGGTATTTAAACCAATTAAAGGACAACGTTTTCCCATCCTCGGCGTAACGAATAATATCGTCTGCGAGCGGTCCTAAATCGTTTGTCTCAATATGTTTAAACGCCGGGATAAATTTGAATTGTTCGGTCATAAAGTGTTTTCCTTGTTCAGAAGAAACCATCCAGTTTAAAAATTTCTTTGCTTCTTTCTTCTTTTCCGGGGGCGATTGTTTATTCACGACCCAGTAATTAGGGACACCGACCGCTAAGGCATCGTTTTTAGGGTCGTCATTCATTGCGATTGGCAGAAATCCGATGTTCATCTTTGGCGATTGTTGATCGAGCATCGGTTGAATCCAGTTACCTTGCTGGATCATCGCTGCTCTCCCAGTGGCAAATAAATTCACTTCCATGTTGTAATCCGTAGTCAACGGATTCTCGTTTCCGTATTTAATTGATACATCCAACAACCTTACCAGGTCTTTAAATATTTGATTGTGTTCGATGTCTAGCGTTCTGTCATTCAGGCCTTTAATAAAGGCATCTGGATCTTCCTGTTGCGCGAAGGCAATGTTTATAAGATGGCCTAATTTCCATTTTTCATAATATCCGATTGCAAAAGGGGTGATGCCTGCCGCTTCCAATTTTTCTGCTGCTGCGATTAATTCAGTGAGCGTTTTGGGCACCGTTTCAATGCCTGCCTCTTTAAATAAATCTTTATTGTAAATGAACCCATACCCTTCAAGGCTTATTGGCATTCCGTAAATGTTGTCATCAAATGTCATTGATGCCAGCGCCTCTTCTAATGCATACTCAATCCATGGTTGATCAGAAAGGTCTTCCAAATACTCACTCCACATTTTGGCCTCTTCGTATCCACCGTTCGTAAAGATATCAGGACCTTTTCCGGCAGCTAACTGTGCGATTAGATCGCTGCGGTCATCGACTCCTCCGCCTACGGTACGAACGATTAGATCCACACCCTGATTTTCCTTCTCATAAGCTAGAATCATCTCTTCGAACTGTGTGGAAATTTCGACTTTCCGATTCCACACTTCCAACGTAATTTTCTGATCTTCACTTATCGTTTCCTTTTTCACTATTTCATTGCCAGCTTCACACGCGAAAAGTGAGATGATGAGGTTACCTGTCCAAAACAATAGCAACATCTTTTTATTCATTGTTTCCCCTCAAGTAATCTTACTACTTATAAATACTCCCTAGTTTTAAAAGCCAAAAACGGATCTATTTAACCTTTTCTGTTTTGCCTTTTCTATAATCCCGGTACTGGATTGGTGTCATTCCAACCATTTTTTTGAATAGCTTTGAAAAAAAGTTTCCATCCTGATATCCAAGCTTTATTGAAATCGAGTACACCTTCTCGTCCGTTTGAATTAACCACTGTTTCGCTTGTTCAATTCTAAGTTGAGTGACGTATTCAGACAGGGTCACTCCTTTTTCTTGCTTGAATCTTCTTGAGATATGTTCGCGACTCAGGAAAAAGCGGTTGGACAGTTTTTCTAAACTCACCTCTTCTGTAAAATACTTGTCCACATAAGCGACAATATCATGCATGCGCATCGCATCATCGACATGGGTCAGCCGGTTTATCGATCTGAAGTTTAAATCGTCCATCTCCCTTTGCGCAGCTTGAAAGGACGAAGGCAGATCTTCCAATGATTTCAATGGAATGCTGAAATAACGAATGGGAATATCAAAGTGATGACTGATCCATTCTTCTACCGCTAACCATTTACCAGGTACAGTCATAACGACACAGAGATGATGATCGTTCAATAACGCAAAGGCATTTCCCCACTTTCGATCACAAAGCTCCTTAGTCAACAACTGAATATAAGAATCCGAATCGTGCATCTGGTAAAAGGAAAGTAAAGCAAGATCGTATCCATCAGCTTGCGGAAGACATAATGAAATTTGTCCAGCATCAAAAGGCTCGCCGTTACAAGCTGCCGTTACCACCCGGTTCATACGTAAGCTTTTAACATCTTCATAAATGCCCGACTCTTTGTTTTGCCGTTCCTCCTCTTCGCTTTTCCAAGCATTCACAGCACCGGACAATGCTTGATTGAGCGCATCAACTTCAATTGGTTTCAACAAATAATCGAAGCTGCTGTACTGAATCGCTTTACGCATGAAAGAATAGTCGTCACAGACGGTAACCATAATCACTTTACCCGGATAAGAGATCGCATCTAGCCACTCGATTAATTCGATCCCGCTCATTTCGGGCATTTTCACGTCTGTAAAAATAATTTCCGGCGATTCCCGTTCAATCAACCTTTTTGCCTCTTTGCCATTATTGGCTTCCAAAACCGTCGTAACCCCGTATGTTTGCCACTGTCCCAAGGAACGAATGACATCCCGCACATTAAATTCATCATCCACCAATAGAACTTTCATGTTTTTCATCCTCCTTTGCACGTATTGGAATCTTAAGCCTCACGGAAAACCCTTGTCCTTGCTTCGTATCTATTTCCAGTCCTGCTCTCGGTCCGTAATTTAAAACTAACCGTTCATGAATATTTTTCAGGCCGATATGCTCGTGTGAATCGATTTCTTCATCACCCGTCGTATAGAATTTTTCCCTTAACGCCACTAACTCTTCATCCGTTAGACTCGGTCCATCATTTTCAACAACTAGATATAAATATTCCTCTCGTACTTCTCCATAAACGTGCAAATGAGCATCATAAACTCCCTCTTCATAACAGTGTTTAAAGAAATTTTCAACAAGCGGTTGTAAAATCATACTCGGAACTCTAATATCAAGAATTGTTTCGTGTATATCAATTGAGTAGCTTAAACTTGTTCGAAAACGCTCCATTTGAAGGTCCAAATAGGCTTTTATATAATCCACTTCACTTTGAACCGTCACCCATTGATCTGCACGAATGGAGTATCGCATCATGCGAGAGAGGGACGTCACATATTTATACACATCCGGAGAATTAGACCTTAAAGCAACCGCACCGATGGACTGTAATGAATTATATAAGAAGTGCGGATTCACCTGAGACTTTAGAGCCTTAAACTGGTTCTTCCTATTTTCAATCTCCAGTTTATATTCACGTTCAATGTGAAGATTAATTCGGTCCATCATCCCCTTTATATGCTTTTCCAGATGGCCGATTTCATCTTCTCGTTGATCATCAAACAGCACGTCCTTGTCCATATTCTCGCCCTCAATTCTCCGCACTTTCCTGCTAAGGAGTTTGATCGGACGAGTAATTTTGTAAGAAATAATGACAACCATCAACAAGCCCAAAAATACCACTCCCACACCGACTATGATATTTGTATGGGCGGTTTGCCTCACCTCATTGAACAGGAACTCGCTCGGGGTGATCTTCACTAACTCCCATTGATCTAACGGCCCCGACAAGGTTTTAGACAAAATAATATCGCCATCATCAGAGTATATTTCCTCTTGATTGATCTGCGACCGTAATTCGGTAGGCATAGGTTTTCCGATCAAGTCTTGATCACTTGCATAAATGATCAAACCATCGGAATCCATTAAAAATGCCGACTCTTCCCCCCCTTGGATGAGACGATTACTGATGCGGATATATTCATCCATATCGATATCAACCGTAATGATACCAAGAAGTTCATTTGACAGGACATCCATGATTTTATGATGAATCGTCAAAACCATCGTTTTATCCGACTGGGGTATGATCGCCGCATCGGTATAATTCTCAATCTGATGGGGCGGCTCAATCACAAAATTCTCTTCAGAGTTTACGAGATCGTGAATAGAGTTTTGCTTTAATAAATCCGGTTGATGCTTTCGGGCACTTATCATCGCATTATAAACAGAAAACGAATTTTCTTCGTTCGCAATATAATACCGGACTTGGCGGATTTCCCTTCGCATCAAATAAAAAGTTTTCAGTGCTTTTTCAATAATCAACGGGTTCGAATAAACAGAATCTTCAACATCATCGTCTGAAATTCGAAATAAATCAGGATTTCGATACAACATATACGGAAGATGAATCATGTCCTGAAAATATTGTTCGAGATGTTCCGACACCTCTTGCATTTGATCATGACTGCTTGCAAGCTCATACCGCTCCACATTCTTCTTCGTATAACCATATATCAAAAGCACAGATAAAAAATACGGGAGAATGATAAACATAATAAGCATAATCAAGAGGCGACTTTGAATGCTTTTCACAAAAATAAAGCTCCTTTCACTAAAGAACGATTGCCTTGTAGTCTGCAATCGTTCTTACCTAACACTACTAGCCACTCAGAAGAAAATAGCAAAACAATTGAATGTTGCTCACCGTTTCGAACTGACATATTTTTAAAATAAACTTCTTTAGAGAATACCATAAACAGCAAAGTCCTTGTATTTACTTAGCGCAGATAGAATCATATGTACGACTGTCGTTTCTTGTCCCACGCTACTAAACTCATGGTTTTTTTCCGAAATATGGATTGTTTTACTTCCAAAAAACATGGGGACGGTTCTTTTGCTTCCTTAGAACCGACCCTTTTACATTTATCTCACTATGATGAACACCTAAGCCCATTTCTTCATAGAATGAACCATAATCTGTTATGGGGTGTTATTTATATGCCAGCAATTGTTGGAGCGATAAAAGTGAATGCTGTTGCGTCCAGTGGGGTATTTAATGTCGGGGATGTATTTAGAATCGCCCCTGTTAGTACAGCAAAGACTTTTTCTGGAGCGGGTTCATTTAATACAGGAGATAATTTAAGAGTTAGAAACGATTATAGCGTCACAAACGTAAATGATTCGGATGTAGCGGACCAAAACATCACAGGAGTAGTTTAATGGTTGGAGGTAGGTAACTTATGAACTTTTTCATTAATCAAAGCATCAATATTCAGTCCATTCGCATCAATGGATTATCAAATTCTTCCGTACTTCAAATAGGAAGTGCTGGGATGATTAAAGCATTATCCAACAACTACAATACGGGTGGATTTACAGAACCTGCTCCTGAAGCAGGACAACAAGCAACGGTTACAGAAGCATTGACACCAGCGGTACCGTTAGCTCCAGCAAGCGTGTAAAAATTTTTTTGAAACAAATTGTCAAGAGAATTCCTTTTGAGTAAAAATCAATGATTTGTTAAGCAAGTAAGAGGAGGGAGAAACAATTGGACTACTGGAATGCTTATTTTCAACAGGTAAATAGTCATATACAAATGTTAAATGACCGAATATCAACATTGGAACAATCCATACTTACCCTTCAAAAGGAACTAGCAGCACAAAGACAGAATCAACAGCCGACTCACATCGAATATAAGTTTGATCAACTAAAGGTTGAAACGCTTGAAGGTACGTTAAACATCGGCTTAAGTCCCCATAGCCAAAATGAGGCAATTGAAGATTTCCATGTGCAAAATCATAAATTGAATGTTCCAAGAAGCAGGGAGTATCAAACATCTTTCGAGAAAATCCGGTCGGAAATTTATCACTATTTAGACCATGAATGTATTCCCGTTATTGAAGAACTCGAGCATAAATATCAATTTCCCCTCCAACCAGAATATAGACAATTTATCATTAATGATGTAAGAAATCAGATCGATCCTCGCATCGCTCAATATTTAAATCAACTGAATATTGAGCATTTAACTAGAGAACAGATAGACGAATTAGAGTTTCAGACCAAATCGAAAGTAAAAGGCGATATTAACAAAACCTTTGAATTATTCATACAAAATTTACCAAAAGAAACAGGAGGAGCAAATCAATGAATTATACTGTAATCAATCGTCATTTAAATGTTGAAAATATTCGAATTACCGGGGTTTCAAGTTCATCCATCTTTTTGGTAGGAGATACAGATTGTATTAATCTGTCTTCTATTTTTGATACCCCACCCGAGTCGTTAATTATTGGACCGTTCGTTCCGTTAGCTTTTGAATAAAGGCAGTGGCCATATGTTGAAGCGAATATCGGTAGTTAAATTAATTGATGTCCAGGTTGTTACGTTCAGTTCTGTTTTAGAGATTGGAGATGCGGAAGAAATTACACCTCGGCACAAAGCACTAGCCGTACAGCGTGAGAAAGAGTTATTTTACGGGAGGGAAGGAAATTTCAATCAATATCCTTTATTTTCACGAGAAATTCCAAAACCACAAATGGATGGCAGCCTCATCATAACAAGGAGAAACGAGTCTCATTTCATCAATGTCAATCATATTGATATTACAAGTATTTCAGCAGGGTCCATCGCCCAAATAGGATCAAATCGACTAATTGATGCAGAAGCAAGAGTAAAACATATAAGGCAACTTTTAGGGGATTAACATTAATATAAAACGAACAATCCATTTTCAGAAAACGAAAATGGATTGTTTATTTATTCTTTCCCTTCTATAGTATTACTCCTTTTCTAAATCCTCTATGACTATACTACTTTGTGACGATTTCACTAACAAACGGTATAAGTAAACCTTCAGAAATCCCCTTTTATACGAAGCAATTACTTTATCACTTCGAACAGGAAATGGGAGCTGAATGTCTCTTTTGAAGCTCCCTGCAAAGATTTCCTCTTTATTAGAATGGTAACTTTCGAATGGTAAATGAATCGTTCCACTAACCGATAATATATTACTGTTTACGTTAAGATTAATATCATCCATTCGCTCAATCCCTGGTAATAATAAAAGACAAATTAATTCATTTCCAGATTCATAGATATTCGTTTTTGGGAATTGGCTTTTCTTTTGACTTTCAAACTCTTGAAACATATGATCGAAATTCCCCCAAAAATCTTCACCAAAAAACTTTTTGAATGGTTTTGGTACATCGTTAAAGAAATCGTTCACCCTTATTCACCACCAATTTTACATGAGTTCTCATTTACCCTTAAACATTTCCGCCTTGATTTTGATCAAGTACATCAGGATCTAAGACATTGTTAATATTGATACCATTATTTGTAATCTGGAAATCACCTGTGTGCGCACTACCTGCACCTGAAACAGATTTCGAAACAGATTTAGGTGAACTGTTCAGTGTATCTCCAAAATTCACCACACCACTATTACTAAGAATCTTAATCGGTCCGCCAATGATTGAAGGCATAATGTACACCTGCTTTTTTAGTTATTACCATAATTATTTTATGTCATATAGGCAAAAGGAGTTACTAAAATAATCACTTTAAAATAATCTGACTCCTGTCCACTACTCTTCACTAGGGAAGTTCAATTTCGTCACAAGCAAACAATACGCCGTTTTCTATTATCATTAGAGGACTGATTTCAGAATCTGTGACAGATGAATTTTTCCAATAAAACAATAAATTTAATAACAAGTTATCTACACTCGAAGACTTGAAGTTCATATACTGTACCTGTAACATAAACTGAAATATAGGTCAGAAAATGGGTCGAAAGGAGAAAAGAAAATTTCATTTGAGCAATGGGTTAGGCCAAGGGCTAGTAACGATAGGGGCGACCAAACAACTTACCACTAAAGACAGCTTAACCCTTTCAGCACAAAAACTTGAAATTGGTGGTAACTTACTGCAGTCTTTGGGTTCGGCAATACAAGCAATTGGTGGGGAAGAAGCATTAATTGAGGAACTTGTTACAGGTATGCAAGAATTTATTCCATAGGTTACTCTATTTATAACTAAAAGTGGGTCAGGTTGATGCTTTCGGGATAGCCAACCGTTGTCATTCAGGATAGAAAAATACTAAAGTTATGAAAAGAAAAAACACTTGCAAGTTTCCCCCTCTCTATTCCCTCTTGAATACCTTACGTTGTCCGATTGCCCCCACTTAGCTTTCAAAATGTCTCTTAAGACCAGTAAATTTCATCCACGCCTAAAAATTTCAAAGTTTATCACTTAGCTTGCCTATATGTCATGAATCATCTTACATACTATATAAAGATCAAATTATCTTGAAGGGGGTTTAGAAATGAATCATTATTATGCGCTTCATCTATATAATCTAGCAAGAAGAAGAAACAACCCAGGTCATATGTGCTGTTGTCATCATTGTTATTTCATGGTACAACCAAGGAGATTTTGGTTTTAACGAATCAAAGGGACGGTTCTCTCGCTTCCTTGAGAACCGTCCCTTTTTCATTCTAAACTCTCACAGCTGTGCCTGTCGCAACAATCATCATCATTCCGTCACGTAATGTTTCAAAGTCTAAGTCAATGCCAATTACCGCATTAGCACCCAACCTTCTAGCTCTTTGCTCCAGTTCATTTAAAGCAGACTCCCGACCTTCTTGAAGCTTACTTTCGTAGGCTCCGCTTCGGCCACCTACGATATCCGTAATCGAAGCAAAGAAGTCCCTCACTACATTAGCCCCTAAAATCACTTCGCTTGTGACGATTCCTAAATACGATTCAACTGGTTTGCCTTCAATCATTGTAGTCGTTGTCATGATCATTTGATTTTCCCCCTTGATAACAGTTGAATTTATTATAACCATCGCTAGCAGGAATTGGTATAAATTTCAAATCGGGATATAAAGAAATATAAAGGAAGACAAACAAAAAAACAGCCCCTAAAGAACTGCTTTCCACTTCACCCGAATATCCACCTACCCACACAATTGATCACGCAAACCTAATTTCTTAAATGCCTGTTCAGCTATTATTTGATAGCCTCGGCTATTTGGGTGGAAATCATGAGAAAGAAGATAATGTCCACCTTGATCAAACTTAGTATAGATATCTACATAAGCCACAATTCGGTTCGTACATCTACGTAACACATTATTATATTGATTAATAAAGTAATGACTATACGGAACATTTGGAATCGGATTATATAATCCGATTAGCTGTACGGTGTATTTTGGTTTATAAGAGTATGTTTTGATTGAGGCAATCTCCGCTAAAATTCTTTGCATATTATTTGTAAATCTTTGAACGCTGTCTTCAAGTGTATTGAAATGATTGCTGTAACGATACGTTTGAATTAAATCATTACCTCCTATTGTTATCGTGATCAAATCTGCTTCAGCGATGGCTTTTCGTACATTTGCTCTTGATAACATTTCCAAAAGTTGAGTCGAGGTCAATCCTGCTTTCGCTTTTATGTGTAAAGTGAGCGGGACTTTATACGCTTGTTCAATCATTCCTGCATATCGTTTCACAAAGCCAGGTGAATGAACTGCTCCAATGCCGACGGTTAAGGAGTCTCCAAGAGCCGTATAAGATAGATGCATTCGTCTCCCTCCTATTATTTATAGTCTTGTTGGTTTAGTCTATGAGATTGCAGTATAGGAGGAAACGGCACATACCTTATCCAAGCTCTTGACTGCTCCACTAACGACATGTCAGCTAAAGTGGGACGAGGTACCTGTCCCTACATTCACTATCGCTTTTTATTCCCTTTATTATTATCACCGCTAGCTGGAACTTTGCCGTGTAATTCTGGTGCATTTTGATTACGGCTGCCTTTATTATATTTTTTGGTCATAATTTTCATCTCCTTTCTTAATTCATTCTTCAGTTTATCCCTTTTTTGAAATCATATGTTTTTTCTATTATAAGAAATGTCTTCTTGTATTTATCCAGAACTTATTGCTTATTATAAAGAAGGTAAGTTTTCTTTTTTTGCATTAGTTTTTAATAGTTAACTAAGGATTACCAACTCAAACATCAGTTTCGCCAACGATTGATACATAAGAGTTTTGAAAGGTTATGTAGGGCGGCACCCCGATAAGTTCATTTTCATTTTTCTCTCATTGTGCCTTAAAAGAGAAGAATGAGTACTATGTTACACGGGTTCGGTTTTGAAGTACAAAACCGCATTTCGCAGTCGAATTAGTAGGAAAAATAACAAGTATATTGAAAACAAAATAACATTAAAATTAGCAGGGGAATTGCTATCTCCCCTGCTTTTCTGGATATTTATGTTAATATATTAATGTAAGTTTTAAAAACTTTGTGAAAAGATGTACTTAAAGTAACGAAGCAGGTTTGTGTAAGAAGGATAAATTATACTCATGGTAAAAAATGTTTAACTTTTGTTCTTCTACCAGAGGATTTTAAAAGTTATGAAAGGAGAAAATATGGAAACAAGAATTAAGAATATTTTAGTGTCTAATAAAAATAGAAGTAAGGATTCAAGTATCCTACTTGGTATTGTTAATCAAAACGGGAGACAGATATATTCAGTAGGCATAGAAGATAAATCTAGTATACCTGTTGAAGACAGAATTTTCGAAATCGGTTCTATTTCTAAAGTTTTTACTGCTGTATTTTTACAGACAATGATAAGGGATAATATAGTTCAATTAGATGACTCCGTATTAAAATATCAGCCAAGTTATATCCAAGCATTTTCAAATAATAGAAAAGAAATAACTTTACGAGATTTAATTACCCATCAATCGAATTTGCCAAGAGATGCTTCAAATATTAAAGTGCATGATAAAATGAATCCGTTTTCATCTTATCAACTAAAGGATTTAGACGAATTTTTGTCAAACTTTCAGTTAAAGAAGTATAAAAACAAATGGAAGTATTCAAATGTCGGTGTAGGGATTTTAGGAAATTTACTAGCAAGTGTTCTTGGTACAGAATATGAAGAGGCAATAAATGCTCGGATTTGTAAACCTTTAGGTCTGCATAGCACATTTATTAATATAAGTGATAATAACCAGCGAAAAATAATTAAATCGTATATGAAGAAGAAAGAAATACCCCCATTTTCTATTCCTGCTCTACCAGGAGCTGGTGGATTAAAAAGCACATTAAATGATATGTTGACTTTCTTAGAAGGAAATTTAGGATTAACAGATAATCCTTTACAAGAAGTTTTTAACCAAACACATAAAATACAAAATAATAGTAGAGTTGATAATAATACACATATGGGATTGGGATGGATGATTTCCAAAGATAAACAAACACAAGATTACATTCATTGGCACACTGGTGGTACAGTCGGATTTAACACCTATATTGGAATGAAAAAAGAAAAGAAAATGGGTATTATTATTGCAACTACTCAAAAACATTCAATATGGAAATTAGTTAAAATCCTGTTGGGATTAGGAGAAACGATTGGAGAGGAAATTGCCTTTGAAGTATATAATCACTTATTATCAACGGAATAATTTTATATATGAGATTGGGGTTTCTTAGGATTAATATTATCAGAAGTTAACTTCTTGAACTAACGAGAGCTTCAACCAGTATTTAACCACATTTCCTTGAAGTCCATACCTTGAAGGACCTTCGTTTCGTGGCGTTCTAAATACTCCAAGCACCGCCGATCCAGAAAACTCTAACTTATCGTAATAAGTACCTCTCTTGATTTCTAGGATTTCACAAGCTCTAGTGATAGGAACTCGACTTAATAACAGTTTCATAAACAACGGGAGAATATCACTTCTTTGTTGAAGGTAAGTAATGCAACCTTTTCAGCATTTTGATTTTTGGGCTTAATAAATTTCAATCCTAGTATCCTCCTTGGATTAATTAGTAGTACATTTAGCATTAGTTTTAACACCCACTTTAAACACTATCTGCTAGATGGCAGACATTTGCTAATTGGTATGCTAATTACAGTAATATTTTCATGAATAAATCAGAAGAAACATTGATATAACAATAAAAAAAGGGAAACCAATTAGTGTGCGATTAGCTTCCCTTTTATATTACTTTTTTTAATTTTGTACTCGAAAATTGAACCCGTTACTATGTTACGGTGCCTTTTAATTTTTTTGTTTAATCATAAAATGCGAATCAAACGTAGCTTTTTGACTTTGGCTATCCTTGATCATTCATATAAAGAATAAACCATTACGCGGTCGAATGGTTTTATAATAATTGCCTTTTTTACTTTTCAGCGAGAGTTTTTTTCGTGACAATCATTTGATTATGGAATTGAATTTTCTGCATTAATGTATCCTGCTCCGTAGGTATTCTCATCTATCCTACGCCACAAATCAGTTCCTCTCTTTAAATAATCCTTTACTTCATCCGGAGTTAAGTGAGGACTTTGTTCCAACATTAATGCTACAATACCTGCGCAAATCGGTGTTGCCATAGATGTCCCTGATAATATAAAATAATTGGTTTCATGCCTGCTACTTTTTGAAAATTTATCTAAATACGAATTCGGTGATCGTAATGAAATAATGTTGACGCCTGGAGCTACAATATCCGGTTTCACCGCACCATATATCGTAGGCCCCCTACTTGAAAAGCTAGCGATTTCATCCACTGTACGATCTACATTGTTTTTATTATCAAGAGCTCCCACTGTAATAACTTTTTCACTTACACCAGGACTAGCTATGGTTTGTGGCCTAGGACCCTCGTTTCCTGCTGCTACACACACAACGATTCCCCGGTCCCAAGCTTCCTCAACAATTTGAACCATAGGGTCTGAAGCTGGATTACCATAATGTTGTGCCGTACTACCTAATGACATACTAATAATATTAATTCTTCGTTCTGGGTTATTTTCATTGTATTGGATACACCACTCTACCCCTTCCATAACTGTTGATAATGACCCAGATCCGATTTTATTCAATACTTTTACACCAATGATGTCCGCTTTCGGTGCAGGCCCCACATATCTGCCTGAGGAAGCTGACCCATCACCGGCAAGGTCCCCAGCACAATGTGTACCATGACCGTTATCATCATAAGGCTCCGATCTTTCGTTAATAAAATCTACAAAGTCTATTATTCTACCAGAAAGATCAGGATGTGGATAAATCCCTGTATCAATAACAGTGCTACAACTCCTTGACCAGAAAGCTCTGTACCATTTCTCATAATATTTTCTGCATTCGCAGAAGGAACGGCTGTATCCAATAAAGCCTGAACTTCACGGTTATGAGAAATCATTTTAATGTGCTTACAACTAGGAAGCAACTCTTCTAAAGCTGATGGAGTTAAAGTGGCACTGCAACAAGATACACTTGTAAAGCGTTTCTCGAGTTTACATCTCATATGATTTGCAAAAACTCCTTCTACTTCCATACAGCCTTCATCAAAACAATTTTTCTCAAACTGAATAATGACAGATAGCTTCTTTGTCTTTTGGATCCAGCCCTCAAATAAACGATGAAAAATACAAGGAGTCCATTTAAAGGGTTTGTACAGATTTAAGATTTGATCACGTAACGGTCTATCTATTTTTTCAGCATGTGAACGTACCATTTGTACCATAGAATACCCAAACATACCTATAACCTCCATAATGTTTTATAAGATATATTATGGAATTCTGTAAAGGCAGCAACGGTAATTGGCTGATATTCTAGTAAAATATGCTAGTAACTATGGGTATTAAAAGGAACAAAAAAGATATTTTGTATCTCCATTATAAGGAACCATTTACGATTGGATAATTCAGAGCTTCCCCTTTTCTTATTCACCAATCAATACCCGCCCTATTATCCTTTCAATTCAAACCCATATTTTTTATTTATCTTTTTTGCCATTTTTCTAAAAATCTATCAACCGTCGTGTTTCAACATCTTTTTATACCATGCTAGCTTTTACAAATTTATGAAATCAAAGAAAAGCAGCCACACCATTTATAAGTGTCGCTGCCAGTCAAAAATGAAGCTTATAAGTTAACTATAATTTAAATTTTGATTATCTACTTGTTAAGATTGTTCCATCTAATGATATCATGTCCCTAGCAACTGCTTCGCTAGATCTTCCCTTGAAATTTTTGCTTGAGACTGTGAAGTACTACTAAGTGAACTATTTGTTGGAGAAGGAAACCTTGCAGCAGCAAAGTTTGTAAAAGCATTCTCTGCAATAATAAGTCCAGGTACACTACTTCCAGCTTCTACGGTAACTACATCCCCAGCCTGTAATTGATAAATCGTAGAAGTAAAGACTACATTGAAAAGATTCACTGGAATGTAGTGATTTGCTACTTGAACAGGTACATTGTTCACCATTATTAGAATTGCTATTATATTATCACTCGGTACATCAGGGAAGAAACCTATACTAGCATGAAGATGATAGACCCCATCTTGCTCTGCTTCAAATTGCGATGTGGTTGGAGAATATTCATCATTCAGATCAAATTCTTGAACCTCATACGTAACAGGTACAAAATCATTCCCTAACGCTTGCGGTTGATTTTCTGCCTTAACCGCTCTAAAAGCTGACTGCTCTACCGGGCCTGGTGGGCCTGCTGGGCCTGGTGGGCCTGCTGGACCTGGTGCTCCTGGTGCCCCTGGTGCTCCTGGTATAATCACTTTTTTCTTCTTTCCTTTACATTTTTTTGACCTTAGCTCTTTCTTAATACATTTCCTTAATTTCTTTTTAGAATAACCCATACATTCACCTCCCCTGTTTGGTACATGATATGAGTCTCGTGAAAGGAATGTATAGATTTATATCTATTTTTTCTAGACTATCCATTAATTTTAGAAAAAATAGCCTTTTGTTCTCGTTAATTTTAATGAACATAATGAACTATGACTTACCTACCTGCTAAAACAAGACTTTTTAGACCTAACATTCGTTAATACCATTAAATGTAAGGTTTTTCTAACTATACAGTTGTTCATAGAAAAAGACTTCTTCACCTTGTAAACAGTGTAGGAGTCTTTTCATAAAAAATATTAAAGAGTTGGTTTTTTCTGTCTTATGAAGAAAAAGAGCGGACCAAGTATGGTAATTCTATATATTGGCGCCTTAAATTTCAATAGAAAAAACAGCAAGGTGGGAACACTTAATGTCCAAATAAACAAAGGTCTTTTGGTGTTAATATAGCCGAAGGTAAAGAGAAAAATGTAGATGAGCCATGACCAGAAAATGTTCCAGCCATTTTTAAAGAAGATCAGTTTTGTTTTTAATCCAATAAACTCACAGAAAGCACATATAATAGACCATTTGAAGATATGCTTCATTTGTAATTTTACGTTCTCTTGTGGAAGGTCTTTCATGCAGAGTAAGAACAGTAAAGGCGTGATAAAGTAAATATGGATAATGCGTAATACCTTTAAATTTAAATTATTGGACTGAAACTCCCACAGAATACGCCTTTTAAAAAAATAGTAATAAGACGAATTAATAAACGCAATGTATAACAATGCTTTTAAATACTTTGGAAGAATTCGCCAGGTTTGCCGCCGGAAGTTTAAGTAAACAAGGAATGTCGATAGAAGAATATGCCGCATGTCATGGTCCTTTCAAACGATGTAGGCTCATACAGCTATAGAATATTCATTATGCACTTTAATGATGTAAGTAGAAAAGAGTTAAATTTGGAGGTTGTTGGAAAGAGAGCACCTTACGTAATGAAGAAAAAAAATTACCCTTAATATATTTCGTATCAAACGGCCATCCATTGAGAGGGAAACCTTCCTTCTTTGTAAGTCTCCTGTTCGCCTAGGTACGGAATAAATTATTAAAAACAACAAATTATAACGGTAATTATGTTATAAGGAGAGAGCGTACATGATAGAAGAGCATCCAAGCAAATTAACCTCTTAAGAGATTGCCGCACTTTGGAGCAGTTTTCAAAATAATAGCATGGCCGTCTGTGTTTTTAAGTATTTTTTAGAAAATGTTGATGATCAAGAAAACAAATCAATTGTGGAATACGCACTACATACCTCAGAAGAAAGCCTTGTCCGATCCGAACAAATTCTGAAAGATGACCAACAATCTATTCCTATTGGTTTTAAAGATGAAGATGTCAATCCTAATGCTCCACGCCTTTACTCAGATACTTTTTATTTATACTATATTAAGAATATGGCAAAGGTAGGATTATCTGTCTACGGTGTGGCTCTGGCAACTTCAGCTAAATCCAGTGTCCGCGAATTTTTAAGTAAAGCGGTAGAATCATCAACAACTTTGTACAACAAAACCAGTGATGTTTTATTATCTAAAGGGTTATTTGTGAGACCACCTTATGTCTCCACAACGAATGAAATTGATTTTATCGATCAGAAAAATTATAAAGGTGGTCTATTGACCTTAAACCGTAGACCCGTTAATGTTATTGAAATTACTCATGTTTATGCCAATATTGAAACGAATTTAGTCGGGCAAGTATTATTAATTGGCCTTTCACAAGTTGCAAAGTCAAAAAAAGTACGTCAATACTGCGATAAAGGAAAGGAAATAGCTACCAAACATGTTAAACTCTTCTCCACCATTTTAACAGACGACGACATTGCTGTACCAATGCCATCAGACCTTAAAGTGTCTAACTCAGAAATAGCACCATTTTCGGATAAATTAATCATGTTCCATACATCGCTATTGATACAATCAAGTACCTCAAACTACGCAACAGCCGCTGCAGCTAGTTTACGAACTGATATATCCACAACGTACGTTCGTTTAGCAACAGAAGTCACCTCCTACGCTAATGACGGTGTTAACATTATGATTGATAATAGCTGGTTAGAAGAACCACCTCAAACAGTAAACAAAAAAATTCATCAAATTAATAAGCTGAGAAGTCAACAGAAAGTAATATTGAAAATGGTTAAGTGTCGAACTACCACGAATTCAGGAGGAGGGTTAATTCCTTCTCCTCACTAGAAAATAGTTCGATTTGTTCGAACCAATGACCCTGCCCCATAAAAAAACATACCCACTTTAATCGTTACCACATACCATAAAATAAGGTATTTACGAGTGGGAGGCAGTATTTATGTATAGACAGCAATCAAGAATACCACGAAACTGTCCACAGGGGTTTTTGGGTCGGTATACCGTAATTCCAGGAGACACATTCTATACCATCGCGCAGATGTTTAGAGTAAGAATAGAAGCACTTGCAGTCAACAATCCCCATATTCCAAATCCTAATGTAATATTCCCTGGAGACATCCTCTGCGTTCCGGGTCTCATCCCTTACCCCTGCTGTACGTCTTTACAGCTCAGGGACGTGCACCATTCGGTTCAGGCGGCGTAGCTTATGTGAATGTTGGTCCAAGAGGAGGTCAGGCTGTGAGCATCATGGTAACCTTACCGCAACCTCAATTTTTCGGTGATTTTGACAAGTATACAGGTGAGATTATCATTTCCGGGACTGGTAGCTTTAGAAACCAGTTGTTTGCTACTCCCGAAGACCCACCTACTTGGTCATCTCGAATAGAACTTCCTACTGCTGCATCCATTACGCCAAATTCGCAGGTGTTAGTTCGCCCTTTTAATTCGTTGACTGGCACTTCAAGTGCTCCTGTCTTAGAAGGAATAATTCTCGTTGGAAATTGTCAACATCAACAGAGAATCTGAAATTTATTGGCCTAAAACTCTATCATCAATTGAAAAAAGAACTTCGAATTAGAAAAAACATAGGGAGATTTTAGTCTTCCTATGTTTTCATTCGTATTATTTATCTGTTTGTTTTTGCTTCTTTTTCAAATACTCCGCACGTAATTTTTCAAGTTGCTGCTTTTTATCAAATTTGGCAGGCGTCTGTTTTTCATGAAACTTTGTCACAGCTGCCTTACCTTTGGCATCCAATTGATATTTTCCCACTTTGTTCACCTACTTTTAAAGAGTACTATTCAATAATATTAATATACCTTATTTTACTAAAGTTTATAAACCCGCTCAATGCTACTAGAACCAGGATGACAATCGCTGATTCCTCCCATAGCGACCTAAGCCTTTTTCACTAATAATTCTAGTAACTCTTTGGCACTATGCACTTCTTTATCTGGTTTATAGGTAGTATAAGTAGGCAAATTTTTCTTACGATGATTCATCCAAATCGCTTGCCAGCCTGCTTGTTTTGCCCCGATAATATCTTTTTCAAAGTTATCCCCGATATAAACGGTTTTGGTTTGATCAAGGTCCATTTTCTCTTCAATAAAATCAAATACTTCTCTTTTCGGTTTTGCATGACCTATCGAACCAGAAATAAACGTCATTTCTGCCGGAATCCAACGACTAAGGTTGAGTTGTTTCATTTTCATTGCTTGATGTTTTTCTTCACCATTTGTAAGAATCCCAAGCTGTTTCCCTTCTTTGTGAAGTACATTTAGTAGTTCTTCGACTTCCGGAAACAAGGTAATGTTTTTTTGTTCGGTCACATACGTTTCATGAAAGATAGTCGCTTTTTCCGTATCTATAGGAATGTTGAAATCCTTACAGGCAGCCATGATTCGTCCGGTTTGCCATTCAAATTGGGTTATTTCACCTGCTTCACTTTGATCAAACAAAATCTCGCTATACTTACGACTAGCTCTATATAATTCATCAATCTCTTCGTCTGAAAACGGCTCTTGAAAAAGCTTCCTCACCGTTTTATGAAAAGATTGTGCTTGATCATATAGGGTATCATCAACATCAAAAATGATTGTATCCATTTCATATCCCTCCTTATATTATGATGATATCACTTATTTATAGAAAATAGAGAGCCAACTAACTACTCCTACTCCCTTCATCTAATCAAATAATTCATCACTTATGGTACTGTCCCTACTATTAATACTAAACTATATCCTTAACCAACCTGTACCGTACGTTCTCGTTCATCTACCACACAGTAAAAATAAGTAATAGTTCCTGTTACCATTGGACAATTTAAAAATAGGAGGCATGAAAATGATCGCTTATTTTGGTACTGTAAACAAAGTTGAAGACTTTACTAGTGAAGAGAAGGTTCAAAACGTCAATAACGTTATTGGGACGATTGGATTTTGGCTTACATCTGATATTCATTCTGCTAAACCCTATGCAATAGGGACGGAGACGGTTGATCAGAAGTCAGAAACGGAATTTTGGGAAGATGGAGCACCTAAGGTGATTCAGGTTGAAAGGCAAGTAACTGGCTTTATTTACAAGCTATTTATGGATGAACCAAACCTTAAAATATATGATTCTAATACCTGGGATTCTTTTGAATTGTTTATGAATGATCGTGACAAATATTGTGAATATTTTCATGCCGGAAAAAGAAACTTCACCTGGAAAGATGAAGCTACCCTTTTAAATATGAAGGAAGCGAATGAGAAGTTTCGTAACAGTCTTATTCATCAGGGATATGAAGGGTTTGTCATTCAAAATTGCAAACAGGAAAATGGGGTTACTGACTTGTATTGTCTTTTTTCAATCAATTCTCCGCTCATTTCAGATGTGATACCAGTAGAAACTTTGTAGTGCAAAAGGTGGCGGACGGCTCTCTTGCGTGCAGAAGTTCAAGACCGTCCTCTTTCCATTAAATCCTTATCTTTTCAAATAATAAATCGCTAATTGGGTTCGATCACGAAGCTGCAGCTTTTCTAAAATGATTGATAAGGTGTTACGTACGGTCCCTTCGCTGATGTAAAGCTGAGCTGCTATTTCTCGATTGGAAAGTCCTTGTGACACTAGTTCAGCAATGTCTTTTTCACGTGGAGTGAGTTGCTTCAGTTCTTCCTTGTCTTTCGGCTGAGTAAGTTGCTTTAAGACATCCGCATCCAAGACGCTCGTTCCGGAAAGGAGCGCCCTCAATTTCTCGGCCATACTGGAAACTTTCGTTGATTTAATTAAGTACCCTTCCGCCCCTGCTTGTAGCGCGAGGCGAATATTCTTCTCATCTTTAAAAGTTGTTAACATCATGACATGAACTTGTGGCCATTCTTTCTTGATTTGTCTCGTTGCTTGAATCCCATCCATTACAGGCATTTGGATGTCCATTAATACAATGTTTGGTAATTGTGTACGGCAGGCATTTATCGCTTCAGAGCCATTTTCAGCAGTCCCCATCACATCCATATCCTTTTCACGTGAAAGAAGAACTTTCAAACTTTTACAAACTAAAGGATCATCATCAACGATCAAAATGTTCATAGACCGACCTCTCCTCTTATTCTGCTTTTTCTAACGGAAGGACACAGATTAGTAAGAAACCATCATTTTGAGCATCTGTCGATATGCTTCCTCCCACCGCCTTCGCACGATGACGTAGATTTCTTAAGCCTACACCGTTTCCTTTTGTCTCTTGTTTAATTGCGACTCCATCGTTATAAACCGATAACCTTAAAATATGTGGACTAATATCCAAAGAGATTTCGACCTGTGTCGGGTGCGCGTGCCGAATAATATTCGTTAACGCTTCTTTTAACGTCGGATAAAGAATGCTCCATAAATAGGCAGCCACTTTAGACGAGTCGCCATAAGAAGTAAATTGCACTGGACATAAGGTGAATTGATCCGTTATTTCGTGCAGCCCCTCTATTCCAATTTCTTTTACAGGCTTTAAGTTATGTACGGTCTCTCTCAAATAGACGGCACTTTGGGAGAGACGCTGCTGTGCTTGAGTAAACATTTCTTTCGCTTCTGGATCATTCTCTTTCCAAAGTTCCTCAAAGGCTTGTAACGCCAGAACAGATGCGGTAAGCTCATGTCCGACATCATCATGAAGTTGCTGGGCAATTCGGTTTCTTTCTGTTAGCTCTGCCATCCGTGCCCCTTGCGCATTAGCCAATAGAAGTTCTTCTTTTACATTTTCCAATTCGTAGCGATCTCGCCTTTGTTGATCAGCTTCCAACTGATATCTTTTCGTATCCTGAAACCACCCGCCAAGAATAGCTCCAGACAAACCTGCATGGATGAGAACACCTACTAAAAGAAGAGACGTTTCTGGATAAATGATGGCAAAAACAATCGTTGGCAAAGCAAACCAAGGCTGTCTCTTAAGCATACTTTCCATTACAGGCATTGCCAAAGCATAGGCTGCAAATGGGAAAAATAAAATCGAGATGAAGCAAATGATTTGATCGATTAAGACGGTCCAACCGGACAGCTGAAATCGCCAACGAGCCAATGTCATAATGGTGAGAAACAACAGAAGGATTACTCCTTCTTTGTTGCCGTAACTTTGGAACCATAGCAAACTTAAAAAAAGCAATCCCAGAATACGCCATACGTTCATTGCTATTTGCGGTGTCCAGTTTTCCCATTTGTTCTTCATACATGTACACGTCCTTGTACTAGACCTCTCTCCTACCATTATAAGTAGGATGACTTCATTTTATAGTAATCTTCTTCTGCTCCCTAATAAGAGAAAAGCGATACCAAAGAGAATCATCAGCACGAGCGGAATGACCAGTTCCTTCATTGGAGCCCCGTAAGATACAAGGATGGTCGCTTCCGCTACCCAGTAAGTTGGCAGCAACATCACTGCTCGCTGGAGGTAATCAGGCATCATTTCGACAGGCCACATCACACCACCTAGCATCGCCATAAGGATAATAATTCCTCCTAGAATACTGAAGGCAGCTTCCTTGTTTCGAAATAAGGAGTACCAAGCTAACGAGAAACCTAAGGCTGTCATAGAAAAAACCGTATAAATGATAAATAGTAAGGCCGGAGATGGTATGCTGTCCCCGTGTACCATCACACCTAGAATGACAAAGATCAGATTTACTGCAGTCAAAATGACAGAGTAAGCTAATAAGTTTTGCCACAAATACTGTAGATGAGTGATTGGCGCTACACTTAGCCTTAATAATGTCTTATTGCTACGGTCTTCTAAGATGATTCCCCTAAACGGGAAGCCATGAACAACAATAGTATACTATAAAAGTGAAATCCTAACGGCATAAGAGGCCATTCACCCATCGGAAGAAAAATTAATCCAATCGGCAAAAGAATTAAAAAGATACTATTTGATTTTTTTCGAAAAAAACGTTTGAACACAAATGCAAATACGGTCATACGAGCTTCCGCCTTCCGAAATAGGCTCCAGAAATCGCAAGTACGATGGCGGCTGCTAGTAATATGATAAAGCTAATGATGGCTTTATCTATATTTCCCCCTGTCATTGTTGCATAAATCATGTTCCGTCCGAGAGCAAATGGGTTGCTGTAAGTCGATAACAATTGATAAAAAGCACCCTCCGGCAATGGAAACCACACCTCTGAGACCATCAGACATGCGAGCCCAAATCCTGTTCCTAATCGTTCTGCCGTTTTATAGTTTTTCACCGCTAAAACGAAGTTAATAAAGATGAATTGGACAACGGTTGAAACCATTAAAAGAGTTAACAATATAAACGCTAAATTTCCCCAATTGACGTCATAGACAAAAAGCGTGTAAATCACGATTAAGAAACTTTGCAGCATATTAAAAAGAGCGCTAGTAATTAAAATGGAATAAGCGTGTTTATGGGAATGATAGGGCAACGAATACATTCTCCATTTCATCGAGGACATGACATCCTCCTTTACATATTCCATCGTCAAAAATCCACCAAACAAAAGGAATGCAAGCATCATCGTGGCGGCAACTTCATCTTTCATTGGAATGCCAAGGGGTTCACTCACCGCACCATCTGCGATAAATCCTAAAACAGTGATTAAGGAGATCGGAAGTAACAACAATACTGCCATCCCTATATAATTTCGAAACATACGGCGCAACATAAAGTAACTTGAGCGTAAGATCATTGCTATTCCTCCCCTCCGTCACGTAGTTGCTTTCCTGTAAGAGTTAAAAACACATCCTCCAACGTTGGCTTTTCTGCGGAAACGGAATGGATACCGCCAAAATCTTTGGATATAGTAAGAGCACGATCAAGATTCCCTGCACCCACTTGAGAAATGATGTGTATTTCTTTCCCTCTTAACGTTACTTGTTTTACCCCTTCTAGCTTACGGAGCTTTTCTAAGAGTTCCTCTGTCGGCTCTGCTACTTCGATTGTTATTTTTTCTTCATGTTGGATTTTATTTACTAACTCGCTGATCGTTCCATCGGCAATCACATGTCCTTGATCGATAATAACGACACGCGTTGCAAGGTGTTGAACTTCCTCCATATAGTGAGTCGTATAAAGGATCGTTGTTCCTTGCTCGTTTAATTTACGAATCGTCTCTAAAATATGATTGCGTGATTGAGGATCAATTCCCACTGTTGGTTCATCCATAATCAAGAATTTCGGTTGATGCACAAGGGCACAGGCAATATTTAATCTTCTTTGCATCCCGCCGGAAAATTTCGTCGGTAGCTTACTTGCATGTTCCGTGAGGCCTACAAATGCTAACGTTTCATCTACTCGTTCCTTTAATTTTGCCCCCTTAAGACCATAAAGGCCACCGAAGAACTCCAAATTCTCTCTAGCACTGAGGTCCGTAAATACCGTAATATCCTGCGTTACTAAACCAATCTGCTGTTTGATTTTCATCAAATGAGATTTCTGTTCCTGACCGAAAACTTTGATATTACCAGAATCGAAGCCAATAATTCCAGCTAAAGCGTGAATCAAAGTCGTTTTCCCCGCTCCATTCGGACCTAATAACCCAAGGATTTCACCTTCGCCAATTTCTAAATCAACATGATCTAAAGTTACTTGTGAACCATACCGCTTCACAATATTTTTCATTTCCACCATCGCCATATACGAACCCTCCTGTATTACTTGTTAGTATAATCTTAATTGGCACAGGAATGAAAAGTTAGTTACAAATGTAATGATTGCAAATTGGTTATGAAACAATAGGATCTGTGAAAGGTTCATGTTGATGATGGGATAATAAAACGGGACTTCCATAAATTAAGGAGTCCCGTTTTCAGATATTGGGTTTCTTAACTAACGCTCTCCCGTTGCTTCAATAAGAATTTTACTAACGAATAAACGCCAATTCTTTATTAGCAAGTGCATCCTTTAACCATCGTGGATGCATTTTCAATAAATCTCGCGGTAGATTTTGTTGTTTAAAGAACTTAATTTCTAGCGACTCAGAAGAATTACATCGTAGTTCACCCCCATAATTTCAGCAAGAAAACAAGTTGTAATAAAATGTACTACCTTACCATTTGGATAGGCAAATACCTGTGAGTCAGGATCAGAGTACACACCAATAAGCTTTTTAATTCTTATATCTAAATTAGTTTCTTCTTTAACTTCCCTGATAGCTGCTTCGGATACTGTTTCTCCTATTTCTATGTGCCCTGACGGAATACCCCAAAGTCCTACATCTGACCTTTTCTGTAATAATACTTGTTTTTTCTCATTCAAAATAACAACTGCAACCCCAGCTTTTAACTCATCAATTTTTTTCATACAGTAATCCTCCCTTAAAGTAATAAAAAAAGGCCCGAGGGGAAAGATTTCAACGCATAACAAATACGCTGAACCTTTCCCCTCGGACCTTTTATGTCAATAGGTGCCTTTTACATATTGTAAAAGATGTAGCCCTTGGTCACTGACCTATCTAGATAGCGGAACCCTAGCTACAATTTTCCAGTTCAATTTTCACTTTACAATAAATACTCCCAAAATAAAAGATATTCTTTCACTAAAGCAACCGTTAAGTGATGTTTTTTACTCTTTCCAAACTCCATGTTACATTGTCTCCACATTCTTTATGAATTTGAATTATTCTTTTTCAATTACCTCCAAAAGTTTTTCTAGAGCGGCCATCGCTTTCAATTGCCTTCTATTTCTGATCCCTAGCAGGGTTAGAACCTCCTCGGCAAGTTTTCGACATGCCGCTCTTCCCTCAGCTCCCCCAAACCTGTCCTTCATCCGTGCATTTTCATCCGTATAAAACCGATGGTTAATCGCTTTAAGGAGACTTATTTTAGCCAATTGAAGACCATCAAAATTACGATAGCTACTTTCCGGATCCCGAATCGCACGTATGTACCCTTCCTTATCCCAGTACCTGATGGCTGTTCGGGAAACATTCATTCTTTCTGCGGCTTCCCCTAGGGACCAAAGACACGATTTTTTCTCGGAGTATTCAATTAATTCGACGGCTTCCATCACGAACTTCTTTTCCTCTCCTCTATGGATTAATTCATCGTTAAGAATCCAAAGTGCTTCATCGATTTTCTTATTCCCGATGTTTTCCATAACTTTCACTGCTACATCCATTCCAAAACCATCGGATAGCGATTTAATGCATAAAAAATAGACAAGATGAATGTCCGAGTAAACACGATATCCGCTTGCTGTCCGTTTTGGCGAAGGTACAAGTCCTTTTGCTTCATAGTTACGAAGTGTGTTTGTACTTACATTCAGTTTCGCCGCAATGTCGGCAGGTCTAAGCTTATCCATTTTATTTTTCACCTTCACTATATTGCAAAGTTGTTCCTGCAAATCATTTTTAAATACTGAATTTATTATATCAAACATTCCAATTTGCTTTAAGGTTGTACGATAAGGGTGAACAAAAAAGAAAGGGGACTAGCCAATGACTTTATTTAATCAGAACATGACCATATCAGAACTTGAGACATCACTGAATGCCTATGTTGAATTAAACTGGAAGAAAATCCTTGAAGACAACCGTGAGGAGTTAGAAACCTTATTTCCGGAGTATGAAGATGCCACTTACGGTATTTATGCAGAAAAGCTGCTCGTACCCGTCTGGCGGCAAGTTGAGGAGGCCGGATTCCATTCAGCAGCCGAAGTAAAAGAGGATGACTTCGTGATAGCCGGTTTTCTACTGTTCCGCCATTCACTTGAAAAAGAACAGTGGGGCACACCGTTGAACGAAAAGAGAGTATTCTGGCTTACAATAAAAAATAGACAGCACGTAGAAATCGGTACACTTCTGATGGAGATGTCACATTCTCACGTAAGTTTCTCCATTCCCGCCCCCCCAAAGTTTCTTGCTCTTCAAACAACAAATGAACGTGAAATCAGATCCCAGATCCGTTCTATCTATAGCGAATAAAGAGTTTGGGAGAATTTCCTCCTGATGGCACTAGAGTAAAGAAGTTTTCTAAGGATATTATTATAAGGGGAAAAACGTAACATATAGGCAAGAAACCGTTGCACAAGACTAACACGCTGTATTACAGAACTTTCACTATCAAATCGCACTGAAAAAGCCCGAAGTAAGTTCTTCGGGCTTCTAGTTATCAATTTGTTAGTTAAACTAAAACCTAGTTTTGTTTCATATCACTTCTTAAAACAAAACCAGATGTTAGGCCATAAACCGGAGCAATTATATAGTTGGGAATAGGTAAATGTCGTTGGATATCATTCTCTAGTTTCATTATACTACTACTTATAAAGTATTTATAGGCTACTTTTTTTGTAATTCCTAGACTATAGTGTTAATTACAAATCTAAAAATATAAGAGGTGTATTAATATGAATGACAAAAAAGATGTCTTAGATAATGGTCCTTTCTATCATGGTACTAAAGCGGAACTAAAAATTGGAGATCTATTAGAACCGCAACACTTATCAAATTACCAAAACAAAAAATCGAACTATATATATTTCACTGCAACATTAGATGCGGCAAAATGGGGTGCTGAATTAGCAACATCTATCTCAAAAGAAAGAATTTACATTGTAGAACCATTGGATGATTTTGAAAATGATCCGAACTTAACTGACAAAAAATTTCCTGGAAACCCAACACGTTCTTATAGGTCTAAATCGCCTTTGAAAATAATCGCTGAATTAAGCTCATGGGAAAGACATTCGGATGAAGAAATAAATCATATGCTTACATCTTTAAAGAAGTTACGTGAACAAGGAAAAGCTGTAATAGATGATTAATCTTCAACATCCACAAAATCATAACTAAAAAGAACCAATAATCAACTTGCTTTTACAATTGGTTTTCGTTTCGGCATCGGAGCTCACCAAGAAGCGCAAAAGTTAAACCTTGAGTGTCGCCCACACCCGCACAATTTGCTGAAATCTGTACAAATAAAACCGAACTTCTCCACCTTAATCTTTGAGGGGGATATCCATTCAAAAACGAATTTAATAGTTACGTAGTAAGAGTCAAAAATGAAAGACGATTACTTCTAAGGCAATCGTCTCATTAGAAACTTCTATGTAACCAGTATCGTTGTACTGCGTAGCAAATGGATGTGTAGTTTTTTTGTCTTTCTTCCTCAACAATAGCTCCCGTTAGTGGAACAAAGGCCCTTGAGAGTCATTTGCTTTTCAGTCACCTGTCTTATCCTATTCATTATTATCGTTCTCATCATAATAGGTTTTTAATTCTTTATACATATAGCTAGCTATATTTTCAGGAAAATAATTAGTAAACTCATGATAGTACTTAGCTAAAAAATGATCATCATCCACAAGATTTAAAATGTTCCTACTCGCAGGAAATAGGTTATTCATTTCGTTAAGAATTTCTTGTACCTTTTTTCTGCTGGCAGAATCATTATAATGAATAACATTTCTAATAGCTTGTAATAGAAACCATATCGCTCTATCCATTCTCTCCTTATAATCAGGATCATAAAGCACCTGTATTTCTTTCAAGATCTCTTTATCATCTCTAAAATGTTTTTCTAAAATTTGAATTTGCGATTTTTCCTTCCTAAATAAATCAAGCATAATAAAATTAAATTCATTTAATTCTTCCTCAGATATGCCTTCTATGTTGTACAATCTCTCCATCCTCGTAATTACTTCTAACTTACCATTTAATTCCGCTTGCTTTTCTTCAATTAACCGCTTCTGTACCTGCAACAACTCTCTATTATTAAATTTCTGCTTAGTCATTTGTTCTTTTATTTCATTTAATGTTAAACCAAGATGCTTTAAAATCAATATTTGTTGAAAATGTTCCCACTCTAATTGTGTATATATTTTCCGACCATTTTTATTTAATTTTTTTGGGGTAAGTAACTTCATTTTATCGTAGTATCTAAGTGTCCTTACCGTTGAATCTACAAATTTCGCAAACTGACCAATTGTCATTTCCATGTAAACACCACCTTACTGAATTATAAACTGTTACGTAAGGTCACAATCAATACACTCGTTAATCGTTTTACAAATATAAATGAATGATTTACCTATTTTCTGTGAGAAATGTTTGCTTACGACATTACGTCACAATTTATGATTGATTCTATAATAGCTTTGAGAGGATGGTTATCTATGGAACAACAATCATTGTTTCGGAATCGCACTTTTATATTTCTGTTTATTGGTAGCTTTTTGGCGCTGGTAGGCTTTAGTATGTTTTTTATGACAACAACCTGGTTTGTCATTTCTGATTTAAATTCTGCTAGTTCATTGGGCATTATTCTTATTGCCATTACTGTGCCACGTATTCTCATGATGGCATATGGAGGGGTTCTTGCTGATAAATTCAAGAAAACGACAATCATGTTCAGTACGAGTTCAATCCAAGGAGTTCTGCTAGTCATCATGTTCTTCTTGCACAATGCAAATCAATTAACATTTCTGTATTTAATCATTTTGGGGTCCATTTTCGGAACATTAGATGCATTTTCTGGACCAGCTGGAACATCCTTAATTCCAAAAATAGTACAAAAAAACCAAATAAAACAAGCAAATGCTATTATTCAGGGGTTGGGGCAGATTGGCTTTATTATTGGCCCTATTATCTCTGGGAGTGTCATGGAATTCGGTGGCGTAACAACAGGTTATTTAGTCTCATCTATTATTGTTCTTTTGTCTGCCTTTTTTATGTTCCCACCTTTCTTAAAGGAAGGTCCTGTAGTCAATACAATAAAACAAACACCATTTAAAGATCTCATAGAAGGGCTTTCCTATGTAAAAGCAAGTAGATTTTTAATTACAGGTATCCTTATTTTAATAACGTTAAACTTTTTTGCCTTCGGAGCGATATCCATTGCAATCCCCATTTTAGTGGAAACTTATGGAGGGACCCCCATTAATCTTAGTTACATTGAAGCTGCTTTAGGAGTTGGCATGCTAATAAGTACAGCTGTAATCGGTATGATCAAAATACGCCGTAGGGGATTAACATCAATTATAGGCTTAATTGCAACATTAATAGTAGCTATAGCTTTTAGTCAAATTCCTAACTTATATATTTTAACGGCGTTAGCGTTCTTAATTGGATTTACCATGACATTTGTATCCATCCCATTTTTCACTTCAGCACAAGAAGATACTGATCCCCGCATTATGGGGCGGGTCATGAGTATTGTCTTTTTAGCTATGAATGGGTTTGATCCTCTCGCCTATGCAAGTGTAACTTTACTCGTTTCTAGAGGATTTGATATTCAATTAGTCATTTTGTCTTTTTCTATTGTTGGATTAGTTATTGCGCTATCGATTTTATGGAGAGGACAGACGTTTAGAAAATACAAGTCTAACTACTAATTTACCTGCAGGATAGACCACTTTCAGATGGAGTGGTCTTTTTTAGGTATTATAGTTAAAGTGAAGATACTTGTTGTATAGTATTGGTCTACTACGCAGTAATCTAATTACGATTTCTTCTTCCACATAATAGCTCCGTTAGTTTAACATTATTTTCCTTTTTACTGACATAAAGAATGTGCCCCTTGTTAAAGAAACGCATTCCCCGTCCAGTCCCTTAAAGAAACTGCTCTTGATCAATCCCTCATCGTTAAAATAATAAACCATTCATACTGACAATCAAATTTATTTCCATACCATTTTCAGCATCATACATTTTAAAGGCACGCCAAACAAATTGGGCTTCTTTCTTATTATTTATAAGAGAGCTTAATTTCTTAATTTGAGTGAACAGACAATAGCTCCTCAGAGCAATGCATTCTCCTCTCTAGGTTTTTTCATATCTGATCCTCAATTATACTAAGTTAATCTCCACCTCAATATTCCCTCTTGTTGCAGAGTGTGGACAGACTTGATGGGCAATTTCTACAAGTTTCAGTGCGTTTTTTTTGTTACCCCCTCTACTTCAGAGAGTACGAAAACTTAATGAAACAATTAAACCTTCTTCATCAGAAATTAAAACAACAAAATGAATCATTTAAGAAGTAAACGGACAAAAAAGGTGTTTCCCTCTTGTTACTTTCAGAGAAAAACACCTTTTTCAATTACAACTATCCAGCTGCCCTCTCCCACTCTTCATCCGTCGGAGGATACGTTTTCTGAACTTTAAACGAAAGGATTAATGAGACAAGTGTTAAGACAGCGATCATCCCAAAGGCGATAATGGCACCAAATATATCTGGATTGGCTACTTGAGGAAGACTAGCACCAGCTCTCTCTGCTGTTGTCATTGTCGTTACGAGTAAGCCTGTTCCAATTGATGCTGACATCTGACGAATCGTATTTGTTACTGCTGAGCCGTGGGCAAGCAATCTTCTTGGGAGCTGATTTAGTCCTGCTGTATTAACTGGCATCATCACCATCGAGAATCCAAACATTCGAATTGCATACATGACTGTTAAATACATAATTGATGTAGTTGTATCAATGAAAAGAAAAGCAAAGGTTGACATTGTCATGATGATTAAACCAGGGATAGCCAGTACCTTTGCACCAAATCGATCAAATATTCTTCCCGTGATTGGAGCCATTAATCCTGTTATTAACGCACCAGGGAGCAAGACAATCCCCGCTTCCACGGCTGTAAATCCACGCATGTTGTGCATATATAATGGGATCAATGTTTCAAGCCCAATCAGTCCCAAAAAGCCAATGCTGCAAATGATCGTAGAAAGAGTAAACATTCGTGCTTTAAAAACACGGAATTCCAGCATTGGATGGGACAAACCAAGCTGGCGCTTAACGAAAAAGTAGATTAATACCAAACCAAGTATTAGAAAAAGGATCGTTTGTGTACTCGCCCACCCATTGTTTCCGGCACTCGTGAAGCCATAAAGAAGTCCTCCAAACCCAAATGTAGATAACATAATCGAAACTGGGTCCACTTTCGGATTTTTTAACTCTGTTACATTCCTCATACTAAAAAACGCCAAAATCAAAATCATCAGTGCTAAAGGAAGAATTCCATAAAACATATAGCGCCACTCATAATTGGTCGTCACCCAACCAGACAATGTTGGTCCGATGGCTGGTGCGAATGAGATGACAAGACCTATATACCCCATAGCCGCTCCCCTTCGTTCTACAGGAAAAATGAGTAAAAACACCGTCTGCATTAATGGAATCATTACGCCTGCTCCAATAGACTGCACAATTCTACCTGTAAGCAAAAAAGGAAAATTAGTTGCTAATGCTGCAATGACTGTTCCAATTGTGAAAATTCCCATTGCTGATAGGAACAACTGTCTTGTCGTAAATTTTTCAATTAAAAATGCAGAAATAGGAACCATAATACCCATCACCAACATAAAGACAGTCGTTAACCATTGTCCTGTGTTGGCCGTAATATTCATTTCCACCATTAACGGAGGAATCGCTGTAATCATAAGCGTTTGATTCAAAACAGCAATAAAAGACCCAATAAGCAATAACGCCGCAATCAGTACCTTACTATAACTCTCTTTATTATCCATATGAAAACTCCTAATCAATAAATCTTCCACTAAGTTTTTAGCCTGCTTGTTTTTGCTCATGAAGAAGGTTTTCACATTCTTCTGGCCCTACCTATAAGTTTATCTCAATATGTATATTTCGCAATGCGAAGTATATACCCTTTTTTTCTCAGTGAACATAAGGGACGAGCTTTTTTCTTAATGTGATTACACTTCCCCCTGTTGCCGTATGTGGTATTCCTTTTTTATCCATTATACATGCCATCTAGCATATTAATAAACATATAAACATGGAACTAGAATACTGTGATAATAAACATGGAACTAGAATACTGTGATAATAAAAGGGATGAATGGAGGAGCATATGATACAAATAATGGGGATGCCTTTGCAACAACCTGAGATGGAGACCTTTGGAACAGTGGAAAGAATGATTATAAGACAAATGGATGAAGACCCTACCCTGCATTCATATTCTTCCTTCAATGAATTCGTATTTGAAGTCACAACACGGAAAAACATTATTAACAGTTCAATAAGCATGAATGAAAGCGAAATGGAGTTTACCTTATTTGAATATGCTCGTTGTAATCCGCAGTACTGGCATTTAACAGAAACCGGTGGCTTTCTGTTAAGACCAGACGTAAGACCCTCTGATGCAATCCGGGACATTTTTAGGAACAGTTCCCTTTATGCGTTTGAATGTTCAACGGCTTGTGTCATTATTTTTTACGATGCGGTGCTGAACAGCATAGGTGATTATAGCTTTAACCTTCTTTTCCCAAACCTTTACTTATATAGCTGGCATGTTGATTCTGATCTTGGAATGCACAACGTGTCTACTAACCATCTTATTCCTGGTGATGTTGTCTATTTTAACAATCCGGACTTTCATCCACAAATTCACTGGCTAAGAGGGCAAAATGCCGTAGTACTTGGTGATGGTACTTTTTTCGGGCACGGCTTTGGAATCTTGACTGCTGAACAAATGATTCAAACGCTTAATGAAAATCGTAGACCATACAGCAATCAATCTGCTTATATGCTAGGCACTGTCACAAGACCTAACTATAATCATTTAGCCTCCGTTTCAATGTTACAGAGAAGCTATCTAACATATAAAAAGCAACAAATTGTTATTCATCATAACCAAACTTCAATATCCTTTTTACAATATTTATTTTTTCTACAACAAAACCATCCTCGATAATGAATATATCAAGAAAAATCGAGATACCTACCCAATTATGGGTAGACGTGCTTCATTTCAAGGGGTAGGCGAGTATGATGTAGAGATAATTAACCAACCCCCGAAAGGAAGTGTCAACATGTATCCAAACGCAAACGCACCTTTTATGGGTGCTAACGTAAATGCACCTTTTTCTATGGACGCTAATGTAAATGCCCCATTCACTATGGGTGCTGAAGAAAATGTACCATTCACAATGGGAGAAACTGCTCCATTCACAATGGGAGAAGCTGCTCCTTATTGTTACGCTGGTCCTGTTATGGGATATGGTCCAAAGCGTGGCTATGATGGGTTCATCCTCATTGTTGTCTTGTTTATCTTATTAATTATTGTAGGTGCTGGTAGCTTTTATAAGTGCTAAGCTGAAATGAACCAATAGAAGACCCTACTTTTTAGCAGGGTCTTCTATTGGTATATAATTATAAAAAAGAGAAAAATTAAGCACCAATGCTACCTGTATTACAAAACATTAATCACTACCGGTAATCAAAAGATCATCTTTTAATAGAGCTAATATGCTCTCTGTCGATACAAAGTCTCCTTCTTTGATACGAAGAGAGGTAATCGTGCCACTAGCACCTACAGAAATCTCTTCCATATTTCCTTCAGACGTTTTAATAAAAAATAACTTTTCCCACTCGTAGACGTATGAGTCTTCTGTAATTAAAACTTTTTCAATGATGCCTTTACAAGGACTTGTTATCGTATGAGTTTCTTGAATCATTCTAAACACCTTTCGATTTTAATATTCCAACTTCTATAGCGTGATTTCTCTTCCATTCTCTATATATCTACCATGCATTTTAAGGTTATCATGCTATGTAGCAGATACAATTTAGTCTAATGTTTAAGTTACGGAAAGAAACATAATACTACAAGCACATAATAATAAAATATTTCATTTGATTTATTTCATAAGTCGATGTAAAAAATGCTTATGTATAAATCTTATCTATGCTAAATCCAACCTCTTAAACGAGAGGCTTCTGCCATTCGCCGAACCCCCACCATATAAGCGGCTAGACGCATGTCGACTTGATGTTTTTGTGATAGTTGGCATATATTTTCAAATGAATGCTTCATAATTGCGCGTAATTTTTTATCAATCTCTTCTTCGTCCCAATAATACCCTTGATTATTTTGAACCCATTCAAAATAGGAAACTGTAACACCACCTGAGCTTGCTAATACATCAGGCACTAGAAATTTGCCACGTTCTGTTAATATTTTAGTAGCTTCTAATGTTGTTGGTCCGTTTGCAGCTTCTACGATAATCTCTGCCTTAATCTCGTGAGCGTTGTCCACTGTAATTTGGTTGGATATCGCAGCAGGCACAAGAATATCACATTCAGACTTCAACAGCTCTTCATTGCTTATCGTTTGCTTAAATAGGTTGGTCACCGTACCAAAGCTATCTCTCTTACTTAACAAATAATCAATATCAAGGCCATCTGGATCATAAAGAGCTCCATAAGCATCGGATATCCCGACTACCTTCGCTCCCATCTCATGCATGAAAGAAGCTAGGAAGCTTCCTGCATTTCCAAATCCTTGTATAATCACACGTGCGCCTTGCAATGTAAGACCTTTCTTCTTTACAGCCTCTTCTATACAAATGGTTACACCTCTTGCTGTAGCACTTTCTCTCCCATGTGAACCACCCAGTACAAGTGGCTTTCCAGTAATAAAACCTGGTGAATCGAATTCTCGAATACGGCTATATTCATCCATCATCCAAGCCATAATTTGTGAATTTGTGAATACATCCGGTGCCGGAATGTCTTTTGTTGGGCCTACAATTTGACTTATGGCTCGCACATATCCCCGGCTTAACCTTTCTAACTCTCTAAAAGACATGCTTCGCGGATCACATACGATCCCACCCTTTCCCCCTCCATATGGAAGATCAACTATTCCACACTTTAAACTCATCCAGATCGATAACGCTTTCACTTCTTCTTCAGTTACTTCAGGATGAAATCGTATTCCCCCTTTTGTTGGTCCGATAGCATCATTATGTTGTGCACGATAACCAGTAAAGATCTTAACTTCTCCGTTATCCATACGAACAGGAATACGTACTGTGAGCATTCTGATTGGTTCTTTTAAAAGCTCGAACATGTCATCTTTATAACCTAATTTATGTAACGCTTCTTGTATAACCCTTTGTGTAGATTGAAACAGACTTAACACATTCTTATTTTCTTCCTTTTTGACTTCCTTTGTAGTGATCATCTTTTATACCACCCTTAATTTTTTCATCTTCTATCGTTTTTACATGTTTGATCCAATTGTTAAAAAATACTAAAATCCCATTCCCCTGCAAGATTTTTCAATAGTTCAACTCCTGCTATGCTATTTCCAAATTCATCTATTGCTGGACCATAAATGCCGATGCCACACCCCATTTGAAAAAGAGTTTCTTGCTCATACCTTGCTGGAACTGAAGCCATAATCCCCCCTGACACTCCGCTTTTAGCTGGGACCCCAACAAAAGCTGCAAATTTCCCTGAGGCATTGTACATCCCACAAGTCATCATTAAACCTTTAATCAACTTTGCTACCTCCTTAGGAAAGACTTGCTTTTTTTGAATCGGATCGAATCCATTTTGAGATAAAATTAAACCCATTCGAGCAATATCTTTGGCATTTACTTCAATGGAACATTGTTTTAAATAAACTTCTAACGCATCTTCGACCTCTGATTCTAAGAAACCGCTCTCTTTTAAATAGTAAGCTAATGCTCTATTTCGATTCGCCGTCTTCCATTCTGACTGAAAAACTCTTTCGTTAAAAGTTGGTCGTCTCCCAATCATTTTTTCAAGCAATTCATATACCGAGTGTAACTTTTGCTCAGGTGATTCCCCATTCAGGAGCGAAGTTATTGTAATAGCCCCTGCATTAATCATTGGGTTAAATGGCCTCCCCGGTTTATTCATTTCCAGCCTGACAATTGAATTAAAGGCATCCCCGGTTGGTTCCACATCAACACGTTCTAGCACAAATGAAATTCCACGATCTAAACAAGCAGCAATAAAACTAATGACTTTTGAGATACTTTGTAGAGTAAAAGGAACGTCCCATTCCCCTGATTTGATCTCAACACCTTCTGGGGTAATGATGCAAATCCCTAAATCTAAAAGATTTGACTCCCCTAGAGCAGGAATATACTCTGCACAACGACCTTTCGTACCAAGTGGACGGCACTGTTTTACCCAGCGATCGAGATTTTCTCCCTCAATGGTATTCATTCCCTGTAGTGATTGCATTTGCCTTCCTCCTAATTGTAATCGCTTCCATTATTGAGCTATTAACTTTCTTATTTAGTTTAAAAACTAAGCTACGAAAAAGAACAAAACACTACAAATAGATAAAAAAGTTTTTTTCTGCCTTGGCACAAATGAGTTAAAAGAGGACGTCTGTAGGCAAAAGGGAAGGGCACTGAAAAAGGTTAAACCGACCTTTTTCAGTGCCCTCTCAAAGTGGTAGACGAAGAACCATACTGTTATCTCTCGTCCTTTTTCAGCTCTCTTTTTACCCTAGTAAAAGCAACAAAATCTCTTAATTCCTCCACAGTTAATGGAGAATGATCAAGTATTAGTACATGTTCCTCTGCTGCCAATAGTTCTGTAAGTTCAATTTTCGGACGTTTTTCTACTTCGCGATCCAAAAGATAATCTACCGTTGTTTCGTACAAATCAGCAATGTCAGCTAACGCTTGGATTGAAGGCATTCGATAGCCAGATTCATAGCCCGCATACGTACTTTTTGCAATACCAAGCCGGTCAGCCGTTTCCTGCATTGACCAATCTCTCTTCTTTCTAAGTTCTGATAATCGCTTTAACAACTGGATCCCTGCTTCCGTATTTTTTATAGATTGTTTTATAGTTTGATAATAGAGAAATTCTATGACAGCCGTTGAACACGCTCTATCTTCATAAATTATAGCATGCGAAACGAACTCATCAAGAAATTCGTTCTCGAAACGAGAACAATATATTGATTTAAGTACGCTTATATTATAATATATTAAACATTAAGGTCGCGTTATGCAAACACTATTACGATATTGGAAGCTAAAGGTGGACAGATATGAAAAAACTATTGTTACTTGCTACTGGTGGGACGATTGCATCAATTGAAGGTAAGGAGGGACTTGTTCCCGGTCTCTCAGCAAAGGATCTACTAGATTATTTTCACGACAAATCTTTATCTGTTGATGTAACCTATCAAATCCTCATGAACAGAGATAGTACAAATATGCAGCCAGAACATTGGGTTCAAATTGCAGAAGCTGTTTATCAAAACTATGATTTGTATGATGGATTTGTGATTACTCATGGAACTGATACGCTAAGTTTTACATCCGCTGCATTGTCCTATATGCTGCAAGGATTGCAAAAGCCAGTTGTTGTGACAGGTTCTCAAGTCCCTATCAGCTTTAAACATACAGATGCCAAAAAGAATTTATCAGATGCACTTCTGTTTGCAAGTGAAAACATTGGCGGGGTTTTTGTTGTATTTGATGGGCGTGTCATGATGGGAACAAGGGCTGTAAAAATGAGAACAAAAAGCTATGATGCTTTTGAAAGTATTAACTTACCATATGTCGCTATGATAAAAGAAACTACTACTGGCAGCCTGAACGTACTGAACTGAAACTCATGTTAGATACAAGTTTATGTCCTGATGTATTTGTTTTGAAATTACACCCTGGAACAAAACCGGAGATTTTTGATTTTTTGAAGAAGTTGTATAAAGGGGTAATTGTCGAGAGTTACGGAAATGGTGGTGTTCCATTTGAACAAAGAAATCTCTTACCTAAAATAAAAGAGTTAATTGATGAAGGCGTCGCCGTCCTCATTTCAACTCAATGTTTAGAAGAAGGAGGAGATTTATATCTTTATGAGGTAGGTAGAAAGGTTGCACAGTATGATGTAATTTTATCTGGAGATATGAACAAAGAGGCCATTGTGGCCAAGTTGATGTGGGCACTTGGTAAAACGACAAATATAAAAGAAGTCAAACAAATTATAGAAACTCCACTAGCTTGGGATCTATCAACAACTTGGGATACGGAGGATTAATAAGATAGTTCTTTTTATTGGAGATGCTCACATAACAGGGCGATGGTTGATTAATTAAATAAAAATCCCCTAAAGAGGGCACTGAAATTGGTTTGTCCTTTTTTCAGTGCCCTCCTAACTTTTTTCAATTATAACTGTTTTTGTGCGTGTCGCTATAGACAAGCTTTCCCGTTTATAGCATTAGGCTTCTTTATGCTTCTCAGAAACTTCTTCATCTTCCCAGCATTCTACATTTTTTAGGCCTTCAATGCTGCTAGCATAAAAAACCGGATCTTTGCCCTCTTTTTTCTGTTTCACATAATCTTTTAAAACGGCAATCGCGATCTTCCCAATTAAAAGAAGAGCAATTAAGTTTGTGATTGCCATTAGCGCCATAAAGAGATCAGCTAGATTCCATACCATGCTTAGGCTTGATACGGACCCAAATAGTACTACTGCTAAGACTGCTAGACGGAAGACAAAGAGAATTGTTCTATTTTCCTTAATAAATTCTAAATTGGATTCACCATAATAGTAATTTCCAACAATTGAACTAAAACATAATAACAAAATGGCAATAGCGACAAAAATGGTTGCCCACGAACCAACATGACTAGCTAATGCACTTTGAGTGAGCTGAATGCCACCCATTCCCTCTCCTTGAACACCAGATAATAAAATAATAAACGCAGTTGCGCTACAAATAACTAATGTGTCGATAAATACACCTAGCGTCTGAACAAACCCTTGTTTTGCCGGATGACTCACATCTGCTGCTGCTGCTGCAACAGGTGCACTCCCCATTCCAGCTTCATTCGAAAATAATCCGCGCTTGACACCATTCATAATGGCAGCACCAATCCCACCAGCAACCGCTTCGTTGAAACCAAACGCACTAGAGACGATCAGACCAATCATCCCAGGAATTTCACCAATGTTTCCAATCACTACATATGTAGTTAAAATCAAATAACATAGAGCCATAATCGGAACTACTACCTGAGTCACTTTAGCAATACGCTTCACGCCACCAAAGATAACAAACCCAGTCAGTACAGTTAAAGCAATACCGAGGACAAGTCGATTAATGCCAAAGGCTTCCTCAAATGCAGATGTTATCGTATTTGCTTGAACCGAATTAAAAGCCAGTCCAAAACAGAAAGTAATTAATATCGCAAACAATACCCCCATCCATCTTGCACCAAGAGCTTTTTCCATATAAAAGGCTGGGCCACCCTTGTACCCATTAGATCCTTTAACCTTATATACTTGAGCTAATGTACTTTCAATAAAGCTTAATGCTGCACCAAAAATAGCAACAATCCACATCCAAAAGACAGCACCTGGACCTCCTAAAGTAATCGCAATAGCCACCCCAGCAAGATTACCTGTCCCAATTCTTGATGCAGCACTAATACAGAAAGCCCCGAATGATGAAACTTGATTCTTTCCACTGGTAGTCGAAGGACTTTCTTTTATTAAACGAAACATTTCTCCAAGATTTCTAATTTGAACAAATTTCGTTCTGAACGTAAAATAAATCCCTAACCCAACAAGTAAAACAATTAACACATAGGACCATAAAATCGTATTTCCCCAATCAATGATTGCTTCTACCATAAGAATCACCTCTCTAGTTTTTTATTTATCCGCGTTCAAATCTCACTTTTAAAAAATCATTGACACCCCCTAAAAAATTGTAAGCGTTTGCATTTAGGTTGCTTACAAATATACATAAGTATAGAAAGAAATCTACAAAAAGAGACCGGATGCTACAAGAAAACACAAAAAACATCCAATTTTCTCAAAAAAGTAGTATTTTGAGAAAATTGAATCACCTAAGAAACTAAGCCCATAGGATACGCGTTGAATCACAGTGGGCGGAGGCTCTTAATTTATTGTAAATATAGTTGAATAAACATAACTTTTTATATAGAATTATGCTTAAATCTTTGGTAGTCTTTTTGACAAAGCTCTAGGAGTGACACCTTTGAACCTTTATCCCTTACTAAAAAAAGAACGTACGATTATTATTTTTATGATCCTTTTTGTTCCACTTGCGGGCGAAATTAATTTCTACCCCATTAACGAAACATTCCGTGTTAGTTTAGGCCCACCCGTTCTTTTTCTTTTTCTACTATTTTTAAGAAACACCGCTATTATTCCGGTTTTTTTAACTGCTTCTGTAGTTGTCATTTTTCGAATACTACTAGATTGGTTCATGCTGAACAACTTTAACTGGTTAACATCGTTTGAATCACATTATCCCACTTTTTTCTTTTATTTCACGTATACTTGTCTTTTTTATGTAATGAAAGTTAATCGTTACCACCACAGTCCCTTGATCATTGGGTTATTTGGCATCATTATTGAATTATTATCAGACTTTTCAGAGCTATTCGTGCAATATCTTGTATTTGGAATGACCATTACTTCTGCCTCTTTAACGGAAATGGTTATTATAGCTCTTTCTCACAGCTTTATGGTGTTAGGTGTTTTTAGTATGATGAAGTTGTATGAAACCCAATCACGGGAGCGAGAGGTTCGAAAGCATAATGAACATATGCTCATGCTCGTCTCCAATTTGTATGAGGAATCCATTCACTTGAAAAAATCACTTCAAAACTCGGAGGCAATTACTAGAAAGGCTTACGAGCTATATAGAGGATTGGATCAGGATCAACTTATTAACAGCAATGTCATCAAAAGTACTCGTCAACAACTACTAGAAATCGCTGGTGAGGTACATGACATTAAAAAAGACAATCAAAGAATTTTTGCCGGATTGTCTAAACTTATTACAAATGAAAGTTTCTCAGATTATGTCCATATTAATGAGCTCATTCATATTATTGTTCGAGCCAATGAAAAGTATGCTCGCTTATTAGAAAAAGAGGTTAAATTTAGTTATACGATTGAGGGAGTGCACTCTCGTTACCATATCTATACGATTTTATCGATTCTCAATAATGTAGTTGCAAACGCCGTAGAAGCTATTACTGACAAGGGAACCATTAAAATAGAAGCGATCGCAAAGCAGAATTCGGTTGAATTTAGCATTGAAGACGACGGAGTCGGGATTGCTGATAAGCATAAAAAATTAATATTCAAACCTGGCTTCACTTCTAAATATGACCTTATGGGGAATCCCTCAACAGGCATTGGATTAACCTTTGTAGAGGATATGGTCACAAAGCTTAACGGCACCGTCACCTTCCAAAGTAGACATGGGAATAAAGGAACTGTATTTATAATTAGCTTGCCAGTTGAAAATTTAGTGGAAAAGGAGTGTTCTAGATGAACTTCTATATTACCGATGATGATGAAATCGTTCGTTCTATGCTCGCTCAAATGATAGAGGATGAAGACCTTGGGCAAGTTGTAGGTGAATCTGAAGATGGTGCATTATTGGATGGAGAAACATTAAACATAAAAAAGGTCGATATTTTATTAATTGATTTACTAATGCCTCAGCGTGATGGTCTTGAAACAATTCGAGCAATCAAACCTTCGTTTAAGGGAAAAATCATTATGATTTCTCAAATAGAATCAAAGGATCTAATTTGTGAAGCGTATTTACTTGGGATCGAGCACTATGTGAATAAACCAATTAATAAAATCGAAGTATTAGCTGTGCTTCAAAAAGTGATGGAGCATATCCGCTTAGAAAAATCCATTTATGACATTCAAAAATCGTTAAATAACGTCCTACAAATAGAACCTAAGTGGAAACCTTCTGCTTATAAAGAGGATAATATTAAGACTTATGGCCAATTTCTTTTATCTGAATTAGGGATCTCTGGTGAAAGCGGTTCTAGAGATTTACTAGATATTTTGGTTTATTTATATAATTTTGAGAAGAAGTATACATTTGATCATGAAATGCCCTCTCTGACAACTATTTATGAGCAGGTAGCTGCAAAAAAGCTAGGAGCAACTGCGGATGATGAAGATGTAAGAAGAGAGATAAAAGCTTCTAAACAGAGGGTCCGAAGAACGATTTATCATTCCTTAAATCACTTAGCATCGCTTGGACTTACTGACTTTTCTAATGTCCTTTTTGAAAAGTACGCCTCCCACTTTTTTGATTTTACAGTTGTTCGAAAAAGAATGTTAGAATTAAAAAATGAATCTGGCTCTCCGGCAACTTCTACTCGAGTTAATACAAAGAAGTTCATTCAAACATTATATTTTGAAGCCAAACAGATGATGTCCGAGTAGTCAATTTCAGCGGTTATATTTGATAGAGTTTGTTTAGTGGAATCAAGCTTACTAGAGAAAACAGAGTCATTTACGAGATTCTGTTTTTTGTTTCGTAGAGCCATTTTATTTCTTTACTAAAAAATCCTGCCCCTAGCAAATTACCACTGGGAGCAGGAACATATACTATTATATTTCTTGAAATATTGGTGCCTATTGGCTTCTGTAGATCACGAATACAGCCGTATGGCCTTCACCTTCTCTTATTCAATTTCCATTTCTATTCTAAAAAGCGAAATTCGATACAGCTTATCGTCATTCTCCTGCGGTGTACCGCGACCATCTGTATTATTGCTAACGAAATAAAGAAAGTCATCCTCAATGAAAACATCACGAATTCTTCCTAATCCAGTTATTACTTCTCGTTGTTCACCTGTTTCAAGGTCAAATTCTAATACAGCAGTTCCTCTTAATGCGGCAACATACAATTTCCCATTAGAATAGGCCATTCCAGATGGGGCCCAAGTGTCTGCCTCTCCTGAAGTGAATAGCGGTGCAACCATCCCTTCTTGCTCCTCAACGCCTTCAATCATCGGCCAGCCATAGTTTTGACCAGCTTCGATTAAATTGATCTCATCATTTGCTCTGTTGCCGTGCTCACTCGAGTACAACGTACCATCAGACGACCAAGTAATGCCTTGGGGATTTCGATGTCCATAACTATACACATAGGAATCTGGAAATGGATTATCACTAGGAATAGAGCCGTCAAGATTCATTCGTAAAATCTTCCCACCTAGCGACTCAAGCTCTTGTGCGATATTCGGTTCAGACGCATCACCGGTTGTTGCATAAAGCATTCCATCGGGGCCAATTTTAAGCCTGCCACCATGATGAAACGTACCACTAGGAATATGATCGAGGAGCAAACGCTCTTCCCTCCATACGTTATCTTCCAAACGGAGAGTTACAATACGGTTAAATTGTCCAGAATCATCTACATATGTATAAGTCGCATAAGCTAAATTTGATTCATCAAAGTCAGGGGCGAGCACAAACCCTAATAACCCCGCCTCGGGAGCTGTCGAAATATCTTGCTCTAGTTCTACTCTTTGCCGTTCCACTTCTCCATTTTCCCATTTTATGATGGATCCTGGTCTTTCTGTTAAATAGAACGTTTGATCAAGTTTTTCGAGTGACCACGGAACAGTAAGATTTTCTGCAATCACTTCCAAATCATTCCCCTGCTCGTTGTCTATTGGATTTTGTTGTTCATTCGCTGAACACCCAACGAGGAGGAAAACGATTAATAAATACATCGCTACATTTATTTTCATCATTTAACTCATCTCCTAATACAACCCGTCCACATACAACTTCGTCAAATTCAAAATTACATCCTCAATCGAAAAGTCGTTGTCCCCTTTCACACAGTCCCACATGAACATTTCATTTGCGTAGAACCATCCACGAGCAACTAGTGCAGGGTGAAAAGAAGAATTGGCGAGCCCGTGTTCTTGCGAATAGCGGACATCGACTGAAATGCGTTCAATAAACCGTTCACGAATGACATTCCACCTTTGTTCCACTTCAGAAGAAAACCCGATTGCTTCCTTAACGACGCTCATCATCGCTTTTTCTTCGACTGCCAACATGAGAAACAGATGCACTTGTTTTGAAATTTGTTCTTGTGCTTCTTTTTTTGATTTTGGCTCAAATGATTGCTCCGCTACTTGATAGAATTTGTCCATGACTTCTTCCATTAAGACGATGAAGAGATCGTCTTTATTTTTAAAATAGACATAGGCTGTCCCATATCCGGTATTGGCTCGTTTTATAATTTGAGATATCGTAGCTTTTTGAAATCCATTTTCAAGAAAAACTTCTTTTCCTGCCTTCAAAAGATTGTTTCTCGTTTGTATCGCTTGACGCTCTCTTGCCGTTAAGTTCTCCTTCTCTTTCGCCACCTTCTACACCTCTTTGATTTCTCTATGGTCCTTATTCTACAAGGTTATTCTTGTGAATACAATGATTCTAGAACTAACTGACATAATGTCATTGACATGATGTCAGTTATTGCAATATAATTTAATTAATTCATTACTCTACTTTAGGAGGAGTTTTTTTATGGCTAATATTGATAACGCTTACAATAAGGAGTATGCGGTTCGTTTAGATCAAGAAGATGAGCTTGCCCCTTATCGGAATGAGTTTTATGTAAAAGAAGGAAGCATCTATTTTGACGGAAACTCGCTTGGGCTCTTATCAAAACGAGCTGAACAAACGTTGCTAAGCTTACTAGATTCATGGAAGCACTTTGGTATTGATGGTTGGACTCAAGGGGAGCATCCTTGGTTCTATTTATCGGAACAATTAGGGAATAGCTTAGCTCCACTTGTGGGCGGATCACCTGAAGAAGTCATCGTAACAGGATCGACAACGGTGAACCTCCATCAATTAGTAAGTACATTTTATCAACCTGACAGCAAGAAAACGAAAATTTTAGCCGATGAACTTAACTTTCCAAGTGACATTTACGCTTTAAAGAGCCAGCTAACTTTAAAAGGCTATGATCCTAGTGAACACTTAGTTGAAGTTCGTAGTTCTGACGGGCATACTTTGGCTGAAGAAGACATTATTAATGAAATGAAGGAAGATATTGCACTAATTGTCTTACCGAGTGTGCTGTACCGAAGTGGTCAAATTCTTGATATGAAGCGACTAACAGCTGAAGCTCATAAGCGCAACATTTTGATTGGTTTTGATTTATGTCATTCTGTTGGCTCGATCCCTCATCACTTGAGTGACTGGGATGTTGACTTTGCCTTTTGGTGCAACTACAAGCATTTAAATGGCGGTCCTGGTGGCGTTGGAGGGTTATTTGTTAATAAAAAACACTTCGGCAAACACCCTGGGCTCGCTGGTTGGTTTAGCTCACGTAAAGATAAACAATTTGATATGGATCATACACTTACACCGGCTGAAGACGCGGGCGCTTTCCAAGTTGGAACACCGCATGTGTTAAGCCTCGCTCCTCTCATCGGTTCTCTTTCCATCTTTGAGGAAGTGGGAATGGAAAAAATAAGGGTGAAATCATTGAAGCTTACTCAATATTTGATGGATCTGATTGAGCATGAACTTACGGATTACGGATTTGCCATTCAAAATCCTAAAGAAGATCATCGACGAGGAGGTCATGTTTATCTTGAGCACCCTGAAGCAGCAAGAATTTGCAAAGCGTTAAAGGAAGAAAAGATTATCCCAGACTACCGTACGCCAAATGGCATTCGTCTCGCTCCTGTTGCCCTTTATAATACGTTTGAGGAAGTGTGGGAATGTGTTCAAATGTTAAAGACAATCATGAAAGAAGAACGCTATAAGAAATTTAAAAATGAACGTGAAGTGGTGGCGTAACGATGAACAAACAACGAAACAACCAATCATGGATCGATATCTCACAACCTTTGCATGACAAGCTCGCTCATTGGCCAGAAGATACACCCTTCTCTTATCAAATGACGTACTCAAAAGAGCAAACGGGCTCTGTCAATATTGGGCAAATCACTATGAGTGTTCATTCTGGAACTCATGTCGATGCCCCTTTCACTTTCGTAATGACGGGGCCAAAATACTAGATTTAGATTTGAATGTCTTTATCGGTGAGGCTCGAGTGATTGATCTTTCATCTTTTGAGAAAATCGATCGCGCTGCCCTGAGCCATTTTGATTTAAAAGGAGTTACTAGACTTCTGATCAAAACAGCCATTCCGAATAGACCAGAGCGCTTTCCAAAAAGCATTCCGTATGTTACTGAGGATGGTGCCATCTACTTACATGAAAAAGGAATCCAATTAATCGGCGTCGACGTCCCTTCTGTCGATGCACTCGATAGCAAAGATTTAGAAGGCCATCACGCCTTATATGAACATAAGATTCACATTTTAGAAAACGTAATGCTAGACGATGTCGAAGAAGGCGATTATGAGTTAATTGCTCTCCCTTTGCCTTTAAGAGAGGCCGATGGAAGTCCAGTTCGAGCGGTTATTCGCCCACTATAATAAAGGAGGCTTACTTATGACAAAGAACGAAACCTATCAAAACAAAGCAGCTGAAGCGGAGAAGGGAATTCACACTGATTTTAATAACAACATGACATACGGAGAATATTTACAGTTAGATACGCTACTTTCAAGCCAAGATCGCTTATCGGACCATCATGACGAGATGCTCTTCATCGTGATCCATCAAGTAAGTGAACTTTGGATGAAGCTAATCTTGCATGAAACAAATGCAGCGATCGAGTCGATTAAGGCAGACGACCTTCCTACTTCTTTTAAACGTTTAGCTCGTGTCTCAAAGATTCAATCTCAGATCATCCAAGCATGGGACGTTCTCTCAACGATGACGCCATCAGAATACATGGAGTTCCGCGACTCGCTTGGTCAGGCTTCTGGCTTTCAGTCGTACCAATATCGCTTAATTGAATTTGCTTTAGGTTATAAAACGGGCCACATTTTGAAAATCTATGAAAAAGATCAAGAGCTTCATAAAATACTGGAGCAGGCTTTTCATGCACCAAGCTTGTATGATGTCTCGATTCAAGCTCTTGCAAAAGCTGGATTGCCGATCAATCCAGACATGGTGAATCGTGATTTCTCAAAACCATATAAAGCGGATGATTCTGTACGCGAAGCATGGCTCACCGTGTACCGCAATGTCGATCAATATTGGGATCTATATCAATTAGGTGAGAAACTGGTTGATATTGAAGATTGGCTTCAACAATGGCGCTTCCGCCATATGAAGACAGTTGAGAGAATCATAGGCTTTAAAGTAGGAACTGGAGGCTCTTCTGGTGTAAACTACTTGAAAAAAGTTCTAGATCAGCGCTTCTTCCCAGAGCTATGGGATTTACGAACAGAAATTTAAGAGAAGTGTCTCTCCCCTGCTTTTTTTGACTAGTTATAAAAGCAGGGGAATCAGATCGGCAAGAGCGAAACTCACATAGCAAAGGATGATTCTATGGATACAAAACGTGAACAATGGTCCTCTAAATTAGGGTTTATTCTAGCAACGGCAGGAGCGGCGATTGGCCTAGGGGCGATTTGGAAGTTTCCATATGTCGCAGGGATGAATGGCGGAGGCGCCTTCTTCCTTATCTTCATTGTTTTTACAGTGGTGATTGGCCTTTCGATGCTCATTTCTGAATTTGTGATCGGACGAGGGGCAAAGAAAGAAGCCATTTCCGCCTATAAGAAATTAGCACCGAATAGCTTTTGGGTATGGGTTGGCCGCCTCGGCGTGATTGGTTGCTTTCTACTACTCTCTTTTTACAGTGTCGTCGGTGGCTGGGTCCTGCTTTATTCCGGATTAGCCGTTTCAGGTAACATTATTCATGACGGTGCCGATTATGGACAGTTATTCGGACAAGTGACGAGCACTCCTTGGATGGGTTTACTTGGGTTAGCATTATTCCTACTCATCAATGTCATCGTCTTATCGTTTGGAATTAAAAACGGGATCGAAAAAGCAAGTAAATATCTAATGCCACTACTCTTTGTATTTTTCATTGTCCTTGTGTTTCGTTCCCTGACGTTAGAAGGAGCGATGGAAGGGGTTCGCTTTTTCCTGAAGCCTGATTTCTCAAGTATTACAGGGGAATCGATCTTATATGCACTTGGTCAATCCTTTTTCTCATTAGCAGTCGGATTCTCTTGCATGGTTACATACAGCTCTTACTTGGACAAGAAAGTGAGCATCCCTTCTGCGGCGTCATCCGTTGTCTTTATGAACATCTTTGTTTCGTTATTAGCAGGACTTGCCATTTTTCCAGTTGTCTTCTCTTTCGGACTTGAACCAGCGGAAGGACCTGGATTACTATTCATGGTCTTACCAACTGCATTCTCACAAATGCCATTTGGTTCAGTATTCCTAAGCTTATTCTTACTATTATTCTTGTTCGCAACCTTAACCTCTTCTTTCAGTTTGCTTGAGATCATCATCTCGGCTTTTATAGAAGACGGAAAACGTTCAAGAAAAAAGGTCGCTTTCGTTTCAGGAATCATCATTTTCATAGCCGGAATTCCAGCTGCACTGTCATTTGGAGTTCTCCAAGATGTACTCATCTTCGGTCAACCGATTTTTGATGCAACCGACTATCTCGTTAGTAACATCCTGCTGCCATTAGGAAGCTTATTAATTGCCTTATTTATAACTCATCGAATGGATCAACAACTTGTTTCCAAAGAATTTCAAGCTGGTAATTCACTCTCTACAAGTTGGTTCTCTACGTGGAAGTTTTTAATGAGATGGATTGTTCCACTAACCATCACTATCGTTTTTATTAATATGATTGGATTGTTTTAAGGAAGGTTGAGTGTTTTCAAATCAAACGAAGAGGCTGGGTTATTGAAGCGGAGGAAATATGCGTAGTCTCCTGCGGGATCAAAAGGGAGGCCACTGAAAAAGTGCTCGTTTATTTCGGACTTGAAAAGGAGCTTCGATCTCACTCCCGGGATGGGGGACACGCTTTCCGCAGGCGGGTGTTGAGCGGAAAAATAGAAGTTCCCTACTCTTCAACGATCAAAAGAAATAGCGTAAAAAGGCCTTTGAGAAATCAAACTCAAAGGCCTTTTGTCTACAGTCTGAAGTTTAATTTTCATCAAAAGGCAAGGGTGAGACCCCCACATTGCCCTCTGTGTTAGCACGAGGAGACTCACCAGCCGCCCGCTAAAAAGCGAAGTATTTCCGGAGCGGATGCCATGCTTTTTCATCAATAAAAGCTCTTTGTCCCGTGCTTCTCACTTTCCTTTTTTTACTTTACTCTCTCATCTACAACTCTTTTAGCCTTCATTTCAAAACGAGGAAGCGATCCATTTTCAACAACATCTACTTGAACCCTTAACCCTACTCGATCTCTTAGCCGTTTTTGCAAATCATCTTTTATTCCCTCATTCTCTGTTTCAACCTTCACCTTGATTTGGTCCATTTCTTCAATTGTATAATAAACAATACTAAACTCCGTCACTTCATTAAACTCTCGAACGATTGCTTCAATTGATTGTGGAAAAATATTAATTCCGCGAATAACAACCATGTCATCAGCACGGCCGATGATTCCTCCTGGAAGGTGTTTGTGTGAATTGCCACACGGACATTTCGTATTCGTGTTAATAACTATATCACCCGTCCGGTAGCGAATCAGAGGGTATCCATATCTCTTTAAATTTGTTAAGACAAGCTCACCTCTTTCTCCTTCTGCGACAGGTAAAGAGGTTTGTGGGTCGATCACTTCACAAATAAAGTGCTCTTCATTTACATGAATCCCCTTTTGTTCAGAACAAGAATAGCCATACGCACCCATTTCTGTCATTCCTACATGATCATAAAGTTTCGCACTCCATAAACGCTCAATGTGTTCACGCACGGAAGGAATGGATCCCCTGGTTCTCCGGCCGTAATGATCGTTTCGATATGGGCGTTCTTAATATCAATATTGTTAGCGCTTGCAACTTCAGCAAGATGTAAGGCATAACTTGGTGTACAGAGAAGAACGGTTGCTTTGTTTTCAATAATGCTATTTAATCTCTCAATCGTTGATTGGCCACCACCAGGAAACACGGTCGTTCCCACTTTTTTCGCTCCTTCGTAAGCTGACCAAAAGCCGACGAATGGTCCAAATGAAAAAGCAAGGTATAACCGGTCTTCTTTTGTTACCCCACTTGATTCAAGAACCTTCACCCAACAATCACTCCACCACTCCCAACTTTCTTTCGTATCAAGAATTTTTAAAGGTCGCCCAGAAGTACCAGAAGTTTGATGGTAGCGAATATAACTTGATTCTGGATATGAATGATTTCTACCATATGGAGCAAAGTCGATTTGATCTTTTGATAATTCCGATTTAAGAGTGAAAGGAACCTCTAATAAGTCTTCGTTCGATTGAATCGGCAATGATACATGTGCTAATTTCTCTTTATAAAAATCATTAAACTGCGCTGCAAATACGAGTAATTGGTTTAATTCTTGTAGCTGATAGCGTTCAAGGTTGACTTCCCCTTCTCGCACTCCATATAACATTTCTGTCATGTATTTTCCTCCTTGCTCCCTATAGAGAGGCATGTAATAAATTGACAATCTTATTCAACAACTAATGTTATGTTATAGTAAGAATATTCCGAACAAAAGTCGTTACTTCTTCTATACGGAACATTTACCTTTAATTTTTGAGGGAGTGAATAGATGTCTACCACTAAAAGAAAATATTCCTCGCTAGAAAATGCCTTACGGTTATTAACTATTTTTTCAATGGACCGATCTGAATTACCTTTAGTTAAAATCGCAGGCGAATTAGAGATCGCCTTAAGTACAGCCCATCGACTCGTTCATACATTGGCTTCAGAAGGCTTTATTAATAAGGATCCGTACACAAAATTGTATTCGCCGGGCGTTTCTATCTTATCTTTAAGTCATCTTCTTTCTTCAAAAATGATAATCTTACAAGAAATAATCCCGATTATGAAAAAATTAACAAAAATCACAGGTGAAACTTCACACATTTGTATTTTAGATGGGACGGAAGTAGTTTACCTGCACAAAGAGGAATGTCCTCACCCTATTCGTCTGTTATCACACTCAGGAAGAAGAAATCCATCATACTGTACTAGTTCTGGGCAAGCCATTCTTGCCTATCAAACCGAAGAAGATATCAATCAAGTGATCAAACATGGGTTGTATCCATATACAAATAAAACAATCACAAATCCCGATGTATTCATGAGCGTATTGAAAAGCATCAAGAAGAGTGGTTACGTAATTAGTAACCAAGAACTACATAATGGAGTTATTTCAATTGGAGCACCGATTTTCAATGCTAATCATGAAGTCATTGCCTCGATTAATATTGCCGGGCCAATTGAAAGAATGACGAACATGAGGCTGAATCAGTTAGTGGACTACGTCAAAGAAGCGAGTGATCATATTAGTAAAATCGTAAAAAAACAAAACAGTCTTTTCTCCACGGCTACCGAACGAAAAAAAGCTACCAATCGGACATTGTACAAACAGCAACAATTTTTAGCCAATGACATAGATAGTAAATCAACTTTGTCCTCTGTCAAAAATGCAATGAAGATTCTTCGATTATTCACATCCAATCGAGTTACTTTAGGCGTAACGGAGATTTCGAAACAAATCGGAATTTCCAAAAGCTCAGCACATCGATTAATCTCAACTTTACTAGATTATCGGTTTCTCCAAAAAGCTCCCAATCATCAATACACACTTGGACTTGGGCTGTTAACACTTGGAGGAATTGTTACCGAGCAAAAAGGAATATATAAAGAAACGTTGCCAAAATTAGAAGCTCTTGTATCAAGGCTTGGTGAATCAGCACATCTTGCTGTGATTGAAGACAAAAGTATCGTTTATTTACACAAAATAGAATGTGATCATCCAGTACGCCTTTTTTCAGACATCGGTAAAAGGAACCCTATTTATTGCACCGGATCCGGCTTAGCCCTTCTAGCTTTTCAATCAGAAGAAAACATTCGTAAAATGATCGAAAACGTAGAACTGCAATCGTATACAAATAAAACCACCACAAATCGTTTAGAACTTCAATGGTGGTTGGATCAAATTAAAATAGATGGCTATGTAATAGCAGAGGAGACATTTTATGAAGGAGTCGTCAGTATCGCAGCACCTATTCGAGATTATACAAATGAAGTTATCGCTTCAGTATGTGTAGTGGGACCGATGTCTCGTGTCACAAACGACAAATATCCGCTTTTTGTAGGTGAAGTAACAAGGACTGCTGAGAGAATTTCTAGTATATTAGGTCACTATGAACATGATGACTAAACAGACGTAATCTCATTTGATTACGTCTGTTTTCATCTTATATTACAAAAAAAACGCTCTTTTTAAATTATAGGTTACACTTCCATTTCATTCACTTCCGCATTTTTCTTCTTTCTATCCCTTTTCAAAAGTTTTCTAATTCCCTTTTCACTAGAAGAAAACACTTTATATACCGCCGGGATTAACAGCAAGGTAATAAAAGTAGCAAATAGTAACCCTGATATGATCACCGTAGCCATTGGAGCTTGATAGTTTCCAGTCGTTCCCGTTGCTAATGCTAACGGCAGCATTCCTCCTGCTGTCGTGAGTGTTGTCATGAAAATAGGACGAATCCGGTTTTTTCCCGCCTCTACAAGTGCATCCTCAACGCGGTAGTTAGCCTTTTGCAATTGATTTGTCCGGTCTATTAAGAGAATCGCATTATTTAATACGATACCAATTAGCATGATCACACCCATTGCCGACATAATACTCAACTCTCTCTGTGTTACAACTAATCCTAAAATGACTCCAACGATCGTCATTGGGATAATCGACATCACAATAAACGGCTGGATGAGGTGATTGAATTGAACGGCCATTACGAAATAAACGAGAAAAATCGCTAATCCTAATATTAAAAGCATTTCTACGATCAATTCTTGTTGCTGCTCTAAATCCCCAGCTACAGATATACTATAACTTGTTGGTACTTCAAAATCATTGATAAGGTTCTGAACGTCTCTGTTAATCGTGCCGAGGTCGACCCCTTCAATGTCAGCTGTAACCGAAATATATCGCTCCCCATCTATTCGATTAATGTTGTTAGGAGTATCGACACTCTGTAAGTCGATAAAGCGCGAAAGCTTCTTATCTCCTTCTAACGTTGGGACATTCAAGTTAAGCAAATCGGATGATTTTTCTGTCGCTTCTTCCCAAGTTAATACGATTGGAATCGTTTGTTCTTCGATCGTCATTTCTCCTGCTGGCACTTGAAGAAATGCTTGTTCTAGAAACTGTCTAACTTGAAAAGAGGTTAAACCAGCCTTTTCCAATTCGTCTTCATTCAGCTCGATTCTTTCTTCTACTGATGATCTTTCCATTGAATGTGAAATTCCAACGATCCCGTCAATGTTTTCAAGCTCACTTGTAAATGCAGTTGCTAACGACTGTAACTCATCAAACTGTTCTCCCTTAATATTGACTTGAACCGGATGTCCTCCTCCTTCATCCATCACTCCTTGAACACTGACGATTGGCTCCGTTTCCTCTAGTTCACGCAACGCTCTAAAGACCTCTTCATTCACTTCCTTTTGATCCCTTGTAATCTCGTCGCCTTTGGTCATATTAATAATCGTATAAAACATATCGCCATTATCCATGACGTAACTCGTTTCTACGTCTTTAATGGAAGAAAGAACTTTATCAATTTCCTCGACTAAGCTTTCCTTATCGGAAGGGGTTAAACCCGTTTCTACATTCACGACAATCTCTGCATAGCGGTTAAAGACATCAGGCATAATGGTCATCGGTATTTTTGTCACTAAAGCAAGAGACCCGACAAACATGAATAGGAACAAAATAATAATGGCTACACTATGTCTCTTTTTCTTTACAATCCATGAAACGATCTTGCTATAAATTTGAGATACTCGACCTTCCTTCTTACGTGTGTTGTTATTTTTCAGTTTTAAAAATTTATCCGCTAGAGACGGGATTAATGTAAATGACACAACGACGGAACTAATCAGCGTAATTGCTACAATAGCTGAAAGGATAATCATAAACTGTCCGATTTCTCCCCCATTAGCCCAACCGGTAAAAAGACGACAATCGTTGTTAACATAGAGGCAATCACAGCAGTGGCCACTTCTTTTATACCTTTTGTGATTGCATCTAAGCTTTCTAACCCCTCTTCCTTCTTTCTATAGATCGACTCCAATATCACGATCGCAGAGTCAACCATCATTCCTATCCCTAATCCAAGCCCAATTAATGTCAAAACGTTAAAGCTATAATCCAATAACCACATACTGATAAAAGTTAAGAGTATCGATGTTGGAATCGAAATCCCTACAATGAGTGTCGCTCGAACGTTTCGTAAAAACAATAACAAGATCAAAACGGCAAGAATGCCACCTATTAAAATATTGTTAGAAACCCCATCTATTGACTCTTGAACATAATCTGCTTGAGAGACAACATCGTTTAATTCAAAACCGTCGACTAAACCCTCTTCTTTCATCTTTGCAACTTCCGCTCGGACAGCTTTGGCCATCTCTATTTGAGAGACGTTCGAGACTCTACCGACTTGAACGAAAATAAATTCACTGTCGCCATCTTTCCAGACGCCAGATGTTTCTACTTTCGGTTTTAACGAAACTGTTGCTACTTCACTTAAATTTATAAATCCGTCTTGTGTTGGGATTTTCAAATTTTCAATGTCTTCAATTGTCTCAACTCTTGTGTTCCATCGGAGAGTTGGTGAATCTTGTTCTCCATTTAAGGTTCCTACTGTAACCTCATTGTTTTCTTGTTGGATAAAGCCAATTAACTCTGCAACATTAACTCCCTCATCTAATAACTGATCACGGTTCAATTCGATCATCATTTCAAATTCCTGTACACCAACTAATAAAACATCAGATACTTCTTTCAATGCTTCCAATCTAGGCTCTAAAATGTCCTGAGCTAAAGCAGTCATATCCTCCTGGCTTCCACCTGAAATATCCATGAAAAAGTCGTACGGTTGATTTGTACTGTATTTACCGGTTACGACATCTCGAACACTAGATATAGTGGCAGTTGAACTGCTCACAATCGTATCTACCTCTTTAAAAACTTCTTCCCCGCGCCCACGCTCAAAGAAGATATCCATGTTACTTGACCCAATAGTAGATGATGAATGAATGCTCTCCACGCCATCTATTGCTAAAATCTGTTGTTCCAATGGACTCGTTATCGTTCTCTCCACTTCAGCTGCTTGCAAATCTCCTGCATCAATCATTACATAAGCCCCATCAAAATCAATTGCTGGAAAAAGCTCCTTATCAAGCTTTTGCATTGCATATGCCCCGATTAAAACCACCAAAACTGCCAACAACCCAACTAAGATCTTTCTCCGAACAATAAATGTAATAAGATTCATACGTCTCCCCCTCTATGTACCTACTTCCAAAGTTCGAGCTCAACAAATTTACTCTCCCCAAGCGAATTATATACTAAAACACCCATTCGATTACCAAATTTTACAAAAATAATAAAAAAATCAGTCTGGAGGCTGAGGTGATAATCTTAAAGGGGGCCAACGTTCTCTTTATTGGAAGATTTGAAGAAGATGACAACCTTATTTATTTATCAGTCTTTTTCCCTAGTCAAACGTCTATTCTGTAGCTCATCCGTGCATATAAAACAAAGAAACTCCCACTTATCAAAATGGGAGTTTCTCAATTTCTTTTCAAACAAAATCAATCGTTTGTCAGACTTTCATTCAACTATTCTTACCACTTTTCAATAATACCACTTGCAACCTTCGTTAAACTCTCTTTTGCTTCGGTTGTAATGTGTCGGCTATTTGCGTCACGTTGAAGGTGAGAAAGGTAATTGTTAACAAAGTGTGTTGCTTGTTCTTTTGAGCCCTTATCTAAGTGATGTTGGCTTTGCTTTAGTTGGTTCGTTAATTGATTAACTACTGGGCCAGATATGTCACCAGATGCAATATAATCTTCTGTTTGCTCTTGCAATTCTGTTAACAGTAGTTGTTCGTAATTTTCATAAGAAAGACCAAATCCAAACCAATATTGATCGTCAGCTGAGTTTTTGTACGCATATGACTCATCTTCTAAATATCCTGGAATATCTCCTGCTCCATTTTCAATCGCTTCCATGCTTGCTGGGATCGTGAATGGCAATGTACCAGTTGGATTGAATTCTCCTCTAACAACATCCCATAATGCTTCAGTTTTCACACCGAATGTCGCGATCACTGCTGCTGCATTTTCTTCAATCTTTTCAAGTAACCAAGGGTTTGTCATGCTAATAGTTGTAATCGTTGGAACAGTTTGTTGGATTTCTACAATTCTGTCTACATCATCAATTCCTGTTCCTTCTCCAACGGTTATAACTACATTATTTTCCCACATTTCTTGTACAGGTTGAACCCAAACAAAGGCATGTGTCGCTTCATCAAGATTATCTGTTAATGTAATTGCGCCATCGTATTCTTCAATTAGATCCATTAATCCTGCCGTAATTTCTTCATCATTATCTGCCGTTGTAAACATTTCTACATAAAGGACGATGTCATTGATTTGTTTATTGCGTAATGGTAAAACGTTATCCTCATTTTTCATTAGAACGACTGATTCACGGTGTAAGACATCGGCCTTTTCTTGTGATTCTGGACGATCGACCACTTCAAGAGCTTTCTCTGGATCTACATATGGATTTTCAAATAAACCTAATGTATACATTTCTGTAAGTAAGCGTGAAACAGCTTCATCAATTCTATCTTCAGAAACTAGTCCTTGGTCGACTGTGTCAATGATAGGTTGTGGATCAGAGTTACCAGAAATAAGGTCTGTACCAGCATTAATTGCTCTTGCGAACCTTTCTACTGCCGGTAAATCTTCAAGACCGAACGCTCTGCTTGTAACTGCTCCTGTATCTGAGTTGATATATCCTTTAAAGCCCATTTCCTCACGTAAAAGATCGTTAATAAACGCTGAGTTGAACGTAAAGCCCACTTCCTCGAACTGTTGATCTTCACTATGCCAAGGCAATCCTTGATCTGCACTTAAATCATTGCTTGGGAATGAATAGTAAGGCATTAATGAGCTTACACCTGCATCAATCACTGCTTGGAAAGGTATGATATGGTAATCCATTAAACTTCCTGGAGTTGGATATGGATTTCTTTTTCCTTCAGGGAAGTGCGGGTCTAGACCATCTTCTCGCGCTCCTCCACCTGGGAAGTGTTTCACGGTTTTCGCGATGCTATCTGGTCCAAGTTCCTCACCTTGGAAACCTTTTACTAGAGCTGTCATCATATCTGCTGAAAGTTGTGGATCCTCTCCGAATGTTTCCTCAATTCTTGACCAAAGTGGATCTGTTGCTAGGTCAGCGGTGTATCCGTAGATTTTACGGATTCCCATTGCTCTCCATTCCTGTGCTGCAATTTCAGCAAATTCTCTTACCGCATCTACATTACGCGTAGCTGCCATTCCTAATTGTCCTGGCCAGAAAGAGTGTTGGCCTGGTTCATCGACCACATCTGTGTAATTGATCGATGGATGATTACGAGGGTTAGATGTTACAACTACTGGAATCCCTAATGGTTGTTTCTCTGCTACTTCTTGTAGCTGGTTCGTATATTGTGCTACAACATTAGCCGATTCAGTAGTTCTGAAAATCGTATATCTCATTCCTCTATCGACGATTAACTGATCATCCTCAACTACATACTCACCGTCCTCAAGATCAAGATTGATTCGATGAGTGTTGATATTCATTAACCCAGCTTTTTGCTTAAGAGTCATTTGTGACACTAAGTTTTCCACACGTTCTTCAACTGGTAGTCTCCAGTCCTCATAAGGATCAAGCTCACCATTCCCATTTAAGTCTTTAAAATAATATCCATCGGAAGTAATAATGTTATCTTCATTTGCTATACCAAGCACCGTGTCGCCTGTTTCAACAAAATTCAGTCTATCGAATGTACTAATAAATTCTACTTCTGAACCATCAGTTGGTGGGACATACCCTAGATCCTCTCGATCATCATCATCATTCGCTCCGACTGCAATAGCTGGAACAACTAATGAGACTGCAAGTGTTGAAACGAATAATTTTTTACAACGATTTTTGAACTTAGACTTCTTTTTCTCTTGCCTCACTTTAACCATTACCTTCTTCCTCCCCCTGTTTAATGAATGTAATTAACGAAATATACTTTCTGTTATTTGCTTTACCTTGAAAAAAATCACCCCCTTAAATTAAGCGCTTTCTTTTATTTGTATAGCAAACAAACTAACTAACTTTTAGAAGGATATCTCTGATTCGTTTACTTAGATTGTATGTAGTCACGCTTTTCGCTTACTCTTTCAGGCCGGCAACCTAACTCTCACCTATTTAGTTTGTTAACCATACAAATTAAATATCATGAATATTATGTTAATTGTAAACGCTTTTATTTACAATGGGATTTTCGTACTGAATTATTAGTTATGTATCGTAAAGCAAGTAACCGTGTATTTAGGACTAATTCGCCCCAGTGTTACTAATTTAAACCCCTTTTTGCTTTCATTTTGAGACATAAGAAACTCTTCGCTATACCACATCTATCATAGACTTTCATTGTTACTCTCTTATTCATTTACAAACCTCCTATAAATCATTTAACTTCCAACTCCATCTCAGTTTGAGATTGTGCCTCGTCAATAAAAATAGGCTAATAGGACTAGTTAATTAGCCGTGAAATTCAGGGAGAAAGTTAGCAAAAACTACCAAAAACGTATTAGACCTATGTTTGCTACTCTTGGATAATTTATAAAGTAGCTTTCACTCTTAACTAATTCCTCCTAATATTTTCCTTCTATATAATAGTTTCGGTAGCCCCCTCTCTAATTGTAATCTCACTGTAATCTCACTGTAATCATAATCCCTACTTCGTTTTCATAGGAATGGAAATGTGAAAAGCTATCAAAACGATTTGTATTAGGAGGATTACTTAATGAAAAAGCTACTCTTTATCTTTACACTATTTGTCGCACTAATGATTGGTGAACCTACCTTTGCTTATACGGTAGAAGAAGGAGATACGATGACTCAAATTGCAAAAGAGCATGATTTAACTCTACTAGAATTAGCTATGGCCAATCCTGAAATTACAGATTTAAATGTAATTGTTGTGGGACAGAATATTAACATACATAAAAATAACGACACGGCTAAAGTAAAAGAAATAAGCAGCAATGAAACTAGCGAAATCAATCTCTCTGAAAAAGAAGTAGATCTCTTAGCTAGAATTGTACGAGCTGAAGCACAAACAGAACCTTTTGAAGGAAAAGTGGCTGTGGCGGATGTTGTTTTAAATCGAATTGAGAGCTCTAAATTTCCTGATACAGTAAAGGAAGTCATCTACGAACCTAAGCAATTCGAACCGGTCGCAAATGGACAAGTTAATAAACCAGCCGATGCAGAATCGATCAAAGCTGTAGAAGCAGCATTATCCGACATGAGAAATATAACAGAAGAATCATTATTCTTTTACAACCCTGACATAGCTACTAACCGTTGGCTAGACACAAGAGAGACAACGGTTGTTATTGGACAACATGTGTTTAAGAATTAATTCTCTCTATGTTCTATTTATGACTAAAGCCACTGAAAAAGGGATGTATCTCACCTTTTTCAGTGGCTTTTACATTTACTATCATCTTTTTTCGGATTAAGAAATGAGCCTACTTTCTTTCAAGCGATCGATATAGCGCTCTACTGGAATGATATCTGTAATAACTTCATTTTTCACTAAATGTTTTAACTCTTTCTTCTTTTGTTTCGCTTTTGTTAATTGAATATGATCGGTAAAAAAGATGAATGATTGATTCTTTATTGTTTGACCTTTTGTCGCAGTAGGGTCATGTAAATCAAAGAATAAGTTTACGACTTCCTCATAAGAAACTTTCCACGGATCAAACCAAATTTCTACTATCTCTATATTCGTTCCTTTCAATTGTCCTCTTCGAACATTCTCAATTCCTCGAAACCCTGTAACAAATGCCTCTTGACTAAAAAATTCACTTGCACCAAAGATTGCTTTTTCCATTGTACTCGCTCCTTTTTGAGCGATAGCCTTCTATCCAAAAAAACCCCTCTTTTAGATTAAAAGAGAGGTTTGTATTATTATACGTCGCTCTCATCTTTCAAAGGTTACAACCTTTGCAGGATTTAGCACCGTTCAAGTATGTTGACTTGATGGTTGCCGGGTTTCATAGGGCCTGTCCCTCTACCACTCTGGATAAGAAGTTTATCGCTATTCATTTTTTATTATATTGTTACTTATATTATCAATTGTATACATAAAATTCAAGTGTTATTTTTAAACTCTACATGTAAATTTGCTAAAACTTGAGATTGTTCCATGAATGAAATCAGACATGCTTTAAAAATTTTTGAAAGAAATATGAATAATCATCTTTCATTAAATCCATAATAAAAATGTTGTTGGGCTATAGCCAAGCGGTAAGGCAACGGACTTTGACTCCGTCATGCGTAGGTTCGAATCCTGCTAGCCCAGCCATTTCCTATAACATCACCCTTTTAAATCCTCTCGTGTTGCAAAAAACCTTGCGAACCTCGTGTTCTTCAGTTGAGGCAAGCTCCTTTTTCATTTCTTTTATAATCCTAACGTTTCATTCGGCACTTTAATTCGGAAAGAAATTTTATCATTTTTCAAATCAAATTGTTGTACTTTCACTTTGAAATTGGATTTCACTTCCATTTGCGTAACAGCGATATAGATGAGCTCATTTTTAGGATCAATTTCTATCCATTCTGGTGTAGGGGTATTTTTCTTAACGTAATCAAGAATTCTTCTCTTAGGCAGTTGTAGTAATCCAAGAGACATTTCCGTTGGACGTAAAATTAGATCTCCGTTTTCTTGAACAGCAGGTTGCAATATTATTGAAAATGGAATATCTGTTTGAAACGCTTCAAAGGAACCTAACAAATGAACATCCTCATCAAACTCAACAAAATATTTATCGTCCTTATCCTTTAGCAACTTATTTACATACCCATTCACAAGCGCATTTAAATTTTGCTTACTCGACTGCACCGTGAACTCAGCCCCTGAAACATCTTCAATGAACTCTTTTTCTGGTATATTTGATTGAGAAACGGGCCACAAAAGAAAGACGAGGAAAAGGATAAGAAAAAGGCCATTCACCCCTACTAAACCCAAAAACAATACTTTCCAACTCACTTTTTTTCTTAGTTTATCCAATTTACATCTCCTTTCTGCGCCTTACTTCAATGAATTAAGATTCTTCACTCGAGATCATCATTAAATAGTCTAAGACACGCGTTGCAATTAGTTTGTAGCCTCTAGTATTCGGGTGAAAATGATCATCAGCTAATAATTCTTGATCAGATTCACTAAATAAATCTTTTGTTGGGATAAAGGTTACATTCTCAAATTGCTCTGTCACCGATTCACTAGCCTCATTATAATCATCTATGATCATTTCTACTTGTTCAATATCACTAAAATACGCCTCAAACGGATTATAAAAACCAATTAAGAAAATGTGTGAATCTGGATTTAGTTGATTCATGACGTAAATAATTTCCGTTAATCGCTCTTTATAGCCTGCTCTAGCTTCTTGGAAAGGTTCAATTGTAAGATTCGTAAAATGATTTTGCACCACTCTCATTATGTCATTAGCCCCAATAGTAATGAGAATCATATCAGCCTCTTCGATAGAGGAGACAATTTCTTCTTCATCTAACCGTTGTAATAATTGATCTGAACGGTTACCTCTTTTACCGAAATTTTCTATTGTCAGGTTTACGTTATGATCTTCGAACGTGTGATTAAGGATGCCGACATAACCACCTTGCTCTGTCTCATCGCCAACTCCTTGAGTAAGTGAATCACCAATCGCGACTATCTTTTGATCTTTTCTAACTAATTTAATGGCGCCTTCCACGACTTCTCTTACTTTTCCTTTGATTTTTGTATTTAGTCGTACGTCATCTTCGTTCTCATCTTCGAGCTGATTTTCTTCTTCTACTACAAGATTTTGGTTCTCTATTTCCTCAACTTCGATAAGCAATTCTGCCTTTTCAAAGCTTTCTAGTTTTCTAGAATTGCCATCAAAAACAAATAAATACAAAAGGAAACTCATCAATAATAAACTAGCGATCATGATCGCTACATACTTTCCCCGCACGTCACACACCTACCAATGTTGTATAAATACCATTTCAAACTTGCAACCTTCATAATCGGATAGTCTATCTATTTTATCATTGATTTTTCTTTTCGTAATTTAGTTTTTTCACAAGTATAATTGTTACATAAAACTCTAATAGTTCCTTATACCACATATTTCTTTAAGTAAAACCAATGGCCTTCAATGAAAAAAATGAATCTTCTTATAGATTAAGGAAAAAATGGTTCAAATGTGAATGCAATTAACCAATTATTTCCTCAACAGCAAATAAAATCGATTTCACATAACAATTTTTTTTATTTTTTTTTATATGACTATTGCTATTTTAATTACAAGTTGATAATCTAGAGAAGCATTAATTGGAAAGCTCTCTCTTCGTTATCAGGTCTTTCCAAGCAGATAATTTTGACCACTTACGATTGTAAGTCAAAGCCATACGGACAGCTGGGTCAAATGCCGCTTGGCAACTTTGTTGCCTTATTGATTGAGTTAGAAGCTCAAATTTTATAAGTTGGTTACTTTACAACCAGTGCATTTGCACATCAACTTGTGAAACGGTCAATAAGAGTGCTAAGAAGTAATTATTTGCTATATAGACTCTGATCCTAATAAGATATTTTATATATTAAAGAGCTCTCTAATCATAATGGTTTTTACTTTTTTATGATATAGATCTAAATCCGATACATATTTTTGTCATGGATTGTTGCTGCCTTTTTAATATTGACGATAATATCTTAGCAAGTGTTGTGCGCATAATGCGTTTACACTTGCTTTTTTGCTGTCCAAAAGTCATTAAGTCGTTGTTTTTGCTTAAGACTTTCTCAGCAGTTAAGCTACTACTAAGTCAGTGTGTACGGACTTCTCTTGCATATTGCAAAATACATTTAGTTAGGGGTATGAAAAATTGGGAAAAGCGCTAATTATCGGTTGTGGTGGAGTTGCTTCTGTAGCGATTCACAAGTGTGTTCAAAACTATGAAGTATTCGAAGAAATTTGTATCGCAAGTCGTACAAAGTCAAAGTGTGATGATTTAAAAGCAAAACTTGACGGTGGAAAGACAAAGATTACGACAGCCCAAGTGGATGCGAACAATGTAGATGAGTTAATCGCATTAATTGAAGAAGTAAAACCAGATATCGTTATGAACTTGGCATTACCTTACCAAGATTTAACGATCATGGATGCGTGTCTTGCAACAAAGACGCATTATATGGATACAGCCAACTATGAGCCAGAAGATACGGCTAAATTTGAATATAAATGGCAGTGGGATTACCGTGAGCGCTTTGAAAAAGCTGGAATTACGGCTCTTTTAGGTAGTGGCTTCGATCCAGGCGTAACGGGAGTTTTCTCTGCTCACGCTTTAAAGCATCACTTTGATGAAATCGAATATATCGATATTCTTGATTGTAACGCAGGTGATCACGGTTATCCGTTCGCAACGAATTTCAATCCTGAAATCAATATTCGTGAAGTATCTGCAAATGGACGCTACTGGGAGAAGGGCGAATGGATTGAAACGGATCCAATGGAAATTAAACGTGTCTACAACTTCCCTGAAATCGGCGAAAAAGATATGTATTTATTGTATCACGAAGAACTTGAATCTCTTGCTGTGAATATTCCTGGAATTAAACGCATTCGTTTCTTCATGACATTTGGTGAAAGCTATTTAACTCATTTAAAATGTCTTGAAAATGTTGGCCTCACGTCAATTGAGCCAATTGAATACGAAGGAAAAGAAATCATTCCACTTCAATTTCTAAAAGCGTTACTGCCTGATCCTGCTTCTCTTGGACCACGCACAGTCGGAAAAACGAATATCGGTTGTATTTTCAAAGGGAAAAAAGACGGCAAAGAAAAAACATACTATGTATACAACGTATGTGATCACCAAGAGTGCTATAAAGAAGTTGGCTCACAAGCGGTTTCTTACACAACAGGTGTTCCAGCAATGATTGGTGCGATGATGGTTATGACTGGAAAATGGAACAAACCAGGCGTATACAACATCGAAGAATTCGATCCAGATCCATTCATGGAAGCATTAAACAAGTGGGGTCTTCCATGGCAAGAAAGCTTCAACCCAGAGCTTGTTGATAATGAGCCGATCAAAGAGCAGGAGACAGTGCGTTAAGATGCGGTTTGAGGAATTACCAACGCCTTGTTATGTAGTGGACGAAAGCCTTCTAGAACAAAATTTGAAGACTTTAAATGGCGTCATGGAACGAACAGGTTCGAAAATCCTTCTTGCGCAAAAAGCGTTCTCGATGTCAACGATGTATCCATTGATCCGAAAATATTTAAGTGGCACGGCATCAAGCGGTTTGTATGAGGCACGACTTGGACATGAGGAGATGGGCAAAGAAAATCACGTCTTCTCCCCTGCTTATCGTGAAGATGAGATTGATGAGATCATCTCCTATTGTGATCACATTATTTTCAATTCTTTTTCACAAGTAGAAAAGTTTAAGGACAAAGTCCTTCAAGCTGGAAAAAAAGTTGGCTTACGGATTAATCCAGAGCACTCTACACAGGTGGGGCATGCGATCTATGATCCATGCTCTCCTGGTTCACGCTTTGGTGTTACAGCTAAAAACTTTCGTCCAGAGCTACTTGATGGTGTGTCAGGCCTTCACTTCCACACACTTTGCGAGCAAAACTCAGATGATTTGGAAACTACATTAAATGCAGTTGAAGAAAAGTTCGGGCCGTGGCTCTCTCAACTAGAGTGGATCAATTTTGGCGGTGGACATCACATCACTCGTGAAGACTATGACATTGACTTACTTGAGAAATGCATTAAAAGAATGCAAGATCAATATGGGTTAGAAGTCTATCTAGAACCTGGAGAAGCGATTGCTTTAAATGCCGGCTACCTCGTTACGACCGTTCTTGACAAACTCGAGAATGATATCGAGATTGCAATTCTTGATACATCTGCTACTTGTCATATGCCAGATGTGTTAGAAATGCCCTACCGCCCTCCTCTACTTGGATCAGGTGAAGCCAATGAGAAGCCATATACGTATCGACTCGGTGGACAAACTTGTCTTGCCGGTGACGTGATTGGCGAATATTCCTTTGATCAGCCTTTACAAAATGGAGACCGCCTAGTCTTTGGCGATATGGCCATTTACACGATGGTGAAAAACACTACTTTTAACGGCATGCCCCTACCAGCAATTGCGTTAAAAGATAAAAATGGAGATTATCGTATCGTACGAGAGTTTGGCTACGAAAACTTCAAGACAAGATTAGCATAAGATCGGAAATAGGAGAAAACCAGATTCTAAATATGAATCTGGTTTTTTTGTATAGAGAAGCTTCACATATTTCTATGAATATTTAGACAATGACAACCTTGATTGGTTATAATAAAAAGAAAACGGTTTAAAAAAGAGGCTGATATTGTGTTTTATAAGAGAATTGAGTTTAGAAATATAACGGGACAAAAGGTGAAAATCACAGATATCCCTGTTGTTCAAACCTCAGATCGTTATTATTTTATGATCCAAGCTCGTTTGGAAATATTAATCTCATCCCTTTACAATAACCCTCAGGAAAAAAGCTGCTATTCTTTTAGAGAGTACTTAAAACGTAAAATACGCTGGTCTGATTTCGAGGATTTGTTTTATGAAGTTAGGAATCATGTTTGAGTGATATTTATAGCGAACAGCTTGATACTGTTCGCTCCCACCCTATCCATAAAGAGAAAATTTACCTTTTATTCCACAAGAAACTTTACTTCACCATAACTTTCCTTTAATATATAAATCGTAATGATTTTGATTATCATAGAAAGGTGGTCGTCATCATGGCAAAAAAGTCGAAGGTGGCTAAGGAAAAGAAAAGACAGGAGCTTGTTGCACATTATGCAGAAAAAAGAAGAGAATTAAAGGAAAAAGGAGATTACGTAGCCCTAAGTAAACTTCCGCGTGATTCGGCGCCTAGTCGTTTAACTCGTAGATGTGAGATGACTGGTAGACCGCGTGGTGTTCTCCGTAAATTTAAACTATCTAGAATTGCATTTAGAGAACTTGCCCACAAAGGTCAAATTCCAGGTGTAAAAAAATCTAGCTGGTAAAAATACAAGAGATATAGGATGTGTGCAGATTGGAAAAACAAAAAGCTCTAACAGTTATAACCGGCTTTTCTTTAAAAGATAAATGTGATGTAATAAGAAAACTACAAAGAAAGAATGCAAACAACATTAGAGTGATTCGCTTCCGACCTACCGATGTTAAGTTAGTAGTTCATTCAGCAGAAGATCCCTTTCCTCTTACACACTTTGTTAGTGAAGCTGTTCATCACTTAGAGATAAACACAGTATCCAATCTGCTCACGATACTAGAAGAGGAATGCGACAATGAACATATTGACGAGATTATTTTAGATATTTATCCGATCTCAACTTTTGAATCTCTTCTTGGAAGCTTTGCATCACAAATGAAACGTTTAAATTACTCGCCAAAGGCCCATATTCATATATTAAATGCGAGGGATTTTTGGTTTGCCTATTTTTCTGAACACAGCATACAGACAAATGAACTGAATTCTACGCCAACACTCGAATATACACTTGGAGAGGCATTTATTCACCAACTAGAGCACGCTGGAATGATTTACTTAACAAATACAGAACAGCTTTCACATGAACGGTTAGCTGAACTAACTGTATTTATACAAAATTTACAACCAAACGCGGTTGTAGAAAGACTACATGAAAGGGTATGGAGAACGGAGAATAATAATGTTGGCTTTGACCTAGAAGCAGCTAACTATTTATATAGTCACCAGATAGAATTGTTCTCTTCTAGAAGGAACTTGAATGTTATTGGTCAATATGGCATTGAAACATTTGTTTATCAGAGCAATTCACCTATTGATTTTAGCCGTTTAGAAGACTTTTTTTCTAATCTTCCTAATGAAGTATTTCGTATGAAAGGAAGATGCTATCATTCATCTAAACAAGAACTATATTCCATTTCTCAAGTTGGATCATCCATACAAGTTGATACAACGTTATTACCTATTAATTCAAACCATTTTTTAACTGAGTTCCTATTCATTGGGTCTGAGATGAATCATCAAGAAATTGAAAGAATGCTGGATAACTGTTTACAAATAACATACGCAGGTAAAATAGCATACTAAAACGGAAGGAAAAGGCTTTTCCTTCCGTTTTAAATAAGCAATTAGGAGTATCTGTTATCCTTATGGAGTACTAGTTTGTGTGTCTTTGAAATTGGATCATGACTTCATTTATTCGGTCCAATTTAATGTTTTCTCTTACTACCTTCGCTAATAATTCAAATCCTTCTTCTTTTTTCTGAGCAAAAGAAACTCTATTATGAACCAGATCTAAACCTTTTTTTCGCCTAATTTCGTTAAGTAGTACTTCTCTCAATTGATCGTTATGGAATATACCATGGAAGTAGGTTCCTATTAACGCTTTACTAGAGGAGATGTACCCATCTACTCGATCTGCTAATCGGATAAAAGGAGTGTGAGTGTGTTGATAATGAGACTCGCCCATATGTATTTCATAACCTGTAACTGAAATCTTCTGTTCTCCTAACTCAGCTACCCCTTCCGATTGAACCGTCATTTTCTTTTGCGTCAATGATGTTTTCATTGGGATTAACCCTAATCCTGCTTTCTCGCTATGTGTTGATTCAACCCGATATTTATCGTCAATGGTGTTCCCTAACATCTGATAGCCTCCGCAAATCCCTACTATCATCGTTACACCTTTTTCTGCCAACTGTAAAATCTGATTGGACAACCCATTATTGTCTATAAACATCATATCTTCTATTGTATTTTTACTACCTGGTAGAATTACTAAATCTGGCTCTCCTAACTCTTCCGCTTTTTTCACGAAACGAACGTGGCAATCAGGTTCATTAAAAAAAGGATCAACATCCGTAAAGTTAGAAATCATCGGAAAGCGTATGACCGCAATATCAATTTCTTTAGAATCATCTTGATTCGTTGAGTATTTACTCAACACAACTGAATCTTCTGCCTCGATCATTAAATCGTGAATATAAGGGATCACACCTAAAACAGGAACACCTGTATATTCTTCAAACCAAGTAAGTCCTGGTTCAAGGAGTGTAACATCTCCCCTAAACTTGTTAATGAATACCCCTACAACTCTTTTTCTATCTTCGGGATGAAGAAGCTGCAATGTTCCTACTAAACTTGCAAACACTCCTCCTTTTTCAATATCTCCTACTAGAATAACAGGTGCATTGGCAATTTGGGCAACACGCATATTGACAAGTTCTCTATCATTTAAATTAATCTCAGCAGGACTTCCTGCTCCTTCTATGACAATTCTCTCAAATTGATTAGCTAATCGGCTATAGGACTGTTCAATTATCTGCAAACCCTGGTCATAGAATTCTTCACGATAAGCACCTGCCTGCATATTTTTATAAGGTGCTCCATGAACAACAATCTGTGATTTATATTCACCTGTTGGTTTAATTAAAATCGGATTCATATCTGTTGTCGCAGCAATTCCTGCCGCTTCAGCCTGTACTCCTTGTGCTCGCCCAATTTCTTTCCCATCAAGCGTTATATAAGAATTTAGAGCCATATTCTGAGATTTATATGGAGCCGTTTTAAAACCATCTTGAACAAAAATTCTACATAGAGCTGTAACAAGTGCACTTTTTCCAGCATCAGAGTGTGTTCCCTGAATCATAAGTGGAACAGCTTTTTTCATTAGATTTCACTCCAAACCTCTTTCATTTATGGAACGATGTCCGTCCTTCAGCCTTCACTATCTGTAAGATGCATGATCTTTGATCGTTAAAATTCGATTCCTTTTACTGCCGGAATTCCTTCATTATAATAATGCTTTTCAGGTTCAATCACCGATACGAGATCGGCTAAATCCAATATTTCTTTTTTAGCATTTCTTCCTGTAATAACAAGATGAACATGTGAAGGTTTATTTTTCAATAAATCAATGACCTCATCTAATGGTAACACATCCTCAATTGAAAACTTCTCAATTGCCAACGCATTATTTAATTCATCTAAAATAACAACATCATACTCCCCACTCATAACAGCTTCTTTCGCAATAGGCCAAGCTTTTTTCAGAGCTTCCCTATGTTCTTCTGGTGTTTTCGTCCAAGTAAATCCGATACCAAGTTGAACCATTTCTACTCCTAGCTTCCGTAAAGCAATTTGCTCTCCATACGTCCGCTCTGGAGACTTAATAAATTGAAAGATTTTAACCTTCTGGCCTCTGCCTACACTTCGAAGCGCTAATCCTAAAGAAGCAGTTGTTTTGCCTTTTCCATCTCCAGTGTAAACGAGTATAAGTCCTCGCTTCGTATTCTTCTCTTTGCCCATTGTGACCTCCCTAAACCTTTATAAAAGCTTCCATTAAAGAACGTGTATATGGATGTTTCACCTGTGCTTTATCCCATTTAGTAAATTGCTCAACAATCTCTCCTTCATACATCACTGCTATCCGGTTACAAAATTGTTTCGTTGACTGAAGATCATGGGTAATGAATAAGAAAGATATTTCTTCTTCCTCCTGGATCAATTGAAACATTTTAATAATGGACGCTTGTGAATCTGAGTCTAAACTAGCTATCGATTCATCAAAAATAATCAGTTTTGGTTGAACAGCTAATGCTTTTGCAATACAAACTCTTTGTTTTTGTCCACCGCTTAATTGATAAGGATATCTTGTTAGGAGACGTTCATCAAGAGCTACTAATTCTACTACTTTCATTAACATGTCTAGCCATTTTTCTCTCTCTCTAGGAAAAAAATTCTTTAACGGTTCCATTAAACTTTCTTTTACATTCATTTTAGGATGTAACGTCGCTGAGGAATCTTGTAATACTAATTGGACTCGCTTGTAAAATTCTTTATCCTGACATTGTTTGCCACTTATAGGTTGTGATTCTAGAAAAATTTCACCTGATGATAGAGGTTCGAGTTTCATTATGACTTTCGCTAACGTACTCTTACCACTACCACTCTCGCCAACAAGACCAACACACTCGCCTTTTTCTACTGTTAAATTAACTTGTTTCAAAGCTTTACATACAGGCTCACGCAATAGACTCCTCTTTCTGCCTTTAACAGGATAATCCTTAGACACATTGCATAGTTGAAGTAGACTCACGAACAATCCCCCTGCACTCATTTGGATGACTCGGTCGGCAATATGTTTGACACTTTGTTGATCATGGGAAATGAGTAAGACGGTTAAATGATGATCTTGTTGGATTTTTTTTAGTAAATTTAAAACTCTATTTCGATTAATCACATCAAGAGCAGTGGTCGGTTCATCTGCAATTAATAGTTTCGGTTTCAAACTTACCATCATCGCTAGTAATACTCGCTGCTGCATTCCCCCGCTTAATTCAAATGGATAAGAGCCAAGAATAGCTTTAGGATCTGAAAATCCCACTTGCTGTAAAAGAGTATGTAAATAAAATTCCATTTCTTTCTTCTTCCATCTTTTTTGATTCATAAGTGTTTCAACCATTTGCTTTTTAACGGTTCGAATAGGGTTTAGTCCGCTTAAGGAATGCTGAATAAATAAAGCAATTTCATTACGCCTTAGTAATTTCATTTGCTTATTTGTATACGTACAAACGTTATCCTTTTTATAAATAATTGCTCCATTTGTCACCTGAACCCCTGAATCTAGTAGACCAACAATTGCTTGCGCAGTCATGCTTTTTCCGCAACCACTTGGACCAACAAGCGCAACAATTTCACCTGAATGTATTTCAAACGACACATTTTGAACAATCGGGACCTTTTTTTTAGAGTCAGTATATGATAATTCAAGTTGTTCGATTTGTAATAAAGCTGCTTGGTCAACCCTTGTACTCATACTAGATCCATGTATCACTTGTTTTCCTCCTTTCACTAATTAGTTGACATCCTAATACAAAAAGCATGATCGCTAGACCTGGAAAAATCATCACATGTGGCGCAATTTGAAAATACGCTGTCGCATCATGTAACATTACTCCCCACTCAGGTGTAGGGGGCTGAGCTCCAAGTCCTAAAAAGGAAAGACCAGAAATTAACAGGACAATTCTCCCCATATCTAACGCTGCAAATATAAGAATGGGCGAAGAAATAAATGGAAAAATATAATTTTTCATTATCCTATAATGTGAATTCCCTGAGATGCGAGCCGTTAAAATAAAATCCTCCTTTGTTGTTTTTATAACAAGACTGCGAATAAAACGAACATAGCTTGCCCAACGTACGACCACAATCGCCATAATCATATGTAAATAACCAGGCCCTAATATACCAACAATCGCGATTGTTATGATAATGTCCGGTAATGCAAGAGTGCCATCTACTAAACGCATAATAAAATGATCGGAACGACCTCGATTATAGGCTGTTACGAGTCCAAGTGGAATACTAATCATCATAGTGAATGTCATAATGAGAAAAGCTGTCGTAACAGTTGTTCGTATGCCATACATCATCCTTGATAAAATACAGCGGCCTAAATGATCCGTTCCAAACGGATATTCCCAAGTAGGTGGATGCAATCTATTTGCTACATGTATGGATAATGGATCATGAGGAGATAACCATGGCGCCAAAAGACCCACAAGAATAGTTCCTAACAGGAGGAAAGCCCCGATCAGGTTAGCAGCACCAAAACGTTTTGAAAAGATTTTCAACATGATCAACTCCATCAGTCCGTTATTCTTAATCGCGGATCTAACCACCCATAAATGAGATCAACGAGAAAATGAATTGTGATAAATAAAAGAGAAGCGAAAATAACATAGCCTTGAATGACAGGATAATCTCGCTGTAAGATCGCTTGAATGACATATCTTCCTAATCCAGGCCATGAGAAAATACTTTCTACAATAATACTTCCGCCTAGCATAAAAGCAAAACTTGTCCCAAGCATCGTTAAGATTGGAAGAAAAGCATGCTTTAATAAGTGAAAGACCAAAATACGCCATGTAGATAACCCTCTTGCTTTTGCTGCTTTGACAAAATTATGATTCATTAAATCAAGCATATTCGTTCGTAGGACACGTGCGTACACTGCACCCATTCCGATCCCCATTGTAAGAGCTGGCAATACTAGATGGTGCCAGCTCCCTCGTCCAGTTGTTGGAAAGATTCCATATTTAACCGAAAAGAAGTAAATGAAAAGAAACCCGAGCCAAAAGCTAGGTAATGCCGAACCTAGCAGGGCTAAAAGCTTACTAAACCGATTCATCCAGCCATCGGCCCAAATGGCCGTACTAATTCCGATTACTAGTGTAAAAAAGGTCATGACACCCAAACCCGCGACTGCCAATTCGAGCGTTGCTGGTAATCTTTTTACTAGCTCATCTAGAACAGGTTCTTTTGAAGCATAGGAAATTCCCCATTGCCCAGAGACAAGGCTCTTTATCCATTGTCCGTATTGACTCCAGATTGAATCGGTTAATCCAAGTTCTTCACGTACAGACAAAAGCACCTCCTCGGAAGCAGGCATTCCATGAGTCGTCAACATGATAAAGGCTGGATCACCCGGTGATATTCTTAAAAGAATAAATGTGAGCGTTGAAAGAAAAAAAACAATTAGAATCAAATGAAGCAAACGCTCTATGCAAAAACGAATCATCATACGTTCCTCTCAGCTAATTGATCGTAATTTCTGGATGAATATAGTAATACTCAATTGGATGGGCTAAAAACCCGTCTACTTTTTTATTCACTCCAAAAATCGTTTCAGGATGAACAACAAATGATTGAGGAACATCATCTTGTACGATTGTTTGTGCCTCTAATGCTAATTCAATTCGTTTATCTTGATCTGTTGTTTTATTTAATTGATCGATCACATTTTCGAGTGATTTCGATTTATAGTTGCTAACATTTGAAGAGCTATCCTCGCGGTAGAAAATATTCAAGAAATACTGTGGATCTCCCGTGTGAGCTGTTAGCATACTGTACATGGAGAGGTCCCAATCATCTTGCGCTAGTGCATCATCAATACTCTCAACTTGACGAATATTTACTTTGATTCCTTCTTGTGCTAATTCCGCTTGAATGATTTCAGCCATCACTGAAAGCTCTGGTCTTTGTGGGAATGTTAACATCGTTGCTTCAAAAACCTGGTCATCGTTTACCCAAATACCTTGTTCACTTCTCTCCCAACCGTTCTGGGTCATAATCATTTCAATTGAATCTATAGAATGTGGATCTTCTAACTTTCCAAAAGGCAGTACGTCTGAAAAAGCACTATTAGCTACTGTGCCATAGCCATTCATGATTGTTTCGACCATGTCTGCCCGAGGAATAGCTTGGTCAATCATTTTTCTGTATTCTTCTTTCTCAAAGAGAGTAGAACTCATATTAAAAAGGACAAGATGAGTTCTTAATGAAGGAGCTGTCACTATTTCTAACTGTGAATGTTGCTCAATTAACGAAATTCCATCTACTGGGATATCAATTGCGATATCTACATCACCTGATTGAAGAGACATTAATCTTGTATTCCCATCAGATATAAAGTTAAATGTTACTTCAGATAGTAAAGCACGTCCCCCCAATAGTCATCAAAACGTTCTACTGTTAACGACTCATCTTTAATAAATTCTTTAAATGAAAATGCTCCCGTAAGAGCAGGATACGCTTCCTTGTCTTCAATAGTCGTAGTATCAACAATAATAAAGGAAGGATCAGCTAAATGAGAGATTAGCGCTGAATTACTTTGAACTGTTTTTATTTTCAATTCAAATTCATCTAGCACTTCAATTGTTTCAATTAACAATAAATCATTTGCACGTGGATTAATCTCGATCGACCTTTCAATTGAATCTTTTACACCTTCTGCATTAAGCTTCGTGCCATTATGAAACAAAACATTTTCTTGGAGTGTAAAGATCCAACTATTCTCATCCTCTTGTTCCCAGCTTTTTGCCAGCCAAGCTGCTGGTTGTAACGTTTCGTCTAATTTGATTAACGTCTCTCCTGCACCTGAACGCATGACATCCCAACTATTCCTCCCTGACTGATGAGGATCAAGCCCCGGTGGACTCCAAGGGAATGCTACCTCCAACGTTACTTTTTCTTCTTCATGGTGTGAAGCATCAGACACTCCACAAGCCGTCATTATAAAAGAAATCAAAAGCAATCCTAATAGTAAGTAATTTCTGTTCATCCGAAACCCCCAATTTATTTTCCTCTATCTATTACCCCATCCATTTCTATACAAGAGGTCCTCTACATTTCTTCGCTTCTCCCAATTAACTGTTTCTAAAATGGGTTTATCTGGATAGTCTTTCGTGTAACCAATGCTCAGTAGAGCGATTGGTTCGACATGAGGAGGAATCTCCAAGATGTCACGAATATCTTGCTTTTTATAAAAACTAACCCACCCAAGCGCTAGACCTTCGGCGCATGCCGCCAACCACATATTCTGAATTGCACATGCAGTGGATAGGGCATCCGTTTCTGGGATTGAGTTTCTTCCTAATACATGAGAACCACCTCGTGTCGGATCACAAGTCACGCAGATCGTGTATGGTGCTTCTTTTATTCCTTCAATTTTCAATTGTAAAAAGTGCTGTTTTTTTTCCGTCTCATTCTCATAGTGAATCGCAAGAGCTCTTCTTTCCTTATCAGCAGCCCAAGCTAAACGTTCCTTAACCTCCTTGGAATCTATAACAATAAAATTCCAAGGTTGCATAAAACCAACAGATGGCGCATGGTGGGCTGCTAGTAGTATGTTATGAAGCGCTTGCTCAGGAATCGGATCTGTTAGAAACGTTCTAATATCTCGCCTTCTATACAACACTTTGTAAAAAGCATCTTTTTCTTCTTCTGTAAACATCGTATTCCTCCAAAAAACATCTAGCAAAGTCACTTTTTAGTAGATCTTACATTACATTTCAACTCTTCGAACATACTTAAAGCCAAACCGTTTTTTCTTCATAAGAAGTCCGTTTTTTCAACATACCAACTTCAGTTTCCGATTGGTCTGGATAACCTAAAAAGATCGTCCCCACCATCTTTTTTCCTTCAGGAGAACCGATAAATTGATAAGAACGCTGATCATGTACAAGTCCGACCCCTCTTGTTCTCCAAACAAATCCTAGCTCTAACTCACATGCAGCTAACCACATTGAATGAATCGCACAACAAACTGCATATTCATTATCTTTTGTATCTGCTTTGTTTGAGGCAATATCAGCTGTTACCATAATAATAACCGGTGTATTTTTCACGACTTCTATTGAACTCTCAATGAGTTTCGGTTTCGTAGGAAAGCGCTCCTGTAAATAGTCAAGAGCTACTTGTTCGTATCTTTTCTTTGCTTCTCCTTGTATCACATAAAAACTCCACGGTTCTCGTAATCGATCATTTGGAGCAAGAGTAGCTACTTTTAGTAACTGTTCAATTTTCTCTTTTTCTACTTCACGAGGTTGATAGTTTCGAATAGCTCTTCTAGAATGTAGGAACTCTATGACACTCATCTGCATTCTCTCCTTTTTCTTTAAACCAATGTAACTTTTCTCTTAACTGCACAATATTGCCGACAACAATCATGGCCGGATGTTTAATCTTTGCTTCTGCTACATTTTTTTCAATTGTCTCTAATGTACCCATGACTGTTTTCTGATGAATGGTTGTCCCTTCTTGAATAACGGCTACTAGAGTGCTAGAGTCTTTCCCATGTAAGATCAGTTGCTGACAGATATAAGTTAAATTACGGGTACCCATGTAAAAAGCAATCGTATCACTTCCATTTGCAATTGCTTCCCAATTCACTTCATCTATTCCGTCATCCTCACGTCCAGTACCCGCGATCATCGTAAAGGATCTACCAAAGCCTCTATGCGTGACTGGAATTCCTGCATAGGCAGGAGCTGCAATTCCAGAGGTGATACCTGGAACAATTTCATATGAAATCTGTGCCTTTGATAACACCTCTGCTTCCTCACCTCCTCTAGCAAACACAAATGGGTCTCCACCTTTTAATCTCGTAACGATTTTACCTTGACGAGCCTTTGTCACAAGTAAATGATTAATCTCTTCTTGAATAAATATGTGATTCCCTGGAGCTTTCCCACAGTAAACAAGTTCTGCCTCTTTTTTTGCATAGCTAAGCAGATCTTTATTTACTAAGCGATCATAGGCAATGACATCAGCTTTTTGAATACATTCAAGACCATAAACTGTAATTAACTTCGGGTCTCCGGGCCCTGCACCGACAAGAAAAACCTTTCCTTTTCCTTTTGTCATACTTTCAATCTCTCCGTTTTCTTAGAAATACCCGCCGACGAAATTCACGCAAATTACAAACTTACTTTCCCTTGACTACACTTATCAATCCAATTTTCGACCATTTTTACACATGAGGCAAAATGGAAATGCGTATACCCAGCTATAAGATTGTTCCTCATATAACCTTCCTGCTTAGTTCCACGCATGCCCTTTGTTTCGTATGCATACGGAACTTCTTGGCCACATTGAAAAGTGGAATAATGAAATTCATGACCTCTTGCTTTCTCAATCTCACTAATAAGAAAGTTACCAATTTGACCGTTGATTTCACGATAACCTAGGGCAGCAAGATTTCTCTGCATTTTAACGGTTCCAGGAATTAACCCAACCATCGGAAACTTTGACTGATCAGTTGTTTCAATAGATTCAGTTAAATACATAAATCCTCCACATTCTGCAAGCGTCGGCAAACCGTTTTCAATGGCAGTTCTAATGGACTCTTTAACGACGCTATTTTGTGAAAGTTGTTGGGCATATTCTTCAGGAAATCCACCTCCAAGATATAATCCATCACAGGCTTCAGGTAGAGGCTCATTTGCTAATGGTGAAAAATAAACAATCTCAGCTCCATATGACTGTAAAAGTTCCAAGTTCTCTGGGTAATAAAAATTAAAAGCTGCATCCTTTGCAACCGCAATTCGAACGAACGCCTCTTTCTTTTTCTCAAATAATGAACTTCCTATCTGACCACCGGACAGTGGTTTTGCAACCGATAATTCTAGAAGCTGATCAAGATCAATCGTCTGACTTACAAGATCTCCTAATTGATCAAAAAATGAATCGAGTTCTCCTCTTTCAATTGATGGAATTAATCCTAAATGCCTTTCAGGTATTTCAATATCGAGCTGTCGCTTTAAATATCCAATTACAGGAACGTTACACTCCTGTTCAATTGCTGTTTTAACAATCGTAAAATGGCCCTCGCTTCCAACATTGTTAGCAATCACACCAACAATGTTTGGTCCTTCGGCTAACAGTTGAAATCCTTTTACAATAGCGGCTGCACTTCTTGCCATACTAGCGCAGTTTACAACTAGAATAACGGGACTTTCCGTAATCATGCTTATATCCGCCGTACTACCTTCATTGTTTTTAGGGTTCTTTCCATCAAAAAAACCCATGACCCCTTCAATAATAGATATCTCTGCATCTTGGCTGCCGCGCTTGAAAATATCTAATACTGTTTCTTTTTTAAGCATCCAACTATCTAAATTTCTAGAAATACGCCCCGTTACGGCTGTATGATAACTCGGGTCAATATAATCTGGTCCACATTTGAATCCTTGTACAGATAGCCCTCTTTTTTGCAGGGACGACATTAACCCAATCGTCAGAGTCGTTTTTCCTACACCACTTCCCGTACCAGCAATGACGATTCTTCGCTCAGTCATATGTACCGCCTCCTATGAATAAGGAATTACAGCAACGGATATCGTTACGTTTCCTGATTTTTTCTTAACAAGCTCTAGCGTATCTGACCGACTATACAGTTTAGCTGCAGGTTCACTAACTCCATAAGCTCCCGTGAATGTAAAGACGGTCTCGGATGGCTCCTCAATGGACATTTGATTTAACTGTTCAGCCGAATAACAAATGAACTCCCAATTGTATTTGTCTGCAATGGATAGCAGCCCTTTTTCATCTTTTTTCAAATCGATTGAGCAAATGGCCTTTACGCTCTTTAAGGAAAACTGCAATTCCTCAAGTGTATTTTGAATCACTTCATCAATCTCTAATACTGAGGTTCCTCTGTTACAGCCGATCCCAAGTACAATAACTTTTGGTCGGTAAAGCACTCCATTGTTCAAAATCGATTGTTCCTCTTCTTTTAACTTACGATGAGTGACAACAAGTGCTGCGTTAGGCTTAGCCTCGAGAGCTGCTTCAATCGTTGGGTATATTTTAATCGTATCAGGGAGGGGATGATCGTATTGCCACCAGTCTCTTTCACCTGACTCTTGTATGATGGCAACCTGTTCTTCATTCACAACAGATGCACTTACAGGGGTTAGTTTCTCTGCAGATTCCCATGTCCAACCGAAGCGACTTCCAAATAAATCGACTGCAATCGTTTTTTGAACATCCGACGCCGTCGTAATAACTGGTGTTGCTTCAAGGAGGTTAGCAACTTCCCTTGTCAACTCATTTGCACCGCCTAAATGGCCTGATAATACGCTTATCACATGTTGACCTTTATCATCAATTACGACAACCGCTGGATCTGTTTTTTTATCTTTTAACAGTGGAGCAATCATCCGAACAACAGCTCCTAAAGAAACAATCATGATAATTCCTTTATATGTTTGGAATAGAGCGGGCAACAAGAGACGAACATTGCCTTCAAATAATTGAATGTTCCTTCTTTGTTCATCTCCTCTCTCAAATTTACTCATATAAAATAAGTCTGTTTGTGAAAAGTTGTTATGTAAAAAACGAGCTAACTCAACACCATGTTTGGTGATGGCCACGATTGCATACGTTGCATTCTGTTCGAGGCTAACTTGTTTGCCTTCCTCTAAAACAAGTGTCATTGTTTCACTCCCTTCCGAAAGCCATGTGTAAATTCTTTATCGTACAATTTTGATTTAAATTCCTTACTATGAATATCTTGATCTAGTGCCCAACCAGCTAAAATCATTGCTTGTTTTCTAATTCCATTTACGCGCATATCGTCATCTAAGTTTTCAAGGGTTGAACGGACAATTTTTTGATCAGGCCAAGTCGCTTTATAAACGACTCCAACTGGGGTATCCTTACTCCACCCTGCAGCTAAGAACTCTCTGACAATTTTCTTCGTTAACGTTGCACTTAAAAACAAAGCAACTGTACAATTATGTTTTGCTAAATCTCGTAGTTTCTCTGTTTCCGGAACCGGCGTACGCCCTTCAGCACGTGTTAAGATGACCGTTTGAGTTAAATCTGGAATCGTTAATTCGGCACCCAGCGCTGCGGCTGAAGCAAAAACAGAACTAACTCCTGGAATAATCTCAACATGAACTTCCTGTTTATTTAATAGAGAAATTTGTTCCATGATTGCCCCATATACTGCAGGGTCTCCTGTATGAACGCGAACGACCTTCTTACCTTGTTGGACACGCTCGACCATAACTTCAACCATTTCTTCAAGATGCATCCCCGCTGTTTTCATTACTTCCGCTTCCGGTTTAGCTCGTTCAATAAGCTCCTCACTTACAAGTGAATCAGCATACAAAACGACATCGGCTTCTTCTAGTTTCTTCAATCCCTTAACCGTAATTAAGTCTGGATCTCCAGGACCCGCTCCAATAATTGTAATTTCCATTATTTTCTCACCACCATTAGCGTTAAGTATTCTAGCTCAGCTCTTTCTAATTCATCGATCTTCCAAATGACTTCCTCATCAGATGTGACTTTCGTAACAACAGACGCCTTGTCCAATAATTCAAGCTCACGCAATATGCTAAGAATGAGGTCGATCACTTTTGCGACCTTTATAAACACAACACAATCATGTTCAACAATTGCTTTTTTCATTGCTTCATAGTCATCAGTTGCTGGAATAACTGCGACATGATCATCCCCTTCAGCAAGCGCAATGCCCAGTCTAGAAGCTGCCCCATTAATGGATGAAATTCCTGGTACAGTCTGAATCGTTACTTCTGGATGGCGTTTTTTCACTAGATTCATCATGTGAATAAACGTACTATATAAAAGAGGATCTCCTTCTGTTACAAACGCAACATCCTTCCCGATTTTAAGTTGCTCCCAAACCTGATCCACCGTATTTGACCATTCCCGTTGCAAAATAACAGGATCCTTTGTCATCGGGAAGACAAGACCTAACATCTCTTTTTCCCCTGGGGTTATATACACATCGATAATACGGTGCGCGTAACTTTTGCTACCCTTCCTTTTTTTAGGGTAGGCAATAACATCTGCTTCCTTCAATTTCCTGAATGCTTTGATCGTCAGAAGTTCTGGATCTCCAGGACCTACTCCTAATCCATACAATGTTCCTATCATAATGAAGCCCCTTCCTTACGTTGTGCGGTAATGATATAAATTGGATTCAACGAATCGAACCTTGTTAGATTCAAAATTGGTTTGCTTCTTGAGATTTGAGCAAGGGTAATCGTAGGCTCAAATCCATTTTGTTTAAAAACCTCAACTGCTTGCATTAAATTTTCGATTGTAACGGCATTTAAAACAATTCTTCCACCATTTTTCAACCGGGTACAACAGGTTGATAAAATATCTTCCATGCTTCCAGCCGTTCCCCCAATGAAAATGGCATCAGGATCGGGAAACGTGTCTAGCTTATCTGGTGCCTTTCCTTGAATGGCCGTGAAATCGGTTCGAAATTTAATTTGATTTAACATACAGTTGTTGAGATCTTGTTCGTTTTTCTCGATTGCAAACACACTTCCTTCCTTTGCAATCAGACTAGCCTCAATCGCAACTGAACCGGTACACGTTCCAATATCCCAAACGGTACTATTTTCTTTTAAATTCAAGGCCATTAAACTAAGAGTTCGAATTTCCTTTTTCGTCAGTAACCCTTTTTCTGGTTTTCTTTGATGAAATTCATGATCCTCTATGCCCATTCCCCAAGTTTTCACTTCTTTTACTCTTTGAAGGATAACAACATTAAGTGGCGAAAAATCCATTGCTTCTATTTCTTCAAAGTCATAGAAACCATAACGTTCATTTTCTCCACCAAGGTTTTCTGCAACGAACATTCGATACTCATTCATTCCAAACGAACGCAAATAGCGAGCTATTTCAATTGGGTTATTCAAAGCATCTGTTAACAACGCTATTTTGTCTCGCCCATTTATACGCTGAGCAAGTCCTTTCATGCTTCTGCCATGAACACTCGTTACATAAGCGTCCTGCCACCGTTCATTCATACGGGCAAAAGCAAGTTGGATGGAGCTTAAATAGGGGTAAATCTCAACATTTAATTTTTTGGCTAAATAGCTACCAATTCCGTAAAATAAAGGGTCTCCTGACGCCAAGATGACTATTTTTTTCGTTTCCTTACTTAAACCATTGACTAGATCGGTTAATCCACCCTTTAATACTCTTTTTTCTCCTGAATAATCAGAAAAGAAAGCCAGTTGTCTTTCTCCACCTACTAAAATCTCGCTCTCATAAATCCACTTTTCATAGATTGGTAATAGGCTTCGTTTTCCATCATCACCAATTCCAATGATTTTCATTTTTTGTTCTGTCATCTTTCCCTGCCTTTCCTAGAAACACACCCTTCATCGAATACAAAGTTGTTTCAATCGACATTCCTCCGCCCACTTCCTTTAATCCCGCTGCACAACAATAGTCGCAAAGAATGGTGAAGAATTTTTTATACCCATGTTCCAGCATTAAATCACCAACTTGCGAAGCAGTATTAGCCCCTAACACTGTTTCAAGTAATGGTTGATCTGTTACACCAGCTTCACGTGCAACATTTTTTAAAAAGGTAAAATCAACAGGTGCACTTTTAGAATGAACCATCATCACACCTTGTGCTACTTTTGAAAACTTCCCCATCATGCCAACAAGAGATACTTTTTCGATTCCTTGTTTCTTGCATTGCTTTAAGGTAAAACCAACAAAATCTCCCATCTCAATAAAAGCTTCTTCAGGAAGCTCCGGGTATTGCTGAATGCCAAATTTTTCACTACGTCCACCAGTCGATATGACAACATGACGACAGCCACTTGCCCGTGCAACACTAATCGCTTGAACAATACTAGCCATATAAGCTGAACTAGAAAAAGGGATCACTGTACCTCTTGTGCCTAGGATCGAAATACCGCCAATAATGCCGAGACGTTTATTTAACGTTTTTTCAGCCATCTTTTCACCGTCTGGAACCGAAATGACAATCGAAATTCCTCTTTTAATCCCAAAAGAGTGAAGCACTTCTTCCGCTGTTTCACAGATCATTTTTCTAGGAACAGGATTAATGGCAGCTTGTCCGACTGGCACAGGGAGACCCTCCTTTGTAACTCGACCAACACCAACCCCACCATCTAAGTGAATTCCGGGTTCTGATGACCAACTTACTCTTGCAATGATCAACGCACCATGTGTAGCATCTGGGTCATCACCCGCATCTTTAATCGTTCCAGCTACGGCATATTCTGAACCCAAATCACAGTTTTCCATCTCAAAGGTCGCGAACTTTCCAACAGGTAAATAGATCGTTGCCTCTAATTGTTTTTCTTGTGTAATAAGAGCGGTTAGTGCTGCTTTCGTTGTAGCCGTTGCACAAGCGCCCGTCGTATAACCCGAGCGCATCTCTTTTTTATCCTTTTTTTTAGCTTTCGCTTCCATTTTTATGCCTTTTCAGCTAAAAGAGATATTGCATTTAATGCCGCAACCGTAACCGTACTACCGCCTTTTCTACCGACATTTGTAATAAACGGTACATCTAGCTTTGCTAATTCTTCCTTTGACTCAGGTGCCGACACAAATCCTACTGGCAAACCGATTACTAAACTTGGCTTAGCATAACCTTCTTTAATTAACCGAATTAACTCAAGCAAAGCAGTTGGTGCATTTCCAATCGCAAAAATTCCACCTTCGAACTGCTGAATCGCTTTTCTCACAGATATAATCGCTCGGGTTGTGTTTAATCGTTTTGCTTCTTCCATCACATCCGGGTCGGAAATATACACATTTACACTTCCACCATGCTTTTCAATTCTCCCTTTACTAACACCACTTACAATCATTTGTACGTCTGCATACACTTTTTCACCATTTCGTATCGCTTCAATTCCTGCTTTAATCGCTTTTTCATGAATCAACATACTATGTCCTAATTCAAAATCCGCCGATGCATGGACGACTCGTTGCACGACTTTATACTGGTCATCTGTAAAGGAATGCTCTCCAAATTCTTCGTCAATCATTTGAAAACTCATTCCCTCGATCTCTTGGGGTTGAACCGTTAAAGGTTTAAAATCTGTTAAAAAATCCATGTTTAATAGCCTCCAGTCGCTTTCGCTTCTTTTCGTAATTTTTCGTTAACAAATTTCAATACATCAGAGAAGTTAGAAAACTTATTTTCATATTGAATTTTTGGTCTCTTAATGATGATTGTCTCTATGCCTAATTCACTCGCTGCCTCTATCTTTTCATCTACTGAGCCAACTTTGCCACTTTCTTTCGTAACCATCGTTGTCACACTGTACTGACGATAAAGAGCATAGTTGAACTCTTTTGTAAATGGCCCTTGTATCGCGACTATGTCTTTTTGTGAAAATCCTAACTGTTCACATTTTTCCATGTTATCTTTTCTCGGAAGCATCCTAGCAACGACTCGGATATCAGGTTGATTCAGAAGCTTCTCTGCAAAAACTTGAAGGGTTTTGCTTCCTGTAGTAAGTAGGATCACGCCTTTTTTCTCAAAAGCTCGTTCAGCTGCTTCTTTGTAGGATTCAACCATCGTAACGCCTTTTTGTTCATGAGATTGTGATTCTCTCTCATAACGTATATAAGGCACACCTGCTTCTTTTGCTGCAGTTAAAGCATTTACACTAGCTTCTTCTGCAAAAGGGTGACTTGCATCTACTACAGCTTGAAAGCCTTGCTCTTGTATCAATTGTGTAAAATCTTCACTCGTTAACCGCCCTACTAAGACATCAAGCCCCGCTTTACGCAATTCAATCGAAGCGTTATCTGTTACAACTGTTGTTAAAAGCTTGTGTCCGGCATCGGAGAGCGTAATCGCTAGTTGTCTAGCGTCACTTGTTCCAGCTAAAAATAGAATCATAGTTTCTGAGCCTCATGCTCGTGATGATGGTGATGAGCGTGATCGTGGTCATGATGATGATGGTGATCGATATGTTCCATTGCAGCAATTCGATATTGACAAGTATCACAATTCATTTTGACATCACCTTGTAGCGCTTCTTCAATACGGTCTTTAATAATGGTTTTTAAACGCGTATGAAACCCGAAGTAGCCTGCTAGCTTAAATTGCACACCTGGGTATTCACGTTCAAAGTCACTCATTAAGCCTTCTAATCGCTTTATTAAAATTCCGGTAAATAAAAAATACGGCAAAACTACTATTTTCTTAGCTCCAAGCTTAATACAGCGCTCTACTCCTTCTTTAATGAGTGGATCGGTTACTCCCATAAATGCAGGTTCGACTAATTTGTAATTCGTTTTTTCCCAGAGGAGGCGATTAATCTTATAAAGGTCACTGTTTGCATCCGGATCACTACCACCGCGTCCTAATAAAAGTACTGCTGTGTCCTCTTTTGGTTCAGCTAGATTTTCCCCAACTTCCTCTAAACGACTTTTACAAATTTCAATAGCTTCTTCATGAATACCAAATGGTCTGCCATACGTAAATTTGACTTGAGGATATTTCTTTTTCGCTTCATCAATCGCTACAGGTATATGAATTTTAGAGTGTCCCGCTGCGAGTAGCATAAGTGGAATGACGTAAACACTTGCTGCTCCCTTTTCGACACAAGCTTGAATTCCTTGTTCAATCGTTGGCTTCTCGAATTCTAAAAAACACGTTTCAACTAGTAAAGTAGAATCTAGTTGACTAGTTAATTCTTCAATCATTTGTCTGACTTGTTCATTTCCTTCAGGATCTCTACTACCGTGTCCAACAAGTAAAATAGCTTTCATGTTCATTTCCCCCATATTTATTTAGTCTCCACACGGAGCTGGTTCAATCTCAATCTTTGGTGTCATATCTTGGTATGTATAGCCTTGAATGGTCCCTACACGTTTGAAATATTTAAAGAAGCGTTCGTTTGGATGACCTTTTTCTTTGTACTCCTGAATGATGGTTTCAACAACTTCAACAATTTTGTCAGGCTCAATTCCTTCTGCAACAGGCTGACCGGCATGGGCTGTTCGACCAACGGTTTTTGCCCCTAAAAACAAATCAAATTTCCCTTTACGAAAAATAATACCAATATCATCATTAACGGCACCGTAACAAGCCATGCCACAACCGTTAAATCCAACCTTTAACTCTTTCGGAAGAGGAACGCCACTTAATTTTTGATGCAACTCTTCTGCATGTGGGATTGAATCTTTTTTCTCCCCTTCACAAAAATCACAAGCTTTTAATTGAAAGACATCTCCTAAAGGTTCAAGAATAAAGCCTGCCTCTTCTAATTTTTCTGTAATGTCATTAGGATTTGCCGTTGGTATTCGCAAATGTATCTGATGATGAGGGGTATACTCCATTTCCCCTTCATTTCCGACCACTTCAGCTAACGTGAGCATTTGTTTAGGTGTAAATTGCTTATTAACAATTCCTGGACTGACTGCTAGTTCAAACACCGAAACGACGGGATGGTGAACGGTTTTATTTTCTTTTTTATAGCTAGTAGAAGTACTCTCTTCCACTTTACTTAACGCCTCTAATGCTAGTTCTAGTGAGCCAGCTTTAATGGAATGAACTGTTGTTACCGTTGCGGCTGTTTCTGATTTCTGAGTATCCCATTCCTTTTTCCCTTGATGTAACGCCCAAGGCTCGTTCTCATGACGTAACCGCTCGTGCGGTCTTAATCGTTGTTTTTCAGTATGTAACGTATATTTTCTTTGATATCCTCTTGGCGTTATCATTTTATTATCATAGAGAAATGTAGATGAGTTCCCGATTACGACAGTTGTCAGCATGCCGATATCATGATTCAGCATGTTTTCAAGATCCGTTATAACAATCTGTTGACGATCTCGGTAAGCACTTTTCACTAAGCCTACTGGCGTTTGCGGTGAACGATATTCAAGTAAAATCTTCTGAGCCTCTTGGATTTGTCTCGTTCTTCTACCGCTTTTCGGATTATATAAGCTAATGACAAAGTCAGCTTGTGCCGCTGCATCAATTCGCTTTTCAATAAGAGACCAAGGTGTCAAATGGTCGCTTAAACTAATCGTACACGCATCATGCATGATCGGTGCTCCTAGTAAAGAAGCGCAGGAGTTGCTTGCAGAAACACCTGGAATCACCTCAACGCTCACTCCTGTATTCTCTGTCCACCCTTTTTCGATTAAAACCTCATAAACTAGTCCTGCCATTCCGTACACTCCAGCATCTCCACTTGAAATGACAGCTACGGTTTTTCCTTGTTCTGCAAGTTTTACCGCTGCTTGAGCACGGCTGACTTCCTCAGACATTCCTGTACTAATAATTTCTTGATCCGTCAGTAAATCTTGAATCAAGTCAACGTACGTTTTATACCCAATGATGCATTCACTTTCTTGTATTGCCGTTTGTGCCCTGTTTGTCATATGATCAAAACTTCCAGGACCAAAGCCTATGACAAGTATTTTCCCAAGCATCTTACTAGCCTCCTTCCATGTTAGAAAACTAAACGTTTGTTTTTTCCTTTTTCATAATTCCTTCAATTCTGCTTGACTCATTGACTGCATTCAGTTCATCATCTACGAAGTCATATATTAATGCGTCATGTAAGTGAATGCTTGGGTCAACGTGATTTTTTATAATGTCACGTCCTACCTCCGTAGACGTTGCCGAATACCACTTGCCTTCTGGATATACAATGACGACACAAGCATCCTTACAACGCCCATTACAACGAGTTCGTGATGTGTGAATTTCATGATCTAATTGAAGGGTTGCAATCTCTTCACGAATTGCGAGAGTTATTTCTTCCCCTCCTTACGCATACAGCTAGAACCATTACAAATTAATACGTGCTTTTGGGTACCCTTTAAATTCCAAGTTGTCATGTTTCATCAACTCCAAAGTAATTTTTTCCAAACAGATTAGATTAGTAACGCTAGACTACGAAACAAAAAACACCTCTATCAAAGATAGAGGTGCATTAAACGGCAAACGAATAGTAAGCTCATCTATTACACTTCTCTACCTATGACCCGTAGGTATTGAAGACGAAAACAAGGCAGGTCTCCTGACTTAGGTTCATCATTTCATTGTGTCTTCCCGAATACTCAGTGACTTCATACAATGAAATTCCCCATTACAGTGGCGGGACCGTGACGGATTTGCACCGTTCTTCCCTTTTAAGCATAACGAGTCGTTACGCACCTTGTTTCATGACGATAATAAAAAAACCTTAACTCCATCTTGAAGTTAAGGGTATAGGCATGATCAAATTAGAAATCTACTCAACTAGATTTCTAGATGCTCACCCCAAACCTTCCCTCCGAAGATTGGATTCATATATTAAAAGCAGGTCTCCTGGCTTGTGTCTCAAACTTACTTATGTCCCTTCCTAGAAAAAATCTAGTGGTTTTACATGTTCATCGACACTTACAGTAGCGGGGGCTGCATCAGATTTTAACTGATTTCCCTATTATCCACAGTTGATTACTTATGGCACTTTTAATATTTTGTCATATAATGTCTATTAAACTATGATTTTGTATATTTAGCAACAGTTAGTTTGGAGAATATTTACTTTCACAAAAGTAGGGCTAGTACTAAATAAGGTTTTACGCTGAACTAAAGCTAATTGTAATTGTTCTATTTTCCTAGACGTTTACATGTTATCCATATGAATTTTACTTGTAGTTGCTCTTCGATTGTATACTCTATCTAGACAAAATCAAACTACCCCAACTTTTTTAAGCCTTTTGTAAATTCCACTTAAAGGGATCCTCTAACATCTTCCAATCAGTTGTAAACTCTGTGTCGGTTAACAAACATTGATCTAGCTCCTTTGTCATTTCGTCTCTATCTAGATCTGTTCCAATGAAAACTAACTTAGTATGTCTATCACCATGTTCGACATCCCAATCTTGAAGTAGATGAGGGTTTTCCTTTATAATCTGTCTTTGCTCAGCAGCTGGAAGACTTGCTACCCAGTAGGAAATCGGTTCTATTGTTACGGAAGGTCCTGCTTGTGACATTAACAGCGCTAGATTACCTCTTGTTGCACACCAGACAATCCCTTTTGCCCTAACGACATTATTGGGCATAGAATGGATCCAATTATGAAAACGAACTGAATGAAATGGTTCCCTTCTCATATACACAAAAGAGGAAATTCCATACTCTTCTGTTTCAGGTGTATGCTGAGCATGACCTTGAGTTAATTCCCGAATCCACCCTGCTGAATTACTTGCTTCTTCAAAATTAAATAATTTTGTATTTATTATTTCACCAGGATCTATATCTGCATGAATAGAGCGAATTACCTTTGCTTTTGGTTGCAATGTTCTTAATACTTGTTCGAGTTTTACTAACTCCTCCTCTGAAACAAGGTCACATTTATTTACGATGAGAACATCGCAAAACTCTATCTGATCAATTAGCAAGTCAGCAATTTCTCGTTGATCATCTTCTCCTAACGATTCCTTTCGATCGAGTAAACTATCTCCAGAACGAAAGTCTTGCCAAAAACGATTAGCATCGACAACAGTCACCATCGTATCCAAACGGCAAAATTTAGTTAAATCTATATTTAATTGCTCATCTATGTAGGAAAATGTCTGCGCAACTGGTGTTGGTTCACTGATCCCTGTTGACTCGATCACAATATAATCAATATTCCCTGCTAGAGCTAATTTTTCGACTTCTAGTAATAAGTCTTCTCGAAGCGTGCAGCAAATACATCCGTTAGACATTTCCACTAGTTTCTCTTCAGTTCTAGATAACTCACCACCTTGTTTAACTAGTTCTGCATCAATATTCACTTCACTCATGTCATTTACAATGACTGCAACTTTTAATCCCTTACGGTTTCTCAATATGTGATTAAGTAATGTGGTTTTACCAGAACCAAGATAACCGCTTAATACTGTTACAGGAATAATCTTTTTCATAAATTGCCTCCTTGATATCTTGTTAAACGTAATGATTACTTAAATCAGGACATAGTTTTAACTCATAGTTTCTTTGAAACTCGCTCTACTTTTTCAACATCTCTTTCTACTCCTTTTATAGTTCCCTCCGTTCGTTCAAAGCCGTTTCCAAAATAAGTATGACTAAGTTTGTATTCCATTGTCGTTCCGGCTACTAATGATTCAACAAAAAGGGAAGCATCTTCACTAGTCATATCTTTATACCAATTACCATCCGGGTATGTGATTACGACACATTTATCATGACACCTTCCATTGCATAACGTCCTTGTTGTATGTATCTTAGAATCTAAATCATTTGCATATAGTTCATTTCTAATAGATTGCGTTAATGTTTCAGCTCCTGCTTTATTACAACTACTCCCATTACAAATTAGAATGTGATATTTCGTATCACTTAAATCCCATGTAGCCACCCTACCACTCCCTTTATCATTTTAAGATCCTAAATTCTATAACCACTGATCCTCAACCATAATCACCTTTAGAATTTGATTGAATATATTACTATCCAATCCCGTAGATTTGGTTAAAATCGTTAAGGAACTACCTTACTTACTCATGTAAAGACACAAATTCCAATAATGTAAAACGTAACTATTACGATTTACATTATTTTATCCTTTCTTTTAAAAATTGTCAAAACATTATTCGTTTCTATACGAAACAATCGTTATAATCAAAAAAAGTGGTGTCTCAATTAAGCTATTTTGAGACACCACTTCCAATTTAATTACTACAGCTATCTTGTAAGTTCCTTAGTTCGTTTTCTAAGACTCTCCTCTCTAAATTCTCGCCAATCAGTACAACGACAGGTTCAAGATGTTTTTCTAGTGTATATCTTTCAATTATGAGATCCCCATAGGCATAGTTAAATAAAAAAAGGCCAGGAATCTCTTTCAAATAAATAAAACCTTTTGCTCGTAAAATTTGTCCTTGATATTTTTCTAACCAATGATTAAATTGAATTCGATCAGTAGGTTGGTCGATATGAATGGAAACGGTTCTAATATGCAAATGATTTGTAACATGTGAATGATGGCCATCTTTTTTTAAGTATAAAAATGAAGGGTTTATTTTTCCAAAGGTAGTACTAGCAACACGAGCATAATTGTTAATCCCTGCAATATTTGTTTCAATTGAATCAAGTACATTCTTGCTCACTTGGTCTATCTTGTTTATAAGAATTAAATTTGCCTATTTAACCTGCTCAACTATTAGCTTTCTAATATCTACACACTCATTACTCATTTGCTATTTTATTAAGTCCTTTCTAATTTCTCTAATGACATGTGCTATTTCTGAACTAATTAATTTATCCATTGCTAATTTCACAGCACCACTAGAACCAGGCATAGCGAAAATAGCTGTGTGCTTACTTACACCTGCAATAGCACGGCTTAACATAGATGCAGCCCCAATATCTTCTGTATAGCTTAGCATTCTAAATAACTCACCGAAACCAACAATCTCTTTATCCAGTAATTCTTTAACGGTCTCAATCGTAACATCCCTATCGGCTATTCCGGTACCTCCATTCAATAAAATTGCGTCTATATCAGTTGCTGCGATTCCTCTTTGAAGAGCCTCACTAATCGCCTGTTTTTCATCTCTAACAATCTCGTAATCCCTTATAACATGTCCTTTTTCTTCTAAACGTGCACGAATTATGTATCCACTTTTATCGGTCTTAATCGTTCTAGAATCGCTTACAGTTATTATTTTGCAATTGACTTGTTTCGGCGCTTCTTTTTTATGTTCTATTACACTCATTGCTTATCCCTCCTGTTTTCTAACTTGAGTCTCTTTATCTTTCAGCTTTATCGAGAGCTTGCTAGCATCTTCTCACCCTTTACATAATTCGTGTATGAAGAAGTGTTAACCGCACAACAAATCGTAACAATTACGATTTAAATTGTATTTTAAATGATATTAGAAGAATATACAAACATAAATTTGGTATCTATTTTATCAACTAGTTCATAGTACTTATAGAATAGTATAATAAAAAGAAAAAGGTTAACTGGGGCATGAATATAAATATATCCATGCCCCAGTTTGTTACATACTATGGCATGGAAGAACATTCCGCACTATATTTTTCTCTTTTTTTTAAACTAATTGATAAGAAAAATACTAATAAACATATCATTTTAGGTAAGTGGCATTACACTAAACCAGATAGCCAAACAGAGTCTTATTCAGTATGTCTTATCTACCTGAGAATCTAGCAGTACGTCTTTCAAAAAAGGCATTAATCCCCTCTTTATGATCATTAGTGGCCCGTAAAATGGTATGAAGATCATTTTCTTTTTCCATGATATCTTCTAATTTTAAATTTGAGCCGCTATTGATCAATAACTTTGATTGAATGAATGCTTGTAATGGTCCAGCAGCTAACTCACTTGCCAATTCAAAAGCTTTTTCTTGAGATTGTCCTTTAGGTACAACATCAATTAGAAAGCCGTAGTTTACTGCTTCTTCTACAGATAGCTTCATTCCTTTAAATATCCATTCCTTCGCCTTCCACTCTCCAACAATTCTTGGTAAGTGATAATGGATTCCAAGATCAGGGGTTAACCCAACATTTTTAAAGGAAAGGATGAGTTTCGTTTCTTCCTCTGCAACAATTAGGTCAGATGATAGAGCCAAACTCAATCCAGCACCAGCCGCGTATCCATGTATCGCAGCTATGGTGATTTTTCTCATTTTACGAATCTTATCTATGATACTGGTCGACACTTCTAAATTTCTTTTAATTACGATTGGATCATATTCATCACGTGCCATAGCTTTCACGTCTCCACCAGCGCAAAAAGCTTTCCCTTTCCCTGCAATAATCACAACATTAATATGGTTGTCTCTTTCAATTTCATTTAGGGTATCTAATAATTGATACTTTAAATTCATACTTAATGCATTTAACGTTTCTGGTTCATTTAGATATATCGTAGCAATTCCTCGATCTTTATTTACTAAAATACTTTCCCCATCATAATCCTCCTTCATCGTAAATCATTTTCTTGAAATTTCAGCTAAGAGATTTAATTGTTTTCATTTCATATCATTGCAAGATCTATGCCATAAATTCCTCCTGAAAATGGTAGAAATAATTTAAATCTGTTAATTTATAAAACCTTTTCTTGATTGATTGTTTACTTTTTAAACACAACAAAAAAGAGGCCGGGACAAAAGCGTTTTTAATAGTGAAAATTCCGAACCGTCGATGCATAGCATCCGCTCCGGAAATATACTTCGCTTTTTAGCGGGCGGCTGGTGAGCCTCCTCGTACTAACGCACTGTGGGGTCTCATCCTTGCCTTTTCATGAGGCCACTGAAAAAGTGCTCGTTTGTTTCGGACTTGAAAAGGAGCTTCGACCTCGCTCCCGGGATGGGGGGCACGCTTTCCGCAGGTGGGCGTTGAACTAACCGGCTGCGCCGGTGGATTTCAACCTGCCCTTCCCTCCTGCAGGAGTCGGCCCTCCCATCCCGTCCGCTTTGTTGAGCGGAAAGATAGAAATTCCCTACTCTTCAACGATCAAAAGAAATAGGAGAATTAGCGTAAAAAGGCCTTTGAGAAACGAAACTCAAAGGCCTTTTGTCTACAGTCTGAAGTTTAATTTTCATCAAACATTTCACTGTCCTTTTATTTTATAATTTAGGTATTACATGAACCTGTTGATTTTTCATTCATACTAACCCTAGAATCCGATAACAATTTGATGTTGAAAAATGCAAAGTCTGTCCGTTTCAAGTAGGATGTTACAAAGAAGGAGCAAAAACAAAGTCTTATTATGTGACCATTAAATCAGAAGAACACTCTGAACAAAAAGCCTTTCAACAAACGGAAGAGTTTAAAGAAATGGAGAGGTCACGTTATAAAATAGAGTCAGAAAATAGCGAATTAAAACATAGACAAGGGTTCAAAATTGCAACATCCTCGGGTCTGTTTGGTATGAAAATTCAAGCAGCAACCACGATATTCGCAGTGAATATTAAGAGAATACTAAAGCTTTTGGATGAAAAATAATAGGAAAATAGAGAAGGAAAGAGGCAATTTCTCAGCCAATAATGGATAGAAATTGCCTTTTTTATTCAGATTCTTATTAAGCACAGAAAAATGGAAGTTTTTCTGTGGCCTCCCTTTTAATCCCGCAGGAGTCTACGTATATTTCCTCCGCTAAGGTTGTCGTCGTTCGAATTTTTAATAAACACTTTCTTTATGTCCCAGCCTCATAAATAGGATCAATCATTCAATTTTTTCCACAATGTCGTCCGGCTTAAGCCCAATTTCTCTGCAACAATCGTTTTGTTATTATTATGTTTTTCAAGCATTTGATTAATGACTTGTTTCTCAATCTCTTCCATTGTCCCATTTTTTAAAACAAGGGATTGATCGCCTATTTCCATTAGCTTTTGATTGTCATCCGTCTCTCTCAGTGCATCTTGAATGAATGCTTTCTCATCCTTTACATTTTTGACACGCAAATGAAGTCTTTCAATTATATTCTCCAACTGCCTAATGTTACCTGGCCAATTATATGAGATGAAAAAGGTTTGTAGTTCCTCTGAAAAATCATCAAACGTTAATGTAGAGTTTAACCCCGCCAAGAAGTAATTAACCAGTATAGGGATGTCGTCGCGGCGCTGATTTAAAGGTGGTACTTCTATATGTAAAACACTTAAGCGAAAGTATAGGTCAGATCGAAACTTTCCATCCTGGACAAGCTCCCACAGCTTTTGATTTGTCGCAGCTACTATTCGTATATCGACCGGGGTAACTCTGTCACCGCCTACACGCATGACTTCTTTTTCTTGAAGTACTCTCAATAATCTTGTTTGAATATGATGAGGGATCTCACCTATTTCATCAAGGAAAATTGTTCCTTTGTGAGCTAATTCAAAAACCCCTTGTCTTCCCCCTTTATTTGCACCTGTAAATGCTCCTTCTGCATACCCAAACAATTCACTCTCTAGCAGATTCTCTGGTAAGGCAGCACAGTTAACTGCAACAAAAGGGCCTTCCCTACGACTACTTTCATTATGGATCCCTTGTGCAATGAGTTCTTTCCCTGTACCACTTTCACCGATAATCAGGACTGTTGATTCGGTAGTCGCATACTCTTTTGCTAGTTGAATAACATCAGACATTTTTTCACCTCTATGGTGAATATCATCCAAAGAAAATCGAGCTACTAAGCCTTTCGATTGTAATTCACGACGAACCTTATTTTCTAATTTCTGAATCTTGCTAAATTCTCGACATGTAATAACCGTTCCTAATCTTTCATAATCAACGATAATTGGCTCATAGGTTACGATAAGATCTTTTAACGTAAAATTACCTTTCCCAGTATAGATTTTCTCTACTTTCAGCAATTCTAGTAACTTAGCGTTTTTAATTTCGTTTAACCCTTTCCCAGTAATTCCTTCTTCCTTTTCTTCAAATATTTTCTCTGCAGCTGGGTTACATGTTTCAATTCTTCCATCTCGATTTAAAAATAAAATGCCTTCTTCCGAAACATTAATAACCGCATTGAGCTTTTCTGCTTTTTCTTTTACAACGATACGGTCACTTGCTACTTTACTAGCAAGAATTAAGGCTCGTTTTATTGTTCTTTCACTTATTGTAAGAAACATGCTTTTCATTCCATGACTTTGGACAATTTCTGTAGCGCGAATTCCGCCTCCTACGACAACATCCATTTCCATCTTTTTAGCCACTTTTATTTGGTTGATCATTTCTGTCTGATTCTTATAAGGTAGAATTGTAACTTCAAAGCCAATTGTTTCAAATATGTGTTCAAAATTAAACAAAAAACCTTCTTCAGGATATGTAATAAAGCAAATTTTATCTCCGTGTTTTTTAGCGCGAACAAAAGCTTGCAAAAAATCAAAATGATCTGAATCGCTATACACAATAGGTAGGTCTACAATTTCATTAATTACTTTTGCTGTTCCAGCTCGGCTAATAACAACTTCATAACCGCCCTTAGCTACAAGACTTTTCACTTCATTAGCCGCTTCATTCAATGTACCCTCAACAACTGTTACTGCATAGTTTAATTCAGATGCAACCTTCTTTATCATTTTCGTCATTTCAGGATAGCCTGAAGTCATAATCATTTTGAATTTCACTAGCTCTACCCTCCATCGTCTAATTGTACATTTACTAATATTATGAATATTATAACATAGTAACTTCTTAGTACTCGTTCAGTTTTTTATAAGTGCATACAGGAACAAAAGTCGATTTCCCTAAAAAGGAAAACCGACTTTTTACATTTTTTATTATTAACGGTAGTGTTTAATTCTAAGAGATCACCATAAAGGTAGCAGAACCCATTGCCACCATTTTCCCTTCTGAATTAAAGATTTCTGCCGTACCAACTTGTACTTTCTTTCCTCTATGCGACAATTTTCCTTTTGCAAGTAAATAGTCTCCCTTAGCAGGTCGAATATAGTTAATCTTCAATTCGATTGTGGCTGAAGATTGATCTTCAGTTTGTGTAGTTCGAACTGCAGAGCCTACAGCTGCATCAATCAATGTCGCAAGTACTCCGCCATGAACAGTGCCTCTTCGTTGAGTATGTTCTGGTTTGATAATCATTTTAATTTCTGCATACCCTTCGCTCATTTCCACTTCTTCCATTCCGATATAATCCCAGAAAGGACTCATTCCAGGCTCTGTTCTTCTCATCATTCCCAACTCCTTACTAAATTTGATTGACGAAGCAAAGCAAAGTTTACTCCGTCAAAAACACAAATACACAAACGCCATTTATGCGCTTTCCTTGATGGTTATCAGCCTCGATTTTCTCTAAGTTTCATACACTTAATGCGAGTCCATTGCTAGACTCGCCATTAAGTGTATGAGATAACTAGTTACACCCTAACGATCAATTAGTGGTTTTTTAATTAAATTTTAATTTGTTACTTTTAAATTCTTAATTTCTTCCGTTAACATTGGCACGACTTCAAAAAGGTCACCTACAATCCCGTAGTCTGCAATTGAAAAAATTGGCGCCTCAGGATCTTTATTTATTGCGATAATTACCTTTGAATTACTCATCCCAGCTACATGTTGGATAGCGCCAGAAATACCACAAGCAATATAAAGATCTGGAGTAACAACTTTCCCCGTTTGCCCAATCTGCATCGAGTAATCACAATAGTCAGCATCACACGCTCCACGTGATGCTCCAACCGCTCCACCTAACACATTTGCTAGCTCTTGCAGTGGTTTAAATCCTTCTGCATTTTTTACGCCACGCCCACCAGAAACAATCACTTTTGCTTCAGAAAGATCAATACCACTAGTTGTTTTTCTTACGATATCTTTCACAATTGTACGCAAATCTTTAATATCGACTGCTATTGACGTTACATGACCAGTACGTGATGGTTCTTTGTCCAATGGCTGAATATTGTTTGGGCGAATTGTTGCAAAGACAATGCCTTCTTGAACGATTTTCTTTTCAAATGCCTTACCAGAATAGATTGGACGAGTGAATAACACTTCTTCTCCAACAACTTCCACACTAACAGCATCTGAGATAAGCCCAGTCTTCAACTTGGCAGCAATTCGTGGAGATACGTCTTTCCCTATAGCTGTGTGGCCTAAAATAAATCCTTCTGGCTTCTCATAATCTATTACTTGGATAATCGCTTGTAAATAAGCATCTGTAGTATATACGTTTAAGTTTCTATCCTCTACAGTAATGACGCGGTCTGCCCCGTGTTGGATTAGCTCTTTTGTCAGATGACTTACCCTTTCTCCGAGAAGTAATCCAACGACTTCCCCTCCGTTAGCAACTTTTTTGGCAGCTGCAATGGCTTCAAAAGAAACATTACGAATTTCCCCTTCACGAATCTCTGCTAAAACAAGTACTTTTTTCTCCATTTTTTGTCCCTCCTAAGTTACATTACTTTCGCTTCGTTCCTTAATAAGGACACGAGCTCTTGGACTTGTTTTTCCATTTCCCCTTCTAAAATCTTCCCTGCCTCTTTTTCTGGAGGTAAGAATTGTTCAACTGTCTTTGTTTTTGCTTCTACATCATCTTCATCTAGATCGATATCATCTAAATCTAGTTTCTCAAGCGGCTTCTTCTTTGCCTTCATAATCCCTGGTAACGAAGGGTATCTAGGTTCATTTAGTCCTTGCTGACAAGTAACCAATAGTGGCAGAGATACTTCGACTACTTCTACATCACCTTCGATATCTCTCTCAACTGTCGCTTTTCCACCATCAACCGTAAGCTTCGTTATCGTTGTTAGGGCTGGAATTCCCAGTTCTTCTGCTAAACGTGGTCCAACTTGCCCTGAACCATTATCAACTGCTACATTTCCAGCTAAAATAATATCAACCTCTTTCTCTTTTAAATAAGCTGCTAGAATTGAAGAAGTTGAGAATTGATCAAAATCTTCAACATCTTCATTGTTAATCAGAACGGCCTTGTCAGCCCCTATCGCAAGTGCCGTCCGTAGCTCTTTCTCTGACTCTTCTTCACCCACTGTGATAACGGTTACTTCCCCACCATGAGCATCGCGTAACGTGATTGCTTCTTCAACAGCGTATTCATCATAAGGATTGATAATAAATTCAGCACCATCCTCATTTACTTTCCCATTGCTGATCGTAATTTTCTCCTCAGTATCAAACGTCCGTTTTAAAATGACAAATATATTCACTTCATTTCCTCCTCACGAATTAACATTACACTTGCATATTCTCAATGATTGTAGAAATCCCTAGTCCTCCTGCCGTACAAAGCGTCACAAGCCCATACTTTTCACCACGACGCTCCATTTCATGTAACAACTTCGTTAATAAAATTGCGCCAGTTGCACCAATTGGGTGCCCTAAAGCAATGGCGCCACCGTTTACATTTACTTTATTCACACCGATATTCCACTCTTTAAGTACTGCTAACGCTTGAGCAGAAAACGCTTCATTCAATTCTACTAGTCCAATATCATCAAACGTTAACCCTGCCATTTTCAAAGCTTTCATCGTTGCTGGAACCGGACCAATCCCCATAATATCAGGAGAGACTCCAACTGAAGCCTGAGCAATAACTTTTGCTTTTGGTTTTATACTATATCTACTAGCTGCCTCTTCTGACATTAATAGGATGGCTGATGCCCCATCATTTCGACCACTACTGTTTCCTGCTGTGACTGTTCCATTCTTTTTAAAGACGGGTTTTAATGTCGATAGCTTTTCAAGTGTTGTATTTCTTGGATGTTCATCGATGTCAAACATAACACTCTCTCGTTTTACTCTTGTTTCATAACCAACAATCTCATCTTTGAATCTTCCTGATTCAATTGCCTGAAGCGCTAAATGCTGGCTACGAAGGGCAAATTCATCTTGCTCTTCGCGGGTGATGTTATATTTTTCAGCAAGGTTCTCAGCTGTCATTCCCATTGTCAAATGTCCATAATCTTCAATAGGTTGTGATCGTGGTTGACTCTCCGTATTTGGATCTAGAATTTCGCCATTTCCAGCACCATAGCCGAATCTAGCATTACGTATGTAATATGGAGCGGTACTCATACTTTCAGCTCCACCAGCTATCACTACGTCTGACAAACCACAATGGATTTGTTGAGCAGCGTTATTTACTGCTTGAATTCCTGAACCACACTGCCGATGGACAGTATAGCCAGGAACTTCAATCGGAAGCTGTGCCCTAAGTGTCGCTAACCTAGCAAGGTTTGGCGTATCTGTACTTTGTTTCCCTTGTCCTAAAATAACTTCATCAACAACTTCTTTTTCAATACCTGAACGAGATACAACTTCATCAATCACTTTCGCAGCTAGAAAATCAACCTCTACCGTTTTTAAGCTACCCCCAAGTCGACCTACAGCCGTTCGAACTGAATCAACAATTACTGGATTTTTCATACTTTCTGCACTCCTATTATGTTTTTCTCGTAGTTATAAAATCCCATGCCAGATTTTCTACCTAACCTACCAGCCTTCACATATTTAGCTAGCAATGGACAAGGACGATATTTTTCACCTAAAGTGGCATGAAGATACTCCATGTTTCTAAGCCGAGTATCTAGGCCGACAAGATCTGCCAACTCCAATGGCCCCATTGGATGATTTAATCCAAGTTTCATTGCTTTATCAATATCTTCAGCTGAAGCGACCCCTTCCATCAGCATATTCATTGCTTCATTTCCAATTAAGCAATTCATCCGACTCGTTACAAAACCAGGAAACTCATTCACTTCTACAACTTCCTTACCCATTGAAAGGGCAGCTTGCTTTGCTTTATTAAATGTTTCATCAGATGTATCTAAACCTCTTACTATCTCGACCAACTTCATTTTATGTGGAGGATTAAAAAAGTGCATTGCGATACATTTCTCAGGTCGTGATGTTTGTGCCCCAATTTCAGTAGGACTCATTGTTGAGGTATTGGTAGCTAAAATTGTATGATTAGGACATACGTCATCTAATTGCTTAAAAATATTTACTTTTAGTTCCATTTGTTCAAGTACAGCTTCAATAACTAGATCAGCTTGCATTCCAGCTTCTTCTATACTCGTTGTAAACTTAATTCTACTAAGACACTCTTCTGCTTCTACTGCTTGTAAGCGTCCTCTTTCAATTGACTTTTTCACTTCCTTTTCAATAAAGGAAGTGGCTTTTTCCAAAGCATTAGGTTGAATATCTTGAAGGAGCACCTGATGCCCAGATAGGGCAGCAGCGTAAGCGATGCCTCTGCCCATTACTCCTCCACCAATTACTGCTAGATTTTCCATGTTATCTCTCCATTCTATTCTATTAGACTGTTACTTTTTTTCTTGAGAGATTTTACTATAGCGGACCAAATAATCCATGACATTCACAACCTTTTCAGGCGTTGAATACACTGGGAACGCATTTTTCTGGTAAAAATCCATAGCCTGAGTTGCAATTGCTTCTGCCCCTAAACGACCAACTACGATTGGTTTATCAGACTCATTAAATACATCCAAGATTGCTTGTGCAATGACTGTAGCACCCGGGTCTGCATTCGTAGTAAGCATGACAATCACGCCATCAATATTTGAATCCCTCGTAAGCGTTTCCATTACTTTTTTAAACATTTCTGGCTTTGCTATAACTTCTGCTGTTACATCAACCGGGTTTTGAGCTGAACCAAATGATGGAATTAGTTCCTTAATTTCATTGATACTTTCCTTTAATTCCGGAACCTCTAACCCTTTCTCTGAACATAGATCGGCAATCACACTACAAGCACCACCAGAAGCCGTAAGTACTCCTACTCGATTTCCTTTTGGCAATCGCTGAATATTAAATGCTCTAGAAACGTCAATTAACTCTTCAATATGATCAATACGAAGCGCTCCGTACTTTTTAAATGCTGCTGAGAAAACGGCATCGTCTCCAGCAATTGAACCTGTATGAGATTGAACGGCTCTTTTCCCTACACTTGATCTACCTGTCTTAAATACAAGTACAGGTTTCTTTTGTTGGAATGCTTTCTCTGTAGCTTTCTTAAACGCTTTAGCATCTTTAATTCCTTCCATAAAGACAGTAATAACATTTGTCAATTCATCTTCTGCTAATACTTCAATAAAATCTGGAATCGTTAAATCAGCCTCATTCGCTACACTGACCCATCTACTAAAACCAGCTCCTTGCTCCCATGCCCTACTAAGTAAAGCGCTACCCATTGCTCCACTTTGAGAGATAAAGCCAATATTTCCTGGTACTTTAACTTTTGACTCTAATGCCGCACCAAAAGCCGTATAGATATTTTTGGAAGGACTAGCAATACCTATTGAGTTAGGTCCTAATACTCGGATATTTCCTTCTTCAGCTAGTGATAATAAACGCTCTTGTAACGCCTGACCTTCTTCTCCTATCTCAGCAAATCCAGAAGAATAGACAATTGCTGCCTTTATTCCCTTTGCTATACACTCCTCCATTACTTGAGGAACATGTTTCGCTCCAACAATAATACAAGCTAAATCAATCTCCCCTGGCACCTCTTTTAAACTAGGGTAAGCTTTATACCCTTTAATTTCTGTAGCACCTGGGTTAATCGGATATAACTCTCCGTCAAAGTTATTTTCAACAATATATCTGAACAATCTTCCACCATTCTTCTTTTCGTTTGTTGAAGCTCCAATAACAGCAATTGAACGTGGGTTCAACATATACTTCACGTTAGTAAGATCTCGATTAGAAACCTCATTTTTCTGATCGTTTCCGACTAGTATTCTGACATCACAAATTGCCGCCTCATTGCCAGAAAACATGATTGGATTCAAGTCTAATTCTTCGATTTCTGGTCTTTCCGCTACTAAGTTATTTAAACCTAGACATATATCAATTAGTTTTTGTTTATTTATCCCTTGCTGTCCACGATATCCTTCAATGATTGGATAGCTTTTCAATTCCTTAATCATTTCTGCTATATCTTCTTTTGAAACTGGCATCATTCTCATCGAGAAATCTTTCATAATTTCTACTAATGTTCCACCAAAGCCAATTACAAGCTGATGACCAAAGATTGGATCTTTTTTAATACCAATAATTAATTCAATTCCTTTTGATGCCATTTCTTGCACTAGAACTCCTGCCATCTTTGCCTCGCTATTATAATTGGAAGCATTCGTAAGGACTTCATTAAAACTTTTAATTAATTGAGTTTGGTTCGTAATATTTACCTTTACAATGCCCGCTTCTGTCTTATGGACAATGTCTCTTGACATCCCTTTTAAAACGATTGGATAGCCGATCGTGTTAGCAAGTTCAATAGCTTCCTCTTCTGTACGCGCTAGTTTGGATTTGGCAACCGGTAGCCCATATTCACATAGAATTTCAGCTCCTTCGTATTCCATAAGAAATCCGTTAGAGCCCTTTTCAGTAACAACTGTAGGTTCTTCAATGTTATTTCGCCCCAACTTTTTCCCCTCCTGTAGGTTTCTTTCTTTGACTAAATCTCATTTCTAACACATCTTCAGCAATTTTATTTTTCAACATTTCTGGTGTTCCACCAGCAATCATCCATCCTCTAATTCTTCTGAAAATATACTCTAATGGATAGTCTGTTGAATATCCGTATCCACCAAAGATCTGAACGGCTTCATGAGCCACCTCAAAAGCTGTTGTATTAATGTACGCCTTAGCAATTGACGCTTCTGTAGGATTCGGTGCTCCTTTATCTGCATTTGTAGTTGCGCGATATAGTAGCAATCGTCCTGCATCAAGTTTCATTTTCATCTCTGCAATTTTCCATTGAATTCCCTGGAACTCTGCTAATTTTCTTCCAAATTGTTCTCTTTCTTTTACATGCTCTACCGCTAAATCAAACGCTGCTTGCGCTAAAGCTAACGATCTTGATGTGTTCCCCATTCTCTCAATATTGAACATTGTAAACAATCTTTTAAATCCGTTATCTGGAACGAGAATGTTTCCTACTGGCACTTCACAATCATCAAAGAATAGTGCGCAGTGTTCCTCGCCAGACATATGAGTTTCCGTTTTTCCTAAGCTGAAACCAGGCGCATCTCTTTCTACTAGAATTGCCCCGGAAGATTTTACATCATCACCAAATCGTACCCAGACAACATAATAAGAATTGTGTGGACCATGCGTGTTAAATACTTTAGAACCGTTAATAATAACTTTGTCTCCTTCTATTCTAGCTTTTGTACTTAAATCAGTTGTCGCCGATCCAGCACCTGGTTCTGACATCGCTACTGAAATTAATTTTTCTCCTGCTAAAATCGAAGGTAAAACACGATCTTTCAATTCTTTACTTCCATATGCCGCTAGTTGTCTTATTGCACCAAAGTTTCCGACTTGGAGCATATCTGCTGTACTTGGACAAACTTTTGCAACTTCTTCCATAACAATGATCGCATTAATTAACGGCATGCCTTGACCGCCATCTTCTTCTGGAAGAACCATTCCCATTAGTCCATGTTCTGCTAAAATTCTGGCATTTTCCCAAGGAACTTCTTGATTTCTCACCCATGTGTAAGCTTTTTCCGAAAACTTATCTTTAGCAAAATTCCTCGCCCATTTTTGTAACTCCAATTGTTCTTGATTAAGGTTAAAATCCATAACAACTATCTCCTCTCGAAATAACAATTATTTTATATGTTTCACTCACTTTTTACATTGCAATTAACGTGCCAACTTTTTCAGACGAAGTTTCCATGTATTTTCCGGTGTATTTTTTAACAAAGGTAACAATCCGTTTATATACTGAACATTGACGTTTAATTCCTTAACAGAACTCTCATTGATTAAATATGGATGTCCCTATATAACAAAAAAATAGCCGAACTCTAATTTAGAGGATCGACTATTTCTTTTCCATTTAATTTCCCGTTTCTAGCGCTCTGCAGGAATAGTTACGTCTAATAACGGTGCATGTTGTTGTGCGCCAAATGTATCTGTTTCTCCTATACCACCAGATGGCTTTCTTCTAGCGATTGTTATTTTAAGCGCCAATGCAGGAGGATAACTAGCAATACAAAGGACGTCTTCTGGTTTTATTCGATAAAGGCTTGCTATTCTTTCTCTTGTAAACACTTCTAATTGTAAGACCTTTTCAAAGCTTTCTTTTGATTTAAAAATTAAGTCAAAAGTAATTTCAAAAGGTCCCGCATTCTTACTTCTTATGATTTGAACAACGTCACTGATTGGAATAGACATGTTTCCCTCCCAAATTAGATATAGTCAATGGGAATAATTCACATGGATCTTCCACTTCCATTAAATGATAGATCGTAAATTCAAATACTTCTCCACCACTTACATCAGGGAATGGAATAGCTAAATTCCCAGCAGTCGCTTTCCTTCCAGGATAATGGTAATGCAGTAATGTCGAACGAGCAAAGGAACAAATTGCTTTTGAATACTCCTTGCTAGTAGACACTACATCGAGAACTAAACCTATTTCATGTGGAGTCGAATCTCGTTTAGGTTCATTTTCTCCTAATACTCCATCTAACCCATAGCGAATGATGTTTAATTCGTAGCTAATATCTTCTTTTGAGAAGAATTCTTTCACACGTTCTTTTGCATAGTTAATCATATGATCTATTTGACTGATAGCAATGGGGTCGCGGACCCCTGCAATTGCTATATGCCGCCAACCAACAGGTTCAACACCCTCAAGTTTCACTTTGTATGGTTCTTGTTTGATTTTAGTCCCAGACACGCGAACACTAAAATCATTCAATTGCTGGTACTGACAGTTACTAACATCTAGTTTAAATCCTGGCCCATAATGAGTAGTTGGATGTGATTTTTCGTATAACACATGAGCAGCAACTGAACTCTCAGTAACCATCCGTTCTGGGTGTAAAGATTGAACTTCAAAATGATCATGTCTCAAAACGCCAAAAGCGCAATCTCCAGCTGTTCCTGGAGTTAAACAAAGAGCCCCGCATTCAAGAATTTTCCCTAAATGCCATGATAATGCTGGATCAAATCCACTCTTAATTGCATAAGCGGCAAAGATAGCCGGATCATAGGTTCTTCCTCCAATAATTAATTCTGCCCCTAATTCAAAAGCCTTAATATATGGTTCTACCCCATTTGAGCGACAATTTTGGTGGCAGTATGAATATGCACTTCATTTAATTCTGGCACTGGACCTAAAGGCTTAATTTGATTGTTCAGCATAGCAGATCTAACAACATCTTTCTCTATTTCTGCACCAATGATTGCCGTAGTGAGTTCAAACTTCTCTTCCTCAAGAATCTCTTCTATTATTTCTAACGTCCAGTCTAACCCTTTCCTGCAACCAGCGCCCCAGAACTACCAATTACAACAGGAATTCCTTTCGCTTTTCCATTTTTCAAGATAATACTCAGATCTTTTTTCACAGCCTGTTTGCTTACTACTCCAACCCCTAAACCTAACTTTTGGGGTCCACCATCGGTTGACCCTGCATCTATGCCAATAAAATGGGGGTTGCGTCGCAAACCCTCATAAAATGATTCTTCTGAAAATCCATAACCTAATATTCCTAATGGTGATAATATTCGTAATTCGTTTAAACGATTACTTGTCATTTAATGACCCTGCCTTTCTTTTCACAAGATTTAAGAAGGTCCCTTCTCCTGCTATACAATTTGTATCCTTATGAATTACACACACCTTTCGTTTTAATAACCCACGGTCTGTCTTAGATGTTTCCTTTTTGTCGATCACTTGAATAGAATAGTAGATCGTATCACCAACATATACAGGTTTTTTAAATGACCATTCGACATGAATGACTCCGAGAGATGTACCTTTTAATATCCCTAATTTTCTATTTAATCCTGTAAAGAGTGAAACAATAAGCATGCCGTGGGCTATCGGTCTTTTATAAATTGATTTTTTTGCTTCAGAAGGATTCGTATGATTTGGGTTCGTGTCACCTGATAGTTCGGAAAAGGACTGTACCAATTTTTCTTCCACTGTGATTTCTTCCGTCTGAAATTGATCATTGATTGAAAACTCTTCCCAATAAAATCCCATATTCCAACTTACCTTCCTTTCATGTAACAAACGCTACCTAACCGATTGTACAAATGATTCAAAACTAGGAAGTCATCTCTAGCTCCGTTGAATTATTTTCCCTATTACCTTTCCTAGTAAAAAATACTAAAGCTAAAAAGAGAATCATTAATCCTAATCCAATAGCATCCGTAACGATTCCACTATAAATTAAGAAGATAGAAGAAGTTAGGCTGATAAAACGCTCATACCAAGTCAAGTCTCTTTTAAACCAACCAGTAATGGCCGCTGCCAACAAGGTAACACCGATTAACCCCATAAAGATAGCTAATGAAACATCTCCTACACTACCTTGTGCTAGTAGTTCTGGACCAAATATAAACATATATGGTATTAAAAAGGCGACTAAGCCGATCCTTGCTGAAGTAAATGATGTTCGTAGTGGATTACTACCTGCAATCCCAGCTCCCGTATAGGAGGCAAGCGCAACTGGTGGTGTAATTGGAGCTAAACACGCGAAATAGTATACGAACATATGAGCATATAATACTCCTACTCCTAGACTGACTAATGCCGGTGCAGTTAAGACACCTAATACGATATAAGAGGCGGTTGGTGGTAGCCCCATTCCCATTATGATACAAGCGACCATAGTAACTAATAGTGTTAAGATTAAGTGGTTTTGACCAAGGTTTACCATTAATGTTGTTAACGTTACACCTATTCCCGTTAAATTAATAACACCTACTACTAAACCAGCTGTAGCACAAGCCATTGTGACTAATAGCATCGATTTAGCCCCTTGTTCCAAAGCCCGAACAAAGAACTTCCAGTCAGCTGATTTAAAATAGACAATCATATAAGTTGCAATTAGAAGAATGATTGACCAAAAAGCAGCAAACATTGGAGATACTTGTTTAAACACGAGTAGATAGATTAAAGTAGTTAAACCCGCATATAAATGAATCCCCTTCCAAAATGTTTCCTTAAAAACTGGTAATTGACTTTTTGGTAGTCCTTTCAATTTTTGTTTCCCAGCTTCAAAGTCAACAAATAAAAATACAGATAGATAAAATAGTAGCGCTGGAATGACGGCTGCTATTACAATTTCCGCATAAGGAATACCCGTTAATTCGGCCATTACGAATGCTCCAGCACCCATGATTGGTGGCATAATCGAACCACCCGTTGACGCAACCGCTTCAACTGAGGCAGCTACCTTAGGTTTATAGCCAACTTTTTTCATTAGAGGAATCGTAAATTGTCCAGTAGAAGAAACATTGGCAACTGGGCTTCCGTTTACGCTTCCCATTAACGCACTCGAGATGACCGCCACTTTAGCGGGACCGCCACGGAACCGACCACCGACGATAAAAGCCAAATCAATAAACACTTTTCCTGCACCAGTCGTATTTAAAAACGCCCCAAAGATTACAAATAAGGCAACAAATGTTGCTGCAATTCCTAATGTTGTCCCCCAAAGCCCATCGGTTGACATGTACAATAGCGAAACCATACGATCAATTGACATATTAGTCGATTGAAAGATACCCGGGAAATAACTACCATAATAAGCATAGACTAAAAAGAACCCCCGATTGCAGCTAAAACCCAGCCTGCAACACGCCTTGTAGCTTCTAAAACTAGAAGAATCATTAAGACACCGAAAAACTTATCTAAAAATACCGGATTACCAACTCTAAATAACAATTGTTCATATGTTGAAATTATATATAAACAAGATCCTAACACTATGAAAATAAAGACGTAGTCTAGCCATCTTACTTTTGCCGATTTATGAATTGGATACAATAGAAATACTAAAATTAAAACGAGAGTTAAATGTAAGTTCCTTTGTAACATGGCAGTAAGGACTCCAAATCCACCTGTATACAAATGGAACAGTGAAAGTATAATCGAAAGAAAGAAAACCGTTTTCACAACGAATTTTGAACGATTGATTGGCTGAGTTTCCTCCATAGTTACTATTCACCCCTTCATAATTATTTTTTAGAAGGAGGAACGAGTCGTTCCTCCTTAACAGAAATCATTTATTAATCTAATACGCCAATTTCTTGATAATAACGTTTAGCGCCTGGATGTAACTCAATCACATTTTGATGCGCTGTTTCAGGTGTCATTTCTCGCATCGCTTCAACAGCTTCGTGAAGGTTGTCAAGATTGTCAAAAATTGCTTTAACAAAATTGTAGACATACTCTTCATCTAGATCAGCGTGAACAACGGTTTGCGTATTAACCGCAAGTGTTTGGGTATCTTCATCAACGCCCTTATACGTCCCAGCTGGAATAACTTCTTTATACAAGGATGGATTTGCATTATTTACCGCTTCCACTTCTTCATCATTAAGACCGATTAACTTAATGTCACGTACATTAGCTAAATCCATAACCCCAGGAGTAGGAATACCAGCCCAAATGAAAGCAGCATCAATATGTCCATCTCTCATCCCTTCTACACCTTCTGCAAAAGATAAGTATTCTTGTCTTACACCGTCACCATAAGGAAGCCCTAGGATTTCCAATACTTCTCTTGTCTTTACCTCTGTCCCACTACCAGGAGCTCCAACTGCTATTCTTTTTCCTTCTAAATCGCTAAAACTTTCAATACCAGTTCCTTCTACTGTAACGAGATTCAAAGGTTGAGAGTACATACTGAATACCCCTTTAAGCACATCGTCATGTGGATCTCCTTCAAACTCTAAGCCAATCCCTTCATATGCCCCAACTGCACTATCGCCACCTAACAAGGCGAATTCAACTTCTCCATTTTTTAATAGACGAACATTTTCCACTGATCCACCAGATGCTTGGTTTGTTATGCGGAGTGAAGGCTCATTGTTATTAACAATTTGTGCCATCGCTGCACCAATAGGATAAAATGCACCAGACGTTCCAGCAGTAGTTAGTACAACATTCTTTGTATCACCTGATTCAGCACCTTCATTACTATTTTGTGTTTCACTAGAACATGCAGCAACTAAAACAGTAAAGATCATTGCAAAAACAATTGATGCAAACAATTTCCCCTTTTTCATAAAAGCCTTCCTCCCTTAATTTTCATCATTTTTTTTTTGATTTAACCACTTCTCACCCTTCACTTTCTTCTATCCATCGCCTCCTTTATAAAATAAAAATGGTACAACCCTCAAGTCGAAAAAATATCTATTAAATGAAGGTTTTCAACATTATTAGTTACTTTTTTTATCGCGCTTTCTCCAATTATGTTCTCGCAATTTTTTGTGAATTTCTGTTGTAAGTCTTCCATTGATATAGGATTAGGCGGCTCCCCTTGACTGTGTCAAATGAGATTTCAATGCTTTGTCCTGCTTGTAGGTAAATCACTATATTTGTCTTCCTACTCAACGGATAGACTCGTTCACAGTCTTCATCGAGTACTACATCAATAGTTTCCATTACTTTTCTAATCTCTTCATAATCAGTACGTTCTAAATTAAAGCTATCAACTGTTATTTCTTCCCCTAAAAGAGCCACTGCCGCTACAAAAGGAATACTCATTTGTAAATCTAGTAAGCTATTACATTCCTTATGAGAATGAAACGAAGTAACTTTATTAACACCAATTTTTACCTTTTTGATTTCAGTGGGTGAAATATGGTGTTGTTCTTGAATTTCCTTAATTGCGTCAATGACCACATGCAAATGTCGGCAGCAAGGATATGGTTTGATATAAATATTCAATATTTCGAATGATCGTCCGATAGGCAGTTCCGCTAGTTCGTTGTTTATTTGCCCTCCAGCAAATACATCAAAAACTCCACCTTCTTTTTCAAAAATATCACTTGGTCCATATAGTTTTCTCTTGGATAACTCTGCAGCAATAATACCGTCACGTGCTGCGATACCCGGATGTAAGCGCTTAACTTCAGAACCGCTACCAAGAAAAGCGAAGGTTCCACCAGCAAAGCTCGCTGCATTACCTAATGCCCCAACCGTTTCATCAAAATTAAACTCTAGTAAATGTGAGATGGCAGCTGTCACACCGAAAATTCCAGCTACTGATGTATTGTGGAACCCACGTTGTCTAGAATAGGGATGAATCACGGAAGCAACCCGAATGGTAACTTCGTATCCTACTAGTATAGCTCTTATCACTTGTTGGACTGATGAGTTGTTCTTTTCTGCGACTGCCAATACTGCTGGAAAGATGACACATCCAATATGTACAGACCCTTTTGTATGACCATCATCAAAATCCAAACAATGTGCACTTGTTCCATTTACAAACGCTGCATTATGATAGTTCAATCCTGTGTCTTGCCCTAAAACTGTTGATTCACCCTTTCCCAACTCGCTATAATACTCATAAACTTTTTTACCAACTTCCGTTTGAGATCCAGAAATTGCTGCGGTTAAGTAGTCTAAATAAACCTTTTTAATTTGCTCTCTTACCTCTTCGGTTATATCTTGATCTTTTAAACCAACAGAGAATTCAGCAATACGATGTGTGAAGCTCATAAAAATATCCTCCTATTTATATTTGTACATGTAAATCTTACATCCTTACTATGCAAGTAACGTGCCATCCTATCTGTTATCAATAAAAACCGTATGAAAGCACTGCTGCACAATTTATACTTAATGACATTTATTATACATGCAATAAATATGCCATGTTGAAAAAATAGGTACTTAATTACGGAAATATATGCGTACTGCTTACAATTTTTTATTAATAATCCCTTCATTAATAATTCTTTTCAATTCGAGAATATTTTACCACCTTTAAATCTGTGTTCATTTTCTAAACATAGGACCACTGATTTTACGTTCAATTGTTAAAAATTAAAACGGTAGTCTTTCTAAATCAGTAAAGGCCAGTAAATAAAATAAGAAAAGATCGCAACAATAAAACTAATGATAAGTAAAATACTGCCTATAAAAATACTTTCTTTTAGAAATAGGTGACCCATTTCATTTGCTAATACGAGAATAGGAGAATGAATCGGCAAAATCATTGTTGAGCAAATGATGATCGTTGTCGATAGATACACTAATAGCGGGTCTAAAGCGACCGAGTTAGAAAACGCAATCGTTAATGGGTAGATAACCGTTAGAGAAGCTACCGGACTAACAAACAATAAACGAATCAACATAACTACCACTAGCACAATTAGGACATTTATTACTTCGTACGAGCTTCCGCCTATAAAGGAAAATACTTTACTAGCTAACCATGTTGCTGTTCCATTATGCTCAATTGTGATCGCTAAAGAAATAGCAGTTCCTAATAAAAGAAAGTTTTCCCAATCATAGTTTCTTAAATCACTATTTTTTAACAACCCAATACCTGGTAAAGAAAAAAATGTTAAAGCTAATAATGGTGGTACAATAATGGGAATGTTCCACGTTGGCCCGACTATCCATAAGATCAACATAAAACTTAGTACAACAATTACCATAGAAACAGGTAGATGACTTCTTTCATTCGAAACTAGAAGATTATTTTTCGATTCATTATGAAGTTTAGACTTAGGTAATTTATTCATTTTCCAAAAGAACCACATACAAATACCCGTCATTAAAGTAATAGCCCAAATAGGTAAAGCCATTAGGAAGAACCATTTACTCCACGTTACTTCGTATCCCAAATCTACCACTAACTGACTCGCTACTACCGCTAACCCTCCCCGGTAATAACAATCAAAGTAACAACTTGGTTAATGCCCGACAAGGCCCATGTTGTGAAACGTACGAACGAACTATTTTTGTGAAGATTATGACTACAGTTAATTTCTTCCATTAAAGGAATGAACATCCGGAGTCTTGCGTTTCCTGACGGCATAACGATCGGCAGTAGCAACGTTGCTACAAAGAATCCAATCGCTGTTTTCTTTATATTTCCATGTGAAAATTTCAAGATAATAGTAGAAAGTATTTTATCAATACCAACTTTTGTCATAACCGTACTAACAAGTGAAACAGCTAGTATGAAGTAAATAGACGAAGAAAGAAACCCTTGGATCCCTTCTGAAAATTCTGGGACAATCCCTAACATTAATTGTAAACAAATAATAAGTAACGAAGAGATTCCAGTTGGTATTGCTTTAGTTGCCCATATAATAATAGAAAAAATCAGTAACCCAAGTGTCCTCTGTTGAATCTCAGTCAAACCAAATGTACTTGGTATTAGTACACTTCCTGTGACAACAAGAAAACAACTGAACAAAATAATAACCTTTGCATTTAAAGAAAACGACATTGTAGGATGAATATTCTTTTTGATTTCCATTCCATTATCAAACTCCCTGAAATTAACTATCACCATAAAGATAATCAATTAATTTCAAATCGTTAATTTATTAAACATCACATGTTTACTTTCTATACATTCGCTTCTTCACTAGTTACCGTTATAACTTGGCACTCTTTTCTCCAAAAATGCGGTTACACCTTCATGTTTGTCTTCAGAATTAAATAAAATCGCTTGTGCTAACTTTTCTATTAGTAAAGCATTCTTCATATCAAGATCGAACCCTTGATGTATTACCATCTTTGCTAGCGTTACAGCAAGTGGACCTTTCTCCATAATTTTCGCAGCGATTTCGTAAGCTGTTTGAAATAAATCTTCTATTTTTACTACTCTTGTCACTAAACCTATGTTTTCTGCCTTTTCAGCTGAAATCACTTCACCCATTAGAATCATTTCGATTGCACGACCTTTACCAACAATTCTTGCTAAACGCTGTGTTCCTCCCCCACCTGGAATTATTGATAAATTTAGTTCAGGAAGTCCGATTTTCGCATGCTCTGCCGCTATCCGTATGTCACATGCAAGAGCTAGCTCACAGCCGCCACCTAGTGCGTATCCGTTTATTGCGGCAATTGTCACTTTGCTACTACTTTCAATTTTTTGGCAAACCCCTGATAGTCCTGGTAATAGTGCATCTTTCGCTTCTTTTTCTTTTAATTGCTTAATATCAGCCCCAGAAGCAAAAGACTTCTCCCCCTCACCAGTAAAAATAATGACTTTGATGCCTTCATGTTTTTCCCATATTTCTATCGCCTCCTCAACCTCTTCAAGAGTCCTAGAATCAATTGCATTTCTCATTTCAGGACGATTTAATTTAATAACACCAATTACCCCGTCCTTATAAGCAACGATATTTTCATAATACATAAACTTCCCCTCCTCATTTAGTCATTCAATTATCTCTTTGCAACTTCCATGCCAATTTTTCAAATTGTTTAGCTACCTGAATTTTCATATCGACAACTTAACTAATGAGGAGCAGGATTCAATTGAATTCATATCTTTGCCTTTGAAGATCTCGTCTAATTTGAATTCGACAAATACAAAGTATGTCCCCCTCTTAATTAGAGTTGAGAGGTACAACCTATCGAATTCAAAAGTAAAAGGGATGTTTATACGAAACACAAAAAAGAGAATTGTCCAAAGACAATTCTCTTTCCTAGTAATCAATTACAATTCAACACCATATTCACTTAACCATTCGTCGCGTCCTGCTTCGTCATATAGAAGCATTTCTAAGAACTCTTCATCAAATAGTAGTTCATATGTCGATTCATCTTCAAAGAAGATTTCACTAACTTCTGGTCGGTTAAACCATTCTTCTTGAGCTAATTCGAACTGTAGCTCATCTACTCTTTCAAATTCAACATCGTAAAATTCATCTGAATAATCCATGCCGCCCATCATTAATGTACCAAATAGCTCTGCTACATCTATTACGTCCGCGCCTGGTGCTTCTAGAACAAATTCTTGCTCACCGTTAACATTAGAATAGCTTTGTGTGAAATCAAAACTAATACGGATGTCTTCCCCGATTTCTGGGTCGCTAAATGTTCCATCAAACGAAAAGCCTTCTTGTTTGATAAAGCCATCTTCATCAAGGAGTACTTTCATTTCTCCTACGTTGATTTGAATGTAATCTTTAAGCTCTTCTAATTCTGCGAACGCATCTTCTGGGATTTCGTTTTCTAATTCCTTAAGTTCATCTAAATCCGCTTGCGTGAGTCCTAACAATTCCAAGTGTTCAGATTTAGAAAGTACTTCATATAGTTCAGGTAATGAGTGTCTAACAGTATTTTCAATAATGTCATAGAGACGATCTCCACTGAAGTCAACCGTTACTTCTGTTCCTTCTTCTGATGTAACACTGAAATTAGAATCATCAACATTCTTGATGAAAACGCCAATGATTTCTAGAGCCAAACCAGTCATTGCTTGCTCTTCTTCTTCATTTTCTGGGAAAATCGGTACATACTCTTCGCCGCTCATTTCAGCGATTTCTTTTAAATCCATTTCAAGATATTGTCCAGAAAACTCATCTGGAATAAATCCTGGAAGATTTGGAACTTTGAGCCAGATCTTTTCACCTTCAATTAGAAGTGGAACTTCAACTGTTGATCTTAAATCGCCAAGGTTCATTTGTGTTTCGAGGACTAACTCGACTTTTTCTAGGTCCTTTTGGTAAGCACCGCTGTAATTAATCGTTAAATCTTTAAAAATATCTAGAAAACCTTTAATCTCTTCATCTATCATCATATTTTCAAAGTCTAATGATAATACATATTGACCTTCAAACGCCATGCTTTCCATTTCCTGTGACTGTTTAATCGCATCCGTTAATAATTGCTTTGGATCCACTGCTTCATTACTTGCCGAATTGTTACATGCAGCAAGAAATGCCATCGCTACTACAAGTACAGCCCAAACTACCAATTTCAATCTTTTCATTATTTAACTCCTTTTTCTCCTCTCAAGTATAACTGCTTTAGTGAGAGTTCTTAGTTGTTTGATAACCACAAACACGATATCACACTTTCCCATTTTATGGAACACAAAATTACAAATTTGTTACACAATTTCTATTTAATCGAAAGAATAGGTTACAAAGAACTAGGAATTCAGCCCTTGGAGAATGGCTATTTCTTTTTTCGCTTGATCAACCGAACCATCAAAAATTAATTTTCCTTGTTCAAGCATGGCAATTCGATCTGCTAAATAAAGCATTTCATCCACGTCATGACTTGTAAAAACGATTGTAGTCCCTTGTTTGGAAACATGTTTGATAAAAGGGAGCAAATCCTTTTTCGAATATAAATCCATTCCGACTGTTGGTTCATCCATAAGAAGAACCTCTGGTTCGTGTAACAATGCCACTGCGATGTTCACTCGACGCTTATAGCCCCCAGATAAACGGTCTACTTTTTCGTGCAAAAAGTCATCCAACTGCAAAAGACGAACTAATTCTGTTACTTTTGTCTGCTTGATCTGTAACATTTTTGCCCAAAACGTTACATTATCGAAGACGGACAATGAAGGGTATAAAGCAATTTCTTGTGGGACATAGCCTATTTTTCTGCGAGCTTTTTTCACGTTTTTTCGGAGTGAACACTCCCCGATCCATATCTCGCCATCCTCTACCTTTTCTGTCGTACTCAATAAAGAAAGTAGGGTTGTTTTCCCCGCTCCATTCGGGCCAATCAAACCGAGTATTTCCCCTTTTCCTACCGTTAACGTTATGTTTTCAAGGATCATCTTAGACCCAATTTGTTTGCTTACGTTTTCGATTCGAATCATGATTGTTTCCGCCACCTTTCCACACTAAGAGCTGTAAAGAAGAGAGTAAACACACAAAGGGCACATCCAGTTAACAATACAGCAGATCCAACAGACCCTTCACCTACATAAGGTAAGATGTCTCTTACTCCATTTAAGAACCATCCTTGTGGTGTTCCGTAAGAGAGCCACTTAACGGAGTCGCTCCATTCGCTTAAATCAACAAAACTCCCTCCTGCTAAACTTGTAAATAATACAAATAAAACTCCTACTGTTTGAAGTTGTAAAGGTGATTTCACTAAGATCGCGATATAGGTTCCGATCGAAAAAGTAGCCATAACATAAAGGACAAAAAGAAAGACGATTTCCCACGTTAATGGTAGAGCAAATTGATTCATACCGAAAATCAACACCAATGCAAGGATCCCTTGAAGCAAGACGAATACCATCGTCGGTATAGAATGTCCTATGATATATAATAGTGGAGATACAGCGGTCCCCTTCAAACGTTTCCGAACTCCTAATTGATAATCGTCTACGATCCATTGCTGCATAAAGATAAATAAAAATAAAATAAGCGCACTAAGACAGCCCATCAAAAACTGAATTTCAAAGTATATCCATGCTTGACTCTCACTCTCATCACTAGTTTCCGTTTCCCCTATGCGTGAATGAAGGCCACCATCTATGTAGGTAATCGACATTAATGGCTCTGGCTCCCAGTAGGAATCACTTTGATTCCAAGCATCTTCCCATAAGTTTGTCGGCACTCTATTTTGCTCTATCATTTTCTTATCTTCTCGAGATAGTAAATCAAGCTTTTCATACTTATCATCAATATAATGAGCAGCTTGAACATTGCTAGATAACCGAAGTACTTCACTAGCAACAAGCTCTGAGATCAATACATGTGTTAAAGAGGAAGGAGGATAATACAATTCAACGATTTCCGCTCGTTTCTTATCGATCAGCTGATCCATAAAGCCATTGCTAAAAATAATAGCTGCCTCTATTTTATTCGTCTGTACTAACTGAATGGCTTCTTCTCTATTCATTTTTTCTACCGATACAATTGATTGAGTAGAAAAGCGGTCTATCACTACTTCGGAATAGATGCTCTGATCTTCATCGACCACCGCAACTCGTATCCCTTCCTCCTGTGCGGAATTTCCAGTTAATAAAAGTAACAACACCACCGCTATTGGAACGATTAGCACTAAGAAACTAAGCTCCACTGGCCTTCTAAGCCACCATTTCATTCTTAACCAAGCACAAGTCCATATCATCTTCATCATCTTATACTTCCCTTCTACTAGACTGGACGATGACAGCTAGACTTAAAGAAATCAAAATGAATAGAACCAACACCATACAACTTAGCCAAAATACGTTTCCACTCTCATGAAAAAATGCAGAAAACCAGCCTTGACTCAACCAATGCATCATGGAGAATGGCTGAATATACTCAAGCCAAGTCGGTAAATATGCAAGTGGGATGATGGTTCCGCCACTTAGTGACATGGCAATGAGAAGAATCAAGCTTGCCAAATTGATCGCAGCGATGTTATCAAACAAAAGAGAGAAGAAAATAAAAAAAGAACTAATCGTTATGATTACAAGAGCACTGATGATGATCACTTCCCATATACTCCCTTGAAACGACTCCTTCATGATCCAGATTGAAGGACCAAAAAACAACACGTACGGCACAACAATAAATAGAGCCAATGACCCTACTCGTACCATGACGATTTGCCAATGATTAATTCCTAGTGAACGTAACCGCCTCTCAAGCAGTCTGCTTTCATTTGTCCCCACTTTCAATCCAAATAATCCAATGAAAAAAACGAACAAAATTCCTGCGTTGACGAGATAATATTGTCCCATACTCAAATCACCAAACGCTGAAATCCTTTCTTTTTTCCATATTTCTTGACGATTTAACGCTAATAACGTAAAGCTTAGAATCGATTCATGAAAAATTTGATTGAGTTCTTCTGGGGCAACTTTTGCTTCTTCCATATAAAGATAGATCGTATTAATTCCACTTTGAGAGGCAGTGACCATATTAGCTCCACTTTGCATGAGCTGGCGAACAAGTGCGGATTGCTGAGGGCGCTGTTCATTTCCTGTCACAACAATAGGTGTATTAATTCCTCTAGCTAAATCCCTTCCAAATCCTTCAGGAATTGTAATAACGGCAGCTACTTGATTGCTTGCAAGCCACTGATTGGCCATGACTTCATTCACTTGCCTGAGGGTAACAACCTCCTGAATGTCAGGATTCTGAATGAACTGCTGAAGCATAATTCTTGTTTCCCTCGCATCATCTAAATTCACGAGTGCTATATTTATTTTTTCCATTGAATCCTCTTCGGAAAAAAAAGGACTCACTACATATGAAAAAAACGCTAACAAAAAAAGAGGTCCGAATATGAGAACACCGACCACTTTTCGATCTGTTAGCATATTCTTCAGTTCATATCCTAACCATACAATGCTCTTCATGTAAGACAATGTCACTCCTAAAAATCCAATTTGTAGTCAAATAGTATGTAAGTTTAACGTATAACATGATAGCATATGGACCTTATTATGGAAATGGAGGTTTTATTAGTCAGTAACAAGATTTTTTGTCATTTGATATACCCAAACTAACAAAATTGAAAAATGCCTAGTAAGCTCTCAATTTTCCTTTCATTTCATAAAAAGCAGTGGTTAGGAACCACTGCTTTTTACACACGAATCCTGATCAAAGGAAACACTTTTATAGAAAGCTTCATCTGTCTCTACTCAATCATTAAGATCTGACGGATATCCTCTTCTGTTAACGTTGCAGTGGCGTTCGCTTTTAAATCGACAACCTCTGCAATCAAATCTCTCTTTTGCTCTTGAAGTTCATTCATTTTCTCTTCAACCGTACCACGGGCCACGAGCTTTATGACTTTCACTTTATTGTTCTGTCCCATTCTATGAACTCGATCGGCTGCTTGTTCTTCAACCGCAGGGTTCCACCAAAGATCATATAAAATAACGGTATCTGCACCTGTTAGATTCAACCCTGTTCCCCTGCTTTCAAAGAAATAAGGAACAAATCTCGTTCCCCCTCATTGAATTGATTGCAAAGTTCAATTCGTTGCTCTGAAGGAGTTTGGCCATCTAAATAGAAATATGTGTGACCACTTGCTGTGAGCTCTCTACCAATTAGCTCAAGCATTTTCGTAAACTGAGAGAAAATCAACACCCTTCTTCCAGATTGTCTTGATTCCTCCACGATTTCGATTAGCTGCTCAAACTTTGCTGAGCTTCCCTTATAGCCATCTACAAATAACGCAGGATGACAGCAAATTTGGCGTAATCGCGTTAACCCGGCTAATATTTTTATCCGATTTTTTCGCAAGGTGTCCTTATCCAAGTGCTTTACGGTATCGTGTCTTAATTTTGCTAAGTAAGCAAGATAGAGCTTCTTTTGATCTGGGAGCAGATCGGTTGATACAAGGATCTCCTCTTTCTCTGGTAACTCAGATAACACATCCTCTTTCATTCTCCGAAGTAAAAACGGTCGAACTCTGCGAGCGATTTCTTTCCTTGTGAGCTCGCTGTATTCCTTTAATCCTTGGAATAGTTGTGGGAATACGACGTGGTAAATCGCCCATAGTTCTTCAAGGGAATTCTCCACTGGCGTTCCTGTAAGCCCAAAACGATGTTCTGCCTCGATCCTTTTCACAGCCCGCGCGGTTTGTGTCACTGGGTTCTTAAAAGCCTGAGCCTCGTCAAAGAAAACTGTATGAAACGATTGTTTTTCATACGATTTCCTATCACGACGCAGTAACGGATAGGACGTGATGATAACATCTAATTCTTTCATATCCTTCAAGAGCTGTTCACGGTCCTCTTTCTTTCCATCTATGACTAGCGCTTGTAGCTCGGATGCAAAAGTCCTAATTTCTCTTAACCAGTTATAAGTTAAAGAAGAAGGGCAGACAATTAGGACCGGCTTACCGCTTTCACGAATACGAGGAAGCTCTGACAGAATGAAGGCAATGCTCTGTACCGTTTTTCCGAGTCCCATGTCATCGGCTAGAACTCCACCAAAGCCATAGCTAGCTAATGTCTTTAGCCATTGATACCCACGCTTTTGGTAATCTCGTAAGATCGAATCTAACTCTTTAGGCACTTCATATTCGACAGCCCCTGGGTTTTGTAGCTGATCTAGAAATTGACGGAACGATTCCTCCATCTTAAAGACTTCGCTTTCCTCAATTGAATCAAGATATTTGAGTCCTTCGGTAATAGGTAGATTAAGACCTACCTCAAACTCTTGAGTCTGAACTGGAACAGCATTCAAGAAACGCTCGATCTCTTCCATTTCTCTCGTCTCAAGCGACAGAAGTGATCCATTTTGAAGCCGATAATATTTGCGCTTTTCTTCTAACGCTGCCAAAACCTCTTTCATTTCGTTTTCTGCAAGCCCATCGAACTCAAATGTAAATGCGAGCCAGTTCCTTCTCTCTTTTTCTTTCACCTTTACTCTAATTCTTGGGGTATGCTTTCTAAATATCCGATTCCTGATAGCTGTTGTTGCATAAATCTGGACAAGACGCTTAAGCTTCGGAACCATATGATATAAAAACTCATACTCGAGTAACTCATTTTGCATGAAATAACCGCCATCAGTTTGAGAAAAACCACTTGCCTCCATTAATTGAAGAATCTCCTCTTCTTTCTCCATATCCCTTATAATCATAGGTCCACTCGGAATGTCTCTGCTTTCCAATGGTTGAATGATCACATTTCCATATTGAAATTCAAGCCCTGCAAGTAGTCGGTTTCGCAAACGATCCAAGTACAACTTAGCAATTAAAGGAGTTTTCAGCATTGTTTCAGTTAACGCTTTTGACATCTGGACTTCCCCAATTCTTTTTAGTCCAGGTACAATCTTCGTTAAAAAGAAATCAATTTGATTGAGCGGAATCGGAATGGAATTTTCACTTGGAGACACCAGCATTTGCTTTAAATGAAGCAACCGTTCACAATCAGCTTCTTCTAACTGAAATATTTCCCCTTCACATAACACGGAACTATAAAACGGCAAAACGATCATTCGCTCAAATCCTATAATGGTCAATTGATACTCAGCGTGGTCCGTTTCTTTCAGTGAAAATTGTAGCGGCGGTGAACCTTTCACAAGGTTAAATCGTTCATATACATGGTCATCATGCATCATCGAAACAAATGAAGCCTTGATGAGCAAGGAGGTGATGTACTCCCATGAAGAGGGCGGAACGAGCAAAGTCTCGTTCGTACTAGGAATATCCGCCTCAGGCAATGTCTCTAGATAAGCTTCTTCATCATGAATGATCCGAATCAGCTGTTGCAACACGGCATCAGCTTCATTTGAAAAGCAGTGAATGCTTGGATCATACGTTACTTTGGACGACACCACTCTCGACTTTCCCTGTTTCACATCTTGTAAAAACTCTCTTACGTGAGGAACCTTTGTCTCTTCTATTACTAACTCAATCCCAAGTAAGTACTGATCTTTTCCGACCGCAACAGGTTTACTTATCAGCCTTGTATTCAGTATTTCTCTTTTCTCAAAATAACGTTGCTGTCGACTTGTCCGTGTCGGTCTGTCTTTAAAAAGAGCTAGAAAGTCTTCCGTTAAATCACCATATCGCGCTCGGTCATCATGTACACTTGAATCTAACGTTTCTTGTCTCTGCTGGTCACAAAGCGCTAACAAAACAGCCGCGACATGCTGACAGCATTTTTGGAAATTAGCTAAAGTCGGACAGCTACATGTCGTTTGAATATTGCCCGCTTCCCCTTTGGCAATCGTGACATGAAAGTCTTCTTTTCCACTAACGGTCGCTTCACAAAAATCAGAGCTCCAATGGTGAATTGTCACTTTATCCGAGCGATAAAAAGAGTCTCCTTTTTTAAAGGAGACGTTGCCGCACATTTCTTTAATTATCTTGTGATTGATTTTGATCTCCATGACTTCGGCTCTTTTCTTTTGATTATTAAGAGAACTACTCGTTCGTACATTTATTTACTTCAACACTAACATAAATGATGAAAACAAAAAAGATTGCCGCCTACATTATAGGACTTTTACAGGCATCTGTTGATATTATATCTAATTCCCATTCTAGTCCACGCTAGATAATCCCTAATGTCGTTGATTAATTTTTTTAGAACATTAAGAAATTAAACGTCATAGAAGAAGGTTACTACAAGTTTATGGAGAATATTTATTAAACAACATCATAAGCATATTAGATATAAACTAAATACTTTTTTTGTTCAAAATCAGTGCAATATACCATTTTTTTGAAAACGCTTTCTTTATACAGTCACTTAGGATAGCGTATACTTTAATTGAGGAGGTTATAGATGTTAAAACAATCGTCCATCCATGAGTATATAGCAAACCTTGATAAATCCTCATCGCAAGAGGAAAAATTAAACTTGTGTACGAAGGGATTACTCGATTTATTTCCTATTAAAGAAGCTCATTTATTCAGATATGCTCCACTAGGAAACATCGCTGAAGGCATTATTAAGCTCAATGCATCAGGTTTATACTATATTGGCCATGTGAGAGATGATCTCCGAAACTTACCTCCTATTTATAACTCTCTACAAAAAAGAAAAGCTGTTTATATTTCTAACGAAGATTTTTTTGGGAAATATGGTAGTAAATATACGAACCCTAATGAAAAAAATGATCACATCATCATACCTATTTGTTATAGCTCGACCCCCGTTGGCTATTTTATTGCGCGAGAGTTACCGACAAATTTCACCTGTAGCGAAAATATGTTATCTATTTTAACTCTCTATGGAAAATTAGTCGGGAAAATGATCGAAAGCAACAAGGAAGGACAAGCGGTTGACAAGCTTAGTAAGCGAGAAAGCGAAGTGATGCAGCGGATTTCCTGGGGCGAAAGTATAAAGGAAATGGCTAGCTCTATGGAAATAAGTGAATATACCGTAAAGGATTACATAAAATCTGCTATAAAGAAGCTAGAAGTCAATAACCGTGTCGAAGCAGTAGCTGAGTTACTTCGAAAAGGGCTTATTTCTTAATTACAATTCAAGCAACCTGTAATCTATTTTATGACTACAGGTTGCTTTTTTTGCTTCGTTAACCATTCGTATGTGTGGAAGGTTTAGCAGCTGCAAGGTCCGAAACAGGTGTAAAGGAATGGATTTTCACCTTCCTTTCTGCTAAACGCCATTTTCCAGTGCTCTTACTAAATCTATCATAATAAGTGCCTGCTATCACAAAAGCTGTCCCTTCCTTATCCATTGCCGTTGCATCAAGATCTGAAATAGCAGTTGCCATGCCATTCTCCATATCAGTTGTAACAACAATATTTACTGTATAATGATGTGTTTTTGGAACATCCCTCCAACTAATCTCTAGCCTTTCTAATATCTCCTGCTTATTGCGACAGCACCCTCCTGGATCTCCCAAATCCCAGATTGCATTTTCTTCCCAAACATCCATAAATAACTCTCGATCCTTTTTATCGACACCATGATTATAGTTTGCTATTACCTCATAGATTTGGTGACGAGCTTCTAGTTCATCGATTCTATCCTCTAATGTTTTTGACACGATATCCCACCTTTTTTAAAAGCGCCTGTCACTTAGTTACTTCAATAAGTGACAGGGCTTTATTCTTTTAGAAATCAATAGTTCACGCAGGGTTATTAAAGCGCTTTCATAATATTGTTAAAAAGAATCAGGCTTTTTCCATTGTGGACTGCAACGAGAATCCTTCATATCCCTTGAATGCTATTTCGCTACATTTTTCACGGTACGGGCCAACTCCACCAAGGTAAATAAGGAATCTTCGTGGTTTACCAGGGACATTCGCACCTGTATACCAAGAATCCGTCTTCGTAAAAAGGGTGGCTTCAGCTACTTCCCGACAGTGCTTGCTCCATGCCTCCTCAGCATCTTCTTTTGCCTCAAGGATTTCAATATCGTTGTCTCTTAGGTACTCAATACAATCTGTAATCCATTCCACATGTTGTTCAATAGAAGTAGGTACATTACTTAATACAGAAGGGCTTTCAGGACCAGTAATCATAAACATATTAGGAAAACCAGAAGTTGCTATTCCAAGATAGGTTTTTGTTTGCTCCCCATTCTCCCATTTTTCTTTAAGTGTCACGTTATCTTTTCCTCGAATGTCAATTTTAAATAGTGACCCTGTCATTGCATCATAACCGGTAGCAAATATGATAATATCAAGTTCATACTCCCCATCAGTTGTACGAATCCCTTTTGGTGTAATCTCCATAATCGGGTTTGCCTTGACATCTACTAAGCTAACATTATCACGGTTGTAGGTTTCATAATAATTTGTATCCTGAATCGGTCGTTTCGTGCCATAATAGTAAGTTGGTGATAGTTTCTCTGCAGTTTCTGGATCGTGGACGATATTTTTAATTTTATTACGGATAAATACTGACAATGTTTCATTAGCATCTTCGTTTGCTGTTAAATCCTGATAGGTTTCAAGGAAGAAGCTACTAACTCCACCTTTTTGCCAAGCAGCCTCGTATAAATGATCTCGCTCTTCTGGAGTATCTTCTAATGCTGAAGGCCTAGCTTCTATGTCATTTGGGAACCCACCAAAAGAATATCTCCTCTTACGCTTAAATTCATTGAAGTTGTCCTTCACTTGTCTTACATACTCAGGGTCATATGCATGGTTTCTTGATGGTACACTGTATTGTGCTGTACGTTGAAAAACAGTAAGATGGTCTACTTCAGGGGCGATGGCTGGAATGACTTGAATTCCCGTGGAACCGGTACCTATAACCCCCACTCGTTTCCCCTTCAAACTCACCTGTTCTTTTGGCCAGTTTCCAGTATGGTACCATTTACCTTCAAAACGATCTAAACCTTTAAACTTAGGTACATTAGCGGTAGAAAGGCATCCTACTCCTGAAATAAAATATTTAGCACTTAGTGTACTTCCTTCATTCGTTTGAATCGTCCACCTATTATCTTCTTCGTTATAATGCGCTGAAATAATTCGAGTGTTGAGCTGGATATCACGACGCAAATCAAATTTATCAGCTACATAGTTTAGATACTCTAGGATTTCTGACTGCTTTGAAAATTTTTCAGACCAATTCCATTCTTTAAAAAGTTCCTCAGAGAATGTAAAACTATAATCAATGCTTTCATTGTCACAGCGTGCTCCAGGATAACGATTTTTATGCCATACCCCACCTACACCATCAGCCGCTTCGAAAACTCTCGTACTAAATCCAGCTTCTCGCAATCGGTAAAGCATGTATAACCCCGAAAATCCTGCTCCTACAACAACTGCGTCTAAGTGAACGACCTCTTTTTTTTGGTTCATATTCGAACACTCCTCTCTTAAAATTAAAGTGTTAAAACAAACAACCTATTAAACATCGAGATAAGCGAAAAAAATCTTTAAGAATTTTTCACTTTGTGGTCGGCTCCAGTCAAAAACTGATCAATTTTTAATGTAGTATTCTTAATTCTATCTGGAAAAACTTCCATATTTGTAAAATAGCCATGAACTAATCCTTTTTCACAAATGGAATCAACGTTAACACCTTCGTCTCTTAACCTTTTTGCATAAGCTAATCCTTCATCTCTTAAGACATCACATTCTGCTGTAATGACTAATGCTTGAGGAAGATTACTTAGATCTTTCGCTAATAGAGGTGCTACAAATTCGTTTTTTCGATCTGATTCGTCTCTAATATAATGACTTCCAAACCAAATCATGAGATCTTTATCTAACCCATACCCTTGTTGAAATTCCTCATAAGACGCTGTATCATAACCCAAATCAGTCACCGGATAAATGAGCACCTGCGCCGAAATGTTTGGTCCATTTTGATCTCTTGCGATCATAGAAACAGCGGTTGCGAGATTCCCCCAGCGCTATCTCCACCTACTATAATTTTGGAAGCGTTTCCATTTAAGAGTTCAGCATTTTCACTCACCCATTGTAAGGCAGCATATGAATCTTGCATTGGAATAGGAAATTTATATTCAGGAGAGAGTCGATAATCAACCGACACAACGATCGTACCTGTTTGATTTGCAATCATTCTGCAGCTTGCATCAGATGTCTCAATATCTCCTAAAACCCAGCCACCGCCATGATAGTAAACAAAAAGTGGAAAAGGCCCTTCCCCTTCTGGCGTATAAATTCTTATTTTTATTTCCTCATCCTTATCAACAGAAATGAACCGGTCTTCAACGCTTGCCAGTGGTGCCAAATATACCTCAACAGGAGGAGCATCAGCGAACATTTCTCTTACTTCTTTCGGATTCATAGATTGAATTGCAGGCATTTGATTAAAAACTTGTAAATAGGCTTTTGCTTCTGGAGTTAAATTAGACATACAACTCATCCTCTCTTTTCAAATCATATTTTCTATCTAAATTAATGGTACACTTTTCTGAATTATTTAAATATTCCCATTTAAGAGTAGGCTCTCCCCTCTAAAGAGTGTGATTTGATAGACATATGATTTGAATATTATCCGTCTCTGGTTAACTATTAAAAAACATCGATGAATGGTTACATTTCGGCAGTTAGTTTCCTGACCTTCATACTCCTTGATCAGAGGATGAGACAACCTAAAAAACCCCTACATTCCAGTAGGGGTTCACTCTCATCTCACCATTTATTCAACACAGTAATACCAGGTGTCTTAAATTCCGCCATATCATAAAGAATATCTGCCGCTTCTACCAATCCAACTGTTTTCGTAATCATTTTTTCAGGTTGTAACAATCCGCTTTCAACCATGCGCATCATATCAGGGAAGCGAGAGACAGGCATATTTGCTGAGCCAATAACTTCAAGCTCTTTTACAACAATTAGGTCGATTGGTAATTCAACCTTGCCTTTCTCATCCTTCGATGTCAGGCCTAGTTGAAGATGTCTCCCTCTTTTCCGTAAAGAATTTACTGCATTTTGGCAAGTTAATGCTATTCCAAGTGCATCAACAGCAACGTGAGCGCCGCCGTTCGTAATATTAATGATTTCTTGAACAGCATCTGTTTCACGACCATTAATTGTAATATCGGCTCCGAATTCTTTTGCTAGTTTTAACGCTTCATCATTAATATCTACAGCGATTACTTTCGCACCAATTGCTTTTGCGATATGTGCGAGTGAAAGCCCAAGACCACCGCTTCCATGGATAGCAACCCATTCACCCGGCTTCACTTTTGCTTGATCGACTAGCCCGTGAAAAGCTGTCATAAACCTACAACCTAAAGCTGCACCTGCTTCAAAACTAACACTGTCAGGTAAATGAACGGCATTGCGATCAGCATCTGGAACATTTACATATCTGCCGTAGCCTCCCCAATACGTTGTCCCGGCGACACTGCCGTGATCGCAAATATTTGAATGACCTGTTAAGCAGTATTCACATGTTCCTTCACCATGTGCATGAGGAACTACGATTCGGTCGCCTTTTTTAAATTTAGTCACTTGATTTCCTACTTCCTCCACAACACCTGCAAATTCATGTCCAAATACATGTGGCAGTTCCATTTGTAAGCCAATCCAATCCCAATCTCCCATCATAAAATGCCAGTCACTTCTACAAATACCATTCGCTTCAACACGTATCACGACCCCAGTATCCGTCAATGATGGTTTCTCAACTTCTTGTACCTCCATCTTCTTGCCAAACTCCGTTAAAACAAGCGCTTTCATGATATTCCTCCTCAAAATCGATTTTTAAAAAGGTGAATCTGAAATTAAGCTTAGCTAAACGGGTGTAAATTGTGGAACGGTCATCGATTCGGACCAAGTCTCAAATTCAACTTTGACCTTCATACCGATTTCAACCGCTTGTAAATTACATTTTATAATGTTGCTCATCATCGTTGGGCCTTCCTCTAGTTGAATTAATGCAACAACATAAGGAGCTTCCATTTGATAGACCTTTGATATTGCGCGATGAACAATTGTAAAGCTCTTCACAGTTCCATGACCAGTAGCCCTTTTCCACTGCATTTTTCTATTCGTGCATTTTGTACACATCAATCGCGGATAAAATTGAAAATGATGACAAGTAGAGCATTGCTGGATAAGAAGTTCATGGTTGCGACAAGCCTCCCAATAAGGAGCTGTCTCTACGGTCGGCTTTGGAGTAATTTTTCCTTGCATTATCCTACCTCCCGACCAAGAATAAGGGTTGTATGACTTGACATAATCCCACCTTGCCCATGGACCAGAGCTACTTCCGCTCTCGGTACTTGTCTGATTCCAGCTTGATGACGAAGCTGGGTGACCGCTTCAGTTAATGCGAACATTGAGCCAGGATTGCCTGGGTGACAATGAGCAAGGAGACCCCCATGAGTATTAACGGGTAAGGAACCACCGAGTTCAATTTCACCACTTTCCACAAAAGCTCCTGCCTCTCCTTTCTCACAAAAACCAAGGTCTTCAAGCTCGATTAAGACGGTTGGAGTAAAGCAATCATATAACTCTGCAAAGTCGATATCCTTTGGACGTAGACCTGCCATTTTGTAGGCACGCTGTCCTGATTCAACAGCCGCTGACGTTGTAAGGCTGCGCGCCTGACTAATGTGCTCATGCCCATGCCCCTCCCCGACTCCAAGAATGTAAACAGGATGATGTGGAAAATGAACAGCCCGTTCTGCGGATGTAAGGATTACGGCAGCCCCCCCATCTGATATAAGAGAACAATCTAAAAGATGTAAAGGCTCTGCAATGAACCGTGATTGGATGACATCTTCCACTGTAATCAGATCTCTCATTTGGGCATTCTGATTTAAATGGGCATGTTTTCGAGCCGTGACTGAAACTCTCGCCAATTGCTCTGGAGTTGTTCCATATTGTTCCATATGCGCTTTTGCGATGAGTGCATAATAGGCAGGTACCGTTGGACCATATGGTAGTTCAAACTCTCTGTGTCCGGTCGACGCTTGCATGGCCATTGTCTGTTCTTTTGTAAGCCCACTGCGCAAGCTGTCTGCCATAGTAATCAAAACTGTATCGCAAATTCCCGTTGCAATCGCAGAAGCTGCATGATGAAGAGCAGAAAAGGTCGTTCCTCCTCCTGTACCAACACTCATGCAATATTTCGGAAATATTTGCAAATACTCCGCGATGGCTTCTGCGTGATAAAGAATTGGTTCAGCCATCGAATTACACGTTATCAGTCCATCGACTTCATCCTTACTAATACCAGCGTCTTCTAATGCTCTTAAGGCTGCATCAATACATAGCTGTGTAGCTGATAGATGAGGAACGAAGCCAACTTCCGTGTCCGCAGCACCGACAATTGCTACCTTTCCTGTTAATGACGCCATCATTTGTCTCCTTTTTCATGTAATGATCAAATGTTATCGTTTAACTTGAAAGCCTATTTGCTCCCGGTCCCATGTATCATCTGTAATTCCCTCTGTACGCAGTTTGTATTTTTCCACTCGTTGTGATGGTGTCCTTGGCAAGCTCTTTACAAAGCGGATATAGCGTGGAATAGCAAAATGAGCCATTCGGGACTGGCAGAAATTTAATAAATTTTCAGGAGACAGCTTTTCACCTTCTTTTACAATCACAGCAGCAAGAACTTCCTCTTCCGATAGCTCTGAAGGAACTCCAATAATAGCTGCTTCTAACACTTGCGGGTGATCGTTAATCACGCGCTCGACTTCGTAGGATGAAATATTTTCACCACGCCTACGGACAACATCTTTCTTTCGATCAATAAAATAAAGATAACCGTCCTCATCTAGACGCCCCGTATCGCCGGTATGAAACCATAGATCTTGCCATGCTTTTATCGTCGCTTCGGCGTTACCATAGTAATCGGTAAACATGATTCCTGGTTTTTTCGGACGGACAACAATCTCGCCACTTTTCCCAACTGGGCACGGCTGATTGTTTTCATCATGAATTTCAACTTCATAGATTGGGAGGATTTTTCCACAAGCCCCTTTACGAAACTGCTTAGCAGGGTTAGCTGCTACTGTTCCTAACTCGGTTGACCCATATACTTCCGTGATTTCGACCTGAAAACGTTGCTTGAAGTCTTCATAAATTTCTATAGGTGTAGGTGCTCCATATGCCTTACGAACAGAATGATCGTCATCATTTGCTTGTTGCTTCTGCTTCATTAATATTGTTAGCATTGACCCCATAAAGTTAAAGGCCGTAATGCCCTCCTTACGGCAAATATCCCAAAATTTCGAAGCCGAAAAGCGGTCATGCATCACAACGTCACAGCCAACAAGCAGCGCAACAAGAACCGTTGTATAACGTGCATTAACATGAAACAATGGAAAGACCGTAAATAATCGATCTTCACGTTTATACTCCATTACTTCACAAGCAGTATGTGCCAAACTAAAATTTGCACTATGAGTCAGAACGACTCCCTTGGACGGACCGGTCGTTCCTGACGTGAACAGGATGAGAGATGGATCATTTGCTTGAATTGACGCCTCTATCCTATGATCGCTTGCTTGAGAGATAAGCTGTTCAAAAGAATACCAAGTAAAGAGATTCGACTTCTGTTCAGGAAGTGCCCCGACTACTATGACTTGCTTTAAATACTGTAGCTGATTGGCAAGATCGTTAATGCGCTCTATCCAATCAGATTGTATGACTATTGATTGACATCTTGCTTGGTTGAGAATGTAAGCTAAAAGATCTCCTCGAAAACCTGTATTAATAGGAACTTCAATTGCCCCTATTCGAGCAAGCCCTAACCATGTAATTAAAAATTCCCTACTATTTGGCAGCATTACAGCACAAGAATCGCCTTTACGTAACCCTAAAGACAATGCTGCATTAGCTACCTGGTTCCCCTGTTGATGATATTCACCATAGGTCAACTCATCGTCCAAAAATCGGATAAATCGATCATACGGTCTTAATTTTGCCCTGTGCTCTACGATTTCCCCAAATGTCTGTGGACCTGTATACATAGTCTCCCTCCATTGTTCGCCTGTCTATCGGGTCACTTTATATCCGGTAATTTCACGATCCCATGTGTCTACAGTGATCCCAGCTTTCCTTAATTTATACTTTTCGACTCGTTGAGACGGTGTTCTTGGCAGCTCTTTTACAAAGCGAATATACCGAGGAATTGCGAAATGCGCCATTCGAGACTGGCAAAACTCTAGTATTTCTTCAGGATGTAGTTCCTCTTCCTCCTTCAAATGGACAACAGCTAGTACTTCTTCCTCCGTTAAATCAGATGGCACCCCAATGACTGCAGCTTCAAGAATTTTCGGATGTTTATTGATTACACTTTCAATTTCATAGGATGAGATATTCTCGCCCCTTCTCCGAACGACATCTTTTTTTCGATCAACGAAATAAAAATAACCATCTTGATCCATGTATCCACTATCCCCTGTGTGGAACCAAAGGTTTTGCCAAGATTTCACAGTTTCATCAGCCATACCATAGTAGCCAGAGAACATGATGGCAGGCTCCTTTGGTCGAATGACAATTTCTCCTGCTACCCCGGTGGACATGGACGACCCTCTTCATCATGTATTTCTACTTCATAACAATTAACCGCTTTCCCACAAGAGCCTTTTCGAAATGATTCTGCACGATTAATCATCGTTAAGCCAACTTCTGTTGATCCATACGCTTCTGTTATTTTCACATTAAATCTAGATTGAAACTCATCAAAAATCTCAATTGGAGCAGGGGCACCTTGAACCATTCTGACAGGATTGTCGCCATCATTGGCTCGTTTCGGTTGCTTCATTAAAATGGTCAGAAGTGATCCCATATAATTGAAGCAAGTAATTCCTTCCTTTCGACAAATATCCCAAAATTTTGATGCAGAGAAGCGATCATGCATGACAACGTCACAACCAGCAAGCAATGCAACAAGTACCGTCGTATAACGCGCATTGACATGAAATAATGGGAAAACCGTAAAAAGGCGATCATCAGGACCATAATGCATTAAGTCACAAGCGGTTTGAGCTAGGTTAAAATTAGCGTGATGGCTCAGCACCACTCCTTTTGAAGGCCCTGTTGTTCCTGAGGTAAAAAGTATTAAAGACGGATCATTAGGCGTGATTTCTACCTTTATGTCGCATTCCTGTGCTTGTGTGAGTAAATCATTAAAACAATACCAATTAAATCTCGTATGTCTCTCTACTACTTTTTCTCCTACAACGATTACGTGTGAAAGATGTGTTAGATCATCCGCGATATCCTTAATCCTCTCTACCCATTTAGAGGAAATAACAATAGCCTGACAAGTTGCTTTGTTTAAAATATAGGTAAGCAAATCTCCTTTATATGCAACGTTAATTGGAACCTCAATCACACCGATTCTTGCCAAACCTAACCAGGTAACTAAAAATTCCGAGCTATTTGGCAGCATCACCGCACATGTGTCACCTTTTTTAAGTCCTAAAGCTGAAATCATATGAGCTGCTTGGTTGCCACCACGATGGTACTCATCATACGTTAATGTATCGTTTTCAAACTTTATGAATCGTTTATTTGGATGAGAACGCGCACGGTGCTTAACAACTTCTCCGAAAGTTTCAATTCCGTTATACATCTGCTCCTCCTATACTTATCAAATCATTCCACCCCAGGTAAGCATGAAGAGCTAACCTGAGGCAGCTTCTATTAACCTAAGTTAATCCAGATGTTTTTAATTTCTGTATACATATCAATGGATGCAGCCCCATTTTCTCTCCCCAACCCACTTTGTTTGTAACCTCCAAACGGTGAGCCCGGCTCTGTGATATTGTACGTATTGACCCATACATTTCCAGTTCGTAATGCGTGAGCTACTTTATGTGCTTTCCGAAGATCCGTTGTACATATCCCTCCACCTAAACCATAAACCGTATTGTTCGCTTGTTTAATCACTTCATCAATATCATCAAACGGCATAGCAGAAACGACAGGACCAAAGATTTCCTCTTTCGCAATCGTCATGTCATTATGAACATTAGCCATTACCGTCGGCTTAACAAAATGTCCATTTGCTAGATTTGCCTCTTTAGCATCACCGCCAATTATCATCTCTGCTCCTTCCTGTTGGCCAATATCCAAATAATGAAGGACTCGTTGTTTCTGTTTAGATGAAATAAGAGGCCCGATAACCGTATCCTTGTCAAAGCCATTTCCTACACGGTAATTTTTCGAGTATTCAGCTAAGTCAGCTAAGAAACGATCATAAATGCCTTTTTCAACATATAATCGAGATCCGGCAAAACACACTTGACCAGAGTTGAAAAAGATTGAATTGGCAGCATTTGCTAGAGCTGTTTCATAGTCGGCATCATCAAATATAATATGAGCAGATTTCCCACCTAACTCAAGTGTTACTTTTTTAATGTTAACCGCACTATTCTGGATGATTTCTTTCCCAACAACAGTAGAACCAGTAAACGCAATTTTGTCGACATCGGTATGTGAGGCAAGCGCTGCACCGACAGTCGCTCCATAGCCAGTGACAATATTAACGACTCCATCTGGGAACCCTGCTTCTTGGACTAATTCAGCAAAACGCAGCAAGCTAATCGGGGTCTCTTCAGAAGGTTTGACAATGACTGTATTTCCAACTGCCAATGGTGCTGAAATTTTCATAATTGCATTCATTAACGGTGCATTCCACGGAACAATCCCTGCACAAACGCCAATTGGTTCACGAATCGTATAGTTAAAGATGTTTCCAGGGGTTGAAGAAGGAATTGTTTCTCCTGTTATTTTCGTTGCCCATCCTGCATAATAACGGAAATTATCAGCTGCTGCTGCTGCAAAGCCAGTCGTAAGAGAAACCGGTTGACCATAATCAAGCGTATCCAAATGTGCCAATTCTTCCGCATTTGCTTCAATTAAATCTGCAAGTTTTAAAATGAGCCTTGCTCTTTCATTTGGCTTCATTTTAGGCCAAGGACCTTCTTCAAATGCTCTTCGTGCCGCTGCAACTGCCAAATCTACATCCTCTTTATCACCTTCTGCCGCTGTAGTAATTAACTCACCTGTTGCCGGATTTCTTATTTCCGTTCTTTTACCTGACATTGCATCTACCCATCTACCACCTATTAACATTTTTAAAGGTTTGGAAGTAAACTCGACTGCCTTTGAATTTAATGCAATTAATGTGGACATACTGAAGACCCCCTTTTATAATTAAAGCAATACGTTCAGGCAAATAATTGTATGTAAAGTTATTATAGTCATCATTGTAACCGTTTCCAATAATCAAAATATTAATAATTGTACAAAACTTAACACTTTCTCACATATTGTATAATAGAAACTATTTTATTTAGAAAAGGTGGAAAGCTTACAATGAATCAAACGACTCAAAAGAAAGCCATACGATCTAAAAAGATTTTCAAGAAAATTCTTTTAACTTTGCTACAGAAGAAACCCTTTGACGAAATTACCATAACCGAAATCGTGAGAGAAGCTGAATTTAATCGTGGTACATTTTATTTTCACTACGAGCAAAAAGAAGATTTATTAGAAGAGATGATTGAAGATGTCTTTGTTGAACTACGCAAAGCATTTCGTCACTGCTATTTGAACTCTGATACGGAAGTAAATATATTAGAGCTTTCTACCATTCCTTTATTTGACCACTTTATCGAGTACAAACAATTTTATCAAGTGATGCTAGGCTCTCATATTACCCATAATTTCAGAGACCAATTAATTGAGTCCATGAAGAAACACTTTAGAGAAGATATTGACTTCCAGGCAAATGACATTGATACAGACATTAATATTGAACTTTTTTATACATATCGCGTCAGCGGAATGATAGGGCTCATCCTCGAGTGGATCCAAAACGACTTTAACCATCCAAAAACGTATATGGCTGAACAAATAGTTAAAATCGCGACTTTCTATACAAAGAAGGTTTACATTAAAAGTTAGACTATAATTCGACAAGTGCTAGTGCACCTGTCAAACCTACGCAGCCCTTGACTGCTCATAACGATCCGTTACTTTCTTCTTCCTACCACCTGATTTTCCAACTATAAAAGTACCATATCTCCATTTAGACACAAAGTAAATCATCACAATCGGTATTACGATCCCAGCTAACAACTGGACAATTACATATTGAATTTCCGTCATGCTTGTAATCGCTAACCTCCTACTAAATACAGTTTGAACAAAAGGATGAAGCAAATAAATTCCAAATGAATATTCACTAATAGTAACTACCCACTTCGGAGTCTGTTTCACTTTTGAAACAAGGTAGAAGGAAAGGAAAAAGAAAAATACCGTATACGGAATTAAATCAAAACGAGCTGATGTCACTCTCGTTAACAGTCCTGAATGATAAATATATTGGACCACTCCAAGTGATACAGCCGTCCCGATCACAATCAACATCCAATTGTTATGGAGGAATTGTTTAAAACGTTCATAGTTTCTTCCACAATAATAAGCGACAACGTAATAAAAGAGCCAACCAAAGAACAAAATTCTAGAAAAGAACAGTGTTAAGTAACTCGAATGATTCACGAAATCAATGAAATAAAAATACAAACACACCCAGTATCCTGCGCTAATGACAAAACTAGCCGTAAGGACTTGAGCGGCTTTAAATCGCTTCATGTATTTTACAAATAATAGATGCAACAAGTAAAACTAAAAAATGATTAATACGAAGTAACCATGCCACTGACCAATGAGATTGTATCCAAATTCTGTAACCAAATCAGCTAACGACCAGTTAAACCGATAGTACTTGTCGCCAGCATAGAATAGTGACATAACGATATATGGAATGAAAATATATTTCACTCTCTTTATGAGAAACCCTTTTGGTATTTTATCTTGATATGCATGCGTCATTACAATCGTTGAAATAAGGACAAACATTGGTGTACCGTAAAGCAATAGCATTTGCAACGTCCGATACCCAACTCGAATATCCCCTGATAAAGAGAAGTCTGTTATGACTCTGCTCACCGCGTGAGTAAGGACAACACTCAAACAAGCTATGACTCGAAGCCAATACACTTCTTTCATTTCTTTTGTCACGTTATCAACGCCCTTCTATATTCACACATCCTCCTATTCTCTTCGATCTCATTCTTTTTCTCAATGAAAAAAAGCACCCTTTTCAGGTGCGTATTACCAATCCTTTATAAAAAATCTCAATAATAAATGGCATTTTTTGGGTATGATATGATGGCAAACAGAGTATGCCGGTAGACTTGAAAAGGAGCTTCGACCTCGCTCCCGGGATGGGGGCACGCTTTCCGCAGGCGGGCGTTGAACTAACCGGCTGCGCCGGTGGATTTCAACCTGCCCTTCCCTCCTGCAGGAGTCGGCCCTCCCATCCCGTCCGCTTTGTTGAGCGGAAAGATAGAAATTCCCTACTCTTCAACGATCAAAAGAAATAGGAGAAATAGCGTAAAAAGGCCTTTGAGAAACGAAACTCAAAGGCCTTTGTCTACAGTCTGAAGTTTAATTTTCATTAAAAAGGCAATTTCTCATCCAATAATGGATAGAGAAAACGTCCCAGCTTCTTAATTGTAAAAAATTTATCTCACCATATTCGGAATCCATAATACGATCTCTGGCCAAATGGTAATGATCAGTAAGACAATAAACGAAACAATTAAAAATGGGAAGATTGCTTTCGTTAAAGCTTCAATCTTCACTTGACCAACCGAAGAAGCAATGAATAGACCTGCTCCTACTGGTGGTGTTAACAATCCAATCGTTAAGTTGATACAAATGATAATCCCAAAGTGAACAGGATCAATGCCGTACATATTAATCATCGGTAAGAAGATCGGAACCAAGATGATTAATGCTGCGATTCCATCAATTACCGTCCCTATTAATAGTAATAATAGATTCGTTAATAAAAGGAACAATAGTGGACTATCCGTGATACCTGTCATGGTTTTCGCTAACATTTGCGGAATTCCCTCAAATGTTAATACCCATCCGAAAATATTCGCCATTGCAATTAGCAGTGTCACTGTCGCAGTTGTCATCGCTGTATTCACTAAAATGTCAGGAACGTCTTTGATTTTCAAATCTCGATATAGGAAGAATCCAACAATGATTGCAAGTAAGCATGCAATCGCCGCTGATTCAGTAGGAGTAAACACTCCGCTAATGATCCCTACAATAATGATTCCAGGAACCATTAAAGCAGGTATGATTTTGAAAGAAGCTTCAAAAACATTTTTCAAAGGCTCTTTCTCAGATTTAGGTAACTTTTGACGATAACCGATATACATGATTAGTAGAATAAAAGAAAGTCCTAAGAGAATCCCTGGCATAATCCCAGCTAAGAACATCGTCCCAATCGATGTTCCTGATTGTACACCGTAAATGATAAACAACATACTTGGTGGAATAATTGGTCCAAGTAGTGCAGCAGCAGAAGTCGTTGCAGCTGCAAAAGATCGCTTGTATCCTTCTTCTTCCATTGATGGAACCATGACTTTACTCATCATAGCTATTTGCGCTGTGGCTGAACCAATGATTGAAGCTAGAAACATATTCGCGACAACATTTACATATGCTAACCCAGCTCGATAGTGCCCAAATAACACTTTGGCAAAACGAACGAGACGCTTTGTAATCCCCCTGAGTTCATTAATTCCCCAGCAAGCATGAACAAAGGAATCGCTAACAGTCCGTAGCTTTCTAAACCAGAATATAACCGTTGTGGAACCGTATTTAAAAGTCCTAAACTCCCACTAATGACGATATAAGAAATACTTGTTATTCCTAAAACAATTGCTATAGGTATACGTAACAATAATAGAACGATAAACACAAACAAAGCGATTAACATCGTGAACCCCTCCCCTTATAAAGTTTCCTTTAGACTTAACAAAAATAAATGCACCGAGTGTAAACTCATAAAGATAAAGCCTATTGGAACACTTAAATAAGGGTAAATCATCGGAAGCTGCATCGAATTAGATTTTTGTAATACGATATTTGGTGAACTTAACCAAATATAAGAATAGTAAACGATAAACAAACAAAATAATAAAATAATCACAAAACCTATACTTGCAATGATCTTTCGACTCTTTTCATTCAATTTATCTACTAAAATGGTTACGGCAGCTGTTTGCTGCCGTTTAATACCTATACTTCCACCCAAAAAGGTTAACCAAACCAAAGTGAAAATAGCAAACTCGTCACTCCAGAATAAGGGGCTGTTTAGATAATAACGGAAAAATACACCAGCTGTAAGTGCTAAAAACATTGCAACTATTAAGATCATAACTATCAACTTTTCTACCTTATGGATAGCATCACTTAATTTTCCGAAAAAGTTAGTTAAAGTCACTACTACGCCCCTATCGTCTTACTGATTGCTTTCTATGAAACTATTAATGATTTCATTGCTGCTATATTTAGAATAGATATCTTCTTGTACAGATGTAAAAGCACTTGTATCAACATTATCAATAATTGTTAAGCCAGCATCTTGTAATTTTGCAAGGTTGCTTTCCTCACGTTGAATCGCATCTTCAACTCCCCAATCAACTGCCGCCTGCATCGCTTCTTTTACAATTTCTTGGTCTTCAGCTGATAGTGAATTGAACACTTCTTGACTCATTACAACAACTGATGGGAATGCCATATGCTTTGTTAATGTTAAATCATCAGCAATCTCTTGCAGATTTAAAGAAACAAGAGCATCTAAATCAATATCAATTCCATCAATAACACCTGTTTGTAGTGATGAATAAACTTCCCCAAGCGGCATCGGTGTAGGACTAACTCCTAAACCAGTCCAAAATTCTTGCATAACTGGATTACCAATGATACGTAATTTCTTACCAGCTAAATCAGATGGATCTTCAATTGCACCACTCTTCATTAATACATGACGCTCTCCAGCAAAACTGAAGTCTAATCCAACAAGTCCTTGCGACTCAAGCTCAGCTAACATTTGCTTTGCTTCTTCTGATTGACGAACTTGGCTTGCCTCTTCTAAATTTTCAAATAAAAACGGCATAAACCACGCATTTAAAGATTCAGATCTAGTACTCATGTAGGCATTTGTAATAAAACCAAAATCTAGTGATCCTATTTCCATTTGTTGAACCATATCAGCTTCAGAACCAAGTTGTTCACTTGGAAATACTTCTGCACTCATACGACCATCAGAACGTGCTTGAAGTTCTTCATTAAATTTCTCCGCTGTTACTGTCCAACCATGGGATGGTGGAGTTACTAACGAAACCCGGAAGTTATACGTTTGCTCATCTGATATTCCGTCAGACTGAGCACCTTCATTGCCGCCACATGCAGCGAGTAGAAGGAGCATTGACACAAATAATACAGTAAAAAGAGCTTTGTTTTTTTTCATCTTTCTTCCCCCATTTTTTCATTATTTTCTTTTCCCAATATAATAAATGATTCAGGGAACTTCATTGTAATCGGTTACAAATCGAACGAATAAAGAGACTGAATTCTTAAACACCTATTACTATATTAGGGAAACACTTTCACTAATTTGATAATAAATAAAAACGCTTCAAATGTCAATATTATTCGAAAATTGACAAATTGATTTTTTCTTACTGTTTTTAGTGTAAATTATTGAATCACCATCTGAATTCGAAAGATCCAAATGCAGCTTTTGCACTTGGATCTTTCGAATTCATCCTGATTCAATTAATTATTTTGCAAATATGCCTTTAATACCTTTACGACACGTTCTTCATCGTTTGTATTTACCTTAAAATGGTCCCCCTTCAATTGTGTTGATACATCGTCAATTCCTTGGGCGTGTAGAAAATCTACGACATGATTCATGTTATCTTCAGGAGTTGTTAGCTCTTTCTTCCCTATGTATTGCTCATTTACAAAAAGGTCATAAGATTCATGCGCATTTTTCAACACCATCGGATCATCTCCTGTTAACCCTCGTGGAAAAGCTGTCTGATTGTAGGTTTCCATCTTCTCTCACCTCTTGTTTCTTTTGTAGTAGTTTGCTCAAAGAGGTGTATATATTATGTATGTTTGCATGTAAACCTCTCTGTGAGGGTCATCCCTTCTCAATTCTGTTCAGGATAGAGATACATGTTTGAAGAACTGATAAAAAGCGCTAACCCTTAATTGGATCAACGCTAAGTTTTATTAAAATTTTTTTAATGATAAAATATGCTATTCCAACAAAGATCCTACTTTACGCAAGTGATATTGCTTAAACGATAGTCTCTACAATTTCCTCAATCACTTCCATACGGTATTGAAGGCTAACATCATGCTCATCAGCAAGGTTATATTCCCTCTCTAACAACGGATACAACGTCTCACTGATCGCCCTTCTTTCATAGACATGTATCGTATACATATAAAAATACTCATCTAGACTGTATCCCAACGCTTCTGCAAAATAGTGATGAACACCATCCTCTTGCTCTTCTTCAGAAGTAAGCACACTTTCTTTTAAAGGACGTAAACTCGTCTCCAGTATTTCTTGCAACTTTTCCTCTTCTAACTGGACACCATATCTTTCTAATGCCAACTCTTGCCAAGTCTGCTCATAAAGGATCCTTAACTGACTGTCCTCGTAAACCTTCTCAGTGTCAGCTTCGATTCCATTAGTCGTATATAGTAAATGAAATAAAATAAACCATTTTCGATCGACCCCTTGTAAATCTAATTGAGAAGCTTCACTTATCGCAACATCAATATCCGCCTTATTCAGCTCTCCCATGACACCTAATTGATTCACTTCTATTAACTTTTCTCTTAATTCCTGCTGCTCGATTGTTTCATCCTCATTATTGCAAGCAACTAATACTAATATAATGATAAACCATGGAAATTTCTTTATAACCAAAATGTTTTCCTCCCATTCACGGCATACTATCAATCAACAAACTTAAAATCTCTTCATTTTGATTCTGAAATATAACAATGCTTGTACTTAATACAACTAGTAACAAAATCAGATAAATGATTGCATATGTACGGAGCCTTACATCCCCTCTTAACCCAGCCTTGAAAAAACCAAATACCCCTGCAACAAATAGTGGGATCAAAAGTAGTAGCTTTAACCAATTATTGATGAATGAATTTATACTAACCATAATTGAAATGATGTTACGATCACCTGCTTCAATAAAGAACGTTACTGGATTTATGATTCCCTTCTCCACTTCTAAAGCATTATCAGCAGTCAAATGATAATCGTAACCATATGGATAAATGCCCATAACATATAGGAGCCATAAAATCGACAACGATATTGAATAAACGTTTATGAGTGGCCAGTATTTATTCACCCAATCTCTCCTTTACTTGACCATTAAAAGTTTCTTCACATGAATATAGAAACACTTAAGAGGAATGTTCCTTTACTTTTCTCCGGCTAATAATGAGAGCACCAGCCATCAGAAAAACAAACCCTATTACATTCATGATTGCATTTCCTACATTTCCAAATGAAGATACGGTTAATGAAAGTAAAAAACTCCCAAACAAAAGAATTGGAATTCCAAAAATAAACCTCATTTCGAACCTCCCCCGGTTGTTTTCCTTCCTTTATAACCATAACATGTTTTTCCACTTTTATGGGAAATTGCTTGAATCCTTCTTATCCATTGAAGCTAACAGAAAAGAAACTTTCGATAAAGAATACTCGTCTAAATATAAAGGGGGATTTCAGATGCATGCTCAAAAGTGCTTTATAAGTTTATTAATATTAGTTTTAATTCCCATTTCAGGTTGCACAAATCATGAAGAGTTTACTGTAATTGATTCGATTAACGCTAAAGAAGTGTTAACTTTAGAACCAGATGCCGATATCTTTCAGTATGATGGAATTATTTACAAGACAGATATTGACTGGATAGAAACATTATCTTTAACAACAGATGTCCAAATTGGTGAAATAAAAAGCAAAACCGATACTCATACGAACTTTTTGGATGAAATGTCAAATAAACTCCCTATCGGTGCAAAGATCTATTCCGTTAAAGAACGAAAAGATATCTTAATCGTTGAGTCAAATGGAGAATTAATCCGATACCTTGCGATCGTTGAAGGGTAAACATCCTGTTCGCAACCTTGGACAGAAGCCTTTTTCGCATATTTTAGTGCCACGATTGTAATTTTTTATTGACTATCTATTTAAAGAGGAGTAAATTCTCTATATAAAAACAATATAGAAAACCTTAGTCGCTTAATCATTATGAGCGGGGGAACCACTTTGATGGATAAAATCCATCTTGGGGTGAATCTTACTTAGTAAGAGGGGATACTCTCAGTCCCTAATCCGACAGCTAACCTCGTCAGCGTTTTTTGGAGAGAAGGGTCCTTTATAGACCATTCTTAGTGATGGTCTATTTTATTTTGCAAAAAAGAGGTGGAGAAAGTTGGCAGAACAAAAGAAACAATTTGCTGTTATCGGCTTAGGTCGATTTGGAGGCAGTGTTTGTAAAGAATTATATAGTATGGGTCATCAAGTATTAGCAATTGATATTAGAGAGGAAAAAGTAAATGAATTTGCACGGCATTCCACTCACTCTGTCATTGCAGATTCTACTGATGAAAAAGCGTTACAGTCTCTTGGGATTCGTAATTTTGAATATGTTATTGTTGCGATCGGTGACAATATCCAATCTAGCATTTTAACCACATTAGTGTTAAAGGAAATGAATGTTGAAAAGGTCTGGGTAAAAGCTCAAAATGCTTATCATCATAAAGTACTAGAAAAGATTGGAGCGGACCGCATTATCCATCCAGAGCATGATATGGGCGTGAGAATTGCGCAGCACTTAACCTCAGATAAAATCGTAGACTATATTGAACTATCAGAGGAATATAGCATTGTCGAACTACTCGCAACCAAGAAAGTGCATAACAAAACAATTGTAAATTTAGATATCCGTGCTAAATATGGTTGCACCATTTTAGCTATTAAGCGGGGGGAGGACATTAATGTTTCTCCTATGCCAGATGAATTGATTTATCAAGAAGATGTCCTTATTGTCATTGGTCACAAGAGAGACTTAAAACGCTTTGAAGAAGATGGAATTTAATCATGTCTTCCCGTAGAAAAAGCATCTTAAAAAGACGAATAAGCATGTCTCCCCCACAAACATTAGCAATAAGTTTTCTTATTGCTATTTTGGTTGGGACAATCTTTTTAAAAATTCCATATGCTACAACGGAACCAATTACATGGATTGACGCTTTATTTACAGCTGCTTCGGCTACAACCGTTACAGGTCTTGTTGTCCTTGATACAGGGACTGCGTTTACCGTTTTTGGCCAAATCGTAATCATGGTCCTCATGCAAATTGGAGGGCTTGGATTAATGACTTTTGCTGTGTTAATTGTCATTGTACTAGGCAAGAAAATTGGTTTGAAGGAACGAATGTTAGTGCAAGAAGCTCTTAACCAAACCTCTATTGGTGGAGTGATTCGACTAGTTAAGATATTATTTATATTTGCTATATTAATCGAATTGATTGCCGTTATCTTACTTTCAATACGTTGGGTACCTGAATTAGGTTGGGCCTATGGCATTTATACGAGTGTTTTTCATGCGATTTCTGCATTTAATAACGCAGGCTTTTCGTTATGGTCTGACAGCTTAATGAGTTATGTTGGAGATCCGGTTGTAAATATGGTCATTACGTTATTATTTATTACTGGGGGAATTGGATTTACGGTTTTATCAGATCTATGGCATACTAAAAGATTTCACCAGCTGTCACTCCATACAAAGTTAATGCTTGTTGGGACGTTAGTAATCAACGTAGTCGCCATGCTAATCCTCTTTACACTCGAATATTCAAATCCAGCTACTTTAGGGGCATTTAATTTTGGTGATAAGATTTGGGCATCGTACTTTCAAGCTGTAACTCCGCGAACAGCAGGTTTTAACACAATCGATATTGGCAGTATGACAACTGGATCTATTGTGTTGATGTTGTTGCTTATGTTTATAGGGGCTGGAAGTGCTTCAACCGGTAGTGGGATTAAGTTAACAACATTTATTGTCATTGTTATGGCAGTGATTACTTTTTTAAAAGGTCGAACCGAAACAGTTGTATTTGAGCGTACCATTAAAAATCAAATGATTATTCGTTCATTGGCAATTGTTGTTACTAGTTTATTAGCCGTATTTTTAGCAATCTTTGCCCTTTCCATAACGGAGAATGCTCCCTTTCTCATGATTGTCTTTGAAGCCTTTTCTGCCTTTGGGACAGTTGGATTATCGATGGGCTTAACAAGTGAATAGTCTCCTTTAGGAAAGCAAATCATTATTGTCTTAATGTTTATTGGTCGAATTGGGCCTTTAACATTAGCTTTCTCTTTAGCAAGAGCTCAAAAATCGAATATTCGTTACCCTGATGGAGAAGTATTTACAGGCTAATAATACATCGTATTTAACACCTTCCTCCTCTCAATCAGTTGGTTATTTCCATATGAATAAGGGCAGAGATTTGCAAATCTCTGCCCTTATTATATAAGACTATCATGTATGATCTTTAATTATTTTCTAGCGCAATGATGCCTTTAACTTCTCTCTCACTTCCGATTCTAACGCCATCTTTTTAATTTTCCCGCTTCCAGTCATCGGAAGTTCTTCTAAGAAAATGAAATGATCAGGAATTTTATAGTTCGCTATCTTTCCTTTTATATATTCTTTCATCGAAGTTTCGTCTTCCTGTTGATTTGGCTTTAACTTGATTGCCGCACAAGTAACTTCCCCTAAAACAGTATCTGGTAAGCCAATAACGGCGACTTCTAAGACACTTGGATGTGCGTAAAAAATCTCTTCAATTTCTCGAGGATATATATTATAGCCGCCCCGGATAATCATTTCTTTCTTCCGGCCAACAATCCGAATGTAACCCCTTTCATCAATGGTCGCTAAATCTCCTGTGTAAAACCAGCCTTCGTGATCGATCGCTTCACTTGTTTTCTCCGGTAATTGGTAATATCCTTTCATTACTCCAAAACTCTTAATCGCCAATTCCCCAACTTCATTAGTAGCCACTTCTTGTCGATTGCTATCGACCACTTTCGCTTCTGCTCCTGGCATTACTTTTCCAACCGTCTCCGAGCGAACCGCGTCATCGTCATCGAAGCTCGTCATCGTTACCCCAGCTGAAGATTCTGTTAAGCCGTATGAAACAACAACATCACACCCCATGTCGGTCCGAATTTTCTTTACAATTTCTTCAGGACACGGTGCAGCTGCAATAATACCAGTACGCAGGGAAGATAAATCTACATTTTTAAATTCTGCATGATTTAATTCAAGAATAAACATCGTTGGTACTCCGTGATGAACCGATATTTTTTCTTGTTCAATTAGTTTCAAGGCTTTTTCCGCTTTAAACTGCTCCATGAAGACAATTTTTCCAGCAACTGAGATCGCCGACATGATCCCTGGCACCATTCCAAATACGTGAAAAGCCGGAACAGCCACTAAAAAGACATCTTCGCTACTACACTCCATGTATTCTGCAGAGATTTTCGCTGTATGAACAACGTTTTTATGAGTTAACATTGCTCCTTTAGGTTTTCCAGTTGTGCCTGATGTATATAAAATCGAAAAAACATCTTCAACTGGGTTGATGGTAGCCGCTTGTACTTGGCTTTTTTGACCTAAGTCTAATAGCTCAGCAAATGACGTATGGCCATCTTTCTTGAAGCGCACGGTAATAATGTGTTCAAGTGTTTTTCCGTTTGTTGATGTTTTCAAATAATGATTTAGTGTATCTATGTGGCCTGAATCTTCCGATATGAAGGCCACTTTCGCTCCACAATCCTCGAGAATATATTCTAATTCTTCGGTGCGATAGCGAGTATTGCAAGGTACTAAGATGGCTCCAAGACTTGCTAAACTAAAATAAATCGTGACAAACTCATTCCAGTTTGGCAGTGAGGCTATCACTCGGTCGCCTTTTTTAATGCCTATTTGCGATAATCCAGACGTTAATAATTGTACATCCTCATATAGTTGTCTGTACGATAATCGTGAAAGCCCATCATAAATTGCTTCTTTATCAGGATGTTTTTGATATGCTTCTTCTAATACTTCAGGTAGTGATAGATCGTAATTCACTGCACATTCTCCTTCCAATTCAAAGCTAGCTACAAGACTTTGCTCTCTCCGGTTAAAGAGAGAGCTGGAGTAAGACAATTAAAAAACTGTTCAGATTAAATCATACGTGAATGTTACCCAACCTTAACGAGGATTGCCGCACCATTGTCACCTGCTGCACAGCCCGTTGCTAATGCGTAACCGCCACCCTTTTCAACCGTTTCTTCAATCGCTTCAATTAATAAGCGTCCAACCGTTGGTGCTTGTGGGTGGCCGAATACTAGAGAAGTTCCATAATTATTAAAGGTCATTGGATCAATGCCAAGCTCTTTAGCAAAGTACATATCATTGACAATGAATGGACTATGATTTTTAATTGTTGTCACTTGATCAATTGTAATTCCAGCTCGTTCAAGTGCCATTCGAACGGCTGGTACAGGAGCTACTGGCATAGTTGCTTTCTCCGCTCTTGCATACCCGTAAGAAATCACTTGAATCGGAATACTTGAATCCGTACTGAGACGTCTAGCATTGTCTTGTGATGTTACGATCACGCCGACATTCCCATCAGCTGGATGAGTCTGACCTCCAAATGAAACAATGCCATTTTCTGTAGTCGGCTTTAATCGCTGTAGGGCTTCTCTTGACGTTTCTGTTACTCCTCCGTCTGTTTCAATCAGGACTGTTTCTCGCTTTGATAGCGCAACTTCAACTGGCTGCATATAACGCTTTTGGAAAGAACGGTCATCTTTTAACGCATCAGCATATTGTTCATATCTTCGGAAAATCAGTTCATCCGCTTGCTCCTTTGTAAATCCATGTTCCTTCGCTACTTTTTCTGCCGTCATTAACATCCCAATACCAGTTGATGGATCCGCCGACATGTTATCTAAGTTCCAATTTTCAGAAATAACCTGCCCTCCAGGCCCTTTAGGGTTCGGCCATATCGTGTGCGGACCATTCGAACAACGATCCGTTAACAAGCAATAGGCTGTATTGACATTTCCAACTTCAACCGCTGTTGCTGCGTTGAATATAGAAGTGGTTGATGTCGCACAAGCATGCATAAGCGTCTGTCCCGGAATATCTGGAGCCCCCATCATCGTAGCTGCCCATGAAGCACCATAGAAGACACTTTTTTGTCCAACTGTTACACCTAAATATACATAATCTAATTCTTCATTAGGATTAATGTTTCTAGATTCAAACCATTTCTTACTGCTTTTGGCCCCTAATTCGATTGAATTCTCATTTTGTAATAAACCTTGCCACTTAACAAAAGGAGTAGAATAATAGCCTCCATATGGGATATATGCTTTGTGAAACATACTCATTGTGTTTGCTTCCCTCCTACCTCTACTTCAGCTTTTTTAAAGACCGGACGCTGTCCTTGCATAGAGGCACTTAATCCAGTTAAAGCTTCATCCGTTTCAAAGGTTTTCACTAAATAGCTTAATTCAAGCTCAATGCCCTCATCAATCGTTAATTCAGATTGTTGATTAATAAGATCATTGATCGTCTCTAGCGCTATCGGTCCTTTATATGAAAGAACTTTCGTCATTTTCTCTGCAACCTTATCACTTACACCTAGAGGTTGCTCACCATTCAACATTTTTTGTACATTTTCTTCATTAAATGTGTCTACGATTTCATTATATGACGCTGGAATCTCTCTACTAGCATATTTATCTTTTTTCCCATTTTCAACTAGCTTCTCAATCGACGCTTCTATTCTTTCCATATCGGTAAGTTCAGTCACAATCCCTAAATCTTTCGCCACTGTTGCTGGTAACGGTCTTCCAGTTAGAACAAAATACTTAGCTAATTCTTTTCCTACATGCTTATTAATTCGAAGCATTCCACCTAGCCCTGGATAAATTCCTAGACCGCTTTCAGGAAAGGCCATTGACCCTTGTTGTGTGGCAACAATCGCTTGACAAGATAACGCTAATTCACTTCCCCCACCGAGTGAAAGACCATCTAATACAGCAATCGTTACTTTATCAGACGTTTCAAACCTTCTAAATAATTCATGTCCTTTACGTGTAAACGCGACATTTTTTTCAATTTGATTTGTTTGAATGCAATCAATAAAGAAATTAATATCAGCTCCTGCAACAAATGCCTTTCCAGCCCCTTGAATTGCAATCCCTTTCACTTCAGGCTTCTTTTCAGCTTGATCAAAAGCTTGCTCCAATTGTTCTACTACGACTGGATTAAGTGCATTCATCGCCTCTGGACGATTGATCGTAATGTAAGCAATTGCATTTTTTATTTCAAGGTCAATGTAATTGAATTCAAAAGGTTGATCTAGTTTGGCATGTTCTTTTAATACGTTTGGCACATGAAAACCTGATCGCTTGGAATCTAGTTCTTGCACCATTTCATATGCTTCTTTCACACCAATTTTATTAATCAATTCAAACGGTCCGAACTTCCATTTCAATCCAATCTTTGCCCCGCGATCAGTATCTTCAACACTTGCTACACCTTCGTCAACTTGTGCGCCAGCGACACCAAAAACCGTTGCATAGAGATGACGGTTAATTTCTGCAAACTTGCTTTCATCAATGTCACCACTTAGATCCCAGTTTTCTCTTAATTCTGTTTGCTTTTTAAGTAAGTCACTTGGTGCATAGAACTCACTAATTTCCTTTGCTAAATACGTGCACGAGTGCTCAGCAATTGGAACTCCTGTTACATTCATTAATTCAAACGGTCCCATTCCAATGTCAAATCCTTGCTTCGCTGCAGCATCAATCGTTGGAATATTTGCGATTCCATCTTCCAATAAATGAACCGATTCATTTAAAAACGGAACAAAATAACGATTAACAGCAAATCCTGGTGAGTCTTTTACGACAATACACGTTTTATTATGAAGCTTTCCAATTAAGAGTGTTGTCTCAATCGTCTCTTCACTCGTTTCTTGATGTGGAATAACCTCTACTAATCTATTTTTTGCTGGGTGATAGAAATAGTGCATTCCAATCACTTTTTCAGGCCGATTCGTGAATTCCGCTATATCCTTAACATATAAGCTTGATGTGTTTGTTGCAAGAATTGTTTTCTCCTCACAAATTTGATCAAGCTTTTGAAATAAATTCCCTTTAACATTTAAGTCTTCAAAGACAGCTTCTACTACAAGATCTGCATCCTTTAAAGCTTCATAGGATGGTGTTGCGTGAATTCGATTCAGTGTTTCACTTACTTGCTCCTCACTAAAGATACCACGTTCGACTCCCTCTGATAGAGTCTTTTTAATAATTCCAAGTCCTCTTTCAACTTGTTCTTCTGTAACATCGACTAACGTAACGTCTAGTCCTTCTTGCGCCATTTTTTGTGCAATTCCAGAGCCCATATTTCCTGCTCCTACAACCCCAACTTTAAAAGACTTTGTCATAACTCTCGCTTCCTTCCTACATTAAATTGACAATAACATTCGATATTTAAATTTCTACTACAATTTATGTCTTTTTCATCACCTTTGTAAGCCCTCTCAAAATAATACGAAAGGTCTTAAGAATTAACCTTACTCTTATTTTAAAAGGAGTGTTTCGCAAACGATACGTACACTATATAGGAAAATCGATTCGCTTTTTCTACATATTGTTGATAAAAGTACGATCAGTTCTCATTATGATTGAAGAACAAAAAAGTAGGGACTGAGAGGAATGATAAAATCTGTATATACTAAACAGCTACAGATGTTAAAAAGGTGGCTTAAGGGTTAATCGTAACCCTTAAGCCACCTGACAAACAATCTATTTATTGTAGATATTATATGAAACCAATTCTGTTAGATTAGCGGCCATTCCCATTTCCTTGTTGTCCGCGAGTTAACACTTTCAATCCTTGCCCCATATCAGATGCTAGGATATAGTTACGATCTACAAACACACCCCATACATCGGCTTGCTCCGGAGTATATTGACCAATTTGAGTAGGGTTCGCTGGGTCGGTAATATCGACCATCACTACCCCGCCAGAGTAATAAGATAAATACAATGTGTTGCCGTGTACTTTAGGATCATGAACTGTTTTAGCGAACGTGCTTACATTTCCGCTATCTGGAATATCATACGTAAGATCTGTTGTGAATTCACTTAGCAAAACAGGGTTGGACTTATCTTTAATATCAAAAATACGCGTATAACCATAAGCACTCTCATAACCGTCACCAATAGGGTTGGCTACTTCACGAGTCTCAATTAACACCGTACCCCCTTTAGCAAGCGCAGCAGAGTGAGCGGCTCCTTTTTGATCATCCCTGTAATCTGTTCTTCCTAAGTATACTGGGTTTTCAGGGTCTTTAATATCAAAAATGACCGTTCCTAAATCCCACATCGAAACATAAGCATGCTGAGCATTATTATCGGTAATGACACTGTGATTGAAGACCGGTCTAGTTTTTCCATCTGGGGAATTCCAGTGGTAACCATTGAAATCTTCGGCTACTTCTTCAAGCTCGCGTGGATCCCAGCCCCATAATTTATCAGGGTTAGTTGGATCTGTCACATCTATGATTTGAAAATCTTGATCTTCCCCATGTGTATAATAATCTGCATATGGACTCGACGTTAACACAAGTGCACGGTTACCTTGTGTTGTTAAATAGAGCTCATGCGTTCCTGTAATGCGACGATCTAATTCATAGAAACCTAGCTTCTGTGGATTGGTTGGATCTGTCACATCATATAATAGTACGCCTCCTTTACTGTCCGGACGGTTCACATTGTTACGAGAAGTTTGCTGGATACTAACTGCTGCAAGATCTCCTTTAAAATGAGGGGTATTGACTGATTTCACAATCACCTTTTCTTGCCATGTATGTGGAATATCATCCGCGAATACGGCCACTTCAACTGGATTGGATGGGTTTTGTAAATCAAAAACACGAACTCCCCCATTGCCACCTGCTGCCGTATGCGTTCCTAAATAAGCATAACCTTTATGTGCGTATACATCAGCTGTATTGTTTTGTACACCGTTTAGTTCACTGATTTGGACAGCTGCCGCCTCTCTGAAATTCGACACATTTTTCGAACCATCTTTAAAGCTCGCTGTTAACCTCTCGATTTCTTCTAAATTGAATACGTGACGTTCGCCTTTGTTAATATCTGAGCCAAGAGCATCATGGGCAAAAGTCGTCGGTGCAATTCCTCCCAATGTCATTGTCCCAACTAATGCTGTTGTAATAAGTAGATTTCGCTTTTTCAAATAGATCCCTCCAGATATTGTTATTGTTCTATACAATCGGAATTATAGGGAAAAATCCATTTTTTGACTACTCTGAATTAACTGTCCATAAATGGTTCATTGGGTTTACAATGGATAAAATGACCTATAAAATAAAGCTTCTGCCTTTCTAACTAAAAAACTTAGATAAGCTAAATAACATACTCGACTTTTTATCAACTAGTATTTTTGACCGATTTTCCCGATCAGAAATTAGGTCTAACCACACATTCGCCTTCATTTTTAACTAGTTTAACGGGCAATAATATTCATACAAATAAATTAACTATTTTCTTACAATAATTGCGACAAAAGAAACAGTCATTTAACCTATCTCACGAATTCCATAGATTGCATATGGAAAATAGCAATGATCGAGTTCGATTTTTCGTGAGAGAATTTCGATATTCGAAGAAAATGTCTTTTGGTTAGATATGTAATTAGTTTAACCAGGACTTATTAGGTGTGATTATTGTTCTATCAAGTGTAATTGGCAGTCTCAAAATTTAATTCGTTAATTTAGTAGTCTCTACAGGGAGAGATTCCTCTTTTGGTATCTGAAACAAAAAGGGTGTGTCCCACAAGGCCTTTTTCTGACCTTTAGGACACACCCTAAGCAACAATTGATTTTGAAAAAAATTCTTTCTTAGAAGATTCGTGGAAGTAACAAGACGGCCTTATTGTCAACGGGGCGATTGCCACCTTTAATTTAACAGCAAGCTTGAGATGTCATGACTTCTTCATTGTATTTGTGTAATATAAATCATAAAGTTTGTAAGCCATCATTAAATCAAATCGGTCTTCTGAAGAATCAAGATTAACATGAAGAAGATTTTGAATCTTCTCCAAACGATATAGAAGTGAACTTCTATGTATAAAGAGTTCTTCAGATGTATCTTTGATACTACCATTATGCGAGAGATAGACTCTTAATGTCCGGAACAAGTCCATGCTTTTCCCTTCAGAATATTGCAACAAAGCCTCGAGCTGCTTATGAATAAATAACATTGCCACTTCACTGTCTTTTAAATGATGCAAGACAGTATACGAACCTAATTCATCGAATACTGCAAATCCAATGTCTGAAAACCGGCGTGAGACAACATTAAGCGCTTGCACAGCTTGCTGATAGCCAACATAATAGTCTTTCAACGTATCCGTTTTCCCGCCTATTCCTAAATATAGTTGGCTTGAATCACCTTGTAATTTCAACAATTTTGATAATTCTTCGTATAACTTTGACCAGAATACCTTCGCGTTCTTCCCTTCTCTATCAGCAGGAACAAGCAAGATGTACTCGTCACCTTTACCAGCAATTATGATCTCTTTGTCGTACATGAGCAGTCTCGTTTTTATTTGATCCCAAAGCGAAGTAATCTTTGCTTGTTTTTCTAGAATATTCATTATTTGTTGACCCTGCTCATCTAAATGAATCGATAGGACCGCGACACGATGTTCATTAAATAAATTCCAATTAAATAAATTTGCATATTGGATAATGCTTTCCTCGTCTTCTATTTCTTTCACAAGTAACTTATTAATAAAACTATCCTTCACGTGCTCTTTCGCATCTAAAACAAGTTTTTGCTTAATGAATTGAATCGATGAAATATTACGAGCCAAATCAATGCTTAAACGATAAAAGTCATCAATCCGTTCATTTGTACTATCAATTGCCAAATATCCTAATATTTCTCCGCCACCATCAACTGGCCAAACTCCAACTTTTTTGCCCTCATCAACGGAAAAAAAGAGTTCACGATGTTTCTTTTGAAATACTTCTAATGTCGCAAGCTCTATTAACGATTGCAAGTCATCTTCGTTCAAATCAAATAATTGATAGGCGATCGGCCTCATAAATCGGTCAAATAATATAACCGATCTTGAGAAAAGCTCACTTAGTGTCGCAGTAATTCCATCAAAATTATCTCTTTCTACCGTTTCTTTGACGAGAGATTGTTGATAGTCCAATAAGTTATGAAGACGTTGCTTATGATCTATTTCATTTTTGTATAAACGTGCATTTTCAATCATCGTTGCAACATGGCTAGATAATAATTCCAAAATTTCGCAATCTTCTTTTGTGAAAACACCAGTTTCTTTGTTTTCTACATGCAAAACACCGATCGTTTTCAAATCCATTACTAAAGGAATCGTAAGCTGCTGCCCACCTGGTGTTTCCAAATATGGAAAGTATTTTTTAAGTACATAATTACCCTCTACCGAAATATTCATCGCTTCTTTCTCTGTTCCAAAGGCCGGCGGCTGAAAAACAAAGCAATTTTCCTTTTCGTTATACAAGTAAATACAGGCGAATGTCGCATCTGTTCCTTTCCCTGCACCTTCTACAACCTTTTCTACTACTTGATCGATGGAATTGTCGATCGAAAGACTGTGACTAATCCATTCCATCCCTTTAAACTTTTGCTTTTGCCATTCTTTTCTTTTCGACAAAGATAGAGCTACTGCTACATCCTTCCCAAATTCAACAAACACTTCATCCATCTCTTCTAACAAAGGAACAAAATTTAAAAAGCCAATAATGCAAAAGCCATAATTTTCGCTACCATCTCGTATTGGTACAGTGAACCAAGTGGAGATCTTTTTATCTATTAAAAGTTTCGTAAAGTTACATTTCGTATGTTCATCAACCTTAAAAAACGCCAAACTCTTATTCAGTAAAGTAGGAGAACATTCATTTACTTTCAATGGAAAATGATCAATGATCGTCGTTCCACTGCCACTCCACACTTTCGAAGTGAATAAATGGTCTTCCTTGCGCACAATTCCAACAAAATCACATTTTAACTCTGAGCGAAAAGAATCGATTAAGAATTGTAATGTTTCTTCTTCTGTATCAAACTTTACAAGTTGGCGAGCTGTCATTCTCAAATGGTTTTCAAGTCGTTGTAATAGTTTTTCCCGTTTGGTAAGCTCCATTACCGATCCCCTTTCTCAAGACAAAAGAAACTATGAATAATAAGTATTATAACATATCAAATTCCGACTTATTTTTACATTTTAGAACAACGCCTACCTATACTCATAAAAAAAACTAGAAGTCTATAGAATAGACTTCTAGTTATAACTTAATTTACAACCTTTAAAGGTACGGAAACTGGCCCCCATTCTGGAAAACGCGTCATTATTACTTCACCATCAAGTTCTAATTTCTTCGTACGTACTAGTAATTCCTTAAGTGTTATATTCAATATTAACCTAGCAAGTGGTGCACCTGGACATTGATGGGGTCCCATTCCAAAAGCAACATGTTTCTTAATATTAGGACGATTCAATATAAACTTATCGGCATTCGGAAATACCTCTTCATCTCGATTAGCTGATGCAAAGACAACTGCGATCGGTTCATCTTTCTTAATCTTACGTCCTCTTATTTCCACATCATGTTTAGACGTTCGTGCAAAACCTCGATAAGGAGTAAATAGCCGCAAATATTCCTCTATAGCAGCTGGAATTAGACTTGGATCATTCCGAAGTAACTCCTGAACATCTTGGTTTTCAGCTAAATGAACAGACATACTGCCAATGAAAACTACAGGTGCAATCATTCCGACAACAATTAACTGACGGATTGTACCTAAAATGAGTTCATCAGGTAATGGTTCTCCTTTGTATTTTCTTGCTAAAAATGCACTCGTTATGTCAGTTGTAGGGTCCAATGGTGCTTCTTTTCTCATCTGAATGATCATTCTAGCTATATCATATAACTCTAAACTTTTTTCTTGAATGGTTGGTTTATCCACCTCATTCAAAGCTTTTACATATAATTTTGTAACTTCACGGATTTTCATTCCTAATTCAGTTGGCAAATTAAAAAACTGTGCAAACACATAACCAGGAAGTTGATGCGAAAATTCCGTGCATATATCTCCACCTCCTGAATTAATAAACGGTTGAAGGAGGTCTATTGTTGTTTTTCTAATAACTGGCTCAATTTCGTTCATTTTTTCATCCGTAAAAAACGGATCTAACGTTCTCCGATACGGAGTATGCTCAGGCGGATCCAAGTGTAATGGCGGCCTTCTTCCTGTTGTTGAAACTTTAGGTACTACATTTTGAACTGAAGTCACATAAGTGTTCGGATCTTTTAAAACATTAACTATATCCTCATATTTCAACAACGCCCAAAAGCCATCATAAGCTTCACTATAAGCGACTGGGCATCTTTGCCTTAACTCTTTATATTCTTCATGAGCACTTGTAAAGGTCTCTTTTTTGGTTGGATCAAAGTCATTGGTTAGCCGTTCATCCAACTTATCTTGACTATCTAGACTTAAATCTATAGTTCCTTGATGAAAAGGACACTTTTGTTGACTAGTATTATTTTGATTGTTCATGTAAGCAGTTCATCTCCTAAAATATAGTTGATAAGAATAAGAAAACCTATTATTAAGGTTTTCTTATTCCAAAAGGTTGATTTCTCAAAGGGCCTGCTTAGTCAGTAAATTTGTCAGCGATTAACCGAGCATTATTAAATAACTCTGTTCCATTCAAACCTTTTGCATCGAGTGCCTCTGCAGCAGCCTTTGCATTTTCCTCCATAACCGCTAGGATCTCATTGGTAACATCCTCAGAAAGGTCGATTATTTCGTTCCCCTCTTCAATAGCCAGATCTACTCCTGCTTGAACTTCTTTTTCTAATTCAACAATTAACTGTTCTTCCCACCATCTAGCATTCTCAATTAATACTTTTTGTTGTTCTGATGACAAGTTGTTAAATACTTCCTTATTCATCATTTTTGAATTTTGCCATGGAGTTGCATAAGGTAAGCGAGTACTATACTTTGTTACTTCAGCAAAATTAAAGGTTCTAAGAGGATCAGCCCCTGTGACGACTCCATCAATTGTCCCTTTCTCAAGCGCACTATATGTCTCTGAGATAGGTAAGTTAATTGGGTTAGCACCTAGCGCTCTCACTAATTCAACAGATGCTTCATCTGCAACCTTAATGTTCATGCCTCTAAAATCCTCTACAGACCTTACCGGCTTACTAACTGTATGAATCCACGATTGACCTGCAGACATTCTATTAAGTGGCACTACTTCTTCGTATTCTTCTGCCAATTCTGGTGTTTGTTCTACTAGTTCTCTAGTAAACTCAAGTAAATGACCTAAATCAGTAATTCCATAATTAAATAGGCCAACAGAGTACTCTAGCGGAAAGCGATCTTTTTCCGATCCAACTGCCGCCTGAACAATTTCAGCTGATCCACGTAACACCTCTTGATACCATTCTCTTGAATTTACAAGTGTTCCATCAAAGAACTTATTAACAGCAAGCGTACCCTCTGTTTGTTCTTCAATCCTTTCAAACATTTGTTGATCAAGTTTCCCTTGGTAATGACCCGAAGATATATATGTGCCGTAGCTCAAATCCACCGTCCCCTGTGCACCTTCATCTGAACCAGTTGTACTAGTCGAATCTCCACATCCCGCCAACAAAACACCCATGCTTAAAACCGTAGTAATCGCCAATGAAAGAAGCCCTTTTTTTGCCTTCAACCTTTTTTCCCCCTTTTAATTTTGAGTTATTGTTTTATGTTAAATTTCATGAAGCCTATTTTGCTTTACCTCAACAATCCTGGTAAGAAAGTAACTACTTCTGGGAAGAACAATAAAATTAAAATAACAACAATCTGAGCTAATACGAATGGAGTAACTCGACGAAAGACTTTTTCTAAAGTGAGCCATTTAAAAAGTCCAGCTGTTGCATATACGTTTATTCCAACCGGAGGTGTAATAACAGCCATTTCCATAACTAAAACAATGTAAATACCAAACCAAAGCGGGTCAAATCCTAATGCGATTACTACAGGGAACATAAACGGCACTGTCAATAAAAGCATAGATAATGAGTCCATAAACATCCCTAATATCAAATACATAAATGAAATAATTAGCATAATCATGATTGGTGAGGCTTGAATTCCTCCGATCGTTTCTACGATATTTTGAGGAATTGTCGTTACAGCTACAAAATAGTTAAATGTAAATGCCCCAATCATAATGAGCCCAACCATCCCACTATTTGCTGCTGTCCCCTTAAGAGATTGCATCAATTTCTCCCATGTCAGCTTTTTTCTTGCAATTGCAATTAAGATGGCACCAGCCGCACCTACTGCTCCTGCTTCTGTTGGAGTAAACCAGCCCCAAGTAAGTCCGCCGATTGACAAAATAATGATTGCTATAACTTCCCAAGTTCCTGCTAGCGCTTTCAATTTTTCTTTAAACGAATATTTTTCTCCTGTACCTGGGGCTAACTCAGGATTCATTCTACAAATAATTGCTATTGTTACGACGTAAGCAATTGCAAGTATCATTCCTGGTACAATACCAGCTACGAATAAAGCACGAATAGATTGCTCTGTCATTAACGCATAAAGAATTAAAATAGCACTAGGAGGTATTAAAATCCCTAGGCCCCCGCTGCCGCAACCGAGGCACCTGCTAAACCTGGATCGTATTTACGCCTCATCATTTCCGGAATAGCAATGACTCCAATCGTAACAACAGTTGCAATTGTTGAAGAACTAATAGCTGCAAATACAGCTGACGCAACTACAGTTGCTAATGCGAGCCCACCACGGTGATAGCCTAATAATTTCTCACACAGTTCATATAATTTGGCACCGAACCCAGCTACTCCAAATATTTGAGCCATCAAAATAAAGGCAGGGATTACAGCAAAGTTATAATCAGTAATTGTCGTAAATGGAATTAAAGCAACCTTCCCTATCGATGCTGTCATTGAAACGATATACCCAAACCCTACAAACCCAGTTAGAGTCATCGCAATCCCAACAGGCACACCGATTATCATCATTAAGAGGAAAGCAATCATACAAAGTATACCGACTGTGAGCGGATCCATTATTCTTCTTCACCGCCTTTACTAATATTTTTCCCGGCTAGAATAAGAAGTGCGAGCAATACGAAAACAGTTACGACAACGAAGCGAAACGGAGCGACAGGAATTTTGATATCATATGTTCTTTCTTCTAACATTCCTAATGTTACGTCTATCCCTGCGTAAGCTAACAACCCACAGAATGCCAAAATAATGATTCGAGTTAACATTTCACATATTTTACGCCAATTTTTTGGGAGACGATTCACTACCATATCCATTACAATGTGCTGACCCTTAGTAGCACCATACACAATTCCGAAAGAATAAAAGACTGCACCAATCAATCCTAAGATTTCATAAAATCCAGGCATGGACCAATTAAATATCTTTCGACTGATAACATTAAATGTTACTAAGATGACCATTAGTAAGATTGCTAATCCTCCTATTTTTCCTAGTGTTTCACTAACATTATCTAAAACACCTGCAAAGGAAGATTGAATCTTCTTAACCTTTTGTCCGTTATGCTCCATATTTTCACCTACCTAGGTTTCTTCTTTTAAATTTTAATAGGGATCAGTTGGTTGTACTTCAGTTTTGTTGCGATTTTCGTTTTAACTTTAAAGTCTACCTCAAGTTACCCTTACTTTACTGGCGTTAATTTCATCGGCGCTTCTAGGACGCCCCACTCTGCCCATACAGTCATCTTAATTTCACCAATTAAATCGATATCTTTAGTGCGTTTTAAAGCCTCTTCTATTGCAAAACGTACCATCATACGAGCTAATGGTGACGCAGGGCATTTATGTGGTCCTTCGCCAAATACAATGTGCTTATTAATGTTTGGACGATTTAGAATGAATGTATCTCCATCAGGGAATACTTCATCATCACGGTTTGCTGACGCATAATTCAGTGCGATTGGTTCATCTTTCTTAATTAGTTGACCACCAATAACAACGTCCTGCTTTGCTGTACGCGCCATGCCTCGGTATGGTGTAAGAAGTCTAAGATACTCTTCTGTTGCTGCGGGAATCAGGCTCAAATCATTTCTTAACTGCTCTTGTATGTCCTTATGCTTTGCAAGATGAACAAAAATACTAGCAATTAAGACACTCGGTGCGATCATTCCAGCTACTAACATCGCTCGAACACAACCTAATACCATATCATCTGTTAAGTATTCACCTTCCTGCTTCGTGTTTAATAATGCACTAGTAAAATCCTCTTCGGGATCCATCGGGTTTTCCTTTCGTGAATCGATAACAGTACGTGCTATATCGTAAAGTTGAAGACTTAATCCTTTTACCTTTTCTTGATTATCAAACTCCATGATTGCTTTTACATAAGCAGTACTAACTTCCTTAATTTTTTTTGAAAGAGACTTAGGTAAGTTAAAAAATTGTGCAAACACTAGAGAGGGTAATTGGTGAGAATAATCAGCTGCAATCTCTACTTCATCCTTTTCCATAAGAGCTTTAACCAACTCCTCAGTGTCCCGTTGTATGATTGGTTCAAGCTTTAACATCTTCTTTTTCGTGAAAAACTGATTAATTAGTCGGCGGTAAACGGTATGTTCTGGTGGGTCGAAGTGTAAAGGTGGACGTCTGCCAGTAAATGCTACTTTCGGGACTACGTTTTGAACAGATGTCGTATATGTTTCGTAATCTTTTAACACCCCAACAACGTCTTCATATTTTGATAGAGCCCAAAAGCCCCCCCATTCATTGCTATGGGCTACAGGACATTTGCTACGCATTTCTTTGTATAGATCATGAGCGCTAGTAAATGATTCAGGTGCTTTTGGATCAAAGTCATGATCACCTCTTTTATCTATTTTCACTTCCTTAAATAATTCATTTTCATAGCTTTCTAGATTTCCATAGTTAAATGGACATTTACTTTCATTTAACTTACTCATAGTATCAAACTCCTTTACTTTAGTTCACCAAATGAGTATTCTCAATTTCTTCGCAAACGCTTACAAATGTACTTTTAAAAAGTTTCCTTTCTAATTATTCTTTTGTTCCTTGATTAAATTATCCAGGACTATCTTCAGCATTCCTTTAAAAGCTATCTTTTCTTCTTCTGATAACCCTTCACAGAGAATCTCCTCACAAGCCGTTATAATTTTAATTGCATCGGCTTCAAGGTCTCGACCAGATGAGGTTAAGTAGATCCTTTTGACACGCGCATCTGTTGGATCCAAAGAACGTTTCACCCATCCTTTTTCAACCATGCTATCAATCATTCCGGTTAAAGAAGCGGGCTTTACACTTAATTCAGTGACTAATTCCTTTTGTGTAACACCATCATTTTCCCAAAGCAATTTTAATATCCAATATTGTGAGCTTGTGATACCGCGATCTGCCATTTGATGATCGATCATATTTGTTAAGTTAAGGGAAATTCTTCGAAATAACGTTCCAAACCACATTTTTTCATGACTAAACATTTTACTTTACTCCTCCAAAGGCATAGGTACTAGTTTTTAACATTATGTAAATGATAACCTTTCGATGTTTTCTAGTCTTTCATTATCACGCTTTAGTTGATTTTCGGCTTTTCAATTAATTAGGTTCCTAACTAATTAACCAAATAATTAGTTAGGAACCTAATTATTTGGTTAATATTTTAGTTTATTCCTTATTACTCATCACTTATTAAATATCAAATTTATTTTCCAACTCAAAACATTTCAAGAAATAAATCCAAGTTATTTAATTAGGATCCTAAATAATATATTCAAGTTGAGAAACTAATTAACTTATATACTGATTATAATACAGGTTATTAATTGAAATTTCAATAACTTATAAATATTTTTTAAATTTAATTTTCTAAGTCATTTTTCTTTATAATTAACACATGGTTAATTATAAAGATTCAAATTCGATCCCCTCCCCAAAACCTTTTGCTGACGCTTGATTATTTTCCGTAAACAATACTCTAACTTGAAACAGACCATTGTCACCTTTTAATTCATACTTCTCTATATTATTAAGTACGTTCAACCCAACCGTCTCCCATTTCATCCATCTGTTATTAAATCTCAAATAAACATGATTCCTAAAGGTATAAAGGGTAGAAGAACCAGAATATTGGTAGCCTAAACAATTCAATATGACGTTCCCTCTAAATACATTCACTTTTGGCACAATTATAGGTAGATTAATAGCAGAATTCGTCATCCCACCACGGAATATCTTAATAACCGGTTCAGTTTCTTCGTTTAGTCCCTCTGGCTGCTGAATCCCTCGTTCAGCACATGTAATGGTAACTCTTATGCGACTCCCCTTTTTAAAGATATAGGAAACTGCTTCTAAGTGAAACGAACATTTCACCGGTATCTCCCGTGGTAAAAGCTCTGCCTCTTTCTGTAAACTTCGGTGGTAAGGAAGTTCTAATAAATCCCAAGCTACATTCTTAGACACTTTACGATGCGATGCTCGCATAAACCCCTCTGTAACGAGTCGAGAATATCCTTCATCATCAACCTCCTCAAGATAAGCTATAAAATTCCCATCTGTTTGAGAAGACGTTATCCAAAGATCCACGACTGGATGCCCTGTTATTTCAGTATCCTTCTGCAAAGGAATAGAAGTATAGGTTAAGCCTTTTTCATCTAACACTTCACACATATTTTTCGGGCAAAACCGATCCATCCGACCCATTTGGGAATCAAATACATCGATATCAAAGTTCACTTTGTATTTATCATGATCTTGTTCCGAAGTTTTCTGTGCTTGCAACGAGCCATCGTTTACAGATTGAATTGTTCCTGTTGAACCAGGTCCAAAATAAAGCGTTGTGTTTTGTTGATATTCTAGTGGCCAACTGTCTGAGACTCTCCATTCTTCTCCAGCAGGAGCATTTTGAGTATAGTACCGTATGGGAGGCTGTGAACCAAATCCATTGTCAATTCCTTTTAAAATATAGTCAAACCACCGTAAATGTTCTTCTCCCATATCAACATTCCCGTTCGGTAATTCAGACTCTCCATACATACTTTGAAAGTGATTCCACGGTCCTATTAATATTTGTCCGCCCCAGTCTTTATAAGTAATAAGCTGCCCACCAACGCTAGGGTCAAACCAACCTGCCATCTGATAAATGGAAAGCCCCGTTTCCTTGATCGTCTCAGAATGTTCACACGGAGGTATCACCATGTTAGGAACATAATCAAAATGTGGATTAGCAGAATCTCGATACATATTAGGAACAAATTGATAGCCAATAAAAGCTTTGTTGTTTTCATGCTCCTTTAATGCAGCTTTGGCCAGTGGATATTTTGGATGGACATCCTCATCAACTGGTGCCCCCATCTCAGTTACGGTTGGCCTATTACTCATTATTTTCGGTATTGCTGAAACACCGTTCGGGTAGTTCTGGTAATAGAAGTCACTATTACATACTACAGGTGTTATCGCTACTAATTGAGCAGGTGCAGTGACCGCTGTTGTTTCCTGTATAAATCCCATATTAGAAATTCCCATCATCGCAACTGCCCCATTGCACCACGACTGAGTTGCTGCCCATTCAATGATTTCTTTGACATCATGGTTATCGTGCGGCTCACAAAACCCTTGTGAATAACCAAAAGAAGCACCATGCCCGCGCGTTTCCAGAACAATATAGACGTACCCATTTAATATAAGCTTCTCTATGACCTGTTGCATCTTCAGGAAAATCTTACGGCGATGAAACCTCCCTGCTAACAAAATGACTGGAAGTGGTTCGACCTCTTCCATTTTGTTATCTTTATATGGGCGATATATATCTACTGCAAGTTTAATATCCTCATAACCATGTACATATTGCGAACTCCTTTTATAGTTTCGAAATGCTTTCAATTCCTTCCCCCTATTTTAAAAATCGGTCCAAAAAGTCATATTCTCGCTTAATATGTTCAGGGGTGAAATAGTTGGGATCATCTCCGCCTCCTACTCCTTCCAATAAAGATAATTTCACTTTGCTCACACCTATGGATTTTACTAACTTTTCTGCAAAGTGAACTGATTGATCATATGGCAATATATAATGCTCCGTTCCATGTTGAATAAAAAAAGGTGGCGACAAAGGTGAAATATACGTTTCAGGATTCGTTTGCTGTACAACTTCTGGGACATTTTCCATCAGGTCACCTAAATATAATGCACTGGAATATTGCGGGGCATCTAATCCTTGAGGGATTTCACGTCCCAATCGAATGAGCTGTTCATTGACAGTTGCGAAGTTTACCGGAGTAAAATCCACGACTACAGCCTGCACCGTACTGTCCATTTCTGGATGACCTAACCGTTTATCTTCTAATTCACCTACAGCACTAGATGTGCCTGCTAACGCAGCCAAATGGGCCCCAGCAGATGCACCCATAAGCCCAATCCGTGAAGAGTCTATCTGGTAATCTTTTGCATTCGATTTTACCCAGCGGATCGCCGCCTTTACTTCATGTATTTGAGTAGGAAAAGCCGCATCCAAACTAAGCGTGTAATTTATTATCACCACAGCATATCCTCTATCTAAACCATTTAGTGCGACAGCGCTCGATTTACCATCTTTACTGCCGAGGATAAAGCCCCCACCATGAATGTAAATGACAACAGGAAACGGGCCACCGCCCGTCTTAGGCAGATAAATGTCAAGCAATTGAGAGTTAGGTAGATTGGTATAAGGAATATTTAGCCATTTCCTGGTAATATGCTCCTTATCTATTGTTTGAGATTTTGGTAAAGAGTCTCTTAGTTGAGCTACGTATTCGGATCGTGTCATTCCATAAATCATAATTTCTTTCGGTTTAGCCATACAATCACTCTTTCCGTTAATATATAAAAGACTGACATCGCATTCCTATTAGATAAGGATAACGAAAGGGATTGTTTAATAGAAATAACTCCATCTCATTATCCTTTTTCCTTTCCTTTACACTTTTATACAGGCAACTCCGTGGCCCGCTTCAACTTCTTGCAATTCAGGATCACTTTCTCTACATTCTTCCGTTGCGAGCGGGCATCGATTATGAAAGCTGCATCCTGTTGGCCTATTTTGGGGACTTGGAATCTCACCTTTTATCGTAATGAGTTCCCTCCCTTCCTCTACGTCAGGGTCTGGAATAGGCACTGCTTCTAAAAGAGCTTTAGTATATGGATGTTTCGGATTATCATAAAGCGTTTTCCAATCAGCTGTTTCAACAATTCTACCTAAATACATAACAGCTACTCGATCACTAATATGACGAACAACAGACAAATCATGAGCAATAAATAAATAGCTTAGATCTAGTTTGACTTTAAGGTCCTCTAGTAAATTGATAATTTGTGCTTGGATGGAAACATCAAGTGCTGAAATCGCCTCATCACAAACAATTAAAGAAGGATTGCTTGCTAGTGCACGGGCAATTCCAACCCTTTGCCGTTGCCCTCCACTAAACTCATGTGGCACACGATTTTTTAGACTTGGATCCAGTCCAACCATACGGAATAGCTCTTCCACTCTATTCGTATATTCTTTTTTATTTTTTACAAGCCCATGTACAATTAACGGCTCACCGACCACTGATTCTGCTGTTTGTCTCGGGTCCAATGAACTAAAAGGATCTTGGAAAATCATTGAAATCTCTTTTCTTGTTGGACGTAATTTATTTTTCGTAAGGTTGGCTATGTCTTTTCCATTAAATTTTATTTCTCCTGAAGTAGGATCATAAAGACGTAAAACAGATCTGGCAATGGTAGATTTCCCACAACCACTTTCCCCTACTAATCCTAATGTTTCTCCTTTTTTCAAATAGAAACTAACGTTATCAACAGCCTTAACATCTGCAACCTTTCGTTTAAGCATTCCTTTCCTAACAGGAAAGTACATTTTTAAATTGTTTACTTCTAATAACTTGTCATCCCCATTTGACTTACCCTCTCGTTTTTCTATAACTTGAGTTGCAGAAGCAGTTTCTTTTGCGACTTGCTGTGAATCAATGTGTTTAACCGAGGCCAAATCAACATAACAAGCCGCTCTATGCTCATTTTCCACCTGTTTTAATGGGGGGCTGGCAAATTGTAACAATCTTCTGTTCGGAAGATACATCTTGGTAAGAACTGGCAGTGGTCTTTTTTATTAATTAAATTTGGCGGCAGTCCTTCAACCGGGACTAACCTCTTTTCTTTTGGATCATCAAGTCTTGGCACGGCATTAATTAACCCTACTGTATAAGGATGACTTGGATTTTTCAACACTTCTTTAGCTGTTCCTGATTCGACAATCGTTCCTGCATACATCACATAAATCCTCTCAGCGTACCTAGCAACTACACCTAGATTATGAGTTACAAGAATTAAGGACATATTCATACTTTTAACAATATCACGAAGCATTTCCAAGATTTGTGCTTGAGTTGTAACATCAAGTGCAGTTGTCGCTTCATCTGCAATTAATACTTTAGGATTGACGGATAATACCATTGCGATCATAATCCGTTGTCTCATCCCACCACTAAATTGATGCGGATAATCATCAATACGTGTCTGGGCATCTGGAATTCCTACCTTCTTAATCACTTCGATCGCTTTTTCACGAGCTTCTGTTCGACTTACTTTAAGATGAAGCATGATTGACTCTATAATTTGTTCACCGATCGTTAACACTGGATTAAGTGAAGTCATCGGCTCCTGGAAAATAAATCCAATTTCTCCACCACGGATTTTCCGTATTTCTTCACTTTCCGGTTTAAGCTTGAGCAAGTCAACTCCTTTATACAAAACTTCTCCCCCAACAATCTTACCTGGAGGTGTAGGAATCAATTGCAGACCAGACATTTGCGTAATTGACTTACCACAACCACTTTCACCAACAAAGCAAACTATTTCACCTTCTTCAATATAATAGCTCACACCATCAACAGCTTGTATTCGGTTTCCGTCAACATTAAATTCTGTTTTTAGTTGTTTGACTTCTAAGAGATGCTTCATTTTCAACATAGCCCCCTTCACCATTTTTGTTTCACCCTTTTAATGGAGCAAATATCTATTATTATTATTTTGCTTAGATCGAACCTCTCAAGCGAGGGTCCAAAGCATCCCTCAACGCATCACCTACAATATTGAATGCCAGCACAACGAGAAGTACACAGCCACCTGGTGCGAATGATAGAATTGGATTGTTCACTAGATAACGTTGACCCTCACTAACCATCGCTCCCCACGCTGCCTGAGGCGGTGTAATACCAATTCCTAAAAAGCTTAAAGATGCTTCAGCTAAAATAGCTACCCCTAAATTTAATGTAACTAAGACTATGATTGGCGAAAGACAATTCGGAAGTACATGCTTCAACATAATACGGAAATTAGATGCCCCAATTACTTCAGATGCCTTGATATAGTCTGCTTCTTTCACTGTCAATACTTGACCGCGCATAAGCCTTGCAAAAGTAGGTGTTAAAGCAATCGCTAAAGCTACTATAACAGTCCACATTCCAGCACCAAGGACTGCTCCAATAGATAAAGCAAGAATAATGCCTGGAAAAGCAAGTAAAGCGTCAATTATTCTAGAAATAACCGTATCTATGAGTCCACCAAAATAGCCCGAAATTATTCCTAGCAATACACCTGCTACTACAGCAATGGTTACAGATACCATGCCAACAAGCAGTGATACTCTCGTACCGTAAATGACTCGGCTTAGTACATCTCGACCTAAATTGTCCGTTCCTAACCAGTGCGCCGCTGAAGGTTGCTGCAGTGCATTTCTTAGATCTTGATTATAAGGATCATAAGGCGCTATAAAATCAGCGAATATTGCGACAAATACCATAGCTACTAATATAAAACCGAAAAACATCACAATTTTACGCCCAAGAAACACTTTTAGAAATCTGCGTAATTCATTTGTTTTCGGTGGAGCCTCATCGATTGGCATTGTACGAGCTGTTTCAGTTGTCATTAATCCCACTCCTTATTTATAACGTATTCGTGGATCTATATAGTTGTAAGAAATATCAACCAACAAGTTAGCCAGTGCAACTGTAACAGTTATCAAAATCAAACACCCTTGGACTACAACAATATCTTGATTAAAAACTGCTTGTAACAACAGTCGTCCAAGACCATTAATATTAAATACTTGTTCGATGATGACTGAGCCGCCAACAATATTAGGCAACATTAACCCTGCAAGTGTCACAACTGGGATAATGGCGTTTCTCAGAGCATGTTTAAAAATGATTATCTTTTGTTTAATCCCTTTCGAACGAGCTGTACGAATATAGTCTTGACGAATGATTTCTAACATCGATGATCTTGCTTGTCGAGCTAGGATAGCCATAGATGATAAACCGAGTACTAAAGATGGCATTAATACATACTTGGTACTAGCCCAAAAATCTTCGGTTGGAGAAACATAACCTTGTACCGGGAGCCACCCTAATGTCAAACTAAAGAGATAAATTCCTAAAATACCTAACCAAAAGTTTGGAATTGCCATCGCAAAGTTTGCAGTAGTTGTAATAAAACCATCGATCCATCCTCCGCGTTTCACTGCTGCCATAATTCCCATCGGAACACCAACAATAACACTAATGATGAATGCAAATATGCCAATATGAAGAGTGGGTGGCAATCGATTTATTATCATATCTGCCACATCTTCCCGATAAATGATCGACCTCCCTAAATCCCCTTGTACTACTCCCCAAGCCAAGAGAAGTATTGCACAGGCAACGGTCGATCTAATCCTAATTCTTGTGTCAATTGAGTTATCTCTTCTTGTGTAGCATCTTCTCCAAGTATTGTTAAAACTGGATTTCCGGGTAAAGAGTGTAAAAGGAAAAAACAAAACAAACTAAGGACAAGTAAAACAACAACCATTTGCATCAACCTGTGTAAAATATATTGAGCCATTATCGTTATTCTCCTTTTCTACTCCTCTTTAATCCAAGATCTCTTTCACACCTTGTTTTTTTAAGAAGTTTTAAATTTACCTTTGAGGTATGAACAATTCTAGTCAATTAATCTAAATAATCAAAAAATAAATATGAAAAAAACCACTATGGAAGAGTATTTGATGTTGGAACAACCCTATAGTGTAGAGTTGTTCCGCTAAGCAAGACATTTCGACTAGCTCCCTACTGTTGCATCCAGGTAGCTTCTGGGCTCCAATGAGTTAACTGGCTTTTCAAAAATCCATGTTCTTGAACATTTCCATTTTGAGCTAGCAACATATTGCCAACCACTAAAGGAATACTTGTCTGTTCTTCATCAAAGACTTGTTTTTGTAGCTCATGAGATAGTTCTAGTAATTCTTCTGAAGTAGAAATGGTTTGAGCCTGACTTAATAATTCTTCTGCTTCTTCGCTTAATTTGGTAGAGCGATAATGAGAGCTTGTGCTTGCCAAGCTTCTATTGAAATCAAATGTAACGTCATTACTAATTCTAAAAACACTATTAATTAAGCCGTCCCACTCACCTTCACTACCTGTCATCTCCTGCCATTCTTGTGACTGAACTCCATTTAAGTCTACATTAATCCCAACTTCAGCAAGGTAAGCCTGAATGGCTGTATACAATTGGGTGAGATCTGGATTATTAACAAATGTAATCGTCAAATCAAAACCGTCACCAAAACCAGCTTTCTTTAGTAATTCCTTTGCTTTCTCTGGATTATATGGAGTACCCTCGACATCAGGGTTATAATTTGCTGCTTTTTGAACAGACCATTGATGAGCCACTTCTGCATATCCAAAATACACAGCCTCTACAATTGCTTCTTTATCTATGGCATAACCAATCGCCTTTCGTACATCGCTATTTGCTAATGGAGAGTTAGGGTCCTCACTATCAGGAGCCATACTATTACCAATAGCTCCCATGCCATTTTCAAGAGCTTCAATAACAAAATCTTTTTCTAAATTACTTGTAACTTGAGGTGACGAAAACAAATAAAGATCAAATTCTCCCGCAACCATTGCTGCTTCAGCAGTAGAAGACTCAGTGATCGTGTGGAACTCTACACCATCTAGATACGGCAAGCCCTCTACCCAATAGTTCTCATTTCGTTCAACAGTCACTTTTTCATCTTTTACCCATTCTTTCAATACAAATGCACCTGTACCAACTGGATTATCTTTCAACCATTCCTCACCGTTTTGCTCATATGCAGTAGGCGAAGCCATTTGCGCAAAACCAAATAAATTATCAAAAATAGTGTTATCCCAACGTGATAGATTGATTGTCAAATTGTAATCATCCACTACATCAATTGTGTCAATAGCAGCCGCCTCGACACGTCCGTTATCGCGATACAATTCTAAATTCCACTTAACAGCTTCTGCATTAAATGGTGTTCCATCATGGAATTGAATTCCTTGTTTTAACTCGACTTCAATCTTGTTGGAACTAGGATCTGCCTCCCAACCTTCAGCTAACCATGGTTCCACTTCACCATTTTCATTATAACGAGCAAGGTTCTCATAAATTGACATTGCTATGACAATATCACCTCTTCCTCGTATAAGTGGTGGCAGACCAATATTGACGACCGGGTCTCCAAAAACGACTTTCAATGTTCCACCATATTTATCTTCTGAAGACTTTTCACCATTTTTCTCTTGTGACGATACATTTTCTTCAGCAGTTGTCACGTCATTACTTGAATTACATCCTGCAAGTGTAATAGCCAATAAAAAAAGTACAATTACTCCAGTAACATTTATATACTGAAACTTCCATCTCACCTTCATGGCACACCATCCTTTTCCAGAATGAATTTTGATTTTTAAAACAAAACCGATGAAATTTACTTAATCCCTCCTTTCACAACTTACAAACTAATAGTTAGCAAGATATATCACGCCCTCTGCAAACGCTTCCATTTTTAAAATTATTTTTTAGACAAACCTTTGACTCTATAGTAATTTTGTAAACTCCCTAACATCCTTTATAGTTTCTAAATGAAAAATTTGTTCAATTACTTTATTTAGCGCATGATCTGTTAATCTCTTTTTTGAATATTTGCCACAGTCCTTAAATTTTTCAATCATTTCTTCATTACTCATTGGATGAAGCGGGTTTCCATAAGGCCTCTCAATTTTTTCTGAATATACCTCACCATCTTTTGTTTCGATTTCTAAATATCCTTGTAATGACTCTTTCAATGTAAGGTTCGAGTTAACTTTATACTTCACTTTTTGTGCATTCGCTAGCACTATAGGTTCCAAAATCGATTGTTCGGTGAATTGTTCAAGTGTAACTTTTCCGTGAACTAAGGTTGTTGCTAGCACATAAGGAAGACTAAACTTGGCATTGATTGCCCCCTCTGGTTTACGTTTCCCTTCTAGCGGTTCACAGATAAGCATTTGATTAACCTCACTAACAACCGCTCTCATTTCGATAACGTCACTCTCATCTAGTTGATATTTTTTTAATAAGTTCAGTAAACATTCAATATATGGATGAGTTCCTCGACAACTCGGCCATGGTTTAAAACTAACATTGGTTCCCTCAAACTGTTTACCAAGATTCTTCATCAATAAATTAGAATCAAAGTGTCCTCTAGTGAATGAGTAAAAGAATGCCCTTTCACCGTCGAAGGGTTGATCAAATCCTTTTACTCCTTCTTTCGCGAGTAAGGCTGAGGTTACACCTGCCTTTGCCGCGAAAGCATCTCTTACTGAACGAATGAGTGTTTGTGGATTTCGTGTAATTTCAGCACTACAAGTTGCTTGACAAAGTGTAAGGGAAAATGCGTCAAGCATCTGTTCTTCTGTCAAATGTAATAGTTTTCCTGCTGCTGCTGTTGCTCCAAATGCCCCTAAGATTGGCGGCATATACCAGCCGTACTCTAATAAATTTTTTGTTATGGAAAGACCAAGTCGACAAACTAGATCATTTCCAAGTGTTACTGCCGTTATTAAATCTTTTCCAGTAATATGATCAAGTGCTTCTGCTACTGCTAAAGCGGCAGGCACTGTAGGAGCACTTGCATGAACAAACGCTGTATCGTGTGACTCTCCAAAATCCATGGAATGCGCCATCGCCCCATTGGCAAAAGCAGCAGCACTTGCAGGTACCTTCTGGCCAAATCCGAATATCGTACTTTGCTCATTACCACCATCTGCTAACGTAATATTTACAAAAGATTGACACCCTTCGCCAAGGGTATTAGCAGCAAGAATGACACCGATCGTATCTAAAATGCACTTCTTTGATGCTTCAATAGCTTTTTCTGGTAGATCTTCATAATTAATCGTTACTAAATGTTCCGCCAACCTTTTTGATAGATTCATCTACTTCGTCCCCCTTTACTAGGACCTCGTCTCCTTGAACAAAGAAACCTGCATTTAATTTTGCAGTATTCGTTATTTCTTGCATGTACTCAACAACCTCATTAAATTGTGGATCTTCTGCATTTAGCATTTTTGGCTGATCAGTCTTCGGGTCAATATATGTAGGCTGAAAAGCAACATTTTTTATTCGTTTATTATCGATCGTACATTTCACCGTGATCGATTTATATGAATCAATCGGCCATAAAGCTTTATTAACATCCCAATCAGAATTTAGTGTTTGGATTTCCTTGAACGATTTACTTTTTGATACATCTTTTTTAAAATGCGGTGGTAATTCGATTGCAAAATTTCCTAAACTATAAAAGATTACTTTTCCTTTATAAACTTCAACACCTTTTAGAATGTGAGCATGGTGTCCAAGTATCAAATCAGCACCTGCGTCGATCGCAGCATGCGCTACCTCTCTTTGATAATCTGCTAATACAGCCGGAACAAAGTGAATCCCCCAATGTACAGATACAACGACCACATCTGCTTTTTCTTTAGCCTTTTTAATATCATGAATCATCCCTTGGAGATCTTCACGGTGAGCGAACGTGTGTGTTCGGCAAGGTGTTCCAGGTTGGTCATGCTCCACTTGCTCATACAATGTATGCGCTCTCATAGGTGTGCAACCTGGACGATCACTTTCTGCCCAATAAGCCTGAGGTAAAATGGAGTTATAACCTAAAAATGCAACTTTTGTGCCTTCACGCTCCTCAATGGCCGGCCTCCTTGCTTGATTTATATTTTCACCCACACCTATTGTCACCAAATCCTCATGATGTAGTGCATCAAGAGTATCAAAAAAAGCTTCCCTTCCCATGTCCATACAGTGGTTGCTTGCAAATGAAACGACATCAAACCCGGCTTTTTTCATCGAAGTGGCCACTTCTGGATCTGTATGAGCAACCAACCTAGCTTGAGGTAGAGGCGTTCCACGCCGAGACAAAACCGAATCAAGTTGACAAAATGCTATATCAGCTTCTCGGATAAAAGGAGCCACTTTTTCAAAAATCGTATCTGGATTTTCTCTATTTGGGGCTATGTCACCAACGGCATATAACTTTATCTCTTTTTTCATTCTGATCATCCTTTCTACATCCATCATTCCAGAAGATCTTATAAATAAATTGGAAACGTTTCACTTTTTGATTTTAACTCAACACCCCTATATTTACAATAATAATCTGAATTATCAGAATGAATTTTGGAAACGTTTCACTTTTTTTTGTTTGTACTCTCCTTCTTTTATAACAAGCACCTTGAAGATCGATACTTTTAACAGTAGAATTAATGAGAGTCTTTCATATTAAAAATAAATCTAGGAAAATATGCTTGGTGGTGAAAGTAATGCTTAATAATAAAAATAAAGTAAGCATAGTAGATGTTGCTAAACATGCAGGTGTAGGAGTCGGAACCGTTTCAAGGGCTATAAATGACAATGGAAGTATTTCTTTAGAAACAAAACAAAAAATTATGCAAAGCATAAATGAACTCGGTTATGTTCCGAATCGTATTGCGCAAAGCTTGAGATCTCAACAATATAAAAATATTTTGTTTTTTGTCAACATGAGCATACCTACTTTTCCTAAGATCATAAACGGTATTTACAGTCAACTTGAAAATGAAGGATACATGCTGAGCCTCTGTAATATTGGGGCGAATAATATTCTAGATAAAATTAAACTCTATACAAGCCACCATCATTTCGATGGAATTATTCTTGCTTCCCCTCATGAAGATGATGAAGAATTAAATGAATTCTTACGTTCACTTAATGTACCTGTTGTAACCTTTGAGTTAGTCATACCAGGGCTGGCTACTGGAATATCCGTTGATTATCATACAGCAGTCAAACATGCGACAAATTATTTATTCTCTCTTAATCACAAAAACATTGCTCTGTTGTGCAGTTCAACTGACATCCCTTCAAATCGGGCAATTATAGAAGGTTTCAAGGATTCTTTTGCCACTAACAATTTGGATTTAGATGAAAACCTAATCGTACGCATAAATAGTTCATCAAACGATTTCAACACAAGTGAATTGATTAATTTAATGCCTAAAATACGCAGTAAAAAAGTATCAGCTATTTTATGCATGCATAGAACATTTTTACCCGGATTGTTACAAGTTATGAAAGATAGTCAAATCAGTTACCCTGAAGATGTATCGCTAGTTGCGATAGAGGACTACGAATTAACAAGCCTTTTGAATCCATCTATAACAGTCATAAAACGACCATTACTACAAATGGGCAAAAAAATCGCGGAAATGGTCTTACATTTTATTCAAAAACCAGAGTTATACGGTAATTCAGTTCCAACGGTTATCTCTACAGAATTCATTGTGAGAGAATCTTGCAAAGTTTTGAATGAAAAAGAATAGGAAAAAAGTATAGCGCTGCCGGCTTAAGATAATCTCTTTTCACCGGCAGTTTTTATTCGTTTCCTATATGATGATGATTATTACCTTGTTGCTAACGTACCATCTTTTTATTATTTAGAACATCCCCGTAAAAACACGACCTCTCCCCCCATTTAAGGGAGTCAGGGACGTGCACCAAATTTACAATATCTTAAAGTCATTTTTAGTTAGGTTCCTGATCTGGAACAGGCAGTTCAACGTAAGATGCAAATTTAGACTGGTGATAAATAGTATTTTTAGCAGGTACACCGACTTCATCCTCACCAACAGCATTTCCAGTGTTCATATTACGATCGAACTCCGGAAAACAACTCCCCGCTATATCTACTCGGATACGATGACCAGCTAAAAAAACATGACTTGTATGGCCCATTGTAATAACAAACTCATAAATTTCACCTTGATCTAACAGCTGCGGTTCAAAAATAGACTTCCGATATCGAGCTCGTATAATTCCATGTGTGACATTGAAACTTCGTCCATCTGGGTGTACGTCACATACTTTCACAACAAAATCAGTATCAACAACCGATGTTGAAGCAAACAGATGGACTTTAAGCGGACCTGTTACTTCTAAACTACGTTCTAATTTGGATGTCGTATAACAAAGTACATCCTGTCTAGCTTCAATAGCTGCTTGATCTAATGGGCCTGCTAGAAAACCATTGACTGGCTGCCCAAGTGTCCCTTTAGAAGGGATAGGATTTTGAGGACCGTATGTGAATACATCAGGGCTTTCTAGGCCTGGCATTAATTGGTCTAATTTCCCATCGCCATTTGTAGAATTCGCTCGTCCCTGACTGTGAAAATAGAATCTAGTCCAGTTCGTGTTCTCTAACGGCCAGCTGTCAGAATTCCGCCATTTATTGATTCCCATTACAAAATAACGGACAGTTGGGATTTCAGACTCTAATCCTTTTAAATAACGATTGAAAAAGGAAATCACATTTTTCGTTGGATCCGCATTTCGAACATCTGCTAACGGACCAAAATCTAGTTCACCAAGCACTCTTGACACGTTTGAGTGATCCCACGGTCCAACAAGTAAATATTGATTTTCTCGCGCTCTTCTCGAACCCCCTTTTTCCGTTAGTCCTAAGAAATTCGCAATAGTTCCTCTTGTAAAAAAGTCAAACCAACCAGATATGTGAAAGGCAGGTACTTTAATTTTCTCGTATACAGGTGAAAGGTGTTCTGCAACTTCTTTATTGGGTACAGCGTTCAAAATCCTCTGTTCCCAAATCTCTCTTACTCCTTTTATTTGAAAATGCGGAACTTCTTTTAAAGGTAAAAAGTTATAAATTTCTTCAGGGTTTTCAATAGCTTGATTTAATAATTGAAGTAGTTTTATGGTGTTTTCATTTTTATCATCCATTCGCTTCACTAAATCTTCAGCCATTCTCGCGGTCCAATTTAATCCTGTATTTAATGCAACCACCCCATCTAATAACGTACATTCATTACCTGAAAATGCTGAGCCAATCACCCAAGGTGAAATTGCTTTTAAATGAGGTGGATTTTCCATAGCCGTTCTTAACACTAATGCTCCATTATACGAAGCTCCTGCTAAACCGACATTCCCATCGCACCAAGATTGTCCTGCTATCCATTCAACAGAGTCATATCCATCTGTAGCTTCAACTGAAAGTGTTACATCTTCTCCTTCATAATGACCATTAGAGGCAAACCTTCCTCTAACATCTTGACTAACAACCGCATAACCTGACATGACCGCTTCAAACAAATTCATATATCGATTGTATTTTGCATTCTCTTTATTATATGGGGTGCGCATTAAAATAGCTGGATACTTATTACCATCATCAGGTCGATAAATATCTGCACGAAGCAAAGTGCCATCTCGCATTTTCATTGCTATATTTTTGTCCACTTTAATATTACTGATCAAATAACCCCTCCTAATATTGATGAATTTTTTCCTATTCCTTCACTATTCTTCTATTCTAGTTTATAATTTAATTAAATCTCGTTTAATTTATCGAATATTCAAACTTTAACGAAGGGAGTTTGGCTATTGATTGACAATATTACCCTCCAAGACTATATAAAGAAAATTGAAAAAGCTACAACTAATGAAGATCAACATATTTTATATATTCGTGGTTTAGTAGAGTTATTTTCTCTACGAAATGTTTACCTATTTAGATATTCTCCCATTGGTTTTTCGGCTGAAGGTGTTATCCATTTAGATCAACACGGTAAAATTCATACTATTAGTAATGTTCAGGATGACCTTAGATCTTTGCCTTTAATCCTTTCAGCTATCCGTAACCGGGAAGCTGAATTTATTACAACTGAGTCATACCTTACACGTACTTCCAATCAGTCTATACCTAATTTGGTTTCTTCAATGTTAATTATTCCAATCTGTATGAGTGCTAATGTAGTAGGATATACAGTGTCAACTGACTTTAGTAAAAGTAGTACTTCTACTAACATACAGAATCTCCTACAGACAGTTACATTATATGGAAAATTGTTCGGTAAAATTTTAGAAAGTAATTATCATTATCACCACGTGATTCCATTAAGTAAACGTGAGATAGAAGTAATGCAGCGATTAGCCCACGGTAATAGTGTGAAAGAAATGTCACAAAGAATGAATATAAGTGAGCATACTGTAAAGGATTATATTAAATCAGCGATAAAAAAAACGGGAGCTAGCAATAGGTTGCATGCCACCGTTGTCTTGTTACGAAAAGGCATTATCATGTAATCGGGAGTCAAGAAACTTGGAAAGAACTTGACTCTTTTTTAATATTAAACTATTAAACCAATCTACAAATTTGGATCCGCAGTGCCCGTTTCTTTTGTGTTCTTACTTGGAGTTTGTTTAATTGTTGTCCTAAGTTGTGTTTCCTTTAAAAAAAGGGTAATAATAAATCCGCAAAAGACTACAAACGTTCCAGTTAATAATGCACCTGAAATGGAATAACCTAAGATTACTCTTAGTTCAATAATAATTGACCCATATAGCTCGTGTAATTCGCTTGGAAGTGAGGTTTGGATTTCGGAAACCGATTTGGGATCAACTAACGTTTGCGGATCCTTCAATTTTGCAATCTGCTGTTCAATCTCCCCGTTATGATCTTGAATTTCTACTAATAGCTCGGTTACATTCTCTGAGCTAAAGCCTTGCATTAATCTTGCGTTCATCACAATACCGACAATTGAAACCCCAACTGTTGCCCCTAAATGCCTCGCTAGTTGAGCCGTCGATGTAGCAACGCCTAACACTTTATGTTCAACTGCATTTTGAACAATGAGTGTAAATACCGGAAAGGCAGCCCCCATTCCAAGACCCATTATAATTAAACTGCAAATAATCCCAACAAGGGAAGATTCAGCATTCATCAATGATATTGAGAGCATGCCAGAAGCAATAGCAAAAACTCCAATTAAGGTAATCATTTTATACTTCCCAAATCTGCTAATAATCATTCCGCAAATCGTACTTGAAATGACCATAGAAATCATCTTCGGCATGATAACAAATCCGGAAGCAGTAGCTGATAATCCCATTACTCCTTGTAGAAAAAATGGTACATACATCATGACGCCGAACATTCCTGCACTAGTAAAAAAGGAGGCCATATTGGAAACAGTAAAAACTTTATTTTTAAATAAGTCAAGAGGCACAACAGGACTTTTAACAGTACGTTCAACCTTAATAAATATCAAAAAGGAAAGAAAAGTAATAACGACTAAAGCCGTAATCTCGAGTGACAGCCAATCGTATCGAACACCACCCCAGGAGAAAGTTAGTAACATGGATATTAATACAATCGTAAGCGTCCCAGACCCTAAGAAGTCAATCGGTTCTTTCTCTTTTGGGGCCATCTGTGGTAATAGCCAGAAAATCAAAACAAAAGAAATGACACCAAACGGAAGAAACACCCAAAAAACCCAATTCCAATTGAAGCTATCGACAATAAATCCTCCTAAAGTTGGACCAGAAACACTAGCAAGGCCAAACCCGGATGCCAAGAAGCCCTGCCATTTTCCTCTCTCTCTTGGTGAAAACAAATCACCTACGGAAGCGTGAGCTGTCGATATAATCATCCCTCCACCCAAACCTTGTAACGCACGAAATATGATTAACTGAATGATTGAATTTGACCAACCACACAAAAAAGAACCGACGAGAAAAATTGTAATGCCCGTTAATAAAAATACTTTACGTCCATAAATATCTGATAGTTTTCCTACTAAAATCCCTGAAATACTAGACGCAAGCATAAAAATGGTGTAAACCCAGTTAAAGTACTCTACGCCTCCTAAATCAGCAACAATTCGTGGCAATGCAGTTCCTACTATGGTTTGATTAACCGCTGCAAAAAACATAGCGGACACAATTGCAAGCATAATGACAACCTTCTGCTTCGTATTCAATTGTTCCATGAGCATCACTCCAGAATATACACAATCCATTTAACTGCATACATTTTTATCTTTTTTATAACATTCTCACCGTATGCTTCGATTTATTTAATTTCTTCAGTTGTCCTCATTCTATTTATGCCGGTCCTGTTTTTTTACAGCATCAAACCATCAATCATTTTGTAACCGCTTTAAATATGTCTCAATATCCTCAGCGATTTCTTCAGGGATTTCACTTGCTAATACGTGACTATGATCTTGATAAAAGATTGCTTTTGCTCCTGGAACGGACTTGGCCGCTAATAGCGACATCTCGGCACTTGAAATATCATCTTGACATGCACATAACAATAAAGTTGGAACTTGGATTTCACTTAGCCTCTGTGCAAGCTCTTCATTCGTTTTGGCATTTGGGGACTGTTTCCGTGGATTAATTAACTTTTCTTCCTTTGTCATACTAGTAAAGAACTTCTCTTTAGACTGCTCCATTTTGTTCCTGCGCTTAATTCTGTTTGGATCAGTCGTAGGTACTAGGTATATACCTGGAGGCCGATAGTTTAAATCATTTGATTCAGCTGCTTCAATCATTCTTTTCCTGGCTTCTGACACATCACCTCCAGCTCGATCATGCGGAGCACCAACGACTGAGATAAATGCTTTTAACATCTTTGGTTCGTCCTGTGCGATCTGCCACCCCACACCCGCACCATGTGAAACACCTGTATAGATAAATTGATTGATTCCTTGCGATTTTGCAAACGCGCGAACATCGCTAGACCAAGTCGGGTACCATTCTGTTCCTAGGTCTTCAAATACATGACTAGACTCTCCATAACCTCGTAACACGATTTTGAAAACACGAAACCCTTTTTCTGCGAGCACTTCCCGGTAACACCCATCGGTAAAATTTTGTTGTGCGGAAATGATTACTTCATCTCCACTTCCATACTCCTCGTAATAGAGTTCAATTCCATTAATATTTGCAAGTGGCATTTCGTTACCCCTTTCTTGTTGGAATGATTGGTAAATCAATATATGAAGCAAAATCTTGCTGATGATAGATCGTTTGGGTTGCTTTTATACCTGTACGGTCCTCACCAATTGGATTCCCCGTATTCATATTCCGGTCATACCAGGGAAAATTACTACTAGAAACATCAATCCGAATTCGGTGTCCTTTTCGAAACATGTTGCTCGTATTTCCCATATCTATGATGTATTCATTGATTTCACCTGGTTTCACTAATGTCGGTGGAGCATTCCAATCTCGGTAACTAGCACGCTGAATACCATCGGCAATATTAAAAGCACGACCATCAGGGTAAACATCAACTAGTTTTGCTGTGAAATCAGTATCCACTGCTGTTGTAGATGCAAATAAGCGCACTTTTATTGGGCCAGTGATTTCTATATCCTCTTCCAATTTACATGATTGATAACACAACACATCATTCCGATTTGCTACTCGGGTTTGATCAAAGGGACCTGGGATGAGTCCCGTTGACGCCATTGTTTTCCCTCCAAGAGTAGGTACCGGATCATGTGGATCATATACATACGAATCAGGATTTTCATGATAAGGTTCATGAATACTTAGTTCCCCATCACCTGCCATCGTATTGGCTTTTCCATTACTATGAAAAAAATATCGTACCCATTTTGTTTCAGGTAACGGCCAAGAGTCCCCACTTTTCCACTCATTCGAACCCATGACAAAATATTTTACAGTTGGAAGGGATATCTCCATATGCGTTAAATGTTTTCGAAAAAAATTTAGAAGATATTCATGAATTTCTAAACTCTTCCCACCACCCGCAGAAGCTCCAAAAGATCTTTCTCCTAAAAAGTTAACAGGTGCACCGTGCATCCATGGACCCACTAACAAGTTTTGGTTTTCACGAGCGAACGTACAGCCCCCACGATCTTGCATAGCAAGAAAATTTTCAAATGTCGCCCATTCTAGTTGATCGTACCATCCACCAACATGAAGACCTGGAACTTTCACTTTTTCGTATTTCTTTCGTTTGTTTTGTTCTTGGGCCGAACCTGGTTTCAGCCGTGCCTCCCACATGGAACGAATGATTTCATTTCTAGCCAAGGGAATATCCTTTAATGGCAAATATTCAATCACTTCTTTTGGATTGTTTAATATCTTATTCAAGTAAGAACGAAGCTCTGCCACATCCTGACCTTGCTCTTCCAATTTATCGACCAAGTCCAACGATGTTACCGGAATTGCATCTGCTGCTGTTGCAAAATTGATCACCCCACTTCTAGGAGTTGGTTGCATATTTGGAGCAATGTCTCCGATCCAAGGGGAGATGGCTTTTAGATGTGGCGGATTTTCCATTGCGCCAATCCAAGTCATTGCAGCTAAGTAAGACCCACCGGCTAAGCCGACATTGCCGTTACAAAAGTTTTGAACAGCAATCCATTCCACTGAATCAAACCCATCGCTTCCTTCTATTTCAAACATGTTCAACCGGTCCCACTTCCCTTCCGATTGATACCTCCCTCGAACATCTTGAATAACAATAACAAACCCGGCTTGAGCAGCTTCTACCGCAGATAGAAAACCATCACTTGCAAGTTGTTTACTATAAGGAGTACGAATTAATATGGCTGGATACCTACCGTTATCATCTGGACGATAAACGTCTGCTCGTAAAACGGTACCATCGCGCATTTCCATCGGTACATTTCTGTCCATTTTAATTGAATTTTCCATAGTGACCACCTCGTACTCCGTCTTATTCAACCACTATTTCATTTCCTTCCCAACGGTAACGAGCATTTAAATTTGCTTTTTGTGTAATCGTTGCCATATAATCGAACACTTTCTGCCCTTCATCTTCTTGTTTTACTACGACAGGCTGACCCTTCTTATTGACGATACATGGAACAAAACTCGTTTGAACAATTTCCCTATTTTTAACTTTTACCTTGGCTATCATTGTATAAATTGCTTCTGGATGAAATGGATATGTCGGATACTCTAAGTCTGGCACAAAACCGAATAGCTCCATTCGCTTATTAGACCATGCCTCTTGGTCTTGACCTGGTTTAGGAAGTAAACTAGGCACGTACGCAACCAAATTACACAAGCCATGAAAAATCGTTTTCCCTTTATAAATCTCTAGCCCTTTTAGCAAATGGGCATGTTCTCCAACAATCAAATCTGCCCCAGCGTCAATCGCTGCATAGGAAACTTCCTTTTCATAATCGGCAACTTTCACAGGTTGATGAACAAGCCCTTTATGAAAGGAAACTATTAAAATATCACATTGTGACCGTAGCTGTTTAATATCTTCTTTCATCAATTGTAAAGAAGTTGGCTCGGCTCTCGTATAAATGCTAGGCGGGCCTCCAGGATTGGCATGTTGAAGTTCATAATGTGTAAGAATATTGACGTAAGCACAGCCCGGTTTATTAGGTGCAGCCCATGTTTCTTTCGGTCCAACACAGTTGTACTTAAGAATACCTATCTTCGTTTCGTTTCGTTCAAGAACGACAGGCTTTCTAGCCTCTTGTAGATTTGGGCCTGCTCCTACATAACTGATATTATGGTTTTTCAACCAAGATATGGTATCGTCAATTCCTCTATCTCCAAAATCGGCAAGGTGATTTCCAGCAAGAGAAAGTACATCAAATCCAGTTGAAACTAAAGAATGTAAATGAACAGGGTCTCTTTCCAACTCTTCTGATTCTGGATGTTCAGTTGAATAGGGAACTTCTAATTGTCCAATTAATACATCTTTTGTTGCCAGTTCTTCCTTAACATGTTCAAAATAATACTCAGCGTCATTACCTACGATAATATCTCCCACTATTGATATATTCACGTTACTAGGTGTCAAACTAATCACTCCTGCCGTTTGGATTCTCAAAAACTAAAATTTTATCTTCAGCCCACTCATATCTTGCATTTAATTCAGCTTCCCGTGTAATCCTTTCAACGTAATCAAACACACGTTGTCCGTCCGTATCTCTTCTCATGACAAGCGGCCTTGATTCCTGATCAACAATTAATGGAACATAACTTACTTCTGTAATCTTTCCATTCTCAATTTCACATTGGGCGATCATTGTATAGATGGCATCTGGATGGAAAGGATAGGTAGGGTATTCAGGGTCTGGTTCAAATCCGAATAATTCCCTTCTTCTTTTTGCCCATGCATCATTTGATTTAGCTGCTAAAATCGGTGCATATGCAACGAAATTACACAACCCGTGAAAAATTGGTTTTCCTTTATAAAATTCTATTCCTCTTAATATATGAGCATGGTGTCCGACAATTAGGTCTGCACCAGCATCAATTGCTGCATAGGAAACTTCCTTCTCGTAATCTGCAATTTTAGCTGGCGTATGGCCTAAACCTTTATGAAGGGATACAACGAGGACATCACAATTCTCTCGAAGTCTATGAATGTCAGTTTTCATGGACTCTAATGTGCTTTTTTCCGCCCACGTATATACACTTGGAGGACCTCCAGGAGTCGCGTGATCAAGTTCATAATGTGTTATGATTTTCACAAAGGCACAGCCAGGTCTATCCGGTCGTGCCCACGTTTCCTCTGGACCAACACAGTTGTAATTTAGGTAGCCTATTTTTGTTCCTTTCCGTTCAATAATAGACGGTTGTTTTGCTTCCTGTATGTTCATTCCCGCCCCAACATATTTAATATCATGATCGCGAAGCCATTGTGTCGTATCTTCAAGTCCCTCTATTCCTGCATCCATTAAATGATTGCCAGCAAGTGTAACCATGTCAAAGCCGCAATTTTTAAGTGCCCGCAAGCTGTTGGGAGGACGGTCTAATGATACCGCGTTAGGATGACGGGTCGTGTATGGCACTTCAAGTTGGCCGACAACAACATCACCTGTAAGCAGTATTGGTTTCACATCTGAAAACAAAGGTTCAGAATTTGATGCCAGGATAATATCTGCTACATTTAACAAACTTATTTTACTCACATTTTCACCTCTTCTATTAAGTTCAATTTTTCACAAGTTCTTTAGTAACTAATCTACTATAAACAATAAGGTTCGCAAGATTATAAAAAAATAGGGGCAGGGTGCTCCTACCCCTTTAACTAAAAACAAGTTTATTTACTACTAATTTTTGCATTTTCAGGAGTCCACTCTGAACCGTGCCCAAAATTGATTCCGGTATCTAAAACGGACTCATGTGAAATGAATGGTAATCCTTCAACTAATATAAAAGTAGCCAGAGCGTGATCTACAGCAACTAATCTTTGGATGTCTTTTGAAATATCTGCTAGTTCATTTGAATCTTTCGCGCCCTTTACTTCATTAAATAACGTTACGATTTCTTCTACTTCAGTAAGATGATGTCCGTAAGTCGTAGCTTGCGAACTAAAATTTCTTGGCATATATGTCCCTAAGTCAAAATCACCTCTATGGTTATACAGCACTAGACCATCCCAAGGTTGATTATTCGCAGAGGTTGTTAATTCTCTGAAAAAAGCATTATCTACTGTATTCAATTCAACATCAATTCCAACTTCTGACAAGTATCCTTGAATAGCTGTTGCTAAGCTTACGTCAGCATCATTATTATTTGTAGTGAAAGTTGTCTTAAATCCATTTGGATATCCTGCTTCCTTTAACAATTCCTTAGCTTTTTCCGGATCATAAGTAGTGTCAAGATCATCATTAAAGGTTGGTGAACCAGGTACTCCCCACTGATTGGTAGCAATCGCATGACCATAGTACAATATTTCAACAATTGCATCCCTATCTACTGCATACGATAATGCTCCTCGAACTAATGGATCAGCAAATGGAGATTGTGGGTTAGCACTATCACCAATAATTCCTTTCCCTAAGCTCCCCAACCCTGTCGTTAATGTTTCAACTTTAAGCTCTTCTACCTCACTCATTTCCTTAGCCGAAAGGGCCGGTGCACCTACAAAACCATGAATCTCACCAACTTGTAGTGATGATGTAGCAGTTGTTGCATCCGCCATAAAATTAAAGGTAACACCGTCGAGATATGGCTTACCCTCCTGCCAATAGTTAGTGTTCTTTTCAAACACAACCGATTCATCTTTCGTCCAACTTACAAATTTAAATGGTCCAGTACCAACTGGATTATCTTTTACCCAATCCTTACCATTCTCTTCGTAAGCACTAGGTGATGTGATCGATACAAAGTGACAAATATTATTTAACATGCTACTATTCCATTCATCTAATTGAACTTGAACCGTATAATCTCCTAATATTTCCACATCTTGAATCCCATTTAGTTCAGCTCTCCCTGAAGCAAGAAACTCATCAATATTCCATTTAACAGCCTCAGCATTAAAATCTGTTCCATCGTGAAATTGAATTCCTTGATTTAGTTCAAATGTGATTGTTAAATCCTCGGGATTCTCTTCCCAGTCTTTCGCCAATAATGGCTGCATCTTACCTTCTCCATCATATTTTCCTAATTTCTCCAAAGTTGTACCAGAAATTATTAGATCATTAACTGTTCTCAATTCAGATGCAGGAGCTAATGCCTGCCCACCGCCTGATAATGCAAGTTTGAGCTCTCCGCCAGACGTATTTTCAACTGTTTGATCTGAAACGTCAGGTGAATTGTGTTGATCAGTAGATTCAGATGGTGAATTGGTTTCATTGCTGCAAGCTCCAAGTAGTAATACCAAAATAAATGGCAGTGCCAAAACTGTTAATCTAAACCTGTTAAGATTCTTGAAATCCATATTAGCCCCCTAAATCAAAATTATTTTAATTAAAAAGAGATAGCCTTTTGGAACACTCTGACAATTTCACTCGGTGAGAAAGATCACCTGAGTATAGTTTTTTCTCTATCACTTAGTTATTGATGAATTTCACAGTTGTAGGTACAACAAATTAGTACTACTATCCCCCTTTGATTAAGCGCTTACATTTAAGAATGCTAGATTATTTAATTTTTCAAACTAACTCCCAACAAAACAAATTCTCAAATATGAACTACAAAGAGGGTTACATTGAATTAAATCACCCCCTTTGCACGTAACTCACTCAGCTCTTCCTCAGAGAACTCAAATAACTCTTTGTAAAGCTTCTCATTATGTTGACCGAGTAAAGGTGCTGGTTCTATCGGAACATTTGAAGCCGATAATTTAATCGAATTTCCTGGCATGACTAGCTTTCCACGAATAGGATGATCAACTTCAACAATCATGCCACGTTCCCTCAAATAAAGATCTTCACTTATATCTGTTGTCGATAAAACGGCACTTGCAGGTACAGTCGCGTTACCCAAAACTTCCATTGCTTCGTATTTCGTTCGTTGACTAGTCCACGAACTTATTAAACGATCCACTTCTTCTTTGTACTCATAGCGACTTTCCGGTGTTGTAAAGCGTGGATCTTCTAGTAAATCTTCACGGCCAATTACTTTTAATAAGTTTTGCCATTGTTTGCTACCTGGATGTCTTGACGTATAAATAAATACATAATCATTTGCATCACCAGGTTTACAAGGATACACATTACAAGGAGCAACTCCCGCCATTGGCATTTCATTTCCTACACGGGGTGCTTCTTTTCCTGTCACCATTTGCCGTCCCCATGCTGAACGGCTAAAATTTATCATCACATCTTGCATTGTGACCTCAACTTTTTGCCCTTCACCTGTAACTGTCCGTTGGTATAGAGCACCAAGAACAGCGATCGCACAATGATATCCTGCTCCGCTATCAGCAATATTAGCTCCTGCATGCATCGGCGGACCATCATGCTCGCCAGTTATGCTCATGACTCCTCCTGCTGCTTGACCGATTGCATCAAAAGCGGGGAATTTAGCGTATGGACCATCTGTACCAAAACCTTTAATCTGCGCATATACAATTCCTGAGTTAATGCTTCGTAGTGTTTCATAATCAAAACCTAAACGCTCGATCACTCCCGGTGAGAAATTTTCAATAAAAACATCTGCTTTCTCTACCATTTTTAATACTAAGTCTCTTCCTTCTCGTTTTTTCACATCAACCGTTACCGATTTCTTATTATTATTTAAAATTAGAAATCCATAAGAATCTTCATTTGGGCGATCCCTCGACGCTCCCCTTCCTTGCTCTCCCGTACCCGGCTTTTCTAATTTAATAACAGTTGCACCAAGCCAGGCTAATGTCTGTGTACATACCGTTCCTGATTCAAATTGCGTAAAATCTAAAACAACTACACCGTCTAAAGCACCTTGTTTCATCATTATTTCACCCCAATTTTGTTCTCTATGAATTGTTCTAATTGAGCCGTCATGGCAGAATCGTCCCATCCTCTTGCATCTACGGGATCGGCGCGTAATTGTAAAATAGGTATGCCCGCATCTTCAAATGCTTTTTTGACAAAATACGTTCCTCCCGCTGATTGAGTACAGCTATCAGAAATCAAATGTACAACTCCATCAATCCCATTTCTCTTTGCCTCATTTACATACCAATCACTATTCCATGGTGGCATATGAAGCATATCTTCCATCCCAACCGTCCTGCTAACTAACGTCCTTAATGGATCTTCTCCATACCTTGCATATCCGTCTGCAGCTAGGCCAAGATAGATTGACCAGATGAAAGCAGCACCGTATTTTTGTTCAAAATGTTGGTAAAACCCTAAATTAAACCATAGACCTCTTCCAAGCCACATAAGTCGAACGTTCTCGTTTTCACAAACCGCTTTCTGCTGATCAACCAGTTCTTTAACCTCTTTGTACAATGCTTTCGCAATGTCGACTGCCCATTGTGTTCCACGCTGCCATTGAGGGACCATAACAGCAGGTACTGTATCCGTAATACTTACAGGAGAAGGGATTATCCGTGCAATAAGATCACGTGTTTTCCGATTATATTCGGCCTGCTCATTTGCAAGTTTCATAACCTCTTTAAATTTCACTTCACTAAAGGTTTTACCCGTATGGTGTTCAAGAAATCGAATAAGACCTTTAAAATCTTCTACCATATAATCTAAGCGGTGTGGTTCAAACAAATCCTCCCATTGATGACTTGCTTTTTCCCACCAGTTGCTAGGGATCGAACGTGGGACTGTATTTTCAAGTGGATAAAACGGTACATCTAATTTTTGGGACCAAAGTTCAAAAATCTTCGCCTGAGAGTCACATGTTAATCTCGTTACCGCTACTGTTGGTTGAGGAAGACCACCCCAAGGTCCATTTTCCGGAGTTGGATCAAATGAAGTCGCTAGTGAAAGTGAACAGTATCGACATAAATCTTGACGGTAACCGTGCTCATTTAATAGACCTAAATAGTATGGAGACATCTGTTTGGCCGAACATACCGAAGACCACCACTGGTTCACAACGTATGGTATTTCCATTGCACGTAAAATCTCTTGTGGAACGTCTGCATTCACAAAGGCAAAAGGTTCTCCTTGCTCCACTTGTTCTTTTAAATTTTTAAACCATTCGCGTTGATAAGACGTTGCTACACTAGAAGTCTTCAATCGCTTAACACTCGCTCTTCCTTTTTCTATCGGTTTTCCCTTGAGCTCTCTCATTGTTTACTCCCCCTACTCTTCAACAATTTTATAAATTCTTTTATTTTCTGATCGACTTCTGCTTTATTAACGAGTCTATACTGCTCGCGATCAATTAAAAGAACTGGTATTCCCATACTTTCAAGAGCTTTTTTCTGTTCTGGAAAATCCCATGAGGGCGCATCATCTGCATGGTGAATATAAAAAATTACTCCGTCCGAACTGGTTGCGCTTACATTTCCAACTAGTGACTTAACCCTTTCAGACACCGTGGATTGTGAGGCTGGGAGTGCACGTTTGAGATGGTAATAGTCGACAATAGCCTCTAGCGGATTGACATTCGTATCCATTTCCCCAATGAAATTCCTTACACTTAAATCATGATCCTCCCCAACAATTACAGCTCCGTTTGACTCTACTAATTCATAAAACTCTGTATGTTCATGTGTACTACCTGTAACAAAAATGCGAGGCCCCTCAATTTGTTTAAGTTGCTCTATATCCTCTAAAAAGTGTTCTAATAAGTTATTATACTCTTCGCGAGGAAAAAGGTAGGCTGCACTGATAACCTGCAAAGCTTGAACTCCATTTACATATGCTGCTTCAGGCCCCTAAGCGAAGAAAAGCGCTTTAGTAATCTACGTGTCTTATTGCTTAATTTAATAGCATTAACTAGATCCTGATTCGTAATTGAGTGCCCACACCATTGTTCAAGTTCTTTAACTAACTCTTGCACCCTATCTAAGTTATATAGAGTTGCACTTCTCACCTTAGAATGTAAGAAGTCGAAAAAGTATAGCTCTGGTAATTTCCTATCGTGCTCTGCCAACTTCAATGCACGTAAGTAATAATAGACACGAATAACTGCATCCGATGAATTGGATATAATGAGGTAGTCGAGATCACGATAAATACCATTAACAATCTGCCCCATCTGCATCTTGACCCTTGGTTCAAAACCACTTTCAAGATATTCATCTGCTAGGTAGGGATCTTTATTTCGACTCCCTCGAACGGGAACAGGTATACATCCAGCTGCAATTAATAACTCTACTGGTACGTCGTTTCCAAGAAACCCTATTCTTTTTTTCCCCTCCTCGTTCGAATTAGTTACATATTGTTCAGGATAGTGATAGACACTAGAGATATCCTCTAGTATATTTTGTGCTGATATTCGCTCAAGACTCACGTTGATATCCCCTCCATAATTTACAAATAACTGATAACATAATCGTACAGAACTAATCAACTTAGGTATATCCCCGTAAATCTGTGCCCTCCCCCTTTTTTAGGGGGGAGGTGGGAGTTTTGCACGTCAATATTTTATTAAAGAGCGTTGCCCAACCTCACAAGTCTCCAAGCACTATCAAGCATTTTCACACACAAAAAAGACTAAAAAATTCCTGCTTACAGCAGGACATTTTTTAGTCCTTTCATGTTTTAATAATCTATCTTCTTAAAAATCACTTAAAAGGGTACTCTGTTTCAAAATCAACAACCACGATATCATCTAGACCAATCTCTCGCAAATACGAAACGACATCTAGGTGTTTGGGATGGGATCCAAATTGTTCTAAAGCATGTTTATCTTTAAAAAGGATGGTAGCGGCATATTCGTACCCTTGATTTCGATCAGAAAAATTAAAACCTTGTTGGATATCAATTATTCCTACAATATGTTCCTTTAATTTCTTTGATTTTTGAATCAACTCTTCTCTCTGTTCTACCGCAATCTTATTTTTAAATTTTACTAGAACAATATGCTGAATCATTTTAATGCGACCCCTGCTTTACTATTTAGTGTTTGTTTTTCAAAACCTGCAATTTTTTTGTATTTATTAGCAATACCCTCTAACTCTTGATGAGATATCACATCATGTAATTGATCAAATCCATTTGGTGCACGTTCCTCTACAATTTGCATCACACTCTCTGGACCATTTTGACGATTGCTTAACACAATGGATGCCGTTGGTTGCAGTCTTGCTGTTTCATAAGCTTTTAAAGCTTCTTCGGCATTCGCATGTTTAGCGATTGCCTCTCCTAATGCGTCCGCATCGAGAATCGCTTGAGAGGCACCATTCGAACCAATCGGATACATCGGATGAGCTGCATCACCTAATAATGTAACTCTGCCAAAAGTCCATTTTGGTAATGGATCACGGTCTACCATTGGAAACTCATAAACAATTTCTGTTTCCTCTATCAATTTCGGTACATCCAACCAATCAAACTTCCAGTTAGAAAAAGCTGGAGCAAAAATTTGTTTATCGACTTTTCGATTCCAATCATGCCTTGGTGGTGCATCTCCATCTACTTTTAGTTCGGCAATCCAGTTCACAAGAGATGATCCCTTACTTGCTGTTTGAGGACAAATTGGGTATGCGACAAATTTTTGATCTTGGAAACCTGACATGATCATAGATTTTCCAGTAAGAAACGAACTAGATTCCGTTAATCCACGCCATAAGATTCGGCCACTGAATTTCGGTAATCCTTCATTCGGATAAAAGAACTTTCTAACTACCGAATGAATGCCATCTGCTGCTACCATTATATCTGCCTCATACGTCCCAACATGTTCTCCCGTTTTCCGATTGATAAAGCTTGCCTCAACACGATCGTCAAACTGTTGAAAGGAATCAAAATGGTGCCCTGTGAACACGACGTTTTCCCCTAATTCTTTTTTAACTGCATTAAGTAAGAGCATTTGTAGGCGTCCACGGTGTAAAGAATATTGCGGCCAATTATAACCTGCATTTATGCCTCTAGGCTCTTGCCATATTTTCTGACCAAATTTATTATTATAAATTAATTCAGCAGTAGGGATCCCTATTTGCTTTAACTCTTCATCTAATCCGAGCTCTGTAAGGACCTTTACTGCATGAGGAAGTAAATTAATCCCCACACCTAATTCACGAATATTCTCCACACTTTCAAACAACCGCACTGATACGCCAACGCGGTAAAGTCTCAAGGCAGAAATAAGCCCTCCAATACCGGCTCCAACGATAATTGCACTCTTCACTTTATTCATTATTTCCCCCTCCAATTGAGATGAATGTTAAATTATATTTATGAAAAATTTATTAAAAAGACACCTAGTACTCTATCCTTTGTGTAGAATTCATACTAGGTGCCTATTCACCTATCCTTTGTTAACTTACTTTCTTATTTTCTTTCTCATTCTCATTTGTTGTTGCGCTAGCCCATCCTCTTTCAATCACAAAATAGAGAATAATTCCGACAACGAGTGCGTGTGCTGCTCCATATACAGCAAGAACAACTGCCATAATCATCGCAACCCCACGTCCAATATTAGTCGTCACCTGCTCCATTCCTAAAGTGATACATAGATAGCCTGTTAATATTAATGTGATTGATAGTGCAATTGGTAGAAACGGTTGAAAAAAGGATACTAAAGGCAAGACAAAGCAAGCTACAAACAATGAGAGAACTAGCGTATTTGTTCCAGAATAGATCGATTGCATTGCCTTTTTACCATACGTATATCTCTCGACAACCGAAGCTGTTCCAGCAGTGAAAATCGGACCAGCCAGACCAGGATGTGGTGCAAAAAGAGCATGAATAAGATTTCGAATAAATGTAATTAAATGAAGCGCAGAAAGATTATTCTCAATAACCTCATCTTTTCTAAATCTTTCAGCTCGTTCTACGAGTGAAGTTCCGACAATAATGTCTCCATACGCGATAATATAACCCATAATAGCGATCGGAAGAGCTAGTAGAAATACATCTAAACTAGGAAAGCCCATCACAAAAGGAGTATATTTCCACAACTCAACAAAATTTGGTACCGTAATCCCCCACTCAATGGTTGGAGTAGGATATTCTTTCACTAACATTCCAATCGCAATCGCGATTAAGATTGCAGGCATAATACCATAGTTTGCTATAAATCTTGCAATCGAACTCTTTTGATAAAGTTCTTTAAATGTTGGTGAGAACATAATAAAGAGACAAATTGCCCCGCCAATGATTAATGAAATCGGCGTCTCCGCAACTCTTCCACCTGGCTGGAATTCACCAATGAAAGCAGCTAGACCAGCCCCAATTAATATACCCGCCTTTAAAGATTGAGATAACTTAGTTACCAATAGCTTCCCGAGCCCGGTAATACCGAACAATAAAAAGATAAAAGCTACTAATAATTGAACCGCAACGAGAGCTTGTATGGCTTCTGGACCCGGCTCGAAATTACCAAGAAAGATCACGATTAGCGGAATTATAGGAGTAATTAAACCTGGAACGAAAGGTGATCCAAGTGCCGTCTGCATAATCATCGTAATCTGCATAACAATCACGACCGCTAAGGCTGCTTCATAAGACATTCCAACTTGAGATTGCAAAAGAGGAATGATACTTAAGCCAATTGAAAATAAAACAAATCCTTGAATAATTTCTGGTTTTTCCAGTCGATAATGTAAAAACGGAAGTCGAATTTTAAAAGGACCTAATGGCCAGTACGGCAATTCGTTACGATTTTTATTCATAGTTACCTCCTATGTCTTCCCTAGTATTTCAATATGTAAAGGAAACTGTTACGCAATGTCCTCCCTCTATCGATGTTAAGCGCTTTCAAATACTTCTATAGGTGAATTATAGTTTTTTTTGACGAATAAAAAAACCTATACCGTATAGGATGTCTAAGAATATTTTCCAACATAATGACTGATGGAATAGATTTTGTTATATAAACGTCAAAAGGGCAAAGTTCATGGAGAACTTTGCCCTACTGTCATTTCTATTAAATGATATAAAATTTTCCATCGTATAGACCTAATGGTAGATGTCCTTTTTCCATTAGCTCAATTAACGGTAGGAACGGATTTGTTTGCCACTTTGGTAGGTCACCTACTAGTTCCCACGCTACGGCTAACCCAGCAATGTACATGCCAGCTCCAGTAAAGGTGCTAATAGCTGTACGGCCAATCGTCTCTAATTGTTTAAAGCTTCCATCGTACGCTTGGTGAAATACTTGTTCAGGAATAACATCATTTGCAAGTGATAATAAATCAACTCGATCGGTTTCTTCTAACTTCTGCTTAATTGCAACAGGAATTTCTTGCAATTTGCTCCATAAAGGACTTGCTTCTAGTCTCATCTCTTCTAAAAATGGTGAAAGCTCCTCTTTCGTTAAACCAACAACCTGATAATCTTCTTCTTTCCATGCATCCATAAATGAATGAACCACTTTTTCAACAGCAACTTGACTCTGTTTCTCGCCAAGAGCGTGATAAAAGTCAATTTGTGAAAGACGAGCAACTAGGTTCGCTACATTCTTTCCATTAGGCCCATAAATATCAACATTAATATCTTGTACGGTCGTTACCACTCTAATCCTCTCCTTATCAACGTAAATATAAAGAAGTTGTTCTACTTCACAAGCTTAGGAGAAAATTCACCCGTTATTTCTTGGTATCCATTATTTTTTTCATAAGCTTCTTCTTTTTGTAGATTTAATTTTTCCATAATAGGAATGTCATTTGAGCAGAATAAGATTGCATCGTTCCCTGACGTATTGACGTGTTCATGCCAAGCCCAGTTCGGAATAACAAAATAATCTCCTTTGGACCAGTGGAACTGAACCCCATCAATGACGCTGTATCCTTCGCCTTCATATACATGATAGATCGCCGAACTCGTATGACGGTGTGCTTTCGAATGGAAACCTATTGGAAGCTTCTGAATCCAAGCACCCATTGTTGGGTTCGCAGTTGCCCCATTGGACGGATTAATATATTCAACTGCAATACCATCAAACGGGTCAGGTTCAAAGGCACTTAAACCATTAAGTGCAGCCTCTGTTTGCGCCCATTTATAAGAACCTACTGGTGCAATCTGTGGTGTTCGATCTGAAAGCGGACGCACCAATCCTCCTTCGTATCTTCTTAAACCATAATTATCCGGTAGAGAAGGCTTCTCTAATCCATCTGGGTGACCTTCAAAGAACGTTCCAGCCGCTGAATAAATCATTGGAATATCCAAAATATCCATCCAAATCATCGGCTTATCACCTTCATGGCCATGACCGTGCCAAAGCCCGCCCGGCGTAATTAAATAGTCTCCTTCTTCCATATAAATCTTTTGACCTTCAACAATTGAATACGCTCCACTTCCATTTGTTATGAAACGCATCGCATTTTGTGTGTGGCGATGAGAAGGAGCTTCTTCACCAGGTAAGATAAGTTGGACAGCTGCATAGAGCGTATTCGTCGTCGAAGCCCAACCCCAAGGCTGCCTGCTTTGAAAGCCTGGATTTTGAAAATAAATCGCTCTACGTTCTCCCCTCTTTCAGGTGTAAATATTTGAGTGGCTTCTTGTAGTTTCTTTTCAAGCACTTCCCATTTCCATAAATAAGGAATTGCTTCTGGTTTTGGTTGTTTATGCATCAAATCAGGAATTGCATTCCATAAAGGCCCTAAGTGATACTGTTCAATTTCTCGGTTAAAGTCTTGAACTTCCTTACTTTTGAAAAAAGCGTTAGCTTCTGCCATAACAGATTCCCTCCCACTTTATTGCTCGTTAATTTTTGAAAGATTACGATCGATTTGCTTACCATGATTAAATAGATGTTCTGTAATAAAATGCTCCACTAAAAATGTCATCGGTTTAACACCAAATTTAGGATTACGGTGAGGAGCTTCAAGAGCTAAATCTTGATCGCTTAATTTCGTCCACTGATCATTTGCATATTGTTGAGCTTCTTTAATACCTTTTAAAACATCAGGTACCTCTCGCATTGGAGATTGAGCAACAGCTGCTAGTCTCGCTTCGTCTTGAAGACCTCTCCCCCATTCGGTCCCTTTGGCTTCAACAACTCGGACTAACTCATCCATCCAATAAGGAATTACTTCTTCGACATGACAGATAATCTCCATTATTGACCATTCTTCTTTAGATGGTTTGTGTCGAATAACGTCTTCTGACAAGTCTTCTACCTTGTTTATGATTTGCTCGACAGCTTCGTTCATCTCTTTCTGATATGTCTCTAGCAAACTCATTACTCTCCCACCTTAACTGCAGCATTGACTGATTTCACTTTATTTTCTAACGCGCCAATTTTATCAATTTCAATTCGTACAATATCTTCATCTTGTAAGAAGACTTGAGGATCACGCGCTACTCCTACCCCTCCTGGAGTTCCCGTACAAATGACATCACCTGGTTCTAATGTCATGATGTTAGATAAGAACTCTACTAAATAGTTCACATCAAAAACAAGATTCGCAGTATTAGAACGTTGTCTTTCTTCTCCATTTACTGTTAGCACTACTTCTAACTCATGAGGATTCGGTATTTCATCTTTCGTAACGAGCCAAGGTCCCATTGGCGCACTTCCATCTAATGTTTTTCCTTGGAGCCATTGAAGCGTACGACGTTGCAAGTCACGAGCTGTTACATCATTTACAATTGTGTAACCAGCTACATAATCCAAAGCCTCTTCTTTCGAAACATTTTTCGCTTGTTTACTAATAACAAATGTAAACTCTGCTTCATAATCCAATTTTTCCGTAATAGGTGAGTATGGAATATCGTCTTCCGGCCCTATAATCGCATTGTTAAATTTCGCAAAAATAACTGGATATGGTGGTAGTTCACGTTTCATTTCAAGAATATGTTCGCGGTAATTGTGACCTACGCAAATAATTTTATTAGGTTTAAGGATAGGAGCTTCAATTTTGACATCTTCTTGATTCAAGACAATTTTCGGATTGTTCGCTTCGTTTGTTTGAGCAAACTCAATCGCTTTATATGCTTCTTCTAAACTTTTGTCTCCTCCCTCAACGAATTCAATTGTATTGGCAGGCACCAATGCCTCGGCTACCTTTTCTGCTCTAGCTTGCCCTTGTGCTTCTAACATCGCTACATACGCATGATTTAAATCAATTACTTGCTCCCCTACTATCGCTGCTGCACGTACGCTTTCTCCTAAACGGTAATTAACTAATTTCATTGTTGACGTCCTCCTGACTTTTTCTCGTTTTACAATTATGATTGAGCTATTAGCTTCATCTTCTCTACTGCATCTCTGACTTCATTTGGGATAGCTATTGCTTTTGGTCTTTCTCCACTTATGTCACACCAAGCACGAACCTCATAGCCTCCCGCTATTTTGTTCCCGTCTTTTAGAAAGACGTGTTCAATTGTAAACACCTTTTCTTTCATTTCTGTCATCGTCGATTCAATCGTCACTTCATCATCAAAGAAAAGGGGGAATTTAAAATTACATTTTGACTCGATAATTGGTGTCCCGACTTTCTCATCTCTTATTAAGGTTGACGTAGGAAACCCTAAAGTCGTAAAAAAATGATGGGTCGCTTGATCCATCCAGCGATAATAATTAGGATAGAAAACAATGCCAGCAGCATCTGTATCGCCAAAATTCACTTTAAATTGGTAATCAATTTTATTCATAAGACTATCTCCCAACCAATTGTTACTTATATACTCTCAATCTACCTCCATATACCGTGAAGGTAGATTGATAAAATGAATGATTAATATTTTGTTGTTAACTCAGGTGGCCCTGACTTCGGTCCATATGGCCCTTCATCTAACCATCTGCCTAATTTCGGTACAACAGGTGTTAAGGCAGCCGCCAATTCACGCTTCATATTCATATAAGAAGAACTTCCTTGAAGATGATTTAGCGCTGTTGTCGAACCATTTCGATTCCATTCAGCCGCAATTTTTCGTTCCTTCGCTGCAGCACTGATCGCTTCATACGCTTCATCACGACTATTTGCTTGTAATGCCTTTTCGATTCCTTTTACCGCAATGACAGCATCCGGAACACCGGAGTTTAAACCACGAGCTCCAAATGGCGCAAATAAGTGAGCTGCTTCCCCTGCAAGAAGGACTTTCCCGTTTTCATCTGTAAAAGAGTTTGCCACAACTTGGTGGAAACGGTAAGTTGACACCCATGTAATCCGCTCAGCATATTTAGCATCCATTACGCTTGGCAACCACTTTTTAACCCCTTCAATTGTCGTAAAATCATCTGGATTATCATCTTCAAGCAGCTGTAAGTCTACTCTCCATCCTCCTTTAAATGGAACAAGCATGACATTTCGCCCACCCATTGCTTGATGCTGATAATAGAAAACACGTTCAAGTGGAAGCGGATTTTCCTCATCTTCTTTCACATCTACTACTAAGAAGGTATCTTTTGTACGCGGTCCTTCAAATTTAAGATTGACAGATTCACGCACAGCGGAACGTGCTCCATCGGCACCAATTACATACTGTGCCTCCCACTTATCACCAGTTTCTGTTGTTATTACAGCTCCATCTTCGCTCGTTTGGACATCTTTAACAGGTGTACCCCAAACAAACTCAACTCCAGCAGCTATACAAGCTTCATACATATGACGTTCTATTTCGTCTTGGTGCAAGCTCGTAAAAGGTGGTAATTTCGTCGGGTGGTTCATATCAGTAACACCATAATTTCTTACATACACTTCTGTTCCGCGAAAAAATGTCCGTTTGATAGGCCATGAAACTCCATTTCTTGAAAGAGTAAATCCTAGCCCAGGAGAGATTTCTTCTAAGTGAGTTAAGGTTGCTTTATGAAGGTAGATCGCTCGACTTCCTGGACGCGGTCGATCTTTTGGGTCCGCTTCCATAATTGTCGCTGAAATCCCTTTACTTCTTAAAGCAAGTGCTGCCGTTAACCCTACTGGCCCTGCTCCTACTACTATAACTTCACGCTTTTCAACTCTGCTCATTTTCTTTTCCTCCAAACTGTTAATGTATTACGGCTTTTCGTTCTTTATGGTTTTATTATAGTGTTTGGAAGCTGCTGACTATAGAGTGATGTTCCTCTATGCGGAACGCTTTTTATTTTTTTTTGTAGCTTTTTTTCTTACTGATTGTTACTGAAAAAACGATTGGCCTGTTAATCAAGCGTACGCTAGTTTCTCAAGCTTAAAGTGGAGCTTTTAAACTAGTAAGAAGACCGTTTCAGCTATCATTCTAGTTATCGTCATATTGTCTTATTCGAAATGAGTCAATATAATTGAGGGTAGTTTGTAAAATTACATCGAGCTAGGAGTTTACTTAATGGAAAACCATTCACTATCTTACCCAAAAGAAGTTACGTCAAAAGAAAAAATCTTACTATTAACAGCTATCATTTTTGTTTCATTTAACTTACGTCCAGCCATTACAGCGGTTGGTCCATTAATTGGTTCAATACGGGACGATTTCGGACTATCAAATGGGTTAGCTGGTTTGATTACTACTTTACCTTTATTATCTTTTGCTCTTCTATCCTTTATTGCGCCTAAATTAGGATACCGCTTTGGCAACGAAACCATGATCCTAGTCGGATTACTAACATTAATAACAGGAATCATGATCCGCTCAACAGGTGTAACGTTCTTGTTGTTTACCGGTACCGCTTTAGTCGGGGTTGGAATTGCACTAGCAAATGTCTTGTTACCTAGTATTATAAAAAGTAGATACCCTGAAAACATTGGCTTGATAACTGGAATTTACACAACTGCCATGTGCATTTTTGCTGCAATTGGATCGGGGTTAAGTATTCCTTTATCAGAAGGTCTTCATTTAGGGTGGCAAAAATCCTTACTGGCTTGGACTATTATTGCCTTTATCGGTTTGTTCTTATGGTATCAGCAGTTTCATCGAGACTTTTATAGTAATTCTCTCCAAAACAGTACATTACCGAAAACCACTATTTGGAAATCAAAAATTGCATGGCAAGTTACCCTTTTTATGGGACTTCAATCTTTCTTATTTTATTGTTTAATTACTTGGTTACCTGAAATCCTTCATGACAAAGGCTTAACAATCTCTCAAGCTGGCTGGATGGTTGCTATGTTACAAGTAGCCGGACTTCCTGTGACTTTCTTAACCCCTATTCTCGCTGATCGTTTCAGAAATCAAAGAACCATTGTTGTCGTAATCGGAATCCTTTATCTATCAGGACTTACAGGCATTATTGTAAGCAGTCACTCATTTGCCTTAACAATAAGCTCGATCTTACTTGGACTCGGACAAGGAGCTTCTATCAGCTTAGCTCTTACCTTTATAGGACTTAGAACGACAAATCCTAGACAAGCAGCTGAACTTTCAGGAATGGCCCAATCAATTGGATATTTACTTGCTGCAAGCGGACCAATCTTACTTGGGGTTATTCTCGATTTCACTCATTCAGGAACAGCACCATTAATTCTCCTAACGATTGTTTCTGTCATAATGGTCATGATGGGACTTGGAGCTGGGAAAAACGAGACAATTGATCATGATCGCCTTTAATTTCTAATACTTTCATAATAAGAGTTTCCTTCAAATAGGTTGGGAACTCTTTCTTTTGTGATATATTGTAACTATTAAGAGAAAATGTCGTAGGAGAAAAAGATGTTTACTTCATTAGAGAATGCTTTACGTTTATTGAAATGTTTCTCATCTGATGAGCCTGAACTTTCATTAACGTCCCTTTCGAATAAATTAAATCTCGGAAAAAGCACAACACACCGTCTTTTAAAAACGTTAGAAAGTGAAGGATTTGTCCTCCAGAACCCGCTCAATCATTCATACAGCCTTGGTGTCTCGGTTTTAGCCTTAACCAATACGGTAACGTCACAAATGAAAATCATTCGAGATGCAAACCCGATTTTAAGAGAGCTAACAAGGGCAACTGGAGAAAGTTCTCACCTTGGAATTATCGAAGGAAATAGTCTTATTTATTTACAAAAGGTTGAATGTGAATTTCCGGTGCATCTGAATTCACATATTGGTAAGAGGAACCCGCTTCATTGCACAAGTTGCGGACAAATTTTACTTGCTTATCAAAAGGAACCATTTACGATTGATTTGAAAAAGTATACAAACAAGACGATTACTGATCCAATCGTATTACAAGAAAAATTAAACGAAGTAAAAAGTCAAGGGTATGCAGTTAGCAACGAGGAGCTCGATGAGGGAATCTGGTCAGTTGCTGCACCTGTATACAATCCTAAAAAAGAGGTTGTCGCTGCGATTGATGTCAGTGGTCCCTTAAAAAGGGTTAATCACATCAAACAAGACATTATCAAAAAAGTCGTAGAAGCAAGTGCGACACTATCAAACGCCATTAAATTAAGGTCGTAGAAGGAGAGAGAACATGTCGAAAAACACAGATCAAAACGTACTCTCTTCCGTAAAAAATGCGATGCAGATCTTGCGCTTATTTAAGCTAAATCAAAATGAACTCGGCGTATCAGAAATAGCTAAGAATTTAGGCATACCTAAAGGAACAGCGCATCGCTTAATTAAAACACTTGCCCAAGAAAATTTCTTAACGAAGAACCCGCGGACAAATCGCTATCGCCTTGGCCTTTCCCTTCTTTCATTGGGCGGTGTAATAACGACCCAAACAGAAATCTATCAAGAAGCATTACCGATCTTACAATCAGTAGTCAATAGCGTTCAAGAAACCGCTCATATTTGTTTATTAGAAAAAACAGAGGTTGTGTACTTGTTACGTGTTGAGAACCGGGCAACCGTCCCCCTTGTGACTAGAATCGGGAGAAGAAACCCCATTCATTGTACTAGTGAGGGTTTAGTCATTTTAGCTTATCAGCACGAAGATCGAATCAACCAAGTGTTAAGCAATGAACTGTACCCTTATACATCAAAAACGATTACCGACCCTACTATTCTTAAAGAAAAGCTAAGGACTATTAAAGAGCAAGGCTATGCTCTTGCAATTGATCAATTTTATGAAGGGTTTGTCAGTATTGCCGCGCCTATTCGCGATTACACAGAAGAAGTTGTATCCTCCTTAGCGATTGTTGGTCCAAAAACACGGATAACGGAAGACAACTATCCATTTTTCATTGAAAAGATGATAAAAGCAGCGGAAGAAATTTCAGAGCTATTAGGGTATTATTATTCCGGAAATTGAAAAATGGGACATATGCTAAAGAGTAGGCGATCGCTGTTTCCAGCCATCGCCTACTCTTTCTATTTGCTTTCACTAATTTTATAAACAACAAAATAATGAAGATGTTTGCTCAACGTTATTTCACATCAATGTTCAGCTTCATTATTGTTCATTCTCCCTATTTTTTTCCCAAAGCTGTATACGCTCTTCATGACTAACCTCTTTATGTACTTGATGCAGCATCCATATATAACCAAAAGGATCCATAAATATGGCGTTTGATACTCCATAATCAGGCATCTCGGTCACTGGTTGTATCTCTGTACAACCTAACTTTATCGCATTTGTATAGGTCACGTTAATATCTGGAACAGTCACATTCACCCAACTAGTTTTAGGATCATCAGGAGTTGGTGCGATTAAATGAAACTTAGGATTTTCATCTAACATATGAAAGCGAACATCATATAGACTGAAGACTACCTCATTTTCACCACGAGGGAAGTTTGAAACCTCGATACGCTCGATATCGAATAATTTTTCGTATAATTCTAATGCTTGTAAGCTATCTCTCACAACCATATTCATTTCTACACCGATCATCATGAACACACTCCTTCTAGAAGATAAGATATTTTCTTTTCCCCATTCTTCCAACTTGACCATTTCATTATACAAATTAGTTTTTCTAATAAGGTTGAGACATAAATTCAATCCACCTCATCAGTATATTTTATAACTCCTGAGACAGACGAACCATATCCTTACATTGAATCCCATTCTCGAAAATTTCCTCGCGGTAATGTTTAACAAAAAAGTCTATATCAATACCAGTCATTCTAAACCCGCACTTTTGATATAGGGCTAGTTGGCCCATGCTTGAATTTCCAGTTCCGATCTCAATGGTTTTGTATCCTTTTCCTCTCGCGGTTTCAATTGCATGCATGACTAGTCGTTTCCCTATGCCTCGACCGTGAATTTTTTCCGCAACTGCAACGTTTACCAACTCCACAGTTTCAGGTCTTGTTGGAAGTAGTACATAAACTCCAATAATCTGCTTCTCCATCTCCGCAATATAGCATTCTCCCCTCCTCAAATAGTCCGCAACGATCTCTCGTGATGGATCCGCTAATATTAATAAATCCATAGGCGGATTTTCATTTCTATTTAGTAATCTAATATCCATATTTTCTCCTTTATCAATATTTTAACGTCTTCAAAGCTAACTCTTTTTCATTATCTTATTCGTTCACTTTAAATAGATACCTTTCATTCATTATACTCTTTCGTTTTCGACTACCATTATATATTTTAGAAAGATTTTGAAATAAAAAGAATGAAAACGCTTTCCTAATCATTTAATTATTAATGTAGTAATTGCGAAAAACACTGAAACTAGAGGGTGATAGGAACCGTTATTAGAAAAATAGCTCTTAGCAATCATCTACACTTTTCTTTTTTAGTTAGCAAGTTTTTCATTATGTTTCCAATATCAATTAAAAAAATGATAGATAGGTGGCGATTTCAAGATGGAATATACTAATAAGAGAACGGATGAATTATGGCGTTGGTCTGCAACTGATTTGGCACATGGTATTCGAACAGGACTTATTTCATCGCGAGAAGCTGTCAGCAGCTGTTTAAATAGGATTGAGGAAGTGAACCCTGCGCTTAATGCTCTAGTTGAAGTTCATGCAGAGGAGGCACTGGCTGCAGCCGATCAAGCAGATCTTGCTGTAAAAAAAGGAGAGGTGCTTAAACCATTACATGGGGTGCCTGTTTCTACAAAGGTTAACGTTGACCAAGCTGGGCATGCAACGACAGACGGTGTTTTGGCATTCAAAGATCAGATTGCAGAGAAAGACAGTCCGCCAGTAGCGAACTTACGGAAAGCAGGAGCTGTAATTGTTGGTCGTAGTAATACACCAGCCTTTAGTTTTCGATGGTTTACTAATAATGATTTGCATGGTAGAACGTTGAATCCGTGGGATAAAACACGTACGCCTGGCGGGTCAAGTGGTGGGGCCTCATCAGCTGTCGCATCAGGAATGATGCCAATTGGACACGGAAATGATATCGGTGGCTCTGTTCGCCACCCTGCCTACGCATGTGGAATTGCTGGAATCCGACCAACAATGGGAAGAATTCCTGGTTGGTATGGGCCTCCAAGCGGAGATCAATCACCTTCTACTCAATTAATGTCTACGGATGGACCACTTGCACGCAATGTTGCAGACCTTCGTCTTGCTTTCTCATGCATGAGTGAGTTTGATCCACGGGATCCCCTTCATACTTCCGTACCATTATTAGGGGAACCTCTTCAAAAACCAATTCGAGTTGGCCTTTTACGAGATGTTGGTGTTGCCAAACCTTCACCAGCTGTCAATCAAGCTTTGAATGATGCTGCTAGTCAGTTGGAAGAAGCTGGTTATATTGTCGAAGAAGTCCATCTCCCTCTATTTGCAGAAGCCTACAGGCTATGGTATTTACTAGTATTAGAAGATTTTAGAACCGCTTTGCCGCTTGTAGAGCAATACGGTGATGAAGGAATGAAAAAGGCAGCATTTCATTATTTCTCCAATGCAAAAGAATGGTGGGGAGAAGAACCAAAGCTATCCGATTATATCAAAGGGTATTCACGTCGCGGAACATTAATTGTTCAACTTCAAGAGTTTTTACAAGAATACCCCATCCTCCTTATGCCCGTTTCTACTGACCAGGCATTTGAACAAGATGCCGATTTAGTAAGTGTTGAAAGCATGAGGCGTTGTATGGATGCACAATGGTCGATGATGGCCATTCCAGTTCTTGGGTTCCCAGCTATGTCTGTTCCAACTGCTGTTGTGGATGATCTCCCAGTTGGCGTTCAGCTCTTAGGAAGACGTTTTCGAGAAGACACTTTATTTGATGCGGCGGAAGTTATTGAAGCCCATGCGAAAATTCAAACTCCTATCGATCCTAGGTAAGAGTTTCTGAATGACAAAAAAGAAAAATAGGGCTTAAAAGGTCTCTTAGACCATTTAAGCCCTATTCATTCATAGGATCCTCATCATGCAATTTCTTCTCTTTTGACAATTGATCTTTCTAGTATTTCAACTAAATCGAGTGCCTTCACTTGTTCCTCTACTTCCTTTGCTTTCGTTCCATCGCTAACCATCGTTAAGCAATATGGACAACCACTGCCGATCACGCTTGGTTTGACAGCAAGCGCTTGTTCTGTACGTGCAACATTGATGCGTTGTCCGACAGTCTCTTCCATCCACATCATTCCTCCACCCGCACCACAGCACATAGCATTTTCACGGTTTCGTTCCATTTCTACGATGTTTACACCCGGAATGGCCTCTAGTATTTCGCGAGGCGGGCTGTAAATCTCATTGTAACGACCTAGATAACAAGAATCATGGTAGACGATCGTCTCATTCACCTCATACGTCGGTTTAACCTTTCCTTCTTTGAGTAACTCGGCTAAAAGTTCTGTATGATGGTAGATTTCCACTCCTTCAAGTCCGAACTCTGGATATTCATTTTTGAATGTATTATATACATGCGGGTCAATTGTAACGATTTTTTTAACTCCGTGCTTTTGAAACAGTTCAATATTAGCGGTTGCTAGTTCTTGGAACAAAAATTCATTTCCAATCCGACGCGGAGTATCACCACTATTCTTCTCTTTGTTGCCGATTATCGCAAATTTGACATTAGCTTCGTTCAACACTTTAGCAAATGATTGCGCAATTTTTTGACTTCGTTTATCATACGAACCCATAGAACCGACGAAAAACAAATACTCAAAGTCTTCACCAGCTTTTTCTAATTCTTTTACGGTCGGCACATGAATATCCTCACGTCCATTACGCCAATTATCCCGCTCTTTCCGGCTAATCCCCCATGGATTTCCTTGTCGTTCAATATTCGTGATTGCGCGTTGGGCGTCTGTGTCCATGTTCCCTTCCGTTAAAACGAGGTATCGCCGCAGATCAATGATTTTATCAACGTGTTCATTCATCACTGGACACTGATCTTCACAATTGCGACATGTTGTACAAGCCCAAATTTCTTCTTCCGTGATGACATCACCTATCAAACTAACGTCATAACCAGCAGCCACTTCTTCACCTGCTGCAGACCCTGCAGCGATTTGATTGCCTTTTGTATGATGAAAGGCGTAAGCTGGCAACCACGGCGAACGTGACGTAATAGCAGCTCCTTTTTCAGTTAAATGATCTCGAATTTTTACTATTAAGTCCATTGGAGATAACATTTTACCAGTCCCAGAGGCTGGACACATATTCGTACAGCGTCCACATTCCACACAGGCATATAAGTCTAGTAATTGCTTCTGGTTGAAGTCCTCGACTTTTCCTACACCGAATACTTCCTGAGTTTCATCTTCAAAATCAATGCTTGAAAGTTGGCCAACTTTGTTCGTTCGACCTAAATACACATTGGCAGGTCCTGCAATTAAATGTGCATGCTTTGACTGAGGGATATACACTAAAAACGTTAATAAAAACAATAAGTGCAGCCACCAAAATACGAAAAACAACACTGCCGCTGCCGTAGGGCCAATTCCAGAAAACAAAGTGGCAATTCCAGAAGCAATCGGTTCAAAGCCTGTTAACGGCTTATCTAACCAAATCTTCTCCATGCCTTTTACAACTAATTTGGAAATCATTAAACCACCGATAAAGATCAGAACCAAACCTGATTTCCATCCGCGCTTTAAGCGAACGAGCTTTTCAATATAGCGGCGATGAAAAGCCCAAACAACGGCCACTAAAATCATGACAACAACCATCTCTTGAAAGAGCGTAAAAAATGGATAGACAGGCCCGAGCGGTAAGTGTGATCCAAATGCTAATCCTTTCCAAATGACATCAATTGCACTAAATTGCACAAGCAAAAATCCATAAAAGAGCATAATATGGATCGCGCCACTCTTCTTGTCCTTTAAAAGCTTTTTCTGGCCAAATACATTTACAAGAACCGCTTCAAACCGTTCTTGTACCGTATGATCGAATTCTGCTTTTTTCCCTAGTTTGATATACTCATAACGTGTTTTCACCAATGTAGCAAATAAATAAATGGCATAACCTGTCACAAGTAAAAAGAATATGAGATTGATAATTTGTAATGTTTCCATCTGTACACCTCAACATCATTAGGCTTTGTGGTTGTCCACCAATAGTTCAGATGACAGCCTCGCCTATCTATGATTTATAACGCATTAGCCATTGACATAAGCACCCTTTAATTCTTCTAGTAACAGTGGCACGACTTCAAATAAATCTCCGACAATTCCGTAATCAGCCACTTCAAAGATTGGTGCTTCTGGATCTTTGTTGACAGCTACAATTACTTTTGAATTAGACATTCCCGCTAAGTGCTGAATCGCTCCAGAAATCCCAAAGGCAAAGTACAGATCTGGAGTAACAACTTTCCCAGTTTGACCAATTTGCAAAGAATAATTACAGTAATCCGCATCGCAAGCACCGCGGGATGCACCAACTGCGGCATTTAACAACTGTGCAAGCTCTTCAAGTTGCTTGAAACCTTCCGCACTCTTTACTCCACGACCACCAGCTACGACTACCTTTGCCTCCGCAAGATCAACTCCTCCTGTGGCTTTTTTCACAACATCTTTGATGACCGTGCGAAGATCTTTAATCTCTACCTGTACACTATCTATTTCTCCTGTTAGACTCTCAACTCTTTCTAACGGGATAATATTGTTTGGACGAATCGTAACAAGAATCAATCCCTCTTCCACTTGCTTCTTCTCAAAAGCTTTACCCGAATAGATCGGTCGCGTAAAAACAGGTTCGCCACCTTCAAGCTCAACATTTACAACATCAGATACTAAGCCTGCGCTTAACTTTGCGGCAATTCTAGGAGTTACATCCTTCCCAATTGCCGTGTGCCCCATCACCAAGCTTTCCGGTTGTTCCACATCCATCACTTGTAAAATCGCTTGTTGATAAGCATCTGTTGTGTATCCTTTTAAATCAGGGTGCTCTACTTTAACAATTCGATCTGCACCATATTGAATTAACGTGTTTGCCATCTCACCCACCGAGTCTCCTAATAAAGCGGCAACTACTTCTCCACCATTTGCAATCAATTTAGCACAAGCTACAGCTTCAAAAGAAACATTCCGAAGCTCACCATCACGAATTTCAGCCATTACTAATACTTTTTTAGTCATGTATATCCCTCCAATTAAATAACTTTCGCTTCCGTTTTTAATAAAGATACGAGCTCTTGTACTTGTGCATTTATCTCACCTTCAAGTATTTTCCCAGCTTGTTTTTCTGCTGGGAGAAACACTTCAACAGTCTTCGTTTTCCCCTCTACGTCTTCTTCCTCCAAATCGAGATCATCTAAATCTAATGTTTCTAGTGGTTTCTTCTTCGCTTTCATAATTCCTGGCAGCGACGGATAACGAGGTTCATTTAGTCCTTGTTGAGCAGTTACAAGTACAGGCAAAGTTACTTCTATCGTTTCTTCATCCCCTCAACATCTCTAACGATGATCGCTTGGTTTCCATCTATTGAAATCTTCGTAATCGTCGTTACTTGAGCAATTCCTAGAAGTTCCGCTACGCGAGGCCCTACCTGACCCGAACCACCATCGACCGCAACATTTCCGCCTAGAATAATATCAACCTCTTGATCTTTTAAATAAGTTGCCAGTAAGGTAGCAGTGGAAAATTGATCCATTGATTCAACCTCTTCACAATCAATTAAAATAGCTTTATCGGCTCCCATCGCAAGAGCTGTGCGAAGTTCTTTCTCCGTTTCTTCTGTTCCAACCGTCACAACCGTCACTTCACCACAATGTTGATCACGCAGCACAATCGCTTCCTCAATTGCGTATTCATCGTATGGATTAATAATAAATTCAGCACCACTATCATCGACTTGACCTGCTTTAATGGCAATTTTCTCTTCTGTATCGAAAGTACGTTTCATTATTACAAAAATGTTCATCTATAATCTCCTCCAATATATTAATCTTGTAAAATTTCTTTCGCTATTACGACACGTTGAATTTGGTTTGTTCCTTCATAGATTTGCATAATTTTAGCATCGCGGAAATGTTTTTCAACAGCATATTCGCGAATATATCCGTATCCTCCAAAAATTTGCACTGCATCCGTTGCGACTTTCATTGCTGTATCAGCCGCGAAACATTTACCAAAAGAAGCAGCGAGAGTTGACGGTGTTCCTTCTTGGAGCAAATAAGCAGATTTATGTACGAGCAATCGTGATGCTTCGATATTCATCGCCATATCTGCTAGCATAAATTGAATCGCTTGGAAGTTTGAGATCGGTTGACGGAATTGTTTCCTTTCTTTTGAATACGCTAGCGCTTCTTCATAAGCTCCTTGTGCTACACCAAGCGATTGTGCTCCTACCATAGGTCTGGCGTAAGCAAGTGCTTTCATAAAAATTTTAAACCCTTCTCCTTCATCCCCAATTCGATTCGAAATAGGAACTCGTACATCATTAAACGTAACCGATGCAGTATCAGATGCCCTTAATCCCATCTTCTTTTCTTTTGGACCAACCAAAACCCCTTCAGATTCACGTTCGACCACTAATGCTACGAATGATTTTGAGCTTTGCTCGCCTTTTAGTTTTGCTAACACAACGAAAAAGTGAGCATAACTAGCATTTGTTATAAAACACTTTTCCCCATTTAAGATGTATTCGTCTCCGACCTTCTCTACATTTGTCGACATTCCCATCACATCACTGCCTGCTTGTGGCTCTGTTAAAGCAAAAGAGGCGTATTGTCTTTCTTCAGTGAGGCGATTTAAATACTTCTTTTTCACCTCTTCACTTGCTCCAACTAGAATTGGATAAGACGAGAGAGAATTCGCCTCAGCCGAGGTAGCGATTCCTGCACATCCTCTAGCGATTTCTTCAACGATGATTGCTTGTGAGATTTTATCAACTCCAGGCCCTCCATACTGCTCTGGGATCGATAGGTTGAAAAGTCCATAATCTCTTAATTTATCCATCACTTGAGTTGGAAATGTTTCAGCTTCATCAAATTCTCTTGCGACTGGAATAATTTCGTTATTAACAAAGTCCCTTGTCATTGCCTGTATCGCTAATTGTTCATCATTTAATTTGAAATCCATATGAATTCCTCCAACCATGTTTTAGTCAATTTACTTTTAATACTGCAAAATGCGTGCCAACTTTTTTCGAAGCTGAAAATCCTTATTTACCTGACCTTTATGGAGCAGTATAGTAAATTCGGTGCATTTTAACACCTAACAACGGTGCAAAAATAAAACACGGTGCATTTACACACCGTGTTCACTAGTAGATTTTGATTCAATTCCATACTTTTGCATCTTCCGCACAATTGTTGAGTGGTTGACTCCTAGATGTTTGGCCGCTTGTCGAATGCTTCCATATCGCTCCAATGCTCTTGCAATCATTTTCTTCTCCGTTCGTTCTCGTAACTCAGCTAGTGGGATAATTTCAGTTTCGTTCATTAAAATGGAAGGTTCGGGAAGATCGCCTTCGTTTTTACGATGTTCTAATACTTCGTCCGGAATGACGCATGGTTTAATCGTATCCTCATCTGACATAATGACCATTCTTTCTATCATATTCTCCAGTTGCCGAATATTCCCTGGCCAAGAATAGTGTTCTAGTAGTCTACACGTAGCTTCATCTAGTTTCTTATTCGTTTGGTATTTTTCATTATTTTTCTTCAGAAAATGAAACGCCAGTGGAACGATTTCCTCTTTCCGCTCACGCAATGGCGGAATTTCAATTGGAACAACATTAAGGCGATAAAATAAATCTTCTCGAAAAGTTCCTTGTCGCACCATTTCTTTTAAATCCCTATGCGTGGCTGCGACGAACCTAACCTTTAATTGACGAGGAGTCGTCGAACCAACCCGGTAAAAATCTCCTGTTTGAATGACACGTAGCAACTTTACCTGAACATTTAAAGGAAGATCTCCTATCTCATCTAACAACACTGTTCCTTCATTACCAGCTTCCAACAAACCAGCTTTCGGACGATCCGCCCCTGTAAAAGCCCCTTTCTCATAACCAAATAACTCAGCTTCAATCAATGACTCAGGGATGGCGCCGCAGTTAATCTGAATATAAGGTTTCTTGGATCGACTACTTGAATTGTGAATCGTTTTCGCAATTAACTCCTTTCCAACTCCAGACTCTCCGTGAATTAACACAGTCGCATCTGATTGAGCAACTTTAATCGATTTTTCAATGATCGTCCTCATTTGTGCACTTGTTGAAACGATATCATCCATCATCAAAAACCGAGACCGCAGTTCTTGTAACTCTTGGTAATCTATATCACGCTGAAAGGTGTGTTCTTGATGAAGCTCATTCAATTCACTAATGTCTCGAAACGTCGCTATATAACAAACCGTCTCTCCCTTTTCGTCTTTAATCGGTCGACTCGTTGTGAATATTTCTTTTCCTGTTTTTAACTTTTGAACAATCGTTAGGGGATTTTTCTTTAAGACCTTTTTCGATTGACTAACGATAAATCCTCGCTCTTGCATTTCTTCGGGTGTTAATCCAAGCATTTCTTGATTTTTCACACCAGAAATTCGCTCTACAGCTTCATTTACGTAAAAAATTCGTCCATCAGTATCACTTAATAGTAACCCGTCGTATGAGTAATTGAGATAATCTATTAATTTAGCAAACGATAATCTCTGTTCCTTTTCATCATAAAACGTCTCATACAATTTTTCCTTATTCAAAAAGTTTTGATAGAAATCTCTCATCCTAAACCGCCTATCCGTTCAGTCAATTGATCCTTTTGATTTAAAATCAAACAATTGGTAGCTGCATGAAAACCTTCTACTACTCGAATATACATCTGCATCTCTCCTATGAATCAAACATTCTATCTATTTTCATTGTAATCAAAAAATTCAACTGATGCAGTAAGAAAAGCGCAAACAAAGAAGAGATCACTGAAAAAGGAGGGAAATTCCCCCATTCTTCAATGATCTTTAAAGTTAATTCCATATCTTCCTCTCTGTATCTTACATTTAGACAATTTCTCTAGTCTTTGTCACTTTAGCGCGACGACGCTCTAAGAAGATCGATATGCCAAATATGACAAGAAATACAAACATGAAAGTAGCGGATATTTGATACATAGCGACATACCCGAAAGAAGAGGCAACAACTCCAAGTATGATCGCTCCTGATACAACACCTAAGTCCAAAGAATTAAAAAACATTCCATTTGCAAGCCCACGTTCCTCCTTTGATACATAATTGATCATCCATGCCTGAATAGATGGTTGGAGAATCCCGTACCCACTGCCATACACAAAAGCAGATAGTATGACAACAGTGAGGTTTGTTGAAAAGGAAAGGATGATTAAACCGATCATCATCAATAACGCACCAGGGACAAGTACGGCAACTGGTCCTTTTTTGTCATAAACCTTTCCTGCAAATGACCTAATCAGTAAAATAGCTAATGACGCAAATAAAAAAAAGCTGCCAATTCCTTGAATATTTCGTTCTTGGCCGAAAAATATTAGATAACTAATTAATCCACTGTACGTCGAATACATCAATACATTTAGGATACTTGGAACGAGAAGTTTCGGTAAGAAAAATGGATTCTTCACTTCTCTACCCGGAGGTTCTATTGTTCGATTATGAACCCTTTGTGAGGGCGCACGATTCAACACAAACATTAAGGGAAATATAATAACAAGGATAGTAGATGCAGCTACTAGCAGCGTCCCCATATTATAAGTGGTTAGCAAAAGCAATCCAAACATTGGTCCTATCATTAAAGCTAACGTGTTGGAAAAACCAAAATACCCCATCCCCTCCCCCATTTTCTTGACAGGAATTAGGTTTGAAGCCATTGTCGGTAATGTCGTACTAGCAACACCGAAACCAACACCGTAGAGCATTCGTAATAATAATATTCCGATAACTGCGTAACTCCAATAAACACCTATCGTAGCCAGTAAAGCAATACATAAACCTATAAAAAGAAGACCTCTCATTTTATTCATTTGAGAGGGTCTTCCTACATACATTCTAGCCACTATAGCAGCGATAGCAAAAAGGCTCGTAACGAGCCCGACCATCAGATCACTTGCCTGAAAATGTTCTCTTAAATAGACAGGAGTTGTTACAATCAGCATTTGCATATTGAGAAATAATAGAAAACTACTAATCGTAACGATAATAAAGCCTTTTGTCCATAAACTCTCACCTTTAGACATGCATCCACCTTCATTCAACTAATTAAAGAAATCAAGATATGGTAAGAATGTCGCAATCTCTGGAACGACCATCAGTAAAGCAATTAACAGGATAATCATAAACAAAAACGGCCAAATGCCCCGGAATATCTCCTCAACAGTTACATCTTTCACGACCCCTTTAATAATGAAGACATTCACACCTACTGGTGGTGTAATAACGCCCATCGCCGCTACAAGGACGATAATGACACCAAACCATATCGGATCGTATCCTAATGTGTTAACAACTACTGGATAAAAGATTGGGATCGTTAATAATATTAATGCTAACGCATCCATGAAAAAGCCTAAAATTAAGTAAATGAGCAAGATCAAAGCCATAATGGCAAATGAAGGTAATACTAAGCTTTCTACCCAACCCCCTAGTTCAAACGGGATTCGACTAAGCGCAATCAGCCTCCCGAAAACAACTGCCGAACCAATTAATAACATGATCATCGCTGTCGTACGCAATGTATCAAATAGTGAATTTTTAAGACCTTCCCAAGTTAATTTCCTAGTTAGAAGGGTTAAGACTAACACCCCCCCTGCTCCAACCGCTCCTGCTTCCGTTGGTGTAAACCATCCCGCAAATAATCCTCCCATCGAAAGAGCAAAGATGACACCGACTTCCCAAAGCCCTCCTTTAAGCGATTGTAAACGTTCATTCCAAGTTGATTTTTCTCCACGTGGAGCAAGCTCAGGATTTCTCATGGTGACGATATAGATGATGACCATGAAGAAAAACATCAAGATAATACCTGGAATAATACCAGCTAAAAAGAGCAAACCAATTGATTGTTCAGCAGCAATTCCATAAATAATGAAAAGTGTACTTGGAGGAATTAATACACCTAAAATCCCACCTGCAGCAACACTCGCTGTTGAAAGTGAATCATTGTAACCATGCTTTCTCATTTCTGGTACTGCAATCGATCCAATTGTAGCAGCCGTTGCCGTGTTCGAACCAGAAATAGCACCGAAAAGACCAGCTGCCCCTTGGGCAGCAATCGCCAACCCACCAGGTAAATGTCCAACCATTTTATGGGCAAAATCAAACAATTTAGCTCCTATGCCGGCATACAAAGCTAGAAACCCCATCCAAATAAACATAGGAATGGCACTCAATGTATACGTCGAGAAACTCGAATAGATTTCAGTCGCTGCAACTCTTAACGCTACCGATGTTGAATTGATGAAGCTTATCCCGATAAGACCAGAAATTAACATTGCATAGGAAACAGGCATGCGTAACACCAAAAATAGAAAAAAGATTGCAATACAAATAAATCCAATTATAATGGGGGTCATTTATTGTTCACCTTCTTTTATGAATAAAGATAAAATCTTGCCAACTACTACAAGCGCTAGCATGCCAAAACCAGTAGCCAGTAACATAACAAACGGAAAATGTGACCACTTAATCGTAAGTGAGACTTCCCCAGAAGAGCGCATTGCAATCGCATATACTACCATGTGCCATGCAACAAGAAATAGAAAAAGAGCCGAAATACTTCCAATTATGACATCAATTACTTTTTGAACACGTTTAGGAAATTTTTCAATAAAGATACTGATGGCTATATGTCCATCTCTTACAGCACAGTAGCCAATCGATAGGGCAATGACTGCAGTGGTGAAAAAGAGGACTAAATCAACGGTTCCTGTTACAGGAGTATTAAAAGCTCTTCTCGAGATAACGTTGACAATGATTAGCATTGCAGTAAGAAAAAAAATGATAGCAGCAATATTTTCTAAACCTTTACTCGCTTTATTGACGATGTTGATATATCCCTTAATCACCTTGTCAATCCTCCCTTAAATTCAAAACATACTTGCCATCACACCTTCACGCTTTCTTTCATAAAGGTGTGATGCATGTTTTTTCAAGCTAGTTGATTACTCCCCTAACTCAGCATTATATTTCTCAGTTAACTCAACGATTTTGTCCATAATTTCTTGCCCATTAAGACCCGCACTATCTAACTCTTCAACGTGACGCTCAATTAATGGTGAAAGAGCTTCCTTCCAACGCTCTTCCTCTTCTTCTGATAAATGAATTTCCTCTACTCCATGTTCCTCAATGGCATACTGTAAACCACCATCAACTAAACTTGTAAATAGATCAACAGCTTCTTCGAAAGTCTGCTCATTTACCTCTTGAATCGCTTCTTGAATGTGAGGTGGGAAAGAGTTCCATACGTCTTTATTCATTGTTACATAGTGTACCGTGTTATAAATTAAACTAGAATGTGTAACATAATTGGTTACTTCTGCCAAATTAAAGCCTTGAAGTGTATCAGGAGGCAGTAAACTTCCATCTACAACCCCTCTTGACATTGCCTCATAAGCTTCGCTGACTGGCATTGCCACAGGTGTTGCTCCTAGCATTTCTAGCGTTTCAACATTTGTACCACTTGCTCGAATTTGCATACCTTTAAGATCTTCTAAACTTTCAACTGGTTTATTCGTCATTAATAATCCAGGTGCAATCCCATAAATAAACATTAATTCAGTATCTTGTAACTCTTCAGGGTTTAGCTCTGCTACTAGATCACGTGCCACATAACTAGAAACCGCAACATTTTGATATTCAACGCCTCCTAAATACATTGCATTTAAGATCGGCAACCTTCCTGCATTGTACCCAGACACATCATGACCAATATCAGCAATTCCCGACTCAACACCTGGATAAATATCGCCACTTCCTAGTAATGATCCAGCCGGATAAAGATCCACTTTCACTAACCCGTCGGTTGCTTCTTCTATCGCCTCAGCCCACCCTGAAAACAATTGTTCTTGAGCTGGGTGAGGAGCTGGAAAGAAATCAGCAAAACTTAATGTTACTGGATCCATTGTTTCAATTGCTTCATTATCATCGGTTGTCGCACTCGTATTTTCCGAGCTCTGACCTCCGCACCCTGCCATAATAAAAGCGAATCCAATCATAAGAAAAACGATAAAGAAAGACTTATTTTTTACTTGCATATTGTTGACCTCCCTATCTTTTTGTTCACGCGAAATTAGTCGAAAACGAGTTAAATCCATTTCCAATCAGATTTTGTTTCTTTCACCCCCTCACATCATTCAAAAGGCCTCGCCTAAATGTAAACGCTTTCTATTTATTGCTTATTGACTAGCTTCGTTTGTTCCCTTATTGATTTACAATTTTCATTATACAAATTATCTGAAAGTTGCATCACCTACACGATGAACGAATTTCAGTCTATCTATTCAATTATGGTGTAGGTAAATAGACTCTGACTATAAACCAACCAACTAGTTTCACGTTAAAAAAAGCAATGGACTTTTTCACCCATTGCCTTTTCCGTCTTGATTCTTATGTTCTACAATTAAACTAGTCTATCTTCCACTTTCTCCGCCATTCCATGAGCTCTTTCTCTTCAATCTGTTTTTCTAGCGTCTCATCCCACCGCTCAAGCAACGAGTTCCAGACACGGGCGTAAAAGATGTCCTGCTCCTTGTTATATAATTGAAATTCGATACAAGGAACATAGTAGGTTTCACGTTGGTTGACCTGCAACACATCTGCTACTACGATTTGCAGCCCATTTTCATCTAATTCATTTTTACACTCGGAAACCACCTGTAACAAACGGTCTTTGTCAGTAAATTCCGGAGTTGCTTTTGCATATCGATAAAGCGGATACTCTTCATTCCCCTCAGTGAATGTCCCCTCTTGCTCGAACCAAATTTCATCTTTGTCTGGGGTGTAAGAAAGGTCAATCGACTCATCTTCCAATTCTTCCTCAACGATGCCAGCCTTAAGCTGCTCGTCCCCTTTTGCAGTACGTTGATAGATTCCTTTTTCTAATCTGATTAAGCCTGTACGCTCCATTTTTTCCAATAAATCGGCAATAAATAGCTCTTCTACTAATAGTAGCTCTGCTAAATTGGCAGCTCGACGGATGTCTGCTTCAAAAACAGCCAACAAAATCATTTTCATGAGAATATCCATTTTCAACCGTTTTACCCGTTTGAATTCAACATCCAGCGGTACAACTGGCAATCGCCAAATTAGAGTTTCTTTCATTTCAATTGCTGGATTTTCAAGTACATTAGCCTGCAAACGTTTTGTTAAGTTATCCATTTGCCACCTCTTCAAGTGTTCGTAACCCATTTTGCTTTTTCGCCACGTCTAATACATGCTGGTACATCTTTCTTGCGTGAGCCTGTTTCGTTCGCTCTGTGAACATTTTTGTGCTTCCAATTAAAATGAGGAGCTCCCTCGCCCTTGATAAAGCAACATTGAGACGACGATAATCTTTTGCAAAACCTATATCATCTTGTCTATTATCATGGTTTCTTACCATACTTAATAAGATAACATCCATTTCCATCCCTTGAAAACGATCGACGGTTCCCGTTCGAATCGTCAAATGCTCTAACCTAAGCTCTTGCTCAATGAGGCGGTCAATTCTCTTCACCTGTTCTCCATAGAAGCTAATAACTCCAACACTTTTAAGCTCATTGGCTTTCATTCTTCCAGCTTGTTTCGCCTCAGCCGTCGCATCATTTAATTGAATTAAAAGATCGGCAATATTCTTTAATTCTGCTGGATTGTATAAGCTCTTTCCACCCTTCATTCTTTCTTCAAAATATGAAGGAGTATTCGGCATATCAAACCAAATTAAATGGTTCTCACGCTTAATCAGTTGAGATTGTAACAAGTGGTCGCGATCGGAATCTGAATCCAACAAGCCACATTGAAGTCGTTCGTTTTCCTGCTCATAAAATGGAGTGATCGTCTCCATAATATTTTCATGCATCCGGTATTGGATCGCTAACATCGTTTTATTGCTTTTCGGCAAGTTTTTAAATAACCGTTCAAAAAGCGATTCCTTTAATAATTTGTTTAATTCTTCTTTTCCTTCAAAGTCATCACTTCCATCTGCCAACTCTTGAAGCGTTTCTTCAAGCGTGTCATTCCCGATAAGGGGAGGAAGCTGGTGATGATCGCCTACTAAGATGATCTTTTTCCCTTTTAACATAGGCAATAACAGTTCTGGCGGTGTCGCTTTTGATACTTCGTCAATGATTACAACATCAAATTCCGGATAACTTTCAATAAAATCTTTTCGGGCCGATGCGACACACGTCGTACCAATCACGTTAGCATGCTTCACATATAGTTTTCGAATTTCTTCTAAGTCATGATCACCAGCTTCTTCCAGCAAGGACAGCCATTTTCCCTGAATGGATTGAAATAGCGGAAATCTTTTCTTTTCCGCTATTAATGAATCTCGCTTTAGAGAAAGGCTTGCCATTTTCGTTAGAACTTTTTCGTGTTCTTGTTCTGGTTCTGTTTCTAACCACTTTGTCAAAGACTCTTGTTCTGCTTGCCTTCTAGCAATCAACTCATTTAATTCAATCAACCGTGCTTCAAGTTGAACAAATTGTTGTTTCACTTCCTCAAGCTGAACAGTGTCCTTGTTTCGTCTTTCTCGATTTTCTTCTACTCTAGAATTGGCTTGTTCTATCTGATCTTTCAGCTTCTGTAATTCAGATCTCTTTGCCTCTATTTCTCGAAGTCGTTCTTTCGCGTTTGAAATGGGTTCAAATGACCCGTACTTTTGTTGATACTCATTTTGGAGAGATTCAAGCTTTTCGTTTTCCTCTTCTACCTCTTTCATTGACTGCTGAAAGAGTAACTTATTGTCACGCTGGTTTTGTTCTAATTCCTCTACCACTTCTTGTTTCAGAAAATGAAAGGATTCTTGGGCCATTTGTTTGTACGATTCAAAAGGCTTTAATCGTTTCGCCTTTATCCTAATAAAATGTCTTCTACTATATAAGCCTTCAAGTGCGTTCATGAGCATTTGCGGGAGGATTGCGGATGTTTCTTTTAAACGATTTCTCAATTCATCTAAATAATAATCAATTTCTGAAGCTGTATAAGCTTTAGAATTGGTGATCGCTCGTTGCTGCAATTGATTCAACTTGGTTGAATGCTGTGTTAGTAGTTGTTCGACATAAGTAATCGCACGGGTAAGTTTGTCATGATAAGATTTTAATTTTTCAAGTTGATTGACTTCTGCACGAATCCTTTCAATCTCTTTCATGTATTCGTGCATCCTAGGATTTCGCGTAATGTTTTGCTCCAGCAAGAACCACTTTAATCCATCCACTTGTTTAATGGCTTTTACTTTGTCTATGAAACCATTCATTTGTTTGACTGCCTCAGACCACTTTCCATGCTCAACAACGATTTGTTCGACCGTTTTCTTTTTCTCGTTTATCCTTTCGGCAAGCTCTTCACTGGCAATGCTTTGTTTTAATTGCTCAATCAGATGTTCGTTTTCTTCTTGCTCTATGACAATCTGAATGCTATCAGGTTGATTTAGAAGAAAGGCATCGTCTTCTTCAATCTGCGAATTCAAAGTTTGCAGAGATTTATTTATTTGCTCTTTCTGTTTCTCAACGGCTTGTCTCTCTTGCTCAGCTACTTCCACGTTTTTCTTATGTTCATCAAGCTGCGCCTTGATTTCGTTAAATTGGTGTTGTGCATCTTGCTTTGCTTCTAGTTCTGCTTTGACACGTTTAAGGTTAACTTCCACCGCTTCTTGTTCTCGTTCATTTTCAGCCAATTCTATTTCAATCTCTTTTTCTCGATTTTGCCGATTTTTAAATTGAGTAGAGACTTCATGTAACGTATGGTCTTTCCAGTATTGACCAACATTTTCTTCTATGAACTTTTTACCTTCTTCCTCAATACTTTCCGTTCGCCCAACTCGAAGGATACGAATGTCTTTATTCGCGAGCAACCTGCTAAGTGCATTATCAACAGCCAAGTTGGACTGTGAGGCTACTAACGTCCGTAAACCTGCTTTTGCATTTTGGAAACAAATTTCTGAAATAACGGTCGTTTTCCCTGTTCCAGGCGGCCCTTGAATGACGTATAAATCTTCAGCCGACATCGCACCGCTAACGGCTTCTTGTTGAAACTCATTAAGACGATTGTGAAATTTCAACTTCGCTTGTTTTGTTACTGGCTTGACCGGTGGTTTATTTTCAAATAGAAGACGCTCAAGATCTGAATTCACAGCTAAGCCGTTTTCTAAATGCTTAAACCCTTGCCTTAGTCTTTTCACCTGACTCAATGTTGCAAAATTGCTAAAAACGACTTCCTTCGGATGTACATCAAGCCGCCCTTTACGAGCTCGTCCCTCAATATAGCCATGCAATTCAACTTCAACTGTACGAGCGGAGCAATTTGCCTTTAACACTTTTCCAATGTCTTGATCAATTCCTTTGAGTTTAACACTCAAGTCTTTAAGTGACTTCCATTCCTTTTCACCAAGCTCAATCCCCTTGATCGTTACTCGACTGAAATCACCATTAAAGATCAGCCCTGAATAACGTGAAGTCATATCCGGAATATCTGCAGATCTTTCTTGAATTTTTAAATACCCTTCCCAACTCGCTATTCGCTTCTTCACATACATCGAGCTTTCCTGAGCCACAGGCATCTCATCAAGTATTCGGAGCAAATCAAACGAAACACGCTCTCTATTGTGCACGTTCAAATCAAACTCAAGCATAACAGCTCGTCGCCAATTGCTTGAGACCGGTGTCTGTCGCGATCTCGTCGATACATTTGTCGCGATGAAGCGGTCCTGTTCAACGACACAGTGAAGGACAAAGATACATTCTTTGTACTTAGCAGCTAAGTTTGCATTGGTCTCATGATCAAAGAACAAGGCAACAGAAAGAGGGCGACCAGCTTCTTGCGGATACTTTTCTATATAGATATGAAACGACTTTTCCAACGAAAAAAACGAGCGCTCATTAAGACTGAGCTCCCGCATCTTGTCCTTTGCCTTATTCGTCAAAGTGACTGGAAAACGATATGGCGTCCTATATTTCATCAACATATGTCACCTGCTTCAAATTACAACCTAAAAATATAACTGACTTTTATCCCTCTGAAATTATAGCATAATGAGGATAGATTTTAGCAAGAAAGAGATTATTGGTGAATCTTTACTGTTTTATCTCATCTGAGAAACATTTAAGAACTATATATCTTTTTCTAAGAGAATGATAAAACCCCCCTTCGCAAAAGAAGAGGGGTTGAATGAAAATAATGAATGTTACATTACTGTGCAGCCAACTCTTTTTGGATCTCTCTATATTCTTCTAATAATCCTTCCCCGTCCAACCCTCTTTTATTTGCATTATCAATCCATGCAGCTTCCGATGATGTTGTAATATCTTTAAGTTTTTCAAGCTCTTCCTCTGGAAATACAGAAACATTTATCTCATCCTTTAGTTGTTCCAGATAAACATCTTCTTGTATAATCGTCTCTCTCACTTTCAATTCTTGATAGGCAGGGAATAACTCTTCTCTAAACAGTTGCTGTAAGTCTTCTGGTAAACTTTGGAATCTATTCTCATTGACAATCGCAAAGACGTGCATTGTTTTGTATGGTAATTCATAATAATAATCGACTACTTCATAATAACGCGAATCCACCGCGACTGATTTTGCTGTTCCCATCGCAGTAATAATCCCTCTTTGAAGAGCATCGTACCTTTCTTCAGGGGCAACTTCAACTGGTGTCATTCCCCAGTCAAAATAGATCGCAGATTCTGAATCTGCTCCTGCACGAATCGTAAGTCCTTTGAAATCTTCAATCGTTTCAATCGGTTTTGAGCTGAGCATATTTGTAAGTCCGCCTGTCGTTACCCCCATTACTTCAACACCATTCAGCACTTCATCCTTGTGACGATTGTAAAACTCTGTCATAACTTTCGAGTCAATTTCGATATCATTCGTCGCAATAAACGGTAAATCACCAACTGTTATTAGATGATTTTCTGTTTCTTCAACTGACTGTGAGTACATAGTTGCCATATCATAGACACCATTACTCACGTCTTGATAAACCGTACCAATTTTTCCCAAAGCCCCACCGTGGTGCACATTGATTTTTACTCTTCCATCAGTTTTCTCTTCAACCATTTCCACCCAAGGAAGGATAACGTCTTTAGTTGTTGAAGACAAACTAGAAGATACGTTGTTAAATTCAAATTGATAAACTTCTTGGTTCGCCCTCCCCTCTTCTGCTGTACCGCTTGATTCACCGGATGAACAAGCTGTCATAATAACAGATACGATTGCAATCACCATGAAACATAATAGACGACCTTTACTACCACTTTTTTTCAGCATAATCATTTTCCCCCATTATCATCTGAAATTTTATTATAAATAGACTTTCTCTTATTACTTTCATCATAGAAACAAAGCTAACCTAGCATTCTATTCGGTATGAATAAAGCAATTTCAGGGAAAACATATAACAAAGCAATGACAAAAAATATTGGAATCATAAATATTAAACTACCTAACCAAATATTCTTTAATCCTAGTTCTGGTGATACTGAGTCGAGGATAAAACAGTTAACACCTTGTGGCGGCGAAATCATAGCCAGCTCAACTAGTAAACAAACCACGATTCCAAACCAAATTAGGTCTAGTCCCATATATTGAATAATCGGTATCACAACTGGTATTGTCACCATAATCATCCCCATCGTGTCCATAACAGCACCTAATGCAAAATACATAAGGACTATAGCTAAGAATAACACCCAGTTAGGAACATTCATTTCTGTTAATTGCGAAGATATCATTAACGGTAATTTGGATATAATCAAGAGATACTTAAATAAGAAAGCCGCTAGTACAATTGCAAATATATATCCAGTTGTAAGCGCTGTACTATGTACAGAGTTTAATAAAACTTTCCATGTGAATTTCCCTTTTATTACTGTCAAAATAATAGCTGTAAAAGCGCCGATTCCTGCTGCTTCTGTTGGTCCAAATAAACCAAAAAACATACCGCCAATAACAATCATAAACATTAAAAGGATCCATCCTGTGCTCTTGAGTGCAACTAAGCGCTCATGCCATGAACCACCCTCAGTTGCTGGTGCTAATTTGGGATTTATGACAACCGTTAGATATATAGTTACCGCAAAACTTACAGCCAGTAAGATACCAGGCAATATTCCTGCCAATAATAATTGACCAATAGATTGATCCGTTAACGTTCCATAAACGATTAAAAATGTACTTGGGGGAATTAATATTCCTAAAGTACCTCCAGATATGATAGAACCACTTGTTAAAACTTTACTGTATCCCGCGTTCATCATTTCTTTACTAGCCATCATACCAATCGTACCTGTATTAGCCACACTTGAACCGGACGCCGCTGCGAAAAGGGCTGATGCACCTACAGTTGAAATGCCTAAGCCTCCTTTTACTCTACCAAACCAGGATCTGAATGCAGCAAACAACTCCGTACTTATACCCGAGGCGTGAAGCATCGCTCCCATTAAAATAAACATCGGCAAGGTACTTAATGTATACTGAAAACTAGAGTCCCATATATTTGTCGTTAACGCTGAAACGACTACGTTCCAATCTCTCAGATATAAAACTCCTAGTATACCTGGTATGGCTAATGATAAAAAGATTGGCACTCTCATCATTGTTAGAACCAACATAAGAACAAGTGCAATAACCCCGACAAATTCTTCTGGCATCAGCCTTTAACCTCCTTGTTATATTCATCTCTTGAAAAGGATTTATATCTCTGTATAATACGGTTAATTGATTCAATGGCCCATAAAACAAATCCAATAACTACGACTATTTTTAGGATGTAAAGAGGAACACCAAGGACCAATGTACTTTTCATAGTCACATTCATTTCCCTATCTGTTTCCAGTACAAATGCATAAGCAACAATAAGACAATATAGAAACGTGGCAACATAATTAAAAATATCTAGACAAAACTGAGCTTTTTTCGGTAACCGATCAACAATTAATCCTATCTTAATGTGTCTATCTTCTGATTGCGCATAAGATAATGTCGTCATAATTAAGACAAGAAGCATAATCTGAACCAATTCCACGTTTCCTAATACAGGCTTACCAATCATTCGGCCAACAACACCGACGACTGTTACTAAGATCATAATAAAGATGGCAATCATCCCAAAGCTGTTTGATATTTTAGGTAAATAAGAGATTATTTTTATCACAAAAGCAAATCCTCCTTACTCTTAATACTGTTGGTTAGCCCCACAAAAGAATTAAAACGCTTTCATTTAAACTTATAAGTAATTTTCTTTAAAAATAGTCTAGATTACATAAGCCCAATTCTACCAACCGTTATCTCTTTAAAATAACTGTTCAATTTTACACTTTGACGATGTTAACTAGAAAAAAGAATGTAGGAGTAATAATTATAATTACTAAAGGCATCCGAAAAAACTAAGATCTTACAAGATGCTGCTTATTTTACCCTTTCATTCTGCCAAGTTCCACACCCCACCTTTCAAGAGATTAATGTATTTGGTTTATAAAGCCAATTCTACTATTTTTTAAAACCTAATATAATGTACATTTTTATTAAAATAGATAATAAAAAAAATAATTTTTACTCAAAATTCAGAATATTTTTACCGGTTATTTTAGATGTAATTTTATATTTAAGTATACTTTAAAACGTTTAAACGCTCTACTGATATAATAATTCGTCAGGAGAGCGTTTAGTTATAGCTATAGATTCTAAATGATCTTTCCTAATATAAACCTTCACTTATTAACATTTTTCAACTCTGCTCTCTTCTTGTAGACGGTAATTTTTATTTTGCCAGCGGTAAAATAATTTCATCAAAGGCATAACTAAAATAAATATAAATAGAAGCCTAAAAGTTTGAAACATTGAAACAAGCGAGGCATCTGCATGAACTGCATCGGCTAATAAAACCATTTGATCTAGACCTCCGGGAGCTGTACTTAGGAAACTTGTAGCGTATGTTGTTTCCATTGCAAACGACATGAGAAAGCTTGAGGCGAAGGTTAGAACAATCAGTGCAAATGCGCTCAGAATGCCGCCTACAAGTACGCGGACTGGCAGTTTAATCATATCCGGTTTAAGCATTAAACCGATATGGGCACCGATTAACAGCTGAGCGACGTTCATGACAAAAGCAGGTACTTGTGGCATTGTGATTGGTGTTGTTAGCTGCAACGTAATTAATAATATTATTGGGGTGATAAAGAATGCAACTGGCAAATGAAGGCGCTGCGTTAAATGGGAACATCCCCATGCAAGTACAATTAATAAAAGTAAACCAATCGATAGCTTCGCGTCAGTTGGCTGCTTACTGATAACTTGACCAGCAACGATAAATGGTACGAACACAACAACTAATAATAGACGAATGACCTGAAAATAAGATATAACGCCAATTTCTTTTACTTTTTCTTCTTCTGCAAAGATGACAATTTGACTTAAGCCACCTGGGATCGTGCCTAATACCGCAGCTTTCATTGGAACTTTTGCCCATTTACTTGTTAAAGAGGCGATACCAATTGAACCGCCAATCAAAATACTGTTTACCATTACCATATAAAATAAAATGGAGCCCATAAACCCAAATAAATCGGTGTTAAATTGCACACCGATTACGGTACCGACCGTGACAACACCGAAATCTATTAAATAACCGGGCCATTTTAAAGGCTCTTTATAAAAAAATTGGACTAACATAACAACAATGATTGGACCGAGCATCCATGGGATAGGGATACGTAACAGGCTAAAAATAAAACCGCCAATTAAAGATAGAATTAAAACTCCTAACATCGCCTTCAACAGTAACACCCCCTCACTAAGAATTATTCTAGCTTACATTAAGTTAAAGTTTACCGATAATCCGTTTTATTCTCTTTGCCACCTTGACATAATATATTTCCTACTAGATCTTCCTTTACTAGCATTTAAATTCTTTACTATAAAAACACACCCCAGAAGTCAGATTCTAACTTTTGGGGTGCAGTTCATTCATTGATATGAATACTGGTAGTTTTATTATGATCTTAACAATTCTTTTACTTGTGCATCACGGTCTACGTCATCACGTCGACGGTCTCCCCAGTAAGCGGATCCGTTTTTCAAATACTCTTCATACGTCCACTTTATTGGTTCCCAATCTGGCTCGAAGATTAAGTAGCCATTTGTAAAGATTTCGAGACGTAAGCCACTCCCTGGGTCTTTTACGTAAATGTACATTGCTTGAGAAATACCGTGTTTACCTGGACCTACAAATTGCACATCAGCTTCACATAAGATGTCAGCAGCACGCAGCAAGTCTTGTGAATTATCTAACCAGTAAGCGATATGGTGCATTTCATTAGGCTCTTTTGAACGTGGTGTAGACATGATGGCCACATCGTGTACTAAGTTTGTTACTGATAACCAACTTGCTACTTGGACATCGTCCGGATTTACGAAATATTCACGCAACTTAAACCCTAATGCTTCTTGTAAATATTTAACGATTTCAGCGTTATCATGAGAAGTTTGTAAGTTTACGTGGTCTATACGGCGTGGAGACACACCTTTGGCCCAAGATTTATACGTTTGATTTTTAAGGACTGATTTACGAGATTCATCGGCAGGTGTTTTCTCCATATCATAGTAAAGCTCGAAGCGGTGTCCACTTGGCAACTCAAAACGGATCGCTTCACCTTGTGCTACTTCTTCACCAGCTTGTATCCAACGTACTTCTGTTCCAGCGTCTTCTAATAATTTCGCAAAAGTTGCTACATCCTCACGACGTTTTGTACGCCAACCGATATGATCGATGTAAGATGTACTACCAGCTTTAATTGATAGTGTATGGTGCTCAAAGTCGCCCCAAGCACGTAAGTAGTGGACTCCATCTACAACTTCTGTTTCTTCTAAACCGATTGTGTCGCGGAAAAAGGATAAAGATTTTTCAAGATCTGCTGATACTAAAGCTACATGTCCTAATTTTGCAATTTCTGGTGCATAAAGAAATTTCCCCACTTATATTCACCTCATAATTAGTTTAAATTTTAGACGTGTATAAAATGCGAACATGCACTTTATACATCACATATTTCGAATGCTAAGTTAGCCTTGAATATTTGTTTGAACCCCAAATAAATGTCTGCCGTAACCTAGAATGCCGTCTTCATATAAAGAAGTAATATGTGTTGCGATGGCAATTAAGTCACGCGCAAATAACTCAACTGGATGTCCTTTTAATAGTGAATGCCCACCTAAAGTTAGCAATGCTTTTATGCCAATTTGTGTACATTTTTCAATAATTTCAGCACGGATTGCTTTATATTTTGCGCCTTCATATGGACCACTCTTATCTGTTTCCATCATGGTAATGTATTCAGTTAATAATGCTTTAGCGGAAATCAGTTCAAGTTTTAACTTAGCAAGCACACGTTGGCTTGTAGGAGAGTCTTTTTCGTTTACTCCAGAGAAACGTACACGGCCTGCTGTATGCTTTTCGAATTCTTCGACTACACGCTCAGCGCCTCCAACAGCCATCGCTGCGAATCCTACGTAGAAACCAGGATAAAATGGTGTATTGTAGTATAAATAGTCTTGATCAAAATCTTCATATGGTGGTTGGCTCTTTTCAACTATTTTGTTAAAGCGTAAAATGGCATCAGGCTTAACGAAAACATCGTTGACGATTAAAGTATTACTGCCTGATCCTCGTAAACCAAGGGAATCCCAAGTATTTACTACTTCTAGATCAGACACTTTTAATAAAATACCTACCCGCTCAGGCTTATCGTTGTCTTCAAATTGCATTATTGCACCTACGCCAACCCAGTCACAATAATTGATGCCGCTTACAAAGTTGTACTTACCTGAAACAATGTAGCCACCTTCAACTGGTTTCACTTTTCCAATTGGTGCAAATACGTCAGCTACAAATCCTCCTTGGTTAATCACTGCATCCCGAATATGCTTCGGATAGTAGCAAACCCAAGAGTTGTGGGCTGAGAAGAAGTATGTTAGCCATGAAGCAGATAAATTATAATAACCAACTTTACTTATCATATCAACAAACGTGCGCCAGTCGAGTTGTGGATAGCCAAACTCTTTTGGTAAAATCAAACGATGAATTTCTTCCTCACGAATAATATCTGCAACGCGTTGGGAAATGGTCGCGTTTCGATCTGCTTCCATTGCTTCTAACTCTGCAACTTCCCCTACACGCTTTGCTTTTTGCATAATTTCTTCATAAAGCGATTTGTTTTCAACGATGGTTGCCATGTAATCATCCCTTTCAAACTAATTCATTGTGCTGTAACTGCTTTACTTTTTTCCGTTGCTAAAAAATCAATAACAAGTTTGTTTACGATTTCTGGTTGGTCCGTTTGTGCTTGGTGACCGCAGTTTTCAATATAATCAAATGTAATGTTTGGTAATAATTTCTCAAGCTTATAACCTGTCTCTACTGGTGCGACAGCATCTTGTTTACCCCAAATGAATAAACCAGGAACTTTTAATTTTGGTAATGTATCTTTAATGCAGTAACGATCCCAAAGCTTTGGTTCTTCATTCATTCTTGCTAAGTAAGCATCGAACGCCTGATTTGATTCTTTTACGCCTGGGCGAGTTGCTGCTTCATGACGTAGTTGAATGAGTTCTTCAGGAATGACTGTGTCTTCACTTGAATTGCGATACATAAATTTACGTAACGCTTCTTCCGTATAATCGTAGCCGATTACTTCTAAGAATGAACGAAGTTTTCTTGCGGGTACTTCTTGCATCGCTTGATAAATGGTATTACTTCCAATGTAAACAACCTTTTTTACTTTTTCAGGATGATCAATTGCGTATTTAGCTGCAACGTAAGCACCTTGTGAATTGCCGACAAGTGATACTTCATCTAGACATAGCGCTTCAATAAAATCATGTACATGATCAACTAAACTTTGATGACCTTTTACCGGCCATGCGTGAGGGCGTGCATCTGTAAAGCCCATTGATAGTTGGTCAACTGCATATGCACGGAAGCCCGCTTTAGCTAATGCAGGTAACATAAAGCGCCAACCTGCTGCACCACAAGCTCCAGGTCCTGCGCCGTGCAGTAAAATTACAGCTGGTCCTTCTGTTCCGGCCCAAGAATAATGTGTACGTACACCGTTTGCTAATACGTAGCTATTATGAAATCCTTCGAAAATTGTCATCGTATTACCCCCATGTGCTAATCAGTTAATCATTTTCTGTTTTGATTATAACTGTTCAAAGTTTCGAATATCATATCGATTTTTATTGGAATATCACTAATGATCTTTAAATTTTATTGAAAAGTTATTATTTTCATAATAGTATATAATCTAAAAAGGGGGGGTTATTTAATGAGTAAAGTATTTTTTGATTCTAGCGAAACGAAAACAATCTTAATGTCCGCAAATGCATTTCACACATTAAAAAATAATTTATATAACAACATCGGATCTTATAAAACAAAAGGATTTTTATTCCGATTTGGTAAAGAGTTTGGAATCGAGTCAGCAAAAAATAAAAGCCAAAATAAAGACAGCACGAATCCTGTCGGTAAAAGACACTCACGCTTAGGCCACGTAAAAGATGTTATTTTTATGGGAGAAATTGTACGACATCCAGACGGCCAGATTGAATGCATAGATACGTGGGGACAATGGGTAGAATCATTCGAAGCAGAATTACACCTAAAAAATTACGGTTTAGCCAATGAATGTGTTTGTCATATGTTGTGCGGCTTTGCGAGTGGTGCATTGACGTATGAATATGGCGAGTCAATTATTGCCATAGAGCGTAAGTGTGTCGCAAAAGGGGATTCTTGCTGTGAGTTCGAAGTGCGTTTGGAACAAGACTGGCTCGAAGAACAAGAGGAACTTATTCACCTTTATCAAAATGACAATATTTTAACCGAACTTGAAATGACATACGATTCACTTTTACATCATAAAAAAATGATAGAGAAAATTTCTACGTTTCATAGTCAACTCACACAAAAAGTAACAGAGAAGCATTCAATGGATGAAATAGTACAGGAAGCATATGAGTTGTTAAACATCCCGATTTTAATTGAGGATATTCATGGCAATCTTTTAAGTCAAATTGGCTTAACGGAAAGACAGTTGGAAACAATTAATAGAGAAAAGCTACAGTTATCGCTTATTGACGATAAACACAATGTTAAGCATTACAAAGGCAGTACATATTGGAAGTTGATAGCTCCTGTTCTTATTAATAAAAATAATTATGCCACTTGTTCGTTTTTTTACTTTGATGGAAAGCGCATGGATGAAAACGACCATTTATTTTTAGAACGTATTTCAATGGTCCTAGCATTATATATCTTATATGAGGAGGCACAGTTTGAAGAGCAGCAACGCATACGCAGTTCGTTATTAGAACGGTTAATCCATAACCGAAAAATAAAAGGCATTGAATCTTACTATAAATTTTTACCATTTAAATTACAGCCTCCGTTTTCTACAGGGATTATTAGTGTTCAAAAGAAGAAGAAAAACAACGAAATCATTGACATTCACGACCAACTAATACAACTGTCGAAGTTGGCAAAAGATTGGGATTTACCTTGTATTTTTGCGATACTTGGAGAAGAAATTGCTCTCCTTAACTCGCAAAATATTGATAAAAAAAGCTGGAAAAATACAATCACAAAAATATTCAAAAAGGTAGAGAAACAAAATAGCAATTATAAATATTCGCTCGGACTTAGCGGAACCTTTAGTAACTTAAAAGATTTCGAACGTTCACTAAAAGAGGCACTGGTCGCACAGCGATTCCCAAATCAAAAATTACTAACAGATTACGAAGATTTAGGTATACTAGGCGATATCGTCATGAACATGAGCATTGAACAGTTGCATGAAATGGCGCAAAAGACGTTAAAAGACTTATACGATTTCAATGATCCACGAAAAAAAGAGCTGCTATACACACTTTACATCTATTTACTAAATGGCCAGCGTTTAAAAGAGACAGTGAATGAGCTGACATTATCAATCGGTGGTATCCAATACCGAATAAAACAAATTGAAGACCTACTACAAATTTCACTAAAGAACGCCTCAACGGCAGCGTATATTTTATTAGTTATTCAAGCATTAATATTGTCAGACAGTTTAACCTTTGAAGAATTTAAAAGATAAATGATAAATTCTAAACAATCAAAGAACTGCCTCTCCAAGTGTCAAGGCAATCTAACACTTGGAGAGACAGTTTTTTTATCGGATTCAGATCATCGTTTGCCTATTTTTGCATAAGGGAGTAAAGTGAATTTTTTTAATGTACAATGGCTCTTTTGGCTCGTCCCCAATAGAATACGACTGATTTCCCCCTCCTCTTTATTTAGTAATTATTATTGTTTTTTCTTGGATTTCCAATAAAAAATATAATGATACTTTTGAATAAATTCATTTATGCTTGAATTATTCACTTATAAATGGAGGTTTTTGATATGGATGATCGTTTATTTAGAGATGCGATGGGAAAATTTGCTACAGGTGTAACCGTTCTTTTAACAGAAACTGAAGGAAAGATACATGGAATGACGGCAAACGGCTTCATGTCCGTATCATTGGATCCAAAGCTTGTCCTCATTTCTATTGGACATAAAACAAAATTTTTAGAGAAAGTTTCGCAATCTAAAACATATACAGTAAATATTTTAGCAGAAGATCAAGAGGCTTATTCACGTCATTTCGCAGGACGTCCTGGAGAAGAGGCAGTAGAATTTGAAACAGTAGCGGAGCAACCTGTATTAAGAGGAGCCATCGCTAAAATTGCATGTGAAGTCGTATCAGAGCATGTAGAAGGCGACCATACATTGTTTATTGGAAAAGTCGTAGATTTACAACTAGAGGATAAAGATCCTTTATTGTTCTTTGGTGGTCAATATCGCCAATTGACTGAGTTAATAACAATTGAGTCCTAAAAAGGAGAATTGTCTATGGATATTCAATTAATAGCTGAACAATTACTCAAAGCAGAACGTACGAAACAGCCAATCGCACCACTAACTGAAAGCTATGAAAATATGACAGTTGCTAATGCCTATGCGGTACAATTAGCGCAAATTCGTCAAAAAATTGACGCAGGTGCGGCAGTAAAGGGGCTAAAAATTGGGTTAACAAGTAAGGCCATGCAAGAAATGTTAAATGTATATACACCAGACTATGGCTTTATTTTGGATTCGATGGTGTATGACGAGATGGAAGGTTTATATACGGAATCATTTATTCAACCAAAAGTAGAATTTGAAATTGCTTTTATTCTTAATAAAGCACTAAAAGGACCGAACATAACTGTACAAGATGTCATTGATGCAACGGATTATGTTGTCCCAGCAGTGGAAATAATCGATAGCCGTATTGCAAATTGGAAAATTAAATTTGAGGATACGGTAGCGGACAATGGATCTTCAGCAGGTGCGATTTTAGGTAGAAAGCGTACACCTCTTACAGATATTAAAGACATTACAAATATCCCAATGATTGTGAAGAAAAATGGTGAGTTTTTAGACGAATCAACGAGCGCAGCTGTATTAGGTAACCCACTCAATGCAGTTGTTTGGTTAGCAAATGAAGTAAGTGCATATAGTATTTCCATCGAACCAGGCATGTTTGTTTTATCAGGAGCGCTCTCAAAAGCTGTTGCTTTTGAAGCAGGAGATAAATTCGAAGCCGACTTTGGCATACTTGGAAAAGTAAGCGTCAATATTTCTAAGGAACTAGTAAAAAAATGACAAGAATCTCATATACGCATAAGTAGGACTGTATTTAACAGCAGCAGTGAAAAAAGGAGTGGATCATAATGCAAATAGTTTATGTGAATGCTAATCAATTACAAGAGATAAAACAATCAGCGCCTGATGTAGCTATGGCACTTGGTTACTTTGATGGGGTGCATTTAGGACATCAAAAAGTAATTCAAACAGCTAAGGAAAAAGCAAAATCACAAAACTTGTCATTAGCTGTTCTCTCTTTTTTTCCGCACCCTAAAAGTATTTTATTATCTAATAAAGAAGTTTTATACTTAGAACCATTAGAACAAAAGGCTGAAAAGTTAGAAAGGCTCGGCGTAGATGTTTTCTATGTTGTTGAGTTTACCAAAAGGTTAGCAAAAGTAGAGCCAGATACTTTTTTAAATGACTATATCTTAGGGTTAAATGCCAAAGAGATTATTTGTGGATTTGATTACACATATGGCGCAAAAGCAAGAGGTTCTGTTGATACTTTGGCAGTTTATGCGGCTACAAAACAGATAAACCTAACTGTTGTCGAAGAATTAACATGGAATGAACAAAAAATTAGCTCAACATTGATTAGGAATTACTTAACTAAAGGAAAATTAAATGAGTTACCGAGTTTATTAGGAACTTTTTATAAAACGAAGTATTGTCAAAAAAATGGGTTATTACCCAATTATTCTTTGCCAAATGTAGGTAGTTATAAGGTGTTGATAGAAGACCGACATTTTAATATTGAATGTGTTGCAACTGTAAAATGCAATAAATTTATTCAGATTCACCATGAAACGTCTACATTACCAAATCTCTTAACAATCCAATGGGTTGAACAACTCGAAACAATACCAATCTAATTATATACCTTACTTTGAAAGTTACTAAATGTTTACCTTTGTACACAAACCACCCAAACTAGCTTGGTACACATCCTAGTTCGGGTGGTTTCTTTTGAATGGCCCACTATTCAAGAAAGAGAGCCTACTTCACGAGCTGCTTTATTATCAGGCATTCATTGCCCTTTTCTTTTATATTAATAAAAGCCACCGTATCCTTTACCTACATAACTTGCACCGATAATAACTAGAAGGATGAATAATACGACTAATAACGCAAATCCTCCACTATATCCTGTTCCTGCTACTGTACTCATCATGACCAACTCCCTTTGATCAGTTTTCATGAAGGATCACCTTCACAATGACATCCTATGTTATTGGCCCTTTTTGTGTTCAAATCTCACTATGATTGATAACATTTTTTTGATTATTCGTTAACCAATCCAGTTTCCTTTTAAATCTCTACTTCACCCAATAGTTGTGAAAGTCTTTCGTTCACTTGCTCTTTAGTTAAGTTGTGTTCTGCAACATAACGATTCCTTGGATGTACTCGACACTCATGTGTACATCCGCGTAAATATTTGTGCTCATTTTCCGGAGAACAAAGAATTTTCTTATTGCATTCTGGATTGCCACAGTTAACATAGCGTTCACAAGGTTCACCAGTAAAATGATCTTTCCCAACAATTACGTGCTCGATTTGATTAACTGGCACACTAATCCGTTCATCAAAAACATAACATTGTCCATCCCATAGCTTCCCTTTTACATCAGGGTCTTTACCGTAAGTCACGATTCCACCGTGTAATTGCGAAACATCTTCAAATCCTTCTTTTCGTAACCAACCGGAGAACTTTTCACATCTAATCCCACCAGTACAGTAAGTCAGAACCTTTTTCCCTTCAAACATATCACGATTCTGTTTAATCCAATCAGGCAACTCACGAAAGTTCTTTATTTCAGGCTTAATTGCTCCACGAAAATGTCCTAATTCATATTCGTAGTCATTCCTCGCATCAATAACGACCGTATCAGGATCTTGCATTGCCTCAAAGAATTCTGATGGCTTAAGGTAATTCCCCGTCGTTTCCATTGGATTAACGTCGTCTTCTAATCTAAGTGTAACAAGCTCTTCACGATGGCGTACGTGCATCTTTTTAAAAGCATGAGTATCCGATTCGTCCATTTTAAAGACCATTTCAGCAAAACGTGGATCTGATTTCATCACTTTCATATACTCCTCAGTCTGTTCCACTGTACCGGAAACCGTCCCATTTATTCCTTCTTTAGCTACAAGAATTCTTCCCTTTAGTTCTAAGCTTTCACAAAATGTTAAATGCTCTGAAGCAAACATCTCTGGATCTTCGATTGGCACATACATGTAATAAAGTAATACCCTATATGGATGTTTCATTTTATATCCTCCCACTATTGTTTTTTATCATTGTGATTATATTTGTATAACATTAGTTCTGAAACGCTACAGCGAATGATTCCGTCATTTTTTTAATTTGCAGGAGGTCCAAATTTCCCGTCATGATAATCTCTGTAAGCTTGTCTAATTTCTTCCATCGAGTTCATCACAAAAGGACCATGAGGAACAATCTCCTCTTTAATTGGTGTTCCAGAATAAATAAGCACTTTTGAACGTCTGCTAGTTGCAGTCATTGCAAATGAACTTTTTTTAGATAAGTCCCCATCCTCTTTATAGGTAAGTGTTGCTACACCATGCTTTGATAATTGGACTTTATTCGCTCCTTCTCCAAATTCCAATTCTCCCGATAGAACATATAAAAAAGCATTGTCCGTTTCAGGCAATGTATGGACATAGCTAGCTCCTTTTTCAAGGTTCACTTCTGCTAGTGTGATTGGAACAACTGATTCGAGAGGTCCTTTTACATTTTCAAACTCACCAGCAAATACCCTAATAAGACCCCTTCAACGTTGAATATTGGCGCATCTTCTGAATAAACATTTTGATAAGAGGTGTCTGACTTTTTTAAGTTCTTTGGTAAGTTTAACCATAACTGCAGCGTGTGAGCAATGTCGTCCTCCACTGCCTCTTCAGCATGCCTAGCCGCCCATCCTGCATTCATATATTGAACGTCACCAGGCTCTAAAATATCCCGGCCACCACCATTATCAATATGCTCTAATCGACCATCAATGACATACGTAATCGTTTGAAAACCACGATGCGGATGATCAGCGAAAGCTCCTCTTTTAAACCAATCTTCTGCCATCAGGATAAAAGGATCGAAATCTCTCCATCTCCCTGCAGGTAGAACCCAACCCTTTTGGATAAAAGGAAAAGAGGCTTGTTCATACTTCACATACCAAGAATCCTTCACAGTTCTCTGATGTGTTGGAACGTTTGTCTCCACTTTCATCACTCCTATAATCAAATCATTATTCTTCCGTCTATTCTTTTCCATCCTCTTGTTATAAATTCTAATTTAGTAATGTCTTTGTTGCTACAACAACTATTGAATTCACACTTTTTAAACAAAAATGTTTAATAACCATTTTAACTTACATGAATAAAGCCACAAAAGCAACTTTTTTTGCTTAATTGCTCTGAATCTTCTTCTTTAATGGCATTGTTAAATAAGTATAGGAAAAGAGGCTAGTGTTACTACTAACCCACTTAAAATGAGAATTGTTCATTTTTCATCCTTCTACAAAAATTACTTTTACTCATCGTTCTCCGTTCAAAAATGAACCTCCTCAAACAAAAAAAATCATCATCTTTTTCCCATGCCATATTTCCATTTTCTTGAAGTGACGGGCCCTACCGTATTTCGTTAAGGTAAATGCACCGGCGGAATACACTAGAAAACGCGTTTTCAAAAAAGACATGTATGATGAACATTAAAGAATATCCATTTGAAGAAGTGTTACGTATGTTTGATCCAGCTATTAAGAAACAATTAGTTACTTTACGTTTGTACAAAGATCATGACGAGTTTTATCAAATTGGATGTATTGCGCTTTGGAATGCTTATCAACAGTTCGATCCAGATAAAGGACATTTCCCTTCTTATGCAATCTCCTTTATTCGCGGTAGAATGATGAGCCACCTTAGTAAAGAAACAAAGTTTAAAGAGCGACATTCGTTTGCGACTGAGGAGATTATCGAGTTCGAACCAAGTACCCAAGGGCAAATCCCTCTTGAAAAAGAAATGATTGAAGCTTATTTATGGAATTTAACTGATAAAGAAAAAAGGTGGGTTCATAAGGCGATCTTCCTGGAAATGAAATCAGCAGAGCTTCAGACTGTTTTTGATCTATCTAGAAACTCAATCTATCTACTACGGAAAAAGACTTTAAAAAAATTGCGGGACAATGCTCTCATCCTTAACCACTAGATGATTTAGTCAATACAAAAAAGGATTCACCTTTCAAAGCTTTAGAGGAGTAGCTCTCTCCTCTAAAGCTAGTAGTGAATCGGCCGTTGTCACCTCTTCCTACCTACTCCACTACAATTGCGATGTCTTTCGTTACTTTTTGTACAATAGTAACAACAATAGCGATAATAATAAGCGATAATATGAATGCAATTCCTATATTAATAGAGAAACTTCCAATCGGGATAATTCCTACGATTGGCTTCGGTGTATTTAAATTCCAAATAATATCAGTAAGGAAAATCAGCACTAAAGAAATTGCAATAAACCCAAAACCACCAGCCGCTCCGTACCGATAAAACCCTAAGCTAATAAGCCAACCAGCTAGATAATAAATGAAAATCACTATTACATAAGCAAAACTGATTAAAAACCAATTCCCCTCTATTACAACTAGTGATGATAAGACTACCTCATCAAAAAGCGTAGTATATCTTTTAAAAAATGTCAGAACCCACGTTGCAAACGCCGTAATCACAATGATTGTCGTTGCTAAAGCAATCGATGACAAAATAGTAGCTTTGAAGTATGTTTTTCTAGTGACTCCTTGCTTAATATATACTGGGAGGAAGACAAAACTTGCTAGAATTCCACAGACAAGCATAAAGATTGTAGCCGTTTGAAACGTAAAAGTCAGCAATGACATTGTTCTCAATTCTGGTTCAGCCACGAACGCAAGTAGTGCAACATATACAACAAAGACGATTGGTAAATACCACGCTACCCATTTCATTTGAACTGAGTAAAGATCTGTTGCTACTTTTTTTATCAGTTGATTCATTTAGTTCTCCTCCTTCTCATTCGTTAATTGGATAAATAGGTCATGAAGAGTAACATTCCCTACTTCTAATCCAGATTGCCGAACAAAGTCTATTTTATCCTCGGGTATAGCACCATAGACCATCACAGATTTTGTTCCCCCAAGTCGCTGTTCACTTAACGTTTCAAGTCCTTCTGCAAATTGCTCTACTTGCTCGGCATCACCTGTAACGGAAAAACCTTTTTGCAGCAAAGTATCGATTGGCTCTTGAATCATTAATTTCCCCTTATGAATCATGAGAACTTCATCAAATAAATACTCCATTTCTGAAACTAAATGGGTTGATAAAATAATCACTCTAGGAAATCTTGCCTGATCTTCTAATATTTCTTTGTAGAAAACCTCTCGAGTAGGAGCATCCATTCCTTGATAGGCTTCATCAAAGATCGTTACCTTTGACCTTGTTGCTAAACCAATCGTGGCATTTAGAGCTGATTGCATCCCTGTTGAAAGCTTTCTTACAGGTTGATTTAATGGTAGCTTAAAGAGGGCGGCTACTTCTTCCGCATACTTTCGGTCAAAGGAGGGCCGATAACGTTCCGCTAACTTCAAATAAGCCTCAGCAGTGTCATATTCATCCTTATAGTTTGTCTGATGAACAAATGTCACTTCAGCCATCCACTTTTCATTTTCAAATATGTCTTCTCCATTTATTTTAAGAGTACCTGAACTTGGTTTTCTGTAAGAGGCTAGTAAAGACAACAAACTCGTTTTCCCTGCACCATTTCTCCCAATCAGTCCATAGATCTTGCCGCTTTCTAATGTAAAGCTCACATTGGTTAACGCTTCATGCTCTTTAAATTGAACCGTTAAATGATGCCCCTCTACCTTAATACTCATCATTCACACGTCCTTTCAATTCTTCTATGACTTTCAGAATCTCACTATTTGACAACTGAAGCTTTTTCGCTTCTTCTAACATTGGCAATACAAACTCTTCTGCAAATCCTTTTCTCCGTTGCAACATTAGCTTTTCTTTTGCACCTTCTGAAACAAACATCCCAACACCCCTCTTTTTGTAAATAATCTCATCTTCAACTAGAAGATTAATCCCTTTCGCAACAGTTAAGTGGTTGACCTTATAATATTGGACGAGTTGGTTGGTTGATGGAATTTGCTCATGTTCCTTTAATTGATTATTGATAATTTGATCTGCTATCAGTTCTTTAATTTGGATAAAGATAGGTTTCTTCTGATCAAAAGACTTGCTCAATGGATTTTCACCCCCCCGACATTCACACAATGTTTTATGGTTATATAGTTATGCATATAACCATATAAGACTATCTCCCCATTGTCAATAAATGAGTGAATACATAAATTAAATTGGAGATGGAAAATTCATCTATTATTTGTAAGTAATTTCTATATAATGTACTAAGATAGTAGCTTAGCTAACAAAAAGGAGGAAAAGATGAATGACAAACAAAAGTGAAGTTGTCGTAGATAAAGAAAAACAAACTGATCTTAAAATGAAAGAAGAAAGGAAAGACGGAGAGCCAACTGCAGCTTTTAAAGGCGCTGCTTGGGCCGCCTTGTTAGTAGGTGTTTCGGGGTATCTCATTGGTTTATTTAATGCAACAATGGAACTGAACGAAAAAGGGTATTACTTTGCTATTTTAATTTTCGGACTCTATTCCGCAATATCTCTTCAGAAAGCAGTAAGAGATAAAGATGAAGGCATACCCGTTACAAGTATTTATTATGGGATCAGCTGGTTAGCGCTTATTATAGCTGTTTCATTAATGGGGATCGGGTTATTTAATGCAGAAAGTATTGTTTTAAGCGAAAAAGGTTTTTATGGCATGGCTTTTGTTCTTAGTTTATTTGCAGCGATAACGATTCAAAAAAATATTAGGGATACACAGATCGCAAGGGAAAGAGGTTGATTTCATTAAGGGAAGCGTTAATCCAAAAGGATCAGCGCTTTTTTAAAAAGCCACACACAAAAAAAAGCAAACCAAATCTTAAGATTCAGTTTGCTTAATCATTCGTATTTACGAAAACGGCACAAGGCCAAACACAAAATAGGCAATGCTAAATACAACGATCATCATAATCACCCCAGCAATTAAGCCTTTAATAGGCTCACTCACTGTCCAGTTCGTTGTTTCTTTTTTCTTTAACATTTATCTCATCTCCTCTGTTTGTTTTTCAAAAGAAATTAAGACAAACAAGAGAAGAATGTACTCTGATATTTTATTGTTAAAAGATTTCTTTTCGTTTTTATTAAAGGGACAAAAGAATGCAATAACTCTACAATATATCTTGTGTAGCGATTTAGATGAGTAAAAGTAAGCCCCCATAACATAGCTAGTACAAATGTAAATAAATTAGGGGAAAGTAAAACCGTAGCACTTACTGTCGAATCAAGATCAGTAGCCAGATAGACGTCATTGTTTATTTCAAAAGGAGCTTGGTCCATTGGGCTATAAGGATTTACAAGAAAAGCAATGAATATGGTGATTACAAGGAAAAGTTTTTGTTTCATCTCTTCACCTATATGGTTATTTTAAGGAAAATTTTATTTAGTTCCACTCTAGTTGTTGCAATTTTCATTTTTTATTCTTTCATTATTATAGTTAATACATTCATTAAAGACCTACTATACTTAATTGTCCACTTTTTTTATCATAAATATATTTGTCCTTCAGATGTATAATGGTTAAATTAGTAGGCCCTTTATATCAAAAAACCAATCAACGTTAATTGATTGGTTTCATTCCACATTATTGATTGCCTTTTTTCACCCATTCCGCAACCGTAACTGTACGTTTAGCTTGATATTTAACTGCCGCTTCTACATCTTCAATCATTTTTCCATCTTGACCAACTGTTACGCTAACTCCGTATGGGTTACCGCCTGCTGCAAATTGGACTGGATCAGTGTATCCAGGTGATGCGATAAGCGCGCCCCAGTGGTGCATTGTTGTATAAAGCGATAAGATTGTTGCTTCCTGGCCGCCATGAGGATTTTGTGCGGATGTCATCGCACTTACAACTTTATTAACAAGTTTCCCATTAAACCAAAGCCCGCCAGTCGTGTCTAAAAATTGTTTCATTTGCGCTGGCATGTTTCCAAAACGAGTCGGAACACTGAAAATAATTGCGTCTGCCCACTCTAGATCATCCAATGTTACTTCCGGAACATCTTTCGTAGATTCAACATGAGCTTTCCAGCCTTCGTTTTCATCAATTACAGATTGCGGTGCAAGCTCAGGTACTTTAAGTACTTTTACTTCAGCGCCTGCCTCTTTTGCTCCTTCTTCTGCCCATTTTGATAATTGATAATTCGTTCCACCCATACTGTAATAAATAACGGCTAATTTAATGTTTGACATCTTATTCGTCTCCTTTGATTTTCCAAATAATTTTTCAATAAGGCCCATCTTCTTACACCTTCCTCTTTAGTCTTGCCTCTTTGTTCTTTTGCGAATCGTTTCAAATGAAAATAGTTCAATGTTTACATCTTAGTTCAAAATCATTTATCCTTAATTAACTTTTCTTTATTTCGAGATATTTAAGCTGATTTTGAAAAAGTTGATCTGCTTTCTTGATTTTTGAACAAAAATTGCCCGAGTGAATATTGCTTACTTCCGTTTATGACTAAGTGAACTGCGATAACAAGTAAGATTAAGTCATAAGCATAACCTCCGATAAATCCTAGTGCTAGGTTTACTTTGAAGATTGCTCCAGCGAGAATAAGTCCTAAAATAGCAGCTGCAATTCTTGTCCCTAATCCTAGAATTAAAGCAATTCCTCCGACGATCTCAAGTACAGCGACCACATAAGCAAAGCCTCCTGGTAAACCGATGCTGTCAAACCATCCAACTATATTTTCAATTCCTCCTTGGAATTTTTGTGAACCGTGAGCTAAAAACACAATCCCCAATACTACTCGTAATAATAATGTTCCTATTTCACTTCTGTTTGCCATTACCTTTTCTCCTCCAAATGTTTGGTACAAATAAACACCGCTTTGGTGTTTATTTGCCTCTGTTTAATATATTACCATTTTATTTATTCCTAATTCAATATATTTTTGTAAAATATTTATTAATTATTTATTTTGATACCATTTTGCAGCAGCAGCTACTTCGTCTGCTGTTAATTGATGTCCACGATTCTCCCAGTGGAGCTCAACCGTTGCATTTGCTTGCTCTAATAATGAGTATAATTCTTCTGATTCCTGTGGTGAGCAAATCGGATCATTCGTTCCGGCTGCGATAAATACTGACTTTCCTGTGAGATCTGGAAGGGCCATATTTCTTCTAGGAACCATCGGATGATGAAGAATGGCACCTTTCAATGAATTTTCATAATGTAACAATAAGCTCGCTGCGATATTGGCTCCATTTGAGTATCCGATTGCAATCATATTGTCTCGATCAAACTCGTACTGTTCTGCAGCCTCATTAAGAAATTGATTTAATTCTTTCGTACGGAAAATGAGATCCTCTTCATCAAACACCCCTTCCGCTAATCGTTTAAAGAAACGTGGCATCCCGTTTTCTAATACGTTTCCTCTCACACTTAATACAGATGCATCCTCATCAATCATTCCTGCAAGTGGCATTAAATCTAGTTCATTTCCTCCTGTACCGTGAAGCAATAAAAGAGTCGGCTTTGATAGATCTTTTCCTTTTTGATAAATATGTTTCATTTTTTGTATCCCCTTTCTAAAGTCTTGAATCATTGTAGAGAATAAATTCTCACTACATTTTTTGCATACGCTGCGATTATTTAGGCCTTTCCAAAGAAAAAACTTCTCCTATTTTGGCATAGTCATTCCCAGCTAGACGGCTCACCGCACCTAACCCGTTTGCATCAATTCTTCCGTTCTCATAAATGTTCTCATCAATATGAAATCGAACGACTTTTCCGATTATGAAATCACAGCTTTGTTTATCCCCTTCACCTAATTGTAAAGAATGCTCTAACGTACATTCCATGCGAATTTTTGCCTCTTTAATTCCAGGTACGGAGATATTTGTGCTCTTTACTGGAGTTAGATTGGCTAATTCTAGTTCACTTTCATCTGACGGGAGACTTGCTGCTGTTTGATTGATTTGTTTTACATTTTGATTATCGACAATATGAACGACGAACTCCTTAAGGTCGTTAATATTTCTAGCGGTATCTTTTTGTCTTCCTCCCGTTCGCTGAACCGAAATTGAAATCATTGGTGGATTGGAAGAGACGATATTAAAGTAGCTGAATGGCGCCCCGTTCAATGTCCCATCGGCAGAAACCGTCGTAACAAAAGCGACTGGTCGTGGAATAATGCTTCCGATTAAAAACTTATAATTTTCTCTTTCTGTTTGGGCTGACGGATCAATTGATAGCACCTTGATCATCCTCTCATCAAATTAATCTAACTCTCTTACTTCAAATGGTAACACACCTTGTTCAATCTTTTCTCTATGTGGTTCATATTGATTTGGGAGCTTTAACTGATTTCCCATTGTTTCATATGATTCATCATGAGCAAATCCAGGAGGGTCTGTCGCTATTTCAAATAAAATCTCTCCATGCTCTCTAAAGTAAATCGCATTAAAATAGTTTCGATCCTGAACAGGAGTAACCCCATACCCAAAACTTTCAACATGGTTTTTCCAATCTAACTGATCCTGATCATCAAGTGCTCTCCAGGCAATATGGTGAACGGTCCCAACACCCATTTGACCTCGACCGATTGATGATTTTTTCAAATCAATGATATTGCCAATCTCACTTGGTGAGCGGAAACGAATAAGGTCATCTTCTTCCGCAACTTTTTCAAGGCCCATTACCTGTACAAGCAATTCGGCTGTCTTATGTGGTTGAGCAGATAATAACGTTGCACCACCGAACCCTTTTATTGCTACATCAGGTGTCACTTCACCGAATTGCCACGTGTTTGGTTCGCCTTCTTCTCTTGCAACTATTTCTAGGTGAAGTCCATGTGTATCATCAAACTCAAGATACACTTCTCCAAACCGTTCCGTTTTTGTAAAAGGAACGTCGAACTTTGCCAACCTTCTTTCCCAAAACTCGATACTTCCTTTTGGAACGACATAAGAAGTCACACCAACTTGGCCATCACCGATCTTCCCTTGATACGCATTCGCCCATGGAAAGAACGTGATGATCGTACCTGGTTTTCCACCTTCATTGCCAAAATAAAGATGATACGTACCGGGATCATCAAAGTTGACCGTTTGCTTGACTAAGCGTAATCCTAACACCCCTGCATAAAAATCAACATTTTCTTGGGGTGACCTACAATCGCTGTAATATGGTGAATACCCATTGTTTGTTTACCCATTTTTTAACACTCCTTTATCTACTGATTTAGACTAACCCATTGTAGTAATTGACATTCTTCTATTCATTCAAATTATAATCAATGTCGTATATTATGAAACCGAGACATATTATTAAAATGCATTTTGTCTCGAATTCGAGATAATTATATAATAACTTGATTTTTATTGTCAACTACTATTATGAACAGAAGGTTTCTTCATTAATTGAATGCAAAAACACCTTCGAATTCGTAGCCTAATAAGCGCACCAATCCGAAAGTGATTTCTTCAATCATAGTTATCACTGAAAAAAACTCATCTTTTACATAATCAACTGCTCAAGTTCACTGTAACGATAACTCCCCTTCACACCTGGTTTTGACTCAAGATACTGAATAATCTGTTCGGTATTCAGTCCAACATCTCTTTTCAACCCTTCCATGATCATAGACAAATACTCTTTCGAAGGGGTACTAAACGGTACATCTAAGTCCCAGTCAGCTGTAAAAGTAAAGACCGGAAATCCCTTTTCTTCTCCTACAAATAAAATTGTTCCGTACCATGAATCTTTTAGTGTAATATATCTATTCTTTCTCACTTCTTCCAAATCAATATCGAGCTCTTCTCCGTTGTTTTCTTGTTTGACAACATCTAGAAACTGCTCGGTTGTAATTAAATATTTTCTACTGTATAGAACCTGCTTCTTATCCTCTTGTAGCCCGATAAAAGCAACTCCTTGATTTTGCCAACGAGCGGAATTCTTTGCAAAATATAAAGGATAATGCATTTCATACGTCTCTTCTTTTTTAGGTAGGGTTTGATCTCTACAACCAACTTCCACCTTTGTTGATCCCTCGGGTTTCCCCCCTCTTATGTAACATAAAAACCGATCCTTACTTAAATTTGAGCCGTAACTGGCATACCATACATATTGAGTTTGTTTGCTATCTGCCATTCACATCACATCCTTCTCAAAGTTCATCTCCAGATATTCATTTTTAATCATTATGCACGCATTTAGCAATAAAGGCATCAAAGATCCGTTGCATCGTTGGAGCTTCACTCGCCATTTCTTCTGGGTGCCACTGAACGCCCCACATAATAGGACATTTAGAGATCCCTTCAATCGCTTCAACCGTTCCGTCTGGTGCAGCTGCAACTACTTTTAAGTTTTTTCCGAGCTGATCAATCGCTTGATGATGGAAGCTATTCACTCGCATTGTAGAGGTATAGAATAGTTCATATAACCAGCTTTCTTCTTTGATTTGAATCGAGTGGGTCGGTTGTGGTCTATCTGCTTTTTGATGATGATTGATCGCCTTCGAATTTTGTGTAGGGATGTCTTGTATGAGTGTACCTCCTAATGCAACATTTAACATCGTATTTCCTCGACATACCCCCAAAAGTGGTTTTTTCTTCTTTTGAGCCTGTTGCACAAGCGCAATTTCTAATTTATCACGATTTTCATTTGTTTGTTTTATTTGCGGATCTGGCTCTTCATTGAAAGAATAGGGATCGACATCTTCTCCATTAGTCAGGATCAACCCATCACAAATTGAAGCATATTCTTCTGACATTTCTTCTGTACCGATCGGAATAATGAGTGGGATTCCTCCAGCTCTTTTTACTGAAGAAATAAATTTAGTATGTAAATTTACACTTGGGATATTGTGATGACTTACAATTGAACTCGTTAATCCTATGATAGGTTTCTTCATATTTCTCAAGCTGAATCCCTCCTAATGTATAGGTTTCAAGTCTAATCAAGAGATGTAAAAACAAAAGTTTATTCTGCATTATCTCTGTTTACTTTTGGCAATTTGTACAAAAACATACGCCAAGCCGCTTAATCTGAAGTGGCAGTTCTGAAACTATTAAGAAATCTATAACGTATATAAGATGAGAAGTTCGTTTCATAAGGAGGAATAAAATGACCGTATTAGAAGTGAAAAACTTAAAAAAGTCGTTTGGAACGATTCACGCTGTACAGGACATCAACTTTTCAGTCAAGGCTGGAGAAGTCTTCACCATCATTGGGCCAAATGGGGCCGGAAAAACGACGACACTGGAAATGATTGAAGGGCTTGTTCCACCAGATGATGGAGAAATCTCTTTTGGCGAGTTGAACTGGAATCACCATGCAACAATGATCAAAAAGAAAATCGGGGTACAGCCTCAATCAAGTGCCATGTTTGATTTATTATCTCCGCAAGAAAACTTGAACCTCTTTGCTACTTTTTACGACAAGGCCCGTCCAACTGAGGAAATTCTTACCCTAATCAACTTAACCGATCACCGAAACAATCAAGTAAAAAAATTATCCGGTGGTCAGCGTCAAAGGCTTGCGATTGGGCTTGCAATGATTAGCGATCCAGAGATTATCTTCCTTGATGAACCGACAACAGGTCTTGACCCTCAAGCACGACGCAATATTTGGGATATCATTTTACAGTTAAAAGAATTAGGAAAAACAACGATTTTAACGACACATTATATGGAAGAAGCTGAAAAGTTAAGTGACCGCGTTTGTATCGTTGATCAAGGAAAAGTTGTCACTTTGGATACCCCCTCTTCACTCATTGATCAATTAACGAAAGAAAGAGAAATTCATTTATCTTTTGTTGATGGACCACTTGCTGCCGAGGAAGCCAATCACTATTCTTCTCGTCTTCATTCAGTCTCACGTACAGAGCTCGAACATACATCATTAAAACTATGGACAACAAATCCAGAAGACACGTTGTACAACTTATTTGGGTTTACAAAAGAAAAGAATTATTCCGTCGAGCAGGTCTCCATCCGCGAAATGAGTCTAGAGGATGTTTTTATTACGTTCACTGGTAAGGAATGGAGGGATTAACTTGAAACAATTTAAACAAATGTTTCTTGTCCAATTAAAAATGACTTTCCGCGAAAAACAAGCTTGGTTTTGGGGGATTTTCTTCCCTGTTATCTTGATGGTCATCTTTATGTCAATTTTCAGTGGGAGTTCTGACAATGAGTTTTCTGCAAATGTTGCGATTGTAGACGAAAATCCAAATGCAACCTCAGCAATGCTCTCTGATCAAATTAGTCAAATCCCGGTGCTTGAAACTGAATCTGACATGGCTGTTAGTCAAGAAGAAGCTTATCAGCTTGTGATGGATCAAGAGGTAGATGCTGCAATTGTCTTACCTGAATCTGAAGAGGATACATCGATCCAACTCGTTGTGAATAAAGAGAACGAACAAGAAGTAACTACCCAGGCTCTTTCAGGAATGTTAAACCAGCTCGTCCAAGAAGCCAACCTTTTTGCCGTCGGTGCAACCGCTACATATGAATTAACATTTGAATCGATTTCTTCATCAAGTAATGATCTGAGTTATACCGACTTTCTTCTTACTGGAATGATCGCATTAGCGATTGCTCAAGGTGGACTGTTTGGAATGGTTGATTTAGTAGAGATGCGCCGCAAAGGCCTGATCAAAAGATTGCGCATGACTCCTGCCAATATGAGTTTGTTTGGCTTGAGCGATATGACGATGCGTTTGTTGTTTGGCGTCATTCAAATTATGTTACTTTCTCTGATCGGCGTCTTTGTTTTTGGAGCCAATTTGTACATTAACTTCACAAGTCTAGTAGTTGTCTTCTTATTAGGGGCTCTTTCCTTTAACGCAATTGGATACCTCTTTTCTTCATTCAGTCAAACGACTGAAGCTTATATGGGAATTGTCAATATTATTAACTTTGTGATGATGTTCTTAAGTGGTGTGTTCTTTCCAATTGACACAATGCCAGAGTGGATCCAACCCCTTTCTCACATCCTTCCACTCACCTATTTCGTTGAAGGTTTAAGAGAAAGTATGGTCTATGAAACAAGCCTCTTTTCAAGTACATTGTGGTCTGGAATTGGCATTATCGTGTTATGGGGCGTCATTGCATTTCTTCTTGGTTCATGGCTCTATAAAAGAAAATCGATTGTGGCAACAAGATAACTCTATAATCTTTCACTCAAATCATAGATGCCTGTTAGTTTATAAACTGACAGGCATCTATTTTTATTTTCGTTTGCTACCTTTTCATAATTGCGTTAGCCTATTGGGTACTTTTCGCTTTAAGCAAATCGCTTAAGTGGTTCTATTATTAACATTTCACCTGCAAGCGGATTCCGTCCTCAACCAAATAACATTGCAAAAAACGTGTAAAGATTTACATAGAGTAAACCTTTACACGTTCAATATCTCTCACCCATGCACCTTCACGCCTAAACGGGCAGCCTGATCTGCGATAACGGTAACACCGGGATGCTTTCTGAGAATAGAAGCTGGAAAATGAGGATCAATTTCTCCATTTACTAAGCGGTTAAAGGCTTCGGTTTTGCTATCACCTGAGATTAGTAACAGGATTTCTTTGCTTTTCATAATCGTTCCAATTCCCATTGTAATCGCTTTTGTAGGTACATCTTCCATCCGCGCGAAATATCTTGCATTCGCTTCTCTTGTTGAGGTAGCTAACTGGACAATGTGTGTAGCCGATTCAAATGAAGTTCCTGGCTCATTAAATCCAATATGACCATTTTGGCCAATTCCTAGTATTTGAAGATCGATTCCTCCGTAACTTTTAATCGTTGCTTCATAATCTTTTGCTTCTTGTTCACTATCCTCTTTGACACCGGAAGGAATAAATGTATTTTCTTTCTGAATGTTAATATGATCAAACAATTGATCGTTCATAAAGTAACGATAGCTATTAGGGTCTGTACCTTGAAGACCTATATACTCATCGAGATTAAATGTGGTCACATCGTAATAGTCTGTACCATTCTCTCTATGATCTTCAATGAGTTTTTGATAAAGGCCAACGGGCGTTCCTCCTGTTGCTAATCCGAGTTTTAGCTTCGGCTGTTTCTTAATTTTTTCAATTATATATTGTGCTGCTTGTTTGCTCATTTCCTGGTAGTTTTCGACCTCAATTATTTTCATTTTACGTACTCCTTCACACGTGCTTTGTTTAAGAGACTATAAATGGTTCTTTGCGATTGAACGTGCCTTGGCAATTCTTTCCTCTGAAAGCTTCTCCATTGGTTCACGGCAGAAACCAGCATCGACACCTTTTTCTTTTAACATTTCTTTTATCGTTTGATATAATCCATTATCTAAGATTTCAGAGATTAAGTCATTGGTTACATGTTGAATTTCTCTTGCTTCTTCTATTTTTCCTTGCTTGCCTAATTCAAAAATCTGCCTTGCACGTTGTCCATTTACATTAAACGTACTGCCGATGGCTCCATCAATCCCTAGAACCGTAGCAGGAAGAAGCATTTCATCAAAGCCACCATAAATCAATTTCTCTGGAAATTTCTTTCTCATTCTTTCTAACAGATAAAAATCACCAGCTGTAAACTTCACTCCGATAATTTTCTCATTTTCAAAGAGCTCAGCAAATTGATCGAGGCTCATGTTCACACCAGTTAAGAATGGAATCGAATAAATAATCATTTTGTTATCTACCGCATTAATAATGCTGTTATAGTAATGTTTAATTTCATTAAAATTAAACTTGTAATAAAAAGGAGTAACTGCTGAAAGAGCGTCGTATCCTAAATCTGTTGCATATTTGGCTAAATCAATCGCTTCTCTTAAATTAACAGAACCAACTTGAGCGATTAACGGGACTTGCCCTTTTACTTCATCCTTTGTAATACGGAAGATTTCCTTTTTCTCTTCTGTTGAAATCATAAAATTTTCGCCTGTGCTTCCGTTGACGTACAAACCATCTACCTTACAAACATCTACATTATATCGAATAATTTCTCTTAACCCTTTTTCATTAAGGTTCCCATCTTGGTCATATGAAACCATTAAAGCTGTTATAATACCTTTCATTATTACCCTCTCCTAATCCTTTAATTTACACGTTTTTTTACTATTCTATTAAACTCTAGTAAACACACATCTCTAAATGAATACCTATGTCGGATGAGTTTCAGCTTTGGGATTGAGTAACTTCCTGTAAGCTAATTCTTTTTCTAATAGTAAGATAAAGTCAAGATCCAAGTTTAATTTTAGAGCTTCGTAATAGGCTTCTATTAGAGTTTGGTCAGAAATCTCTCTCATTAGAAGCTCCTTTCTTCCCTTCTATTTACATATTTTTTCATTGTACTGTTAGTTGAAAATGGTGCTCCTTTCTTCAAGGAAACACCACTTTTAAGGAATGATATACAGCACCCAGTAAATTTGCGTCATTCGTTTTTTGTGCCATGTCAATGGTAAGCTGTTTGCTGAAAGATGGCATAATTCGTGCGTACGTACTCTTTTGGATTTTGCTAATTAAGTATTCACCTTGTGCTGAAATGCCACCACCAATGACGATTTGCTTTGGATTAAAGGAGTGAATAAGTGTTTTTAATCCAGCTGCTATATCTTCTACCCATGAATCAATGACCCCTTCTATAACTATGTTCCCACTTCTAGCCTCTTCAAAAAAAATCGGTAAAGTTTCTTGAGTTCGTCCTGTCAAATCCATGATCCTCTTTTCCAAAGCAAGGCTTGAAGCATACATCTCTAAACAACCATGGTCCCCACAAACACAGGACAAACCATTAGGATACAAAGTAATATGACCAAATTCGGCAGCTGAATAAGTAGAACCATGATAGATCAAGCCATTATTAACGACCGCTCCTCCGATACCTGTTCCAAATGTTAAACATAAGAAGTTGTCATTTCCTTTAGCCGCACCTACCCAATACTCACCTAAAGCAGCACAATGTACATCATTTTCTACTGTAACAGGCTTGTTCAGTCGTGATTCCAACTCTTCTATGATGTTCAGTCCTGCATATTCTGGTATCGCATCCGTAGCAAATATGACTTCACCTGTTTGGCTATTAATTTGACCTGCCGAACTAATGGCCACAGCATCGATTTTCTTTCTAGCATCAAGCCGCTTACAGATTTCAACCAACTGATCTACCATTGCTTTTTTTCCTGTTTTAGGTGTTGGTACTGCTGCTTTTTCGCTTATTTCACCATGTTCTGTTACTAGTGCATATTTAATCGTTGTTCCACCAATATCAATTGCTGCAAAATTCATTTTTATCAACCCTTTATCTGAAACAAATTAACCAAATAAATTTGGTAGGAACATTACTATTTCTGGGAATATGATTAGTAAAATCACCGTTAGGAATAGTGGAACGAGAAACGGAATGACCCCTCGAATGATTGTGCCAACTGGCATCTCACCTGCCCTCGCTACGACAAAGAGCGCCATCCCCATCGGTGGAGTTAAAATACCAATCATTAACGTCAAGATGACGATAACTCCAAAGAAGATTGGATCTACCCCTGCATTTACAGCTACCGGAACTAAAATTGGTACGAGTAAAATCAGCAGAGCTAAAGATTCGATAAATGTACCTAACACTAGTAATAAAAGGACAATAAGTAATAATAAAAGGAATTGATTGTCGGTTACATTCAGGAAAAATTCAGCTACTTGTGCTGGAACTCGTTCACGCGCAATCATTTGTCCAAAAAACTCTACACCCATAATCATCAAAACGACTACACCCGTTAGCTTTAAGAAGTCGATAACATTTTTAAACAACTTCTTAATTGTTAGTTCACGGTATACAAAAAATCCAAGAACCATAGCGTACACCGTTGTCACTACTGCAGCTTCAGTTGGAGTGAAATAGCCTGAGAAGATTCCACCAATAATAATAACAGGCGTCATCAATGCCCAAAATGCTTTGTAAAAGTAATGCAAACATTCCTTACCAGTTGCTTTAGGGATCAAAGGATAGTTTCTTTTCTTAGCCAAATAATAAGCTACCGTCATAAGAGCAAAAGCACATAGAATTCCTGGAATAATACCAGCCAAGAACATTTGTGCAACCGATTGACCTGCAATAATCGCATAAATGATCATCGGGATACTTGGTGGTACAAGCGGTCCAATAATCGCAGAGGCGGCTGTTAACCCTCCATTATAATCATCATCATAACCAGCTTTTCTCATCGTTCGAATTTCCAGCTGCCCTAACCCCCCGCATCAGCCAACGCAGACCCGGACATCCCAGAAAACATTAAACTAGCCATAATATTTACATGACCCATGCCACCAGTGAAATGACCGACTAAAGAACGTGCAAAGTTGAAGATTCGATCTGTTATCCCTGATGAATTCATTAAACTTCCTGTCAAGATGAAAAAGGGAACAGCTAAGAGCGCAAAACTATCAATACCAGAAATCAGTTTAGCACCTGAAGCATACACTAAGTTCCAGTCACCTGTTACAAAGTAAAGAAACGCAACAACAATTAATGAAAAGCCGACAGGAACACTAAGCAATAATAAAAATAACCATATAATAAAGATTGCTATTACACTCATTTACACCACCCCACCCTTCTTGTTTCTCCAGGCTAGATAATCAAGTACATTTCGTTGGATTAATCGAAGGATCATCAATACCGAAAAGATTGGTAGGGCCATGTACATATATACGTAAGAAATTCCTAATGAAACCATATCAATGGGGGCCTGCCTCCCCGTAATACGAATACTAATGATCAAAATCGTAATCAATGCTGCTAAAATTAATAACTGGTTGAAGACGTAGATCGCTTTTTGGAACGCAGGTGGGAGTTTTTGAACAAAGAAGTCAATGGCAACATGACTTTTATCTTTTATACAAGCAGTGACTCCAAGTAACCCTACGTAGATGAAGATCAGCTTTGCTAGTTCTTCAGACCAGATCAAGGGCATGTTTAAAAACTGACGCGAAAAAATTTGAGCAACCAATATAATAAACATTCCAATGAACAAGCATCCGCCTATGACCTCTTCAAAATTATTAACTAATTTTTTCATCCCATATCCCACCTGCACCTCTTTTATTTATCGAACATTTTCAATTTGTTCCATATACTCTTCTGCACCTTCACCGATTTCTTCTAAATATTTAGGATACGCCTCTGATACGGCATTTCTAAATTCATCTAAATCTGGATATGTGATCGTCACGCCTTGCTCTTCAAAATAAGCAACCAATTCTGCTTCTTCTGTTTCAAATAGATCCGTATGATACGCTACCGCTTCTTCAATCGCTTCTGTTAATAGCTCTTGTTGCTCTGCAGAAAGGCTTTCCCACGTAGATTCTGAAACAACATAGTTGGCATCATTGACGACATGATTCGTCATAGCTAAATAGTCTTGAACTTCGTAAAACTTAGTAGTTTCGATTGTCGACAACGGATTCTCTTGTCCATCTACTGCGTTCGTCTGTAAAGCAAGGTACACTTCAGTAAATGCCATCGGAGTTGGTGCAGCACCCGTGTAAGAAGCATAATCTAATAGAGTTTGGGCTTCAGGCACTCGAAGTTTTAGACCTTTCATATCATCAAGAGAGTTAATTTCTTTGTTTGTTGTTGTTTGACGAGTACCGTTATAAGCGGTTCCAACGACACGAAGGTTGAAGTCATTGATCAATTCTTCATGCAAGTTTTGACCATATTCTGTATCATAAATTACACGATGTAGATGATCGTAGTCTTCTACGATATAAGGAAGGCCAAGTATTGTTGCTTTAGGCACCCAAATACCAAATCTACCTGTCTCTGAAAAGGTTACATCTAGCGTTCCATCTTGTAGCTGATCAAGCATAGCTCGATCATCACCAAGTTGTGCATCTGGAAATAGATCAATTGTAAAGGAACCTTCGCTTTGTTCTTTAACATAATCAGCTAAAAACTGTGCAGCTTTGTATTCATTTGATTGCGTTCCAGCTACCATTCCAAATTTAAGATTGATTTCTGCGTCAGCACTTCCAGAAGGACTCGTTTCGTTTTCTTGAGTGGATGTATTCTCTCCCCCACATGCAGCTAATAACATTCCCACCCCAAGTACCATTACTTTTAACATTTTTTTCATAATAGACTCCCCTTTTCTTTTCGTTTAAAGGATTTTTCCATTTCCTTATAAAAGGACTCAGTGATATATTTAGGACGCGTGACCGCGCTTCCAACAACAACAGCACTTGCTCCTAACTCCAAAGCTTTCCTAGCTTTTTCTGGTGTATTGATATTTCCTTCAGCTATAACCGGTATCGTAACTTGTTTTACGACATGTTCTAAGATTTCGAGTGGATCATGTTCTTTTGTATACTCAGTATAGCCAACAAGGGTCGTGCCAACATAATCAACACCTAACTTTTCAGCATTTATTGCTTCTTCTACTGTTGAAATGTCTGCCATAAATTTTTGATTCGGATATTTCATCTTTATTGTTCCAATAAACTCTTCAATTGTTTTGCTATCAGGGCGCTCTCTTAATGTAGCATCAAAAGCAATGATATCAACCCCCTCTGCAACTAGTTCATCTACTTCTTTTAACGTCGGTGTAATGAAAACGTCACTACCTTCAAAATCTCGTTTGATAATTCCAATGATCGGCAAATCTACTTCCTGTTTAATCGCTTGGATGTCAATGACGCTGTTTGCACGTATTCCACCAGCTCCCCCTTCATAAGCTGCCAAAGCCATTTTAGACATGATAAACGGACTATGAAGAGGTTCTCCTTCTAAAGCTTGGCATGACACAATTAATTTACTTTTCATTTCTTACATCTCCAATTCATTTCAATCTGTTCACCTTTTCAGTAATTTTAGGAGAATAGAATGGTGCTTTGTACTCCTAATCTACCTTTCAAACTTTCAACCACCTTGTAACACATCCATCACCTACCATTCGAAAATATACTTCACGTTTTAGTAAGCGCTTGCATGTTGTGACTTAATCTTAACCAAAAGAAAACAACTAGTCAATAACTTTTTTATTTTTGGAGTTTCGCACCAAAATGATTTATAATGACTACACAAACTACTTTTATTCATGTACGATAAAAGAACTTAATAAAAAGAAAGGAAGGTTACGTGTGACAAATGACGAGTTATTAACAGGAAATCATCCTAAACTAACGGTTTTAATGGAAAGAAGCAAGCAAGAATTTACGAAGTCGGAAAAGAAAGTTTATGATTTTGTACTAGAGCATTTTGAAGAAGTGATTTATCAATCATTGACCGAGATTGCATTAGCCTGTAAAACGGGTGAATCGACTGTTCTTAGATTCTGTAGAAAAATAGGGTTTAAAGGATATCAAGATTTTAAGTTTGCCCTTGCGCAAGAGTTAGCTTCCGTCCAGAAGTCCGATCATGATGAAACCTTTATTGATAAAGTAAAAAATAATATGTTGCAAGCAATTGAAAATACAGAGCAATTAACCAATATGCAAGAATTGCAGAAAAGCATTGATTTAATCGCATCAAGTAACGATATCGTCGTATTTGGCATTTCAGCTTCTGGGATAGCAGGTTTAGATATGCAAAATCGATTACTCCGAATCGGAAAGAACATTGAAGTCATTACTGATTCTCATATGCAAGTGATGAGAACCGTTTCGATGAATGAAAATTCAATTGTCGTCGCGATCAGTTTAACAGGTAGTACAAAGGATATTGTCGATGCCGTTCAAAATGCAAAAGAAAAAGGAGCGAAAGTCATCGCGATAACAAACTATACAAATTCTCCACTAACGAAATACTCTGATCAGGTGTTGCTTACATCAGCTAAAGAAAATCCATTGGACAGTGGCTCACTCGTATCAAAAGTCTCTCAGCTCTTCATCATTGACCTTTTATGCACAGGCATTACAATGAATATGTACGACAAGGCGAAACAGCATAAAGAGCAAGTCGCAGAAGTTATATCTAGTAAATTGTACTAATGAACAATCCGTTTAAAATGAACCCTGCTTAGATCAAGGTTCATTTTTTCATCCCACAAAACGGAGTGCAGCTCCTTTTTTAAAATATATATTGACTACCTATTGTCATCATGATACCTTTTTAATGAACATCCACATTTTTGAAGCCCTCTTCTCAGCACACTCACTTAAATCTACATGGCTTCTAACTTCGTCGAAAGGAGGAACATCGTTTCACCGTTGAGCTAGACCAATCTTTTACATTTGGAGGTTATATGATGAAACAAAGTAAAATGTATGGTTTAATGATTTTCACATTTTTATTGTTGCCTTTTTTATGTTTGCAAGCGGTTACAACAGTTGGTGCTGCAGAACAACCTTCACCCCTACTTCGATATGAGAATCTTCAACTAAGCACCGGAACAAGCAAAGATTTATCTGAATATGTTGATGAGCTTAGTGACTTAGACGAAGGAACCATTATCGTTCGCTTCCGCTATTCTGGTTCATCCTTCATGTCTTTGTTCTCACTAAGTAACAATACACTCCCAGACAGTCACTTTCACTTATACATTTCACCTGGCACAATCGGAAGTGAAAATCGCTATCAAGGCCCCGATTTTCCAAAAAGCAACATTCATACTCGCACAAGCTCTGTTTCATTAGCCGAAAACTACGTTCATACCCTTGCTCTCGTCGTTGACAAAAATCAAGGCTATAAATATTTCTTAAATGGTGAATTGGTCCATTCAGATCAACAATCAAAAATTGCTTTTCTAGACAACATTCATAGCCCAAACAGCGCAAAATTAGGAAAAACGGAGCGCTCATCAGGGAACGAGTATTTATTCAATGGAAATATTGACTTTGCCGAAGTTTATTCAACACCACTTGATGATCAATATCTTCTTGAAATTACCGGTCAAACGCATCATGAATCATTAGAAAATCCACTCCCTGACGATGCTTTTATCACCGAACCTTCTAGCATTTTCTACCCAGGATTTATGGATTCAAACAACTACCGGATTCCAGCTTTATACTATACGATGAATGGAACACTATTAGCTGGGATTGATCGCCGCGTAAACCACGGAGGCGATTCACCTAATGATATTCATGCAGCTGTGAGAAGAAGCTTTGACCAGGGAGAAACTTGGGAAACAGATGGAATTATTATTAATGCCTATCCGGATCAAGCTTCTAACATTGACTTAGCTTTCACACAAGATGAAACGAATGAACGTATCTTTGCTTTAGTTGATGGCTTTCCAAATGGAGCAGGCTTAATGGGTGGCTTCGGCAATAATGCCTATAAAGGAACAGGCTTTAAAGAAATTGATGGCAACTCATATATGTTTTTAGTCGATCAAGATGAAAACGAATATACGATTCGAGAAGAAGGCGTTGTGTATAATCAACATAATGAAGCGACAAATTATCGCGTAGATGAGCGTCGCGACCTTTACCTTGACGATGAAAAGATCGATAACATCTTCAGTGCAACAACACCTTTAACACCTTATAAAACTTCTTACCTCGAACTCTACTTTAGTGATGATGAAGGAGAAACTTGGACAGGACCGATTGATCTAAATCCTGAAACAAAAGAAGAATGGATGATTTTTTTAGGAGTAGGACCTGGTAACGGAATTCAACTGAAAGAAGGAACTCACAAAGGACGGATTGTCTTTCCTGTCTACTTCCTAAATGACCATAATAGACAGGCAAGTGCTGTAGTCTATAGTGATGATAACGGGAAAACTTGGCATCGAGGGGAATCACCTAATGAGGGAAGATTATTACCGAACGGAGAAACAATAAGAGAAAAAGATTTCACTAACCACTCTCATGAAATAACTGAGGCTCAAGTTGTCGAAATACCAAACGGGCAATTAAAAATGTTCATGAGAAACTATTCAGGTTTTGCTCAAATTGCTACAAGCTTTGATGGCGGAGAAACATGGCATGAAGAAGTTGTAACAGAAGAAGCACTCGTTGCACCTTATAGTCAAATGTCTGCTATTCGTTTCAATGGACAGATAGATGGGAAAGAAGCGATTATTTTCTCAAGTGCAAACCACCCTAACAACCGAGTAAATGGAACGGTGAGAGTTGGATTAATAGAAGAAGACGGAACGTATAGCAATGGAGAAACAAACTATAGCATTGATTGGCGTTATGAGCAGCTTGTTAAAGAAGGGCATTATGGATATTCAAGTCTGGCCAATTTAGAGTCTGGTCGCATTGGCCTTTTTTATGAAGCAACTGCTAATACGAATATGGATTATATTCAATTTAACACGGAATTTCTAAAGTGGGATCGTTTTGGAGATGCACCTAAACCTTCTATCGAATCCGTGCAACTGATCAGCCAAGGTGCGATAAGCCCAGGCCAACCAATTCAATTGGAAGTGACAATGGATGAATTTGTCATCCTCACTGGCACACGCTCACTCTTTGGTACATTAGCAGGACATCAACTAGAGTTCACATTCGTCGACCAATTAGGAAATCAACGCTTTCTTTTTGAAGCTACTGCACCGCAACTTCCACCACGCTCCTATTCGCTAACCTTATCTGTACCAGAAAGTTTGTTGCTTTATAATGTGTATGGGAACAAATTAGAAGATTTAGAGCCAATTCAAAGCTTCAATAAAAAAATAGCTATTAGAAAATAAAGATCATCACGAACCTCTCTAATCTTTCTTATGATTGGGAGGTTCGTTAATTCAGAACAAGAACAATCAAGAAATCTTGGGGCTATGCTACATGAATCGACCAAACACAATCATCATAAAAAATATCACAATCTATGCAGAAAAAGAAATAATGAAAGATAGTTTTATTCAAATTAAAAACGACAAAATCTCAAAGGTTGGTCCAATGAACGAGTGTCCCTCCATAGAATCAGCGGAAATCCTCACCTTTTCGTCTGATTTCTGCCTGCTACCAGGGTTTATCGACCTCCATATTCATGGGGTAAACGGTGCAGATACAATGGATCACTCGTTTGAAGCTTTATCAAAGATGGCTCAAGCTCTTCCGAAAGAAGGAACGACTAGTTTCTTAGCTACGACAATTACTCAATCAAACGAGCAAATTGAAGCGGCCCTATCAAATGTTTCTGCCTACCAAGTCGCTCTCCCTTCCGAAGAGGAAGCAGAAATAGTAGGCATTCACTTAGAAGGTCCCTTCATTTCACCAGAACGTGCAGGAGCGCAGCCGCTCTCCCATATTAAAGATCCCGATCTTGCCTTATTTGATCAATGGCAAGAGCTCTCTGGCAACCAAATTAAACTTGTCACAATGGCACCAGAAAGAGAGCATGGTTTAGCCTTTGTCAAGCACTTAACAAATACAGGAGTTATCGCATCAATTGGTCACTCAGATGCCACTTATGCACTAGTTAAAGATGCTGTCGCACTAGGATTGCGTCACGTCACCCATTTATACAATGGCATGCGTGGATTTCATCACCGTGAACCAGGCGTTGCTGGAGCTGCGTTAGACCAAAATGAAGTAATGGTTGAGATGATCGTTGATGGCATCCATATCCACCCGGCAGTTGTCAACACTACCTACAAAGCAAAAGGTGCAAACGAAATAATTCTGATAACTGATGCGATGCGCGCAAAAGGGCTTGCAGATGGCACCTATGATCTTGGAGGGCAACAAGTGGAAGTCTCCAATCAAAAAGCACTACTACCTGATGGTACATTAGCTGGTAGCATGTTAACGATGGATCAAGCCATTAAAAATATGAAAAATTATACCGGCTGTTCCTTAGAAGACATTACCATAATGGCTTCGAAGAACCCTGCTATCCAAATTGGTGTATTCGACCGTAAAGGCAGTATTGCGGTTGGAAAAGATGCGGATTTGACGATAGTGGATCAAGATTTGAATGTCGTGTTAACTGTATGTAGAGGAAAGATTTCGTATCAAAAAAAATAGCCCTTCAACCATTTAAGAAGCATTTCACTTTCATTTAAGTCAAATGCTTCTTTTTATTAGGCTATTACAATTCCCCCTATCGCTTATATATACAAAATGAAGCAACTATTTTTAAAGGGGGAAGGAAAATGAAATCAGGAAGAATTGAACAATTTTCTCATTTAAGTGAATTTAGAACTGTTAAGGAATTTAATCAATCAATCGCCGTTACATTAGACATTCATGGCCATCATTTTACTAAAGGAGAGTTAATTGCCTTTACCCATTTGACTCGCTTCAGTGTTAAAGTCATCGGTGTTTGCAATGCACGCATTTGCAAACTTGTCCAAGCTTGTCAAACAACTAAAGGTGGAATCTCTCGTTCTACTTTTGAGAGAATGCTTCGAAAAGCACGCAATCTAGGCATTCTATCTAATCATCGGACGAAACGAGAAAAAGGTGGCTATTCTCATAGCGTTTATGTTTTTCATCATTTTGACACAAGCAATACTCAACAATTGAAGCAACAACATATGGACGAAAAGCCCGATCACACTTGGGCTAAACCGCGAAAATTCCAGGCGGAAACTAACTACATTAAAACGAAAACCTTACATAATAAAGATCTACGTAAGAGACCGTTGAAAGAACTCTCGTTAAATGAACTAGACTCTTCTTTCACCCCTACTTATATTCCAAAGAAATTTGTCAAAGCGGTAAAACCTTTTTTCAATCGTACAACAGAAATCTGCAAACTCTGGAATCAAACGCAAATCGCCTATCGGTGTGCTAGATTTCCCTCACAGACTCCCATTACTTCCTTGCATGATGTGATTGTAAAAGCACTGAAAGTAACCGTTTATCAATACAAAAAGTGCAAAATCAAAACAAGCTTTCACCAATATTACTACGGTACTCTATATAACCTTTTCACTTATGAAAAACGAAAAGTTTGTGCAAAAGAGATGAATTGGGGAGCTTGGTTGACTAACTGATTTAATAAAAGACCCTGCTTTCATTTATTAGTCTCCTGATATAAGAGTGCAGCAGAAGCATGAATGTGTAATAAAATACATTTCTTTTTACTCTTTTCCAACAATATCCTTAATAATATCTTCAATCGTCACATTTCCAAGTACCTTTTCCATAGCTATTTGAGCCGCTGAAAGTATGGGGATAATGGCATCTTGAATATTCCTGCCGACAAGGCAATCAGGATGTGGACTTTCATGTATAGTAAACAAATCTTTTTCCTTTACAACATCAACCGCCTTAAATACATCAAGCAATGAAATGTCAGATGGGTCCTTTGCTAACTTTGCCCCTGCAATGCCAGGTTGTACGTCAATTAATCCAGCTTTTTTTAACATCCCCATAATCTTTCTAATTAAAGTCGGATTCGTGTTTACACTCCCTGCTAAAAATTCGGACGAGCTTACCCCGTCTTTATTTAGCTCAATCAGAGCTATTACGTGAATACCAACAGAAAATCTACTGCTAATAGACATGTCATTCACCTACTTTATCGTTACTAACCATTTATTTCTCAGAACATGTATGAAATTTGATTACAACTTATTATACCTAAATTACGATAAATTCAAAATGACTGTTCCCTAGTTGACAATCCACCAATATGTATCTATCATGAATACATGTACTCGAGATAGATACATGTCAAGAATAATATACTACTTAATATATGGGAGGGTTTGACAGATGAAACTATTAGTAACAGGAGCAACAGGAAAATTAGGAAGGAAAATTGTCGAGGCGTTATTAAAAACAGTTCCTACCAATCAACTTGCAGTAAGTGTTCGTAACCCTGAGAAAGCAGCAGACTTACAAGCTCGCGGAGTAGAAGTTCGCCAAGGTGATTTTGATAAACCAGAAACATTGGATCATGCATTTAGAGGAATTGATAGACTGTTAATGATTTCAGCAGATGGTGACAATGAAACGAGAATTCGCCAGCATGGGGATGCCGTTGCAGCGGCAGAGCGCGCGGGAGTGAAATTCATCGCATATACAAGTATTGCAAATGCAAAGGAAAGTACTAATTTCCTTTCGCCAACTCATAAAGCAACAGAAGAAATGATTTTAAACACAGGGATCGCTTATTCCTTTTTACGAAACAATTGGTATCTAGAAAATGAAGCATCAAGTATACAAGCGGTTCTAGCAGGAGCTCCATGGGTAACGTCTGCTGAAAACGGAAAAGTTGGCTGGGCTCTTCAGCAAGACTACGCTGAAGCAGCAGCCACCGTTTTAGCAGGTGGACACGAGAACACCATTTATGAGTTATCAGGCAAATTATTGACTCAGGATGAGCTAGCTTCTGCTCTTAGCGCTGTATTAGGAAAAGATGTTCCTGTCGAACGCGTTACTGATACGGCTTACGGTGATATCATGAAGGCTGCTGGTGTGCCAGATTTCCTTATTCCTATGCTTGTCAACATTCAAAAAGACATTCGAGAAGGCACACTAGAAATCGAAAGCAATGATTTTGAGAAACTGCTTGGGCGTCCTGCTACACCAGTTCGTGAAGGTTTATCGCAAATCGTTGAGAGCATCTCTTAAACAGTATAATCGAGTTTCATTTACAAACCGACCTTTTATTAGTAAGGTCGGTTTATTTTCTAGAGAGAACAAATTGCCACCACTCACAAATCATCTAGCGATTCATTCTCTTTTCAATAAATGCTTCATTCATGATATAATTTCTATATTCTAAATATTCATTGTTGAGAAATTCTAAAAAGTCTCATTGTTATTTGATTGGTCTTACTAAAATAAAATAGTAATGGGGTAGTAAACATGCAAACTTCTAAAACACCGTTATGGACAAAAGATTTTGTGATTATTTGGCTAAGCACTTTTTTACTAGCACTCATGTATTTTCTAACGATGACCACAATTACCGCATATGTGATTGAACATTTCGGTGCCTCCCAAGGAACAGCTGGTCTTGCAGCAAGTTTATTTATTGTCGGGGTGCTAGCAGCTCGTTTATTCACGGGTAAATATCTAGACCTAATCGGTCGTAAGAAACTTCTTTATACTGGGCTCATCTTAAGTTTTTTAGTTTCATTGTTTTTCTTTACAATCGATAGCTTAAACTTCTTACTCCTCATTCGTTTTGTTCAAGGAATAGTAATGGGTGTCGCCATTTCCGTCATGCAAATATCTGTTATGAACATTATCCCAGTCAACCGACAAGGCGAGGGCATAAGTTACTATTCATTAAGCTTTATCCTTGCTACGGCGATTGGACCTTTTATTGGTGTTTACATTATGCAAATGGGCAACATGAGTATGATTTTTATCATTTGTACACTTTTATCCATCCTTTGTATCCTATTACCTTTGTTTGCTTCAATTCCTAATGTTGAGATGACGTATAAGGAACGTAACGAAATGAAAGGATTCCAGTTAACCAGTTTTATTGATAAACGCGCACTTCCGATTACGGCGATGACTGGATTATTAGCGTTATGCTATGTTGGAATTCTGTCATTCCTCGCGACGTATTCAATGGAAATTAATCTTATGACGGCTGCCAGTTACTTTTTTATCGTCTATTCTGTCTGTATTCTCGTATCTAGACCATTTACAGGTAGATTGTTAGATACAAGGGGCGATAATGTTGTGATGTTTCCATCATTTATTTTATTTATAGTGGGCTTGCTTGTATTAAGTCAAGCTGAAAGCGGCATTGCTTTACTAATCGCCGGGGCTTTAATAGGACTAGGATTCGGTAATCTACAGTCAGCAACACAAGCCATTGCAATTAAAAAAGTACCTCAACACCGAATTGGTCTCGCTACGACAACTTTCTGGGTTTGTTATGATTTGGGAATTGGTCTTGGCCCGTTCCTTCTTGGCATGTTAATTCCATTCATTGGTTATCGAAACCTATATGTCACCTTAGCCATTATTGTCTTAGCATGTACGGGCTTGTACTACCTACTTCATGGGAAAAAGAATGAATTTGATAAAGGGGTTACGCAAGGAGTATAAAAAATTTCAAAGCTAAAAAAAGACTGCCTGTCCCTTTTTAAGGTGCAGGCAGTTTAGATTCTTTACGCAAGTTCTATTTACAGCTTTTTCTCTACAAAAGGCAACCTTATAATAAACAAACTTCCTCTCCCTACTTCACTCTCTACCGTGATTGTTCCATCGTGAGCTTTGATGATTTTCTTTACAATAGCAAGGCCTAACCCTGTCCCACCGAATTCTCGGGATCTTGATTTCTCCCCTCGAAAAAATAAATCAAAGACATTTGGAAGATCTTCTTTTGAAATGCCTATTCCATTATCTTTTATTTCAATAGAAAGTGATTTTGTTAAAAGATCTATTGAGATTGTGATGTTAATTTCTGTCCCGCCGTATCGGACAGCATTATCTAGTAAATTCGTTATAGCCTGTTCTATTCGCACTGGATCAATGTCAATGAGTACGGATGGAATAGAATTTGTTACGTTAAATTTTACTGACTTCCGTTCATTATCCATTTTTGCATATTCAAATAGGCTTCCAAGAAACTCTTGACTGTTAATGACGTTTTTTTCTATGGCTAGTTGATCAAGTTCTATCTTTGAAAAATCGAAAAGATCATCAATTAAACGATCAAGCTGCTCCGTTTTTGAGAGAATTACTTGAAGATATTTCTTTTTCATTTCTTCGTTTTGGACAATTCCGTCATTGATTCCCTCTACATATCCTTTTATCGATTGTAGTGGAGTACGTAAATCATGTGAGATTGTGGCAATTAGTTCTTTCCTATTTTGTTCATATTGCCTTTGGTTGGCAAGCGATTGCTTTAAATGACTTCTCATTAAATTAAACCCTTCAATAAAACGACCAAGTTCATCTTTTCTTCTATAGGAGATCTTGTAATCTAAATTCCCAACTGTCATTTCCTCTGTAGCTGTGTATATTTCCTTCAAGGGGTTTAAGATCGTTCGAGCTATATAAACCGTCCATCCAATCATAAGGACAACAAGAACAAGTAAGGCTGAACTAATCGCAATAAGAAGTACATCTATAATCTTTTCTTCGGCTTGGTCGGGCATTAGTCGAATCGAATCTGATTGAATTTCAATATGAAATCGCTCTCCAGTTAAAGCTTGTACCTGTGATTCCCAAATGGTGAACATAAATTGCATTTGAGGACGGCCCTCAATGAAACGAGAATCAAACAGTTTTTCCCTGTCGAAAGTCGAAATCACGACTCCCATCATATACGGTTTAATTATCGGATAGATCTCTTTATAAAAAGCGTCTGGATCATCTAATAATTCGTGCTTTTCGATCACTAACTTATGGATCGAGTTGATCAGTTGTTCCGTGAGTTCTTGCTCTTGTTCAGTTACATGTTCGATATGAAATGTATAAAGGGAAGTTATGCCAATAAACATTAATATAGGAATCAATATAATTGAGAGGAACGCTAACACGAGCCTCGCTTTTAATTTCAATTTTATGAACTCCCTTCAAATTTATAGCCTACTCCCCACACTGTTACGATATATTTCGGATCAGACGGGTTTCCTTCAATCTTTTCTCTAATCTTTCTTATATATACGGTAACAGTATTTAGATCTCCGTAGCTTTCATATCCCCATACTTGTTCAAAAAGTTGAGTCTTTGAAAAGACTTGTCCCCTGTTTTTGGCCAGATAATGCAACAATTGAAATTCCTTTGCCGATAATTCAATTTTATTTCCAGAAATGGTTACATTAAACCCTTTCTCATCAACCTCTAACTCCCCAACTTTCAATGTATTGCTTTCAATCGGCTGACTAGCAAATTCCTTGTACCGCCGTAATTGGGCTTTTATTCTAGCCACAAGCTCTCCTGGACTAAATGGTTTGGCAATATAATCATCTGCTCCAATTCCTAAACCGATAATTTTATCTGTTTCACTTTTCTTTGCACTAATCATAATGATTGGGATATTGGAACTCGCACGAATTGTTCGGCACACGTCAATCCCACTAACCTTTGGCAGCATTACATCTAACACAACAAGGATCGGTGAAACTTTCTTAAATTGTTTGATTCCCTCATCTCCGTCATGGGCGAGTACAGTATGGAATCCATTCGCCGTTAAATAATCTCGTACCAGTTCACCAATTTCTTTTTCATCCTCAACAATCAAGATCACCTCTTCTTTCATGACAGTCCCCTACTTCTATGTGAAGTTCCTTTTATTTGCCATTATACTGATTTATTAAAAGGAAAGATAACCCATCAAAAGGTAACTCTCAGACGTTTAAGCGACAACATCCCTCTTTTGAAAGGTAATAAACGAAATTCCAATGAAGAGGATAAAGTAAATGCAGAGCATCATGATGGAGTAACTCATGGTCATCCCCTCAACAATCGGTGTTCCATTGTTATATTGGCTTAAATTTGTATGAGTAAACAAAATGTATTTAACCCAGTCGTATTGATTAAATAATTGGACGACTTGACCACCTGTAAACATCAAGAATAAAGATAGACCTATTGCCATTGAGCCACTTCTAAAAACGGTAGAAATCATAAAGGCAAATGTAACCATCATAACTAAATCAATACTGTTAAAAGCATAGAAGCTCATAATTTGCGTTATCATACTTCTCTCTACGACTTCCTCGCCATTATATACAAGATAAGGCAACTGCCCCCCACCAAATCCGAATAATATTCTACCTACAGCAAAAGATGAAAGGAACAAAAGCGCTAGTAAAACAACGGCAAATAAAAGCGTCGCAATGTACTTTGAAAGTAATATTTTAAAGCGATTTACCGGACGTATTAAAAGAAGTTTAATTGTACCAGTGGAAAATTCCCCTGCTACGATTCCTGCACCAATGACAATGACAAAAACCGATGCGAGCGCAGTGAAATCTGGAACTGTCATCATAAAACCCCATAAAGTGCCCGATTCCACTGGGGGAACATTATTCGTAATTCGATACTCATTAATGCTAATCTGATGATGAAGGGGTTGTGCAGCACTCCCCATTTCCATGTCATTTAGCTGTGCTATTTGATCAGTAAGCTGCTGATTTTCTGTTTGTAATGCTAGTTGCCAGTCCTCTGTTTCGTAAACGTTCATCATATATTTTGTCACTAATCCACCAATCACTACAGTGAGAATCAAAACTCCAACCATTACCCATGTACCAATACGTTTATAAATTTTCATGTTTTCATTTTGAATAAAACGAATTATATTAAGCATGCAAGTCCCCCGCTGTCATTTCCATGAATTTTTCTTCTAACGTTTTGCTTTCTTGAGTAATACCAAACACTTCGAAGTCATGCTCTACAAGAAATTTGGTGATCGTTGGGATTTCTTTCTGTTCAATGATAAGAAGAAGCTTACCGTCTCTCATTTCAACATTTGGAAAGTTTTTCTTCACAGTTGCAAATGCCTTTTTAAGAGGAGTGACATGAAAGTGAACCGTTAACTTTTGATTCTGATTTAGCATGTCATGAACTTTTTGAACACTGATTAGCTTCCCGTGATTGATGATCCCAATCCGATCACACATAAGTTGCATTTCCGAGAGCAAATGACTCGAGACAAAGACAGTTATGTTTTGTTCTTTAGCAATTTTTCGAATATAGGTACGAATTTCTCTAATACCTGCAGGATCAAGACCATTAGTAGGTTCATCTAATATTAATAGCGAAGGTGAATGAAGCAACGCCTGCGCTAGGCCAAGGCGTTGGCGCATCCCTAAAGAGTACGTCTTTACCTTTTCATGAATTCTTTTCTCTAATCCTACAAGTTTAATAATCTCTTCGATTTTTTCTTTTGATATCTTCGGGATCATTCTTGCATAGTGAATTAAATTATCGTACCCAGACAAAAATTTGTACATTTCCGGATTCTCAATAATACCACCTACATGTGAGATGGCTCTTTCAAAATCCTTTTGAATGCTATAACCATTAATGATTACCTCACCTTCCGTACTTTTCATTAGTCCTACAAGCATTCGGATTGTCGTTGTCTTACCAGCACCATTGGGTCCCAAAAAACCAAACACTTCACCCGGGTGCAAATCTAACGAGATCCCGTGAATGATTGTCGTTTTTCCTATTTGCTTTTTCAAATTTTTTATTTGAACGATTGGTTTATTCTCCATCTCAATTCCTCCTCTTGATCATCTGTTATTGCATTATGACAATGAAAACTTAAATGGTGCTTATGAAAATATTAAAAAAGTATTAATACTTAATATGCCAATCTACTAAATAAAAAAAGCTGCTAACCAATTAGGTTAACAACTTAATCCTTCTTACTAATATATGCCCTTATCTATTTGCCAACTGGAAGATACTCCTCCCGCACCCGTGGTACTTTCTCCACGGTCTTAAACATCTGCAAAGCAAAACGAAACGTAATCATTGATACTGGGACAACGATAACAAACAAGGCTAATGGCGCATAATACATCGTTACAGCAACCCCGGTCCACATTAGAAATATCGCAAAGCTAGTTTTCGGGTCTACTAGTGAATACGTAAAGGCTTGTTTGATCAGCGTAAAACCTTTTGCTTGATAGTGAACGAGTACAGGGAAGAACACACCACTTGTAATGAGATAAAGGATAAATACTACGACAGTAATTGCGATAAAAAATGCCTTTAACGAGCTAGAGATTTGCAAGAAGTAATAAACATCTACAAGTAAGATTCCACCAAACAAAATCCAAGGTGTTCCGACGACAAATCCTTGTTTGAGATGGAGCCGGTATTCATTTATGTAGCACCTTATCACGCTATGCTCCTGATGCAAATGCCATTTCCTGATCACTCCATACATCGCTGCTGTTGAAGGTCCAATTGTAAATAACGGCATAGAACCAATCACCCACAAAAAGTTTAAAATAATAACGTTTGTGATTGCTCTTAAAAATGAAGCGGTTTTTCCATCCCACGGATTCATCATCATCGTTCCTTTCTTACTTCCAAGTAGATTTAATCTCGTTGATCGTTACATTTGAAAACGTAATTTCTCCATCCATTGCTTTCCACTCTAACGTATATGTTTGTTCTAATGGGTAAAACAATTCCGTCATAACACTGCTGCCATCATTGATAAATAGTTCAATGGAAGACTGGTCGACTATTAGTGTAAAGTCTTTAAAAAATGAGAGTGGCATTCGGTCAATACTCGGAAAATGTTCAGAGAAAGCTACATTTCCACTATCAGTGCGGTCGACTCTTACTTCTTGTTTCACACGGTCAAATTCAATATGCAGTCTCTCCTTTTCCCCGTTTAGCGTTAAAGTGAATAGAGAAGCTTGGTTTTCCTCTACCTTTGCCTGCACCAACACTTGAAGCTCATTTAAATTCATTTGCTTCGTTTTTGTAGGAACTACTGTTAGATGTTCATCTACTAGAGTTGGCTCTTTATATAGGGAAGAAAGATCTATTGGTGTTTGAATGAGCTTTACTTGTTCGTTCTCTCTCCGTAGCTTCAATTTTCTCGGGATCGACATGACGCTCCGATATGGATCTGTTGGCACTTGATTAGCGTACTGCCAATTACTCATCCACCCAATCCAAATCGGCTCAGATAGATTGCTCCATGTGACCGCTGCATAGAAATCACGGCCGTAATCAGCCCACTTGATCGTTTCTTTGTCATCATCACAAGTAAATGTTTCCCCATTAAAATCACCGATGAAATATTGAACGACTGAGCCGCCATTCGGTCCACCTGGATTAATACTAACGATGAGCACCCACTTCTTTTCTTCTGTTTCTTCGACCTCTAATTGAATTAAGTCCGGACATTCCCACACTCCACCATGCGCACCATATTCCTTTCCAAAAGCTGAAAGAAACGTCCATTCAAGAAGATTTGGTGAGCCGTAAAATTGAATTTCATCACCGCACGCGAGTGACATAATCCATTTTCCTGAAGATTCATGCCAAAACACTTTTGGATCACGGAAATCTTTTATTCCTGGATTTTCAATGACAGGATTCCCTTCATATTTCGTCCATGTTCTTCCGCGATCATTTGAGTAAGCAATGCTTTGTTTTTCGTTATCTTCACCGTGGTGAGTAAAGATCGCGACCATCACATCTTCTTGATCTGATGTTTTTAAACCACTCGTGTTATCTCGGTCAATAACCGCACTTCCTGAAAAAATTTGCCCTAATTCATCTGGATAGAGAGCAACCGGTAATTCTTCCCAATGCATGAGATCTTTGCTGACTGTGTGACCCCAGTGCATCGGTCCCCACACCATACTATCTGGATGATATTGATAAAATAAATGGTATTCTCCTTTGTAATACACCAATCCGTTCGGATCATTCATCCATTTTTCCTTTGGGCTAAAATGGAATTGTTGTCGATATTGTTCTTTGTACATCCTTACACCTCGGTCCGATTGTTTATTTGAAGTTCATCGATCGCAGGTACGACTCCAAAACCACCTTTTTTCATCGTAGACATTGACGCTGCATCATTGGCAAACTGTAGCATATCCGCTAAATCTTCTTTTGTTATTGCACTAATCGGTTTGTCTTTCACTAAAAACTGATGAAGAACAGAAGCCATAAAGGCATCCCCTGCTCCCGTTGTATCAACGGGTTGGACCGTCCTTCCTTTTTCAAAAAGAAGATGACCATTACAAATGACTGCCGCACCTTCTTTGCCTTTGGTCACAAATAACATAGGGATCTGATATTTTCTTGCAAGCTGCTCGGCAGCTGATACGACCTCTTTATCATTTGTCAGAAATTCAACTTCCTCATCTGAGATCTTTACAAGGTCTGCCCATTGAAGTCCTTCTAAGATCATTCTTTTAGCATCATCTTGATCCTCCCATAATAGTGGACGATAATTCGGATCGAAACTAATAAGCTTGCTTTGCTCTTTTGCATATTTGATAACCTCAAGAGTCGCTTCTCTTGAAGGATGATGAGTGAGCGAGAGAGTTCCAAAATGAAAAATTTTCGTTCGACGAATTAAGCTGTAGTCAATTTCATCTTTGGTCAGCAACTGATCTGCCCCAGGGTTCCGAATAAAATCAAAAGTTCTCTCCCCACGCTCATCTAGTGTGACAACCGCTACCGTCGTTGGCGCTTTAGAATCTACTTTTATATGGTTAGCATCAATGTCTGCCCTTTCAATCTTTTCCTTTAAATAGCGCCCAAATGCATCATTTCCTACCTTAGCAATGTAAGCGGAAGAATGTCCCCATTTGGCAAGTCCAGACAAGACATTCACTGGAGCTCCTCCTACCTTAGCTTCATAAGCAAATTGCTCTTGTGTAAAATCATCATGAGGAATTAAATCAATTAACAATTCACCTAGCGAAACAATATCGTACATGTTGCTCCTCCTTTTACCCTTTTACGCCACTTGAAGTGATCCCTTGTACATAATAACGCTGGAAGAAGATGAAAATTAAGATCACTGGTATCGTCGTTAAGGTTAATGCAGCCATGATTTGACCATATTGAATATTGTTATCTGTAAAGAGATACTGAATTCCTATTTGAACCGTCTGGATCGATTGATCAGTCGCAACAATTAATGGCCACATAAAATCGCTCCAATGTGTAACGAACGTTAAAATTGCTGCGGTTGCAAATACGGGTTTTGAATTCGGAACAACAATCCGCATAAATGTTTGAAATGGTGTCGCCCCATCAATTTGAGCTGCTTCTTCCAACTCCTTTGGAAATCCCATGAAAAACTGCCTGAATAAAAAGATGTTAAAGGCAGAAGCGATAAACGGAACGATAAGTGCCGGATATTGATTGATCCAGCCAAAGTTGTTGACTACAATGTAAAGTGGAATCAATACACTCTCAAAGGGGACAACATATAGTGCAATGATTACTATTAAAATGAAATCACTGCCAGGAAATTTCAGTTTGGCCAGGGCGTAGGCACAAATTGAATTGACAATCGTTCCAAGGATGACAATCATGCCTACAGTAAAGATACTGTTTTTCATATAATGAAAGAAATTGATATTCTCAGAAAAGAGAATTTTTGAATAGTGAGCAAATGTTACTTCTTTCGGAATAAACGCTCCAAACCCCATATCTTTAAAGATCATCGTTTCTGGTTTAATCGACGCTACGATCATCCATAAGAGCGGGGCAATAAATAAGAAACCAAGCAAAAGAATCGTCAGGGTTACCCCGATTTTCTTTAATTGTTTCTTCGTTCGCTGTGTCATCGTCAATCAACCCCTTATTGTTTTAATACCTTCTTCAAGATTAAAGACGTAATGATCACCACTACGAAAAACACAACGGCAATCGCTGAGGAATATCCAACATCTCTAAATTGGAAGCCATTTTCATAAAGCATGAAAACAAGTGTTTTCGTCGAGTCACTAGGTCCTCCGTTTGTCATCACATATGGTTGTATAAATAAGCGAAACGCTTGAATAGTCGTAATTATTAATACAAATCCTGTTACATGTTGAATGGATGGAAGAGTAACGTTTAGAAACTTTTGCCACGCATTTGCGCCATCAATATCGGCGGCTTCATACAACGTATCAGGAACATCCTTTAACCCCGCTAAGAAAATCATCATTTGAAATCCTGCCGCTTGCCAAATGGACATAAAGATAATTGAGTTCATCGCCTGATCTGGGCTTAATAAAAACGGTTGATTGGGAATACCAAAAACATTTAATGCACTGTTGATCAGCCCGTTGTTTACGTTATATAGAAAGGTCCAAAGAATGGCGACTACGACCATCGAAGTTACAACCGGACTGAAGAAAAACACTCGTCCGAGCGATGCAACCTTCACCTTTTTATTAACTAAGATCGCTAATAGCAAGGCTACCGCACATTGTAGTGGAACGACGAGAACGGTAAAATACAAGGTGTTCTTCAAAGCGGTAAAAAAGATCGGGTCTTGGAACAATCGAATATAGTTATCCAAACCCGTGAACGTTTTAGCGTCTGGATTTAACATATTGTAGTTCATTAGGCTATAAATAAAAGCTAAAATAACAGGTAATATCAAAAACGTAAACATAAGAGCTAAAGCCGGGAGTGTGAACAAGACTCCTAGTACTTTCTGCTGACGTTTATAAGTCGAATGACTTTGCCCTTTTCTAAGGAATGTTGCTGGACTTTTTTCTAGTTTGGAAAGCGCCATCGTTTCCACCACCTTGTTTGTAGTAAAGAGGTTGATTCAAAAGGTCACTTTATTGACCGTTTGAATCAACCTCAGTAGCAATCAGCATAGCCGCTGCAAGACGCGTGAGTCGTAGCGTACAGGCAGCCGGCTAGCCTAATGCCATTTTCTATTTTTGGTAAAACTTATTTACGCGAAATGTCCGTATCGACTTCTGCTACTACTTTATCTAATTCCTCTTGAACGTTACCACCAAGGAAAATGTTTTGAACAGCTTGACCGTATCTTGTTGATAATACTGGATATGAAGTTGTTGACGGCCTTGGATGTGCTGTATTCAATACTTGGTCCTTCAAAATAGAAAGTGGTGCTTCATTCCACTCTGTCATTTGTTCAAATGAAGAAATACGTGCTGCTGGTTTATTTCCAGCTTCCGCTAACTTAATAATGTTCTCATCATTCATAATGTAGTTTAAGAGAATCGCCGCTTCTTCTTTGTGCTCAGTATTCGTTGAGATTCCCCAGTTCCAATCTCCTGATGGCGATACTTGTTCTCCATTATTGCTACGAGGATAGTACGTAATTCCCCACTCTGTTTCAGGGTAGTCTTGTAGTTTATTCCACTGCCATGAACCCATTAGCATCATCGCTGCGTTTCCATCTTCAAACTCTGTAGGTGTAGGTTGTAAGTTTACTAGTCCTTCGTTCGTAAACTTCTGCAGATATTCGAGCGCCTCAACGGTAGCCGGACCATTCACATATCCTTCTGTTGTTGAGCCATCTTCAGCAATGAAGCTTCCACCATTGGACCATACAGTAGGTCCAGTGAAATAAATAATCCATTCTCCATAATCAAGTGTCCAGTTCACGCCATAAATCCCATTCTCTTCATCAGTTAATGTCTTAGCAGCTTCATAGAATTCATCCCACGTCCATGCTTCTTCTAATGATGTCGGTGGGGTAATACCTGCTGCTTCTAGCATTTCAACATTGTAGAACAAGGCCACTGTCGATTCTGTCGGTCCAACCGTATATAAATGATCATCAAATGTGCCTTGTGTGATGATTGAATCAACGAAGTCTTCTTGATTTTCTACAAGTCCATCAATCGGTTGAATGATTCCAGCCTCTGCATAGTTAGCCACATTAGGACCATCTAATGCAACTAAATCAGGCAACGTATTACTTGTCGCACCAGCTGAAATTTTATCTTCGTACGCATATTTACTTCCTCTTGGAATAAATGTAATTTCAGCTTCTATTTCTCCTTCATGATCAGCGTTAAATTGCTCAATCACTTCAGAATATGCCTCTGACATATCTCCTTCTGGATGCCATAAAGTTAATGTCACTTCTCCACCATCGGATGAATCATTGCTAGCCCCTTCACCTGTACCCGCTACATCATCATTAGAAGAACACCCTGTAGCAATAACTGCTGCTGCTGCTAATGTGAATAAGCTTAAACCAAAACGTTTCATCTCTATTCCCCCTATACTTTTTTATCGGTGTGTACGCTTACATTTTTGGTTTAAAATCTTTAACTTGCTCCCCTCTCGTACTTTGTTTTGTACTTCTTAGTTTTATTGTATAGGTAATAAAACGCTTTCAAAATGAGGCATTCCTTCGATTTATGTTTAAATTTTTATTGTATATGGTGAGATTTTTAACAACAGGTACAGAAGGAAATTCCAAACAAGTAGTAAATTGACTTAAACCTTGAATGATTGAGGAGCATGATGGGATTGTAGATGTATAGATCTTGACTAAGAAAGTAAGAAGGAAGAGGCTATCGTTTTAGTAACGTGGGAATCTGACGAGAATTGGAAGAAATGGAAAAAAGTGATGCTGTATTGCTGGCCATAATCAAAGCTTCATCAACCGAAACCAGAATATATCATAAACACAGAAGTGGGAAAATACGAAGTAAAGGCTATAAAAAAAGCAACAGAAACAAAATACATTTTGTGTGAAAGCGGGACGTCTCATAAAGTAAAAAACCAAACTATTAAGATGCCTCGCTTACACAAATAGTTAGTTATCCAACACTAAATTATATAAGACTGATCCCGTACTACTACCGTATCAGGTATAAACCGTATTAAGACATTCGTGTCATCTAAATGCTTAAATCTTGGATCCCATTGATTTTCATTCGCTCCTAAATAACGAGTAAGTAAACGTTTGGCAATGGTCACGTTAAATGGTTCCACTGCCGCCTGTCCTCTAAAGCCAACATGCAAAACTTTTCCTTCCTTGTGATTAAAATCAACGATTCCAATTGCACATTTCGGATTTTCTGTAATTCTTTTAGGGAAGCTATCAGCTGAGGTTCCAATGATCCATAATTCGCTTTCCTCCCAAAGAAACCAAACCGGTGAATCTCGCGGGGCATCATCAGCAACTGTTGATAAATGCGCAAAGAGAGGTTTATGTAGAAACGCATCTAGATCAAAGCTTCTTTTCTTATCCCTGATTATTTTCATCTCTTCCCCTCCTTCAACTAATAAAGCCTCTTCGTATAGCTTTCTTCAAGCCGTGTCTGAATCGATTCCACGCTTGTATTAGGGAGCTTCGCGTGTTCAAGTAAGATTTTTGCAGCAGATGGTACTAATTCTTTCTCAATCCAAGACTCCGGCTCCCATAATGCTGAACGTTTGAGTGCTTTCGCACAATGAATAAAACATTCTTCGACCTCTACCCCAATCGCTAATAAAGGGCTTTTTCCGTTGACTGCCATTTTCTCAAGTAATTCGTCATCCATTACTAATTTCGCTTTCCCATTAATCCTTAATGTCTCTCCTAAGCCCGGTATAAAAAAGAGCAGCCCGACACTAGGATTTGCTAAAATGTTTCGCATCGAATCAATCCTTTTGTTTCCAGGTCTTTCGGGAATTAACAAAAGCTTTTCACTCAAAACGTGAACAAAACCTGCCTCATCACCTCTAGGAGATACGTCACAGCCTGATTCATCAGAAGTTGATATTACCAAAAAGGGGATTTGGAAATAAACTCTAAACAATTGTGATCTAAATAGGAAATAACCTTTTTCTTCACGAGTTCACTCGGATAACCAACGACCTTTCGTAACTCTTCTTCTGTCTTAATTGTATGCCGAAACTGAATCTGTTCGTTCATCATTATTTTCACCTCTGCATTTTTAGACTCCCTTAAATATAACACTATTTTTCTAGCAAACTGCTTCATTCATTAGAAAACAAGACCAAATCACTTAAGATTTGGTCTTGTTTTCTAATAATAGTCAATGATTTAGTTGTTATTCCTTGACGCGCATCAGTCTCATACTATTTAAGGCTACTAATAGCGTTGCACCAATATCAGACAGAATCGCCATCCATAATGTTAACCAGTTCGGCACGACTAATAAGAGGGCGATCATCTTAATTGCAATGGCAAAGGTGATATTGGCCTTTATAATGTTCAACGCTTTACGACTTAGTTTTATCGCAAATGGAAGCTTTCTTAAATCATCTCCCATTAAAGCAACATCTGCTGTTTCTAGGGCTGTGTCGGTACCAGCTCCACCCATAGCTATTCCAACAGTCGAAGCTGCTAAGGCTGGTGCATCATTCACTCCATCTCCTACCATTGCCACTTTTCCATGTTTTGCTCTTAATTGTTTCATATAATTCAATTTATCCTCTGGCATTAACTCTGCTTGAACATTGGTTACACCTACTTCACGGCCAATGGCATGAGCTGTACTTTGATTATCTCCAGTTAGCATAATCGTTTCTTTTATTCCTGCACGATGTAACGTTTTGATCACTTCTTGACTGGACTCTCGAACTTCATCACGAACCGCAATAATAGCTAAGATTTCTATATCCGTTCCAACGAGCATCGCGGTCTTACCTTCGTTCTGTAAGGAAGCAGTCAGTTGTTCCACTTCTTCGGGTAAAGGGTAAAATTCATGGAACCAATTAGAACTTCCAATCATATAAGTAACGCCATTTATCTTACCTTTAATCCCTTTCCCTGTAATTGAAGTGAAGTCTTCCACATCTACTTTTGTATACTGAATATGTTCTGTCTCTGCCTTTTTCATAATGGCCGATGCAAGAGGGTGTTGGGAATGGTATTCTAATGCCGTAATGATTGACAATAATTTAGTTTCATTTGTATCAGGCGCAATCACTTTATAATCAGTAACCTCAGGCACCCCTTTTGTTAGCGTTCCTGTTTTATCAAACGCAATTGCTTTGAGCGAACCAATTGCTTCTAAGTGAATGCCTCCCTTTACAAGAATTCCTTTATTGGCAGCATTGCCAATAGCAGACACAATCGAAATAGGCGTCGAAATGACTAGCGCGCATGGACATCCAACTACTAATACTGCTAATCCTTGGTAAACCCAGGTTTCCCAATTTCCAGCAAAAAGGAGTGGCGGAATGATCGCAACGAGAGCTGCAATGACCATAATGATCGGGGTGTAATATTTCGCGAATCGATCGACAAAAGCTTGCGCAGGAGCTCGCTCCCCTTGCGCTTCTTCTACTAGATGAATAATCTTTGAAATCGTTGTATCTTCTACTAGTTTCGTGATTTTAATTTCTAATAATCCTTCTTCATTCAATGTTCCAGCAAAGACTTCATCATCAATGGTTTTCTCAACTGGTACGGATTCACCAGTAATCGCAGCTTGATTAACCGAAGAATGACCTCGAGTGACAACACCGTCCATGGCAATCTTTTGCCCCGGTTTGACGATCATAATATCGCCAAGCGCAATATCATCGACATGTATCATAATCTCTTGTCCATGACGTCTCACAAGTGCTTCTTTTGGTGCAATATTCATAAGAGAACGAATTGAATTTCGAGCGCGATCCATTGAAAATCGCTCAAGCTCTTCACTAATTGCAAAGAGAATGACGACTACAGCCACTTCAGCCCATTCACCGATAAGTGCTCCACCAATAACGGCAACTGTCATGAGTGTTCTCATGTCAAATTCAAGACGTACTAAGTTTTGAAATCCTACTTTAAACAGCTGGAATCCACCGACTAACATTGATGCTAGAAATAAGAGAACGGTAACGAGATTCTCTTCTCCATTTACAAAGAAAGACAAAAATCCGAAAACAAGAAAGGAGAAAGAATAAAGTACTGTACTATATTTCTTGAAAAAGGATGGCTTTTCTTCTTCAGCCCCTTCTCTACTAGTATGAGAAGATCGGTTCCTTTCTGATTCCGGTCTCACTTTTAACTGTTCAAATGCACCTGCTTTCTCTAAATCTTCAACGGAAGCATGGCCGTAAACAGAAAGCTTAGATGCTCCAAAATTTACTTTTGCATCAGTCACCCCAGGCAGCATCTTAACATTTCTTTCAAACTTCCCTGCACAATTCGCACAAGTAAACCCTTCAACACGATAGACATGTTGATCGCTTTTAGCAGCCACGGGTATCGACCTCCTTGCCATGGACGACTGCTGTAGTAACAAGCATTCGGACATGGTCATCATCAAGAGAATAAAAGACTAACTTCCCTTCTTTACGACTTTTGGCAATTCCTAAATTACGAAGATGCCGTAAGTGATGGGAAGTTGTTGCCATAGTTGCATCTATAATGTTTGCAACGTCACAGACACACAATTCATCTTCTTGTACTAGGGCATAAGCGATTTTCAATCTCGTTTCATCCGCTAGAGCTTTAAAGATATTCGCAACAGGAACAAGATTCTCTTCTTCGACTGTTGTACGAACACGATTGACCTTCTCTTCGTCATAACAAAATATTTCACATGTATCCGGCGATTGTTTAACTTTGTTTTTCATTTTTACACCTTCATTCAAATATTCATTTGATTATATTTTCATTCTAATCACCATTTGAATATAAGTCAATCAAATAATCAAATGAATATTAGAATGTTAACTAAAAAAGAAACTATACCGCTTAGTAACCAACGATACAGCTTCTTTCCGTTATTCTTTTCATTCACAATATTCATGTTGCTCATAAAGTGTTCTATTCTAGAGGTACCAAAGAATAGCTTTTTTTTACTTTTTTACAACTGAAACCGTCAAACCGTCCCCAATTGGTACTATTAATGAGTCTAATTGAGGATGGCTTGCTACCTTTTTATTAAACTCTTTCATAAATTCAGTATGGCGTCTTGTCTTACATTCTGGATCTGCTACACTACCACCTTGAAGAACATTATCTGTCACAATAAGCGCATTGGGCTCTGCGAGTTGAATACAATACTCTAAATAATGTTCATAATTTCCTTTATCCGCATCAATAAAAAAGAAATCAAATCGCTGATTGCTAGCGGCTAATTGTTCAAGACTATGTAACGCTTCTCCAGTCATATAAGTTACTTGATGACCAAATCCAGCTTTCTTGACATTTTCATATGCAAGCTCTGCATACTCCTCTTTTAATTCTAGAGAAGTTAATTTACCTTTTTCTCCAAATCCTCTTGCTAGGCAAATGCCACTGTAACCTCCAAGAGCACCGATTTCAAGCACACTTTTCGCTTTTGAGATGGAGATAAGCATTGTTAGAAGTTTGCCTGAAGACGGTGATACCGAGATAGAAGGCATGTCATGTGCTTCGATGGATGTAATAACCTCCTCTAAAAGAATGTCTTTCTTAGTAAACAATGAATCAATATATTCATTCATTTGTTTCATGGCTCTTAATCCCCTCTCCTTCTGTTTTTCTTTTGTACGCTTGTCGTTCTTCTTTTTTCTTTGATAAGAACTCCATTACTTCACTTTCTTGAATATCAAAAAGTTGGCTAAACTCATTGATTACCATATCAATCGCTTTTAATTCGCCGACGATCACTTGCTGAATCGATTGAAATTCTGGCTCATCCAACTGTTGCTTAAGAGTAGAACGTTTCCCATTTATGATAAACACTTACATCTACTGATGTTGTCTATACATCTCAAACATGATCTCTAACCTTTCTAAATAAGCATCGATATCACGTTCATAAAAAAAACGTTGTGAAATTTTCCTGAAATCCTCTTCAGCTGCTGTCCCACCAACCCAATGATGATTCGGCCAATTGACAGATTTACCTTGACTGATATGTTCAGCTAATAAATGAACTTTGTCATTGTTTTGCTGAACTCCTTTAACAGTACTTATATTCCCCTCATAGTCCGAAAACTTTTGTGCATTCTCTTTTTCAACCAGAAATTCTAGAAACATTTTTGCTTCCTCAGGATGGTCTGTATCAGCTGAAATAGCAAAACCACCATCAACTCCTCCAAGAACCTTATTCAATTCTGGGTCATTCGTTGCAGGAAAAGGGAAAATACCATAGTCAAACTCCGGATTGATCTTCTCAAGATTCGGAATCTCCCAAACACCAATCACGCTCATGACTCCTTCCCCCTGCATAAAGGCTTGATTAAGATCCTCCCCCTCCATATTAAAAGAACCTTCCTGAGCAAAACTTAAAAATTCGAGCATTTGATTCGAGATCTCAATCCACCTTTGGTCACCTCGCAAGCCTATTTCATTTTTGTTAACCGCCTCCCAATAATGATTGTCAAAAGTATTGGCAACAAGGGAAAGGTTAAAGACGCTCACTCTTTCCAAATCTTTGTTTGCCATTAAAAGAGGCTGCAAATCATTTGCTTCTAATTTCTTTAAAACGCTTATAAATTGATCCCACGTACTTGGAATTTCAATCTGCAACTGTTCAAACACATCTTTATTGTAAATCACTCCAACAGCATTTTGTGAGAGCGCCAACCCATACATCCTTCCATCAATCGCATAACGCTCTTGAATGGTTGGGTCAATCTCTGAAATGAAGTTCTCCTCTGATAAATCTAGTAGATAGCCTCTTGTTGCACGGATCATATAGTCTTGCTCAATTGGGTAGGTTATAAAAATATCAGGTACATCTCCACGTGCTATTCGCGTCTTTAATACTTCCATCCCTCCTGGAACATTGACTTGCTTCACATTAATATCAGGATGTTGTGTTTCAAAATCTTCAATTAACTGATCAAAAAAATCAACAACGTTTGTCTTTGTCTGGAAAAATTCAATTTCTTTTTTCTCTGAATCAATAACAACCTCTTGTTCCATTGTGCATGCAGTCAAAAATAAACAGGCAATCCCAAAAGTACAACGTAATAGATGCATTTTCATCATTTTGAGCCTCCTTATTTAAGAAACGTTACCTTGTTTTCTATATTGACTCGGAGTGACAGATACACGCTTTTTAAACACTTGGCTGAAATATCGTTGATCACTATAACCAACCATTTCAGCAATTTCATAAGTTTTTAAATCCGTTGTCTTTAACAGTACACACGCATGTTCAATTCGAAGATTTGTTAAATAATCAAGAAACGTAACACCTGTCTTTTGCTTAAATAACACACTAAAATGACTGACGCTGAACTCAACTAATCTTGCAACATTTTCAATGCCAATTTCCTTTGTGAAATTTTCTAGCAAATAGCTCTTAGCTGTATTAATGGCAACGTCAGGAGAGGCAATTGAATGATATTCATTTTTAATCTCCTCTTCGGTAACCCATTTCATTTTTAAAAAGGAGGCAGATTGATGCAATTTGCTTGTACGAAGATAAGATTCATAGAGGTTATCAATTCCAATGACTTTTTTTCCTACCGCTATTTTCATAAGTGTCGAAATCCTGTTTGTTACCTCTTGTATCTCACTCTGCACCTTTAATTGGATATCAATGTCTTCTTTAGATCCCACAAACACAAGTAGATAGTTTGATTGATCAACCTTATAAAAAAATACATCTAAGAACGTATCTACTATATCTTGATTCGCCCATTCCCTTATTTGTTGTTCATCAGTTAATGATAATTTATTGAATTCGACTTTTACAATTACGTAAACATAGTCATCTTTTAATGAACTCCCGAATGTTAAAGCTTCGAAAATCAAATTCTTCCGATAATCGTACTTCTTCTTCTTTTCGTCTTCATAGGTAATGATGACTCTTTCAAGGCACTTCTCTAATTCATCATGATCGATTGGCTTTAGAAGATAATCAAAAGCATTGTTCCGTAATCCTTCCTTTGCATATTGAAAATCATTGTATCCACTTAACAGAATAACTTTCGGTTGAGCTTGTAATTGTTGGATTTCTCTAAGCAAATCAAGCCCATTCATTTCAGGCATACAAATATCTGTAACAACAACCTCTGGTTTCATCTCCTTAATGAGTGAAAGGGCCTTTTGTCCATCATTTGCTGTACCTGCTACCTCACAATTAAGAGACTCCCAATCAATAATCTTCTCTAAACTTCTAAGAATAAGTGATTCATCATCAACTAGTACTACTTTATAAGTCATCTTGCTCCCCCTCACTGATCGGAAATGTTAGCTTAATCGTTGTTCCCTTGTTCTCTTCCGAACAGATCATCATTCCATAACGTTGTCCATAATAAATTTTCATCCGTTCTTGCACATTCATTACTCCACAACCAATGTTCTGACTATGTGTCTCACTCCCTTGATTGCAATGCTTAAACGTTTCTAGTACATTTTCTGGAATGCCTACACCATTATCTTCAACCAAGAAATAACCATCGCTTCCAGCTATACCACCACGAATCCTAATGATTCCATCTACTTGATTTCGTTTGAAAGCATGAATCAATATATTTTCGACTAACGGTTGTAAAACTAGCTTCAAGACATAGTAACTTTCTAATTGTTTGTCCACCTCTATTTCAAATGTAAATCGATCCTCAAAGCGGACTTTTTGAATTTCCATGTAACTAATGACATGGCGTACTTCATCTCTTACTGATACTTTATCAGCAGCGTTGATACTTATTCGAAGCAACTTTCCTAAATTTATCGTCATCTTACTAATATCGCGATTCCCACTTAATGCGGCCAAAGAATTGATCGACTCAAGCGTATTATATAAAAAATGAGGGTTGATTTGGTTTTGCAAAACTTTAAATTCAGCTTTTCTTTTTCTCTCTTGTTCTCCTTTAATTCGACTTAACAACGAGGATATTTCCTTAACCATACGGTTAAACCCCATCGCCAAATGATTTAACTCCCAAATAGGAAACGCTTTCATCCTAGTATCCAATTGCCCTTTTTCTATCTTTTTCATGTTATTTTCAAAATCTGTGATAAAATGGATAATTTTATTCAAAAATAACTGTTTGAAAGAAATAACAAACACCGTCACAAGAATAACTAAGATGATTGTAACTTGACGTATCACTTTTGTTTCATTCGTAATAAAGCTCCAAGGCTTAATCGACAAAAGAAAATATTGAGCTGGTTCATAGTCATTTAAGGTAATCGGAATAAAAGAAATGAGACTCTTTTCTTGATCCCAGTTGTCAATCAGTGTACCTGACTGATTCATTCCCATCCTACCCGGTAAATCAACTGTATCGCCAATCATTTGATGATTGAGGCTATATACAATCTCTCCACTTTGATTAACAATCATTTCCTGAGACCCTATTTGTTCAAGGCTTTTAAACACTTCATCAAACCGTTCTAGTTTCACTTCTAGAATAAGATAGCCTATATCACGAAGCGTATTGACATCCTTAATTGCACGCCCTTGCAAAATAATCGGATGCTCATCAATAAACTGACTGCTCTGATCTGTAGACAACCAAACTGGTCTTCCTTCTTCTGCTACTAAGTATTGATAATAGTCAGACTCAAGAAATTGTTGATACGTTGGGGGAATCGTTCGCTTAAAGCTATAAACTTGTTCTGTTGCATTATACAGTACTAAATTATCAATCTTTGACTGACCATAAAGTAACCCTGCGATTGCTTGACCTTGATTATAAAAATCAAGCATAGACTGTTCATCGTTGTACATTAAAAAATCTTGAACTTCCCTAGATGAAGCAATGTAATTAGATAGCGTATTGACTTCTGAAATCACCATATCCAAATTAAGATCAAGTGCATTCAACGTTTGTAACGTCTCTTCACCAACTTTGTTTTTTAACGTGGAAGAGGTTACATAGTACGAGACAAAACCTAAGATAAAAATAGGAAATAAAATAAAAAACAAAAAGGCCATTAAAATTTTCTTTTGAAATTTCATAGAGAGCTCCATCTTCTGAAATTAATATTAGAAAAATAGTATCATGAATAACGGTAATGATACATGGAATTAAGTGGAATACATCATATATTGAAGGGGATAGGGTTCCGTTTGAAAAAGGTACAATCTTTCCCCTATATTCTTTCATCCTATTTCAAATTGGTACGTTTTAATATGTGGTATTCTTCTGATTTTTGTTTAAATTCTTATTATCCAATTCAAAAAAAAGGTGCCAGTTTAGTCTTTGACGACAATTAAGCTGGCACCTTTTTTTCAATTAACAACTCGTACAATATTTCCGTTCAAATGAATAAGATAGTGCATCTTCAATTGTTGAAAAGCACATCTCAACTGTTTTCTTTCCTTTTGCTTCTTTCACTAAGCAAAAATGCTCGTCCATTTTCTCAATTACCATCGTCTCATTTACTTGATACATTTTAGAACCTCCTCTGTACACGCTTCCTATTAACTAATATTAAGTTTAACACTTCCTTATAATGAAAATCAATACTTATTAATAATAAATATTAATAAGTATTGATTTCTTTTTAATATCCTAACTAATTAACACAGTGAACGAACGCCTTGGTAGGATTTTTTATTACAATTAAGTTTTAGCAACAAAAAAGCGCACATACACAGCTGTATTGCGCCTAGATCATTTACCTTTTTTTCATTAGTTATTGAAATTCTCCTGAATGAAATTTCTCCACTAATAAATTTTGCACATACTGTCTACAGTCATCAGATAAGGTCGATCGATCAGGATGAATGATATCCCCATACGGGTTGCCACCTAGAAATTTCACTTCTCCTGAAAACTTTTTCTCTATTTTAGCATCGTATCCAGTGAATTTCACAAAGGTTGAACCATGTGCGGTTGTGCTAAAGTCAACAATACTTAACGTATGCTGGTGCTGTTGTTCCATTTGTATGCCTCCTAGATGAATTTATAGGTATATGTAAAAGGGTTATGGAGGGAAAGTCAAGAGCTTGACTTTCCCTCTGCGATCACCACCTTTTTTCTATTTTGATTATTTTTAAACAAAATAGAATCCCCTACAAACAAAAGCATTCCAATCAAAAGCAATAAACTACCCGATCCTAAATAAACAAACCGAACGCCAAAATATTGTACAAGTACACCACCTGCTAGTGGAGACAAGATCACAGTAAAGCTGATAACAGAGTTCGTGATAGCAGTGACTCTACCAATTTCTTGTTCCGTTGTTTCTGATTGTACAATGTACTGATTTGTAATTGTTAGCAGGCCTACTCCTAACCCAACAATAAAACCGAATAAAAGAGGAAAGAAAATATGAAATCCTTCCTTTAGTAATGCGACTCCTGCAAAACCTGCCCCGATGAAGAATAAGCTGATTCCAATCAACCATCCATAGTTCGTTAATTTTCTAAAGTGGTTTAATAACATGATCATGGTAAGGGCGCCTGCACCTGATGCTGCCATTAACCAACCTGGTAAATGAGGTAGATGCGGAGCAATCTCCCGAAACAAAACGGGGAACTGAATGTCGACCATTTGAATGGCTGTCACACCAATGAAAGTAGCCATTAAACTGTAATAAAGCGTTTTTTTCTGGAAAACGATGAGCCACCCTGTTTTCCACGTTCCCCAAAATCCTAATCTTATTTTATTTACCACGACAGGAGTAGAGGTTTTCTCATTGTCTTTTTTGTCTAACAAAACCTTAAACAATATGAAAGCGGATATCGTATAACAAATTGCATTTACTATCATACATAGCTTCGGTGAGAAAATGGTTAGTAGAGACGCACCAATCAATGGTCCGATCATTTTCGCTAATTGATTAACCGAACCGTTTAACGTCACAGCTTTCATAAGCAGCTTTTCTTTCACTACTCGTTTAATAAGTCCCTGTTGAGCAGGTAAATGTACAACACTGATCGTGGACCGAAGCGCGATGAGAACAAGTGCGATCCATGGACCTTTTGTAAATACGAGCAAAAATGTTAAGACTGCCGTTGCAACATCTGCTACCAGCATAACTTTCACTTTATGAAATCGATCTGTCAACATACTAGCAAACTGCCCTAAAAGGACTTGTGGTAACGCATAAGCAACAGGGATAAGCGCCAAAACAATCGGTTCTGTCTCCCATACATAACTAAACAATACAATGATTGCAACCATATCAAACCAATGACCGAACATCGACACTGTATAGGAAGCAAATAATTTCATGAAAATTGAATTTCGCCAAATGGACTCTTTTTGTTTGATTTCTTTACTCACATTCATTCACCCTTTATCATTCTTCAGTTGTTACATAAAAGAATAAAGGATCAATGTCAGAAGGATATCAGCGGGACGAAAAAGTTGCATAAATAGTTAAAATCGACTTGATCAATGAAAAACCTTCAATTAAAAGAACTCTCCTGGGCAATAAGGCCTAGAAGAGTTCTTCAACTGCATAAGACTAATTTGATCGATTAGCAAACAACCTCACAAATTTTGTCATGACTTTCTCCATCTCTGCTTGAATATCAGCAGTGATACTAGAAAGATGCTGTTCTTTAAATTCGGTATGATGTAAATAATTAACTGCAGCCATCGACACTTCTGTATTGACATTGATTTTACAAATGCCAAATTGAATCGACTCGGTGATGATTTCATTTGGCGTTCCTGAACCACCATGCAGAACAAGAGGAATGTTAACCTTTTCATTTATTTCTTTTAATAAAGGTATCTGAATATTCGGTTCCCCTTGATACATCCCGTGTACTGTTCCAATTGCTGCTGCTAAAAAATCCACTCCTGTTTCTTCAATGAATCTCACAGCTTCATCTGGATCTGTAAGTGTGCCATCTCCTTCCTCTTCATCCGAGTAAGAGCCTCTTGCAAGAGATCCTATTTCCGCTTCAATGGAAACTCCAGCCATATGCGCAATTTCTGCGATTTCTTTTGTATGGCGGATATTCTCCTCTAGCTCAAAGCGTGAGCCATCATACATGACAGAAGAGAAGCCACAGCGTATGGCACGAATAATCGATTGTTTTTCATAGGCATGATCTAGATGAAGAGCAATTGGCACTTTTGCTTTGGCTGCGATCGCATGCGCCAAAGCCGAAAACCCTTCAACATCTACGGTAGGAAAGTATCTCTCCCCTAAAGCTAAAATAACAGGCTGTTTCTCTTTCTCAGCAACTGCAACCGCAGCTTGAGCCGTTTCAAGGTTGAACACATTAAAAGCAGCAACAGCGTACTTCTTTTTCCTAGCTTCTACTAAAATCTCTTTTGTATTAACAATCATAAGTTTACTCCTTTTACTCTAGGTTCTCTTTTTGTAGAAATACATGTTAAAGTCCAGGTAGAATACCAGAGAATAAGCTTAAGATGTAAACCATTCCTAATGCGGATAATCCAGCAACAAAGCCACCAACTGTCCATGCTTTTAATGTTTGAGCAATTGTTAATTTACCAAATTTGTTCACAACCCAGAATCCGGAATCATTAGGAAGAGATAAACCAATTGCCCCTGCACAAATCGCTAGACCAAGAAGTACTGGTGCGACACCTAAATCAATCGCTAAAGGTCCTAAGATACTAGAGGTAGTGACTAAGGCAACTGTCGCGGAACCTAATGAAGCACGTAAAATTTGAGAGAAAATAAAGGCAAGAAGGAAAACCGGTATACTCCAGCTCTGCATCGTTGCAATTAAATGATCTCCTACACCACTTTGATTAATAACTGCACCAAAAGATCCCCAGCACCTGTAATTAAGATAATAATACCAGCTGAACTGATCGCTTCAGAATAAAGTGTTTGCTTAGGAGTAGAAATATAAGGAGTTAAAACAATGACACCAACAATAACACTTATAAATAACGCAACATTCTTATCTCCAATAAATCCGAAGAAAGCAGCTAATTGAGTATCAGGGAATAATAATTTTGAAAAAGTATTTAATAAAATCAACACAATTGGTAACGCTAACATTCCAAGCGAAAGAGAAGTACTAATTTGCTTTCTTGGCTTTTCAGCTTCACTCACCTGAGCTTCTTCGATTTCACCATTAGGTTGAATGCGTTTTCCAATGAACATGCCGTACAAATATCCACCGACAAGTGTCGCAGGAATTGCACAAATGATTCCATATAGAATAAAGAAACCTAAATCAGAATTCGTATTTTCAGCGACAATTAACGGCCCTGGCGTTGGAGCGATCATACTATGAGAAACAATTAATCCAACACCTAAAGCAGTTACAAATGAGATAACAGGTATCCCTGTCTTTTTCGTTAAACTTTTAATAAGCCCGCTCAAAATGACAAATGCGGCATCAAAGAATACCGGAATTGATACAGCCGTACCTGTCAAAGCTAAGCCCGCAGGTGACCGTTTAATTCCAAATACTTTTAAGACTGACTGAGCAATTCTTTCAACAGCACCAGAGGCAGCAAGAAACTGCCCGAAGATGACTCCTAATCCAATCAGAATCCCAACGCCTGTTAAGGTATTCCCAAATCCTGACGCAACAATTCCTGGAACTTCTGATAGAGGAATTCCAATTACAACCCCGGTTCCTAATGCAACCCCAATTAAAGCTAGGTAAGGTTCCAATTTCATTTTCAATATTAAGACAAACAATACGATTAAAGCGATTAAAAAGACTACTAATAACATATTTCCTGTTACCATTTGAATTCCCCCTAACGATCTTTATTGTTCAAGCTCTATCACAATTTCTTTCAATGTACTTGCTGTTCCCACATTTCCGGGAAAAATTATATACGGAATAGCCGGAAATGTACTTTCGCTGCCCGTTTTCCAAACTGGTACTCCTGGGGCAATTTGACCAGCTACTGTTGCTCTTTTGACTTGCAAGCCTTTCGTACCCACATCGCTAGAAGTGATTCCACCTTTGGCAATGATGTATTTAGGAGTGATTGCAAAATGACGAACAATGCTTGTGACAGCATCTGAAATCTCAACTGATAGTTTTAATTCCTCTTCTTTCATCCCTTCACCTAAATCAAGGCGCTCACGCTTTGTAAAAATAACGGTCGTCTCTCCTGCAGCAACTGAACTTTCCGCTTCTTTTTTCACTCGCTCTATTTCTTTACGGAATTGTTCCTTCTCTAACACTAGATGACAATCAAATTCAATTGCAGTAATTGAAGTAAGGGATTGAAGTTCTTGTAATTGTTCAGTCGTTTTTTGGACGTGCGATCCTACAATAATTAAACCACCATTCTCTACAGATTGCTCTATTAAGTCTGAACGCTTCAAAAGTGGCTTCGACGATATATTTCCAATCACTTTCGTCCATGTAGCTGCTGACCTGAACATAAAGCGCTTCCCTTTATTCATTGCTTTAATTAAGGCAATCGCAAAGATTCGGACATCTTCTTCTTCAATGGCATTTACGACAACTTTATTAAAATCAGTCACATCTATTAATTGCTTTGTTATTTCCTCCACTGCAAGACTTCGAATAGATTGCAACGAAATATACGTTACATCCTCAGCTTTAAACGCGCCCTCTGTCTTCTCTTCGATCCACTCACCTAAATGACTGGAAGCAAATCCGAATGTCCGGTCTTTGGCAAACTCTGTTTCACCAGCTGGGACAAGCTTTTGATCGTACTGAACATAATGGACATTCTCAATCGTAAGACGGCCCCTTCTTTGAAGAATGGCAAAAGAATTTCTCCATCAAGTTTCATTGAACTGTGTTCTTCAATCGTGTTCTTCATCACTTCTGTCTCAAGTGGATAATGCCCTCGTAGCGTTGAATCACCACGGCTGATGATCATATAAGATCTGCCTAACTTCTGAGCTATTCGCTCGACTCTTTCTGCAATATGTTCATGAGCGGTCTTAGTTTCTTTTTCCGTAAACGCTCTAGAATTCGTTAAAATAAAGAACATTTGATTTTCTTCTTTAAATCCTAGTTCAATCGTTTCTTCCTCCCAATCCGTATAAACTGAGACTCCATGAACCGTTTGTACTCCAGTTGGATCATCATCTAACACAATGATTTTATCAGTGAAAGTCGGTCTAACCTCATTCCATAATTTTGTAACTTCTTCTTCATTAACAGGAGAGTATTGGTGTTGAAGTTCTGTTAGTAGTCTGTTGCTCATGATTCATTCCCCTTTACTTCTGTATTTGCTAATTTCTCATAATACTGAATGAGTCCACCATGATCGTCTGCTGCTTTACCTTCGTTTATTAGATCCTCAAACATTTCAAGCACTTGACTTGAAAGGGGAAGCGGCGCACCTAGTGCATTAGCTGTTTCTTTTACATTCGTTAAGTCTTTTGCATTAATGTCTATCCGTCCACCAGCAACAAAGTTTCTTTCTAGTATTAATGGAACCTTCGCATCTAAAACAGAACTTCCAGCTAGTCCACTTCGAATTGCTTGATACATTTTCTCAATATCTATTCCTGCTTTTGAAGCTAATACAAGCGCTTCAGACATTGCTGCGATATTAACATTCACAATAATTTGATTCGCAAGCTTCGCGGTTGTGCCACAGCCATTTCCGCCGACTAATGTAATCTCTTGGCCCATCGCTTCGAGCACTGGTTTTACGCGTTGAAACACTTCTTGATCTCCACCAACCATGATTGCAAGTGTCCCATCAATTGCCTTTGGCTCTCCTCCACTTACCGGTGCATCTAACATACTAATTCCTTTTTCTTTTAAAATAGCAGCTAATTCTCTTGATGCATCTGGTGTAATAGAACTCATATCTATGACAGTCGTTTCTTCTTTTGCTCCATTAATGATTCCGTTTTCATTTATGATTACACTTTTTACATGTTCAGACTTTGGAAGCATTGTGATGATAACCTCACTCTGTTCCGCTACTTCCTTTGGTGATCCAGCTTCCATTGCCCCTGCCTTTACTAGTTGTTGAACAGCCTCTTCATTTATATCGTATACGGTTACATTAAACCCTTTGTTGATCAAATTGAGTGTCATTGGCTTTCCCATTATACCTAGACCAATAAATCCTATTTTCATTGTCTTACCTCCTAAAAATCTTAAAGCGTTTTCAATACAAATTGATTGTACACAAATATTTTAGTTTTGTATACACTTTTATCTATTTTTGTATACAAAACTATTTGGACCCTTCCAATTTTCAGGTAATACTCTTATACTTTATAGGAATGGACGTTTTTCTAGAAAGGAGGATGACTGTTACAGTTATCATCCACGTAACAGTTACAACATATTGAAGAAACATACATCCGCTTACTCAAAAGCTTATGAATACATTAGAGATCAAATCTTGAACGGTGAGCTCTCTCGAGGAACAAAGCTAGTTGAAGAAAAGCTTGCTTCCGAATTAGGAGTTAGTAGAACCCCTATTAGAGAAGCTATACGAAAGTTGGAACAAGAAGGACTGATACAAGAAAAGAGAGTGGCCAATCCTACCGAAACCGATCTACGCAATATCTTTCAAGTCCGTATTTTACTTGAAGGATTTGCTACACGAAATGCAGCCATGTATATGAATGATACGAACATAGAACGACTTCAAGAATGTGTGCAAATCGGACGAAACGGTACAAGTGAAGAAATTATGAAAGCGAATGAAGAATTCCATGGATTAATTGTTCAAGCGACCAATAATCCTGTCATGATTGATACAATTGATCGCATGCAGTCCATCATTTATTTATTCCGCAAAACCGTTGTCCTTTATAAAAGACCTTTTTTGATTGACGAACATGAAGAGATTTATCAGGCAATCCTTAACCATGACAGTGATCTCGCAGAAGAATTAATGAAAAAGCATTTGCAGGCTGACTTAGAATTCTGCTTGCATTATTTAAACCAATAACAAATGAGGGCGTCTCAAAAGGTCTTGTTTTGACCTTTTGAGACGCCCGTTAAATTGTTTTACTTCAAGCAGGTACCGTTAAATTGTGTTTCATCCTATCATCTTCAGTTCAACTTCTGCAAAAGTATTTGATAAAATCGTCATCATTTCCTCGATTTCTTTCTTGTTGATGATCAAAGGAGGAGCGATTACAAGCGTATCTTGACTATCAAAAACGACGGAACGTACGACGAGACCCCGCTTGGCAGCTTCTGTAACAATGATTGGGGCTAAAGCAGTTTGGTATCGTTCTTTTGAATTTTGATCCTTTACAATTTCAATTGCCCCCATAAGCCCAAGTGCTCTTACTTCGCCAATGATCGAGTGTTTACGTTGCAGTTCTTTAAAGCCTGCAAGCATTTCACCACCCATTTCCTTAGCACGAGTAATCAACTGCTCCTTTTCAATAATTTCAAGGTTCTTTAGCGCGACGCTACAAGCCATCGCATGACCGCTATACGTATAACCGTGTAAAAGAGTACCCGTTGAAAGTTCCTTGAACTCTTCATACATTTGATCCGACATCATCACCCCGCCTAACTGTGCATAGCCACTCGTCACCCCTTTAGCAAAGCACATCATATCTGGTACGACTCCATAGTGTTCAATTCCAAAATATGTTCCAGTACGCCCAAACCCTGTAATTACTTCATCTGTGATAAATAAAATGTCATACTGATCGCAGATAACGCGTACTTCTTTGAAATATTCTTCAGGTGCAATATGAACTCCACCAGCCCCTTGTACCGGCTCCGCTACAAAAGCCGCGATTTTTTCTGGACCTTCCTCTTCAATTTTGCGCCTTAATGCTTCGCTAGAAAAGTGATCTACATAATCAAAATCAGGAGCGATCGAATTTGTAAACTCACGGAACGGCTGCAACCCGGTCGCACTCGTTCCCCCCAACGCTACACCATGATAGGACTTCGTTCTTGTAATAATCTTTTGCTTATTTGGTTTCCCTTTTAAAATCCAATAATGCCTAGCTAATTTATAAGCGGTATCATTCGCCTCTGATCCACCAGATGTAAAGAAAGTGGCCGATAAGTTTCCTGGTGCCACTTCGGCAAGCTTTGCTGCCAACCGAATCGCAGGCTCATTGCTAAAAGTGGCAAAACAAGAACTATAAGCAAGCTTTGACATTTGCTCCTTCGCTACTTCCCCCATCTCTTCTCTTCCATGACCAATGTTCACATTCCATAAAGAGGACATTCCATCAATCACTCGATTCCCTTTTAAATCTTCTAAATAGACACCTTCTCCCTTTGTAAAAATAAAACTAGGACCAGCTTGTTGCTGTTGCTTTATTGGTGATGTCGGGTGGATAAAATGCTTCTTGTCTAGCTCCTCTAACTCTTTAATCCAATTATTCATGTTGATGACTCCCTTTCTCCTATACGTATTCACTCTTTCTAATGCAAAAGTAGTGCCAATGTTACCACATTCATTTTTCTTGATTTTCCGCTCATTTAATTAACAATTAAATTGTTTTACGACAAAATCGATTAAATCATTGATTATTCAGTTAATTTAATTAATAATTAAATCAATCTGTAAATAGAGGTGTTCTTTTATGGAAAAAGAGTTGAGATTGGAATTAGATACGATTATCAATACATCAAATAACAATATTACGATTACCGATGAAAATGGGATCATTCTCCGCTCCAACCGCGAGCATTGGAAAATGTATGACATCGAAGAAGGTTCATACATCGGAACTTCAATCTATGAGTTAGAAAAGAAAGGGATTCTCTCCCCCTCTATTAATGCTCTTGTGTTAAAAGAGAAAAAAGTAGTGCAAGTATTGCAACATACAAAATCTGGTCACGTCATCATGTCAACCGGTTATCCAGTGTTTAATAAAGAAGGGCAGTTAATTAGAGCAATCAGTTACAGTCAAGATCAGACGGAAATCTATCGGCTTCAAGAACAATATGAACAATTACAATCAAAAGTTGCTGGCTTTCAAGCTGAAGTCGAGGAATTACGTGGAAAAGAAGCAAGTCAGCACCCCATTCTTTTCAGAAGCAGTAAGATGAAACAAATCATAACAACGATTCAACGTGTCGCTAAATCAGACGCTACGATTTTATTTTTAGGTGCGTCTGGTGTTGGAAAAAGTACCCTTGCTCGTTATATTCATGATCGTAGTGAACGACACAAAGAACCTTTCATTGAGGTGAATTGTAGTACCATTCCAGAAACTTTATTTGAATCGGAGATGTTTGGCTACGAGCCCGGTTCATTTACAGGAGCACATAAGTCAGGAAGAAAAGGCTTAATTGAGCAAGCCGATCAAGGAACACTTTTTCTAGACGAAATTGGAGAACTTCCGTTATCCATTCAAGTGAAATTACTGAAAGTGTTACAGGAGAAAAAAATGACAAGAGTTGGAGGAAAAGTAGAACATCTCGTTAACTTCCGCTTAATTACTGCAACGAATCAACCGCTAAAAGAAATGGTCGATGAAGGGAAATTTCGCCTTGATTTGTATTACCGTCTAAATGTCATCCCTATTTCAATTCCTCCACTGCATGAAAGGCAAGATGACATCGTCATTCTTTTGCAACACTACTTACAAATAATGAATGAAAAGCACCACTCTACAAAAAAATTACACCCTTCAACTTATCATCAATTAGTTCAATATAAATGGCCAGGTAATGTACGCGAGATGGAAAATATTCTAGAGCGCCTCGTTTTAACAATTGAAGATCCGATCATTCGACCTGAGCACCTCCCTTTGGAGCTTCAAAGTAACATAAAAGAGACCGTTGAATCCTCCCATTATGAACAGGATATGGTAGAAAAAAAGAGTTTGAAGGAAGCAGTGGAAGAAGTCGAAATCCAAATGTTATCAAGAGCCAAAAAGCAATGCAAAACGACCTATGAAATGGCTGAGCTTTTACAAATCAGCCAACCAACTGTTATCTATAAATTAAAGAAGTATAAGAATCATTTACAATAACTTAGATACTAGAAAACTCGAAATACACTAACATTCAACTTGAGAGGAGTACGTATGGAACCTAAGAACTCTTATATTGACATCATGCGCCGTCGTCAATCAATTAGAACGTTTGACTCTGTGAAACTATCAAAATCAAACCTCAGTCAATTAACTTCTTACATTAATAAGGAGAAAAATCAAATAGGGCCTTTCGGAGGGAAAGGCTTGGTTACACTTGTTCAAGTTACGAATAACCATACAGAAAAAGGAATCAAGCTCGGTACATATGGTTTCATTAAGAACCCACAAGCGTACTTAGTTGGTTCAGCTAAAAACGAAAAATATGCTTTAGTAGAATATGCTTTTCTTTTTCATAAAGTACTGTTATTTGCAACACAATTAGGGCTCGGAACGTGCTGGATGGGTGGGACTTTCTCGAGGAATTCGTTCGAAAAAGAGATTCAATTACAAGAAAATGAATTTATTCCTATGTCAGTTTGAATTAGCTTGTAAAGAATTAAATATACATGGACAATGGTTTGTATCAGAACCTGAACTAGGAATTTTGAATGAAAAAACGGAGTATGTTGTAAGTTGGAAACTGTCCTAAATAAAGTTGGTAGTCACTTTTAACGCCACTACTGATGCCAGACCTGGAGAATTGAAGGACATCTTCGGTTGAAGCTAGACTCTCACCTTTTCTAATAAAAACCTATCTTTCCAAGCTTAGAAAGATAGGTTCTTCATTCTCACTCCAACAATTCACGTGTTTTTTCTAGAATTTCCTCATCTTTCAGCCTAAATTTAAATTCAACTCTTCTAGATGCTTGATTGCTATATTTCCCTGCTTCATCTGAACGACCTTCTGAATACGATCTTCCATTGACTGTGAGCTTTGTCTTTAAATGTTCTTGAATATTTTTATACGGGAAATCCTCACTGAGTATATACTCTGCTACGCTAAATGCTCGCTGTTGGGACAATTCTAGGTTATACAAATAACTTCCGTGACGATCGGCGTGTCCTTCAATGATAATTTCCGAGATATACTCCTCATATCCATTTTCAAGTAATACATCCAAATAGGCTGGAACAAATTCATCCAAAAATTGAAATGCTTCTGGCTTTAGAACAGCTGCATCAAATTCAAACAAAATGTCTGTATTAAAAATCAATGCGCCTGTCTTCTCATCAATCTCAATCTTCAAATCAGATTCGGTGAATTCTTCATTTAAATCTTGAATGATATTCACTCGAACCCCCATGATCTGATCAATCGTTCGTTTCATCTCCTCAATCTGAAACGATTTGATCACCATCATGATGATAAAGATTAAAATAAAACAAAGAAGAATCGCCGTTAACAAATCGGTGAATGATGGCCAAAAGTGACTTTCTTCATCTTCACGCTGAAATAATCGTTTGTATTTATTAATCATTGGCTCCAACCCTTATACTGCTTTTTCTACTCGCCTCTTCAGAAAAAGTTTGTAACTGACGGTTCAGCAGTTGGATTTCTTGATTTAACTCTTGCACAAGCTGTTGGATTGAACGTGCACTTCTTATTTGGCTTTCTTCTGTTATTTCACCTATTTGCTTGAATTCTTTCTTTAAGACTGAATTAATTTCGGTTACGTAATCCCCTATATTCCTACTCGCCTTTTCAAGTTTATCACCAAGCGTTCCTTCTAAATTAGCGACATACCTTGATAATGTATCTTTTAAGATGCCTACGTTTGATTCCATTTGATTTTCCCTTTGGTTAAAAGAGTCAGTCATCTGTGTCACTGTTCGATTCAAATCATTCAACAATTGCTGATTTGTCATTCCTAACTGTTCATAATAACGGGATGCATCATTTAAATATGTTTCATATGCACTTGAATTGGCAGAATGCATTTTTAAGTGATTGTAAATTTCGTGATTGTATTGCTTTAATTCGTCGTAACGATTTCCGAGAAGAGTTTTATACTCCCCTTGAGCTCGGTTTATTGTTTCGAGTTCATCAGGTAAACGAGAGATCGTATGTCCTAGTCTATGAAAATCATTTTTCAAATCATGTAAATTCGTAGTCATAGCTGATAATTTTGAGCTGACATCATGTCCGAAAATCCGTTCAAACTGTTGATTGTTCTCTTTCATCGCTTTAACGAGCTGATCACTTTGTCCAAGCATTCTTTCAAAAGCCGTCTGAATCGATTCCTGCCTATTAGCAATTGCAGAAAAGTAATCTCTTAAATCACCGACTGAGTCTTGGAATTGATTCATTGATTCGATCTGAGACGTTGAGAGTTCATCTATTTTCTTATACGTTTCTGTAAACGCACTAGTCATTTTTTCATTTCTTTGATCCATTTTATAAAAATAAGAGAATAATTGATCAAAATTTTTATTAAGCTTTTTAACTCCTTTATCAAACCCTTCCGTCATCTCTTTGACTCGATCAAAGATCACAGTGAAATCTTTTAAATTCTCTGATAGTCCTTCATTAAACTTCGCTAAATCTTTCGCTGATTGCTGCAAGCCGACCGTATATTCTTGAAAGCCATGGAATGACTCGACAATACTCTGCATTGATTCTTGATTGGATTCATGTAAATCAACAATGGATGTATGAATCGTTTCTGATACTTCAATGAGGCGGGTCATCCCGTCCTTTTCCTTCTCTTCTAAATGTGATTCTGTTTTGAGCATGATGTCCGTTAACAGAAATTCCGTATTCCAAACACGGGTCATTACAGTCATGAGTAAGGATAATCCCATCCCTGCAATACTCGTATAAAAAGCTACATCAATGCCTGCAAGCACCAAAGCAACATTCTCGACTAATTGATCGCCTGTTGCATCAATACTTCCAAGGGACATCGCTAGTCCAATAAATGTTCCTAATACACCTACTAATATAAAAATCGATACCGTCATTTGAATCATCTTAATCAAACTTACAACCGGTACATTGAACATTCTCCAACTTGAAAATTTTTCTTGTACAAATGTCTCAGCTTTTACTGATTCCTGTTTGTTTTTTTGTTCGAATTCTTTTTGAAACGAATTAACCGGTGCCATTTCTAATGAATTCGTTTCTCCTATAAAATTTCGAATCGTTCTTAGTTTGCTAAACAAGAGAAAATGAACGAAAACCGCTGCGGCAAATGTGACAAATAACACCATAAATATGAATTCTACCAACGGATTGGATACAATCGATTGGGCTTGCTGTTCATTCGTAAATAATGTCAAAATCGCTTCAACCATTTCCAAATCCCCCTATTTAACTATGACTTGTCTCCAGTTTTTTATACTTATTCGAAGACTGGACAAATCATGCATGAGAGTAAGTGAAATAATCGTGGAACATGAAAATACGCTTGAGTGATCAAACCCAAGCGTGTTCAAGGAATTTTAAGTTGGCATTTTCCATCTTTATTTTTGAAAACGAGCCTCAACCTCTTCTTTCTTCACATTCAATAACACATTTACCGCAAATAAAATGACTGCGACTAATACACATGTTGCACCAATTGGAATTAATACTTCGAGAGCTGAATTCCCTTGTAATAAGAGAAAAAGCCCAACCATCATGAGTGGAAGTCCAATGTTATGAAGCCAAAAATGAATCTTTCCTAGCATACTAGATCCCGCTTTTGGAAATAAGATGTAAATCAGTCCAGCTAATGTCATGGACGTCCACCCTAACAAATTCACATGAGCATGCACCCCTGTCAGATGATACGCATGGGCAACCGACATATAATAGCCTAGTGAGACGCCAAGAACAAAGTACAATGCAGAAACTTTAATGAGTTTCACTCCCATATGATTCCCCCTCCTTCTCTAGCATTATATAAACACACACACTACTATATGCCTAATCCTCTCCTCCTAACGAGAAATTTTGTTAGGACTTTAATTGATTCCCCCTGCACCAAAGGGCCTATTTACACACAAATTTAAGCCCACTTCGGTTTGAAGTGGGCAAATTATTTTAGCGATTATGAAATTCATTAGGATGAGGACCTTTACGACGATCGCGATTCAGTTGATTAATCTCATCCATTTGCTCCTCCGTTAATTCAAAGTCAAAGACATTAAAGTTTTCTTCAATTCTTGATGGTGTCACTGACTTTGGGATAACGATGTTGTTCTTTTGCAAATGCCAACGAAGTACAACTTGTGCCGGAGTTTTGCCTTGTACATCAGCAATTTTTTGTATAACTTCATCCTTCAACACATCGCCACCTTGCTCAAGAGGGCTCCACGCTTCTAAGAAGATATCATGTTTTGCACAAAAGTCCTTTAACTCATTTTGTTGAAGGTATGGGTGACATTCCACTTGATTTAAAACTGGTTTAACCTCACACTCTTGTAAGAGGCGCTCTAAATGTTCAATTTCAAAGTTACAAACGCCAATTGCTTTCACTCGTCCATCGTGATAAAGCTTTTCTAATGCTTTGTATGTATCAACGTACTGATCGAACTCAGGAGTTGGCCAATGAATTAAATATAAATCAACATAATCAAGCCCTAATCGTTCTAGACTTTCATCAAAAGCACGTAACGTGTTCTCAAACCCTTGATCACTATTCCACACTTTTGTTGTGATAAAGAGCTGCTCACGAGGAACAGAGGCTTCTTTAATGGCTTTCCCAACGCCTCTTTCGTTCTGGTAGATCATCGCTGTGTCAATGGACGTATAACCAACTTCGATGGCTTTCCTCACTGCAGTAGTCGCTTGCTCATCTTCAACTTGCCAAACGCCATAACCAAGCTGCGGCATTTTCACACTATTATTTAATGTAACAAAATCCATTGTACATTCTCCTTTACACATTTTGATCACTTACCTTTTTAACCTATAACGTTTAACAAATACTGTCAACAAATATGTACTACGTCATCCAAGAGTTTCTCCAAGAGTGTTGATTTTTATCACTTCCAACTATTGTTGCTAATGATTTAACGAAATACGTAAACGATAATAATGCATTGTGCAAGTAATCCCAAAAAAAATGGAGGCATAACGATGTCTAAAAATAAAAACAGCAACAGCAGTGGAACAAAGCAGCAAAATAACAAAAGCAGACCGAAGCATAAAACAAGTGGAAGTGCGAATGGGCGTAATAGCTATCATTAGTCCAGCACAGGAATAGCTTGACATATTCAAGCTATTCCCTTCTTAATTTTTATTGAAAATTATTCCAATTAGTGGTTTAACATTTGAAAATTTGGGTATTCAAAAAAAGATACCGATTTTCAGGAGTGAACGCAATGTTAACAAAAGAACGTTGGAAAGTATTTTGGCAAGGTTATGAGTATGACCTTACAGTTAAAGAGAGCTCAGAAAACGTACAGGTTTTACGTCGAAATGAAGATGACTATTTTATTGCTTTTGTGAGAAGCCCTATCTCGACAATTAAAATAAAAGAATTAGGTCTCAAGTATCAATACATCTATTTTATTTATACATACCAAGAAGACGAGCAGGAGCCTTATCGCGTCGTCTGTTATAAAAATAAAAAGATAATTACATTAGATACAACATGGTTAAGCTTCATGGACGTGTTGACGTATTTATATGAAGGATTTGGTTTTGATCTTGAAGACGGCCATGAAATCATAAGCGAATAGTATATATGTGAATGAAATGGACTTTCTTATATTTATATAGAACGAACAGTATGTTTATTTACAACAGCGCTGTTCGTTCCAATCTTGTTAAAGAATAAGGGAAGCTGAACTATAATAAGAACAATATAAGTGGCAACGTAATCATCGAGACGATTGTTGTAATAAGCGTAATTCCAGATACTGCTTCAGGCTCGCAGTAATACTTTGTCGCTATTAAAGTCATCACAACTGCGGACGGCATAGCAGCTTGAAGAATGAGTACATTGGATAAAAGCCCATCAACGTTCATTATAAATTGAACAATGAGAAAAGCCAGTACCGGTGAAATGACTAACCTTAAAATGATCCCATAGTTAATCACTGACCACGCCTTTGTAAAAGTCACATTCGCTAATTGCATGCCAAGTAAGAGCATGATAATTGGAATTGTCGCTGTAGCCAACATATCGACTGGTTGAAAAAGAAACATTGGAATAGTTAATTCAAGCAGTTGAAGTCCAATCCCGAGTATCGCGGCGTACACAATCGGCATTTTCAGTGTTACGATCAGTGTGGCCTTTAAAGTGGTTCCTTGTTTATTCGCTATAAATACGCCCAATGTATTCATTAGAATTGTTTGAATAACCCAATAAGCAATCGCTAATTGAAAAGCTACTTCTCCAAGTGCAAATAAAATAAAAGGACCACCATAATTTCCTGCATTCATAAAAATGGTAGAAAGCAACAAACCATTTGTCATCTGAGCTGTTTGTTTTCTTAATTTCCCAATAAGCAACACAAGAGCTGCAAGGAAAAGCATTAAGAAGAACTGAAAAATAATGATATTTTTCAAGTCTCCTTTAATATCAACTTCATAAAGAGTTCGGAAGACTAAACATGGCAGTAACAAATAAAAAGCAGTTTGCGAAAGAGAATCAATCTGCAAACCAAACTTCTTTCTTAGCACAAAGCCTGCAAAGAAAATTGCAAATACCGGAAAGACCACTTCAACAAGTATGAACATTTGAAACACCTATCTCTGCTTAAATTTATCTTCCTCATCTCAAATGGAAAATCAGTTTACACCATTTTACAAGTGTAAACTGATTTATCTTAACCGTTAAGCTTAACTGTTTCCTTTAACAATGAAAACTTTGTTAACTTAGGACCCTTTTTTGTTCGGGTAAGAATTTGCTCTGGCTCTAGACAGTATTCCGCTAATGCGATAGCACCGATTGGTGTTTCCAGTTGAACATCCACCCTAGTTTCAATATTTGTAAGCTCCTGATAGATTTGCCTTGCTTTTTCTACTAACAGTAACTGAGGCTGCGTCCGGATGATCAAATCTAAATCACTTTTAGTCGTGAGAGTCGGTATCCCACTTGCCAGCTCAAACCCCGCACTTCCACCTGGTCCCCAAACGATATCATGATTTGAAAGAATTTCATCTACTTCATGTAACACTTGAAGAACTTTGATCTCCTGTAACCGTGGATTTTCTAACCATCTTTTTTCATTTGCTAACTTTTCTGGAGAAATTACTTCTTCCAATTCATCCATGTGTAAAAAAGCTGCATACCTATGGGAACGTGATTTCCCTCGAATGCCCACGGGAATCATTTCATTTTCGATTGGAGCCCGTCTCACGACAACAAATGGCGCTTCATGCATCGCTTCCGTTACCCATTCCTCACATGCTTCATTGTCCAAGAACGAGGGCATTCCTTTAACTCTAATTAAATCATGCGTTCTTAACTCCATTGTTCTGCCAACTGCTTTCTTACCAAGATAGATGTGATTCGCCCTTCTTCTCTTGCTTCTCTGGACCTGAGACGATTGCCTAAGTCCGTTTGTGAACCTCTCGTATCTATAATAGCAGCTCGTAACTTCTCCTTTATGATAATACAATCCTCAACATCTGGGGCATCTGCATTGATTCCTTCTATTAATTCATGCAATGCACCAAGCTTTTTAAAAGAGTCAATGTCATAAGCCATCGCTGGTGTTTGCTTTGTTGCTACTTCTAGTTCCTCCACCGTTCTTCTTGTAATTCTAGCGGCTGATTGCTTTGACATGACATGAACATGCACATTAGGATCCTTTAACGCGAGAATCCGATTGGCTTGAAGACCGTGTGCTAAAAATGCACCTGATATCGCATTTCCAACAATAAGTGTAATTACAGGATGGCCTGCTAATCGAGCTGTTGCATAAGCATCAGCCGCTGCTGAACAAGCTAAGTGAATGCCGACTAATTCCTCGTTATAGCCATAGGCTTGACTAGGAACATCCACTATTGCGACGATCGCTCGTTTGTCTCCACCTTCATCTTCCTTAATAGCATTCCTTACCGATTCTGCAATCGTCCACCCTTCTTCTAGCCCTACCTCTCCATTTCGCGCTCGAGGAAAGCGGCTATTAGGATTCGGAACGACTGCGATAAATCGGGCACGCTCGTCTTCGAGCATACCATCTGCACATTTCACGGACGGAACACGAGAATGAACCTCTTCTGACGGATCAGTCAATGCTTCAAACCACTTAAGTCCTCGACTAGATCGTTCTTTTGTACTCTCATGACCGACATACTTAACTAACTCTTCGTGTCCTTCTTTAACTTTTTCGAAAATGTCTCTCAGCTCTATTGGAGTTAAATGTTGCGAAGGGTCAATTGACATTAGCAACGATTGAAATAATTCTACTTGTGTACTTCTTGGTTGCTGATTGAGTCCGCTTTGATACACTTCTCTAACTTGGTTTCGAATCGTCTCACGATCATCTTCAACGAGATGATCAACGCCCCCAGTCGCAAGCCTTTGCACACCGCCAATCGTGTTCCAAATGAGCTGTCGATTCCTCGAATCAAATTCTTCAATTCCTGCTTCTTGCTCGATTACTTCTGGTCCATTCAGCCCAATTCTCCCTTCACGTGTAATAATTAATGAGCTGAATAGCCCTGCCGTAATCGACATCCCACCAAAGGAACCAATTTTTCCTGGTATCACCCCTACAACAGGAATGTAGTTTCTTAACGCAACAATCGCAGCACCAATTTCAGCAATCGATAATAGTCCATAATTCGCCTCTTGAAGACGAACGCCCCCTGTATCAAACAATAAAACAGGTCGAGTCGCGATACCTTTTTGATTGTCTTGAAGAGCTAATTCCAGTGCTCCGGCGATTTTTGCTCCAGATACTTCACCAATTCCTCCTCCTTGAAATTTTCCTTCTAATGAAATAACGATTGCCGATTCACCATCAATCTCGCCTCGACCAAGAACAACCCCATCATCACTTTGCGGAACAATTCCTTGATTCTGAAGATGTGGAGATTCAAATCCATCAAAAGGTCCTAACAGTTCTCTAAAGGTACCTTCATCCAAGATCGCAATCGCTCTTTGCCTAGCATCTTTTTCAACAAAGCTATCCTTAAGCATTTTCATAACGTCTGCTCACCTCCAAAACTTGTTCTAAGCGCAATAACACAACACCAGGGGTTGCCCCAAAATCATTTATCTTTATGGTTGCCGCAATATCGTGAGTAGAAAAGAAGCGATCTAATACCTTCTTCCATGTCGCTTCAAACCCATCTATTCCTGTTCTTAACTCGATTTGAGCATACGGTTCATTAGATGGCTCAAGTAATATTTCCAAGTCACCTGAACCTACGACTCCAACATGCGCACGATGAACATTGCCTTTAGAAGCTGGATACTTATATAAACGTGTTTCCAAAATAATCACCTCAATAAAGTTAGTTTGTAACACTTGATTCAAGGCATCTAGACTTAGTAGATGTATTGAACGCATCAAGGAAGATCGTAGCGGCTAATAAATCAGCACTTCCACCAGGCGAAACACGACGTCGTTCGCACTCGAGATCTAGATCAGCTAAAGCTTCCCAGCCTGCTGCTGTTGAGACGCCTCCCTGTACCAAAACGCGATCCGCTTTTTCTTTAATGACTAACAAAGTGTCCATCCCACCTCGATGTAAAATACATGTATCATCTAAATTCGCCATTAAGGCAAGGAGCGTATCAATCCTCGCATGTAATTCAGACTTTGCTTTTTGGCGAGCTTTGTGTAAAGCAGGTAAGCCAATCAGCCTTAGATGAGGAAAGCCTTGTTCTGCCTCACCTTTTGCTCCAGGAACCCCGTAACGTTTTTGGATACGTAACCCGTTCGTTTGTTGAGTAGGAACGTAGCGATCATGATAACGGGCAAGTTCTCCAGCTAACTTAGCAATTGTTTCACTGTCAGTATCGGGGCTTGCCATCGCTTTGCTTGAAATTAAAAGTCCTAATGCCCAAATCGCACCTTTATGAGTGTTAACCCCACCGGTCGCTCGAAACATAGCCTTTTCACCACTTCGGCCAATCTCAGCAATTTTTTCACGAAGGGATTGACTTGGTTTTTGCTGATAAGACACTAAAGCTATTTGCGCAAAAGTTTCTTCTAACGCCTTCGCCGACGTAATCATCAACTCACAAGACATATCTGAATGGGAACCACTATTTTGCTTGTCAACAAGACCGGGCTTCGGCGTTAATTCAGCTTCTTCAATCAAGGCTGTTACCGCATGCTGGGCTAAAATCTCACTACAATCCATTGCAGTTTGCCAACTCATTAAATCCCTCCTCTTACCAACTACGGAACTTAGCTGGTGGGTGATATAAATGATCTGACCAATCTACTAGCTCTTCTACACTTTTAGCTGCCAGCAGTGATCGTTTCGCATCTGTTCTTCTAATTTGTAAATCTTCTGGAAGAGCCAATATACCTTTTTCACGCAATTTCAATTTCGATTTAACCGTACTCTTTAAGCCAATTGGTGTAACTCCTGCAATGGAAGCAATCGCTTCCCTTCTTTCTTCAATGCTATCTGTTTTATATAAATAAGCTATTCCCTCTTCTGTCACAACATGGGTGACATCTTCTCCATAGATCATCACTGGTGTCGTTTCTAAATTCGCATCGTCACGTACCTTAATCGCATCAAGCGAGTCGACAAAAACAGGCTGATTCCCCGCCTGGAATGTCTCTACCATCTGAACAACAAGCTTCTTTCCTTTCGCGAGTGGATCATCTGCTGTCATCATGTTTAACCACGCAGGAGAAGAATGGCGTCTCCCTCCTGGATCGTGCCCCATATTCGGCGCTCCACCAAAACCAGCAAGCCTTCCTGCTGTTACCGTTGAAGAATTCCCATCACGATCCATTTGCAAGGTTGAACCGATAAATAAATCAACTGCATACTGACCTGCTAACTGACAAAGAGTCCGGTTCGATCGCATACTGCCATCTCTTCCTGTAAAAAACACATCTGGACGAGCTGCAATGTACTGTTCCATTCCTACTTCTCCACCGAAACTATGAACACTGTCTACCCAGCCACTTTCAATCGCTGGAATCAAGGTTGGGTGTGGATTTAAAGCCCAATGCTTACAGATCTTTCCTCTTAGTCCTAGTGATTCTCCATATGTCGGTAGCAATAACTCAATCGCAGCTGTGTTAAAGCCAATTCCATGGTTCAATGACTCTACTTGATGCCGCTCATATACACCGCGAATAGTCATCATTGCCATAAGAATTTGCAGTTCAGTAATGTGTCTTGGATCTCTAGTGAACAACGGCTCTAACTGATAGGGTTTATCTGCTACGACAATGAAATCTACCCAAGAGCCAGGAATATCGACTCGTGGTAAATCATCAGTTAATTCATTTACTTGAGCTATAACAATTCCATCACGGAAAGCCGCAGCCTCTACCAAGGTTGGAGTTTCTTCTGTATTCGGACCTGTATAGAGATTCCCATGCGCATCTGCTTTATCAGCAGCTACTAAAGCAACAGAAGGTGTTAAATCAATGAACAGCCTGCCGTACAGTTCAACGTATGTGTGAATTTCTCCCATTGTCAGCTGCCCATCTTCTAGCATTTGTGCCATTCTCAAACTTTGTGGACCTGCATATGAGAAATCAACTTTATTGGCAATTCCTTTTTCAAAAATATCAAGGTGTTCGGGTCTTGATATACTCGACATGATCATATGTAACTGGTTTACTTTATTGGGATTGATCTCTGTTAAAGACTGAGAAAGAAAAGAGGCTTGTTTTTGATTGTTGCCTTCTAGTACAACTCGATCTCCAGAGACTAATAGTTCTTCTAATACTTGAACAATATTTTCAGTTGCAATCACTTTTCCACATGTCATTTTTTCAACCTTTGAAAGACGTTTTGCCTTTGCATCTCGCCTTGTTGTCCAAGACCTCTTTTTAGCTATCTGTTGATTTACTAGTTGACTCATTCCAATCTCCCCTTTCAATTCATCCGTATTGTAAACGCTTACGTTTTAGTTTTCTACTGACTGCTCTCTATTGATTAATAAACTTGTAGATCGAATTCCCATTTTCATTACAGAGATTGCCCTAGCATCAGGAAATGCTGCGCTTGCAAGATCGGTTAACACATGATTTGGCGGTAACTCCACAAATAACCGCGTCCCCCTCTCATAAAGTATTTGCGTGATTTCATGCCACCTGACGGGCTTTGAAACATTGAAAGCTAATTCTTCTTTAATCAACTGCGCGTTTCGCAACAAGCGAGCTGTTCGATTTGAAGCAAATGGGATCCTCGGGTTGCGAAACGTTATTTGTTCTAATGCACATGCCAGCTCATTAGCAATGGGCTTCATTAACTCACAATGGGACGGAACATTCACTTGCAATAATTCGGCTTTACGAGCCCCTTCTTTTTTTACTGCTAGAAGTAGCTTATTGATTCCCTTAACCGATCCTGAAATAGTTACTTGATTTGGTGAATTAATATTTGTGAGATAAATTGGTTCGTTATTAATGGACAACTGACCAATGATTCTCTCAAGCTGATTGGACATTATTCCTGATACAACTCCCATACCATAGCCAGACGGATAGGCTCTTTCCATTAGTTCGCCTCTTAATTTCACTATCTTAACAGCATCTTGGAACGAAAGAACATTTGCAACTACTGCAGCTCCATAAGCCCCAACAGAGTGACCTGCTACTGCATCAGGTTTCACCCCTTGTTCTTCTAGAAGTCTTGCTGAAGCAACGCTCGCTACAAGTAAAGAAATTTGCACCGCAACCGTCGAACGGAGTGACTCTTTCGTATCTAGATGCAAGACATCTTCTTCTAAAGCTTCACTTGCTTCTCTTAAAGCCTCATCAACGATAGAGCTTCTTGGTAGATCATGAAGCATATTCGCTTGTTGGGAACCTTGGCCAGGAAACAAAAAGGCAACCTTCATAATGCCTCCTTTCTCAAAACAAAGTCGATTGTCGACAATTTATTTTGTGTAGAAGCCTATTAATGCTCAATAGGCTAATACTCATTTGCATTCATTTTCAAAAGCTTTTGCATGCTTGTTATCACATATTCATTGTGTTTATTTACCATATGAATAGCCTCTGTTAATTTATTGTTACTTAGTAAATCTACAATTAATGCATGTTCTTTAATGGATTTTTCAATATTTCCCTCACTAGCAAATGACATGCTTTGAATCGTTAACAAAGGTAGTTCCATACGAACGTACATATTTTTAATAATTTCACTCTTACTCATCTCTATTAAGCACATATGAAAAGCATGATTTAATTTTGTGTATTTTTTATAATCCTTTTCTTCTTTCATATCTTTTAGTAGCTCTTTCATTTTGTTTACAATAGAAAGATCTACTCCTCTTTCAAGAATTCGTTTCATGACGAGAGATTCCAACATAATTCTAATTTCAAGTAAATCAATGATCTCAGCTTCCGTGTAGCTTTTGACAACTGCACCTTTTCGAGGAATTCGCTCTACTAGACCTTCAATCGTTAGAAGATAAAGAGCCTCTCTCACCGGTGCACGACTTGTTCCATATTCTTCTGCATACGCGTATTCAACTAATTTCTCACCTGGCTTTAACTCTCCCGTGATAATTTGTTGAGTAATTCGTTCTGCAATTTTATTTGATAACGAATTATTACTAAGATCCATATTACTCATGGAATATCTCACCCGCTTTCTTAATAGACTACAACAGCATGGTCGACTGTCGATTATCATTATACAACAACTCACAATACGTTTTCAATATTTTAGAAAATTTAAAATAATAGTTGCATTTTCCTTTAGACCCTACTATCATTGGTTTTAGAACTTTCAGTCGACAGTTGACACCACAGTTGCAAACGCTTACAAATGTAAAGGAGGGATCCACTTTCTTACTTCATAAAACCTTACAAATTACCTCTTTGGCTTTCTACTTTTCTGTTTCTCCTTATCTTTAACCGCTATCACCTTATTACCTGTAACACAAAAAACGATATGAAGGATGTGAGTAAATGGTTATTTACGGAGTTGCTTTACTGTCCATTTGTATGTTGATTGGTGTCTTTTTGGGTGATTTACTAGGAGGTCTCGTTGGTGTAAGCGCTAATGTTGGCGGTGTTGGGATTGGGATGCTTCTTCTCGTATTGTTGGTAGATAAATTAAGAAAGAAGAAGCGCTTAAACGAACAATCACAAGAAGGATTACAGTTTTGGAGTTCCATCTATATTCCTGTTGTTGTCGCAATGGCGGCCCAACAAAACGTTGTTGCAGCTCTTGACGGTGGTCCTCTCGCTCTACTAGCAGGACTTTTTGCAACAATTGTCAGTTTCGCTCTCGTTCCTTTATTAACGAAAATCGGTAACGACAATACAAATTTTCCTGAAGATGAAATTCAGTTAAAAGAAGCGAAATAGGAGGAATTTAAATGGTAGAGATGCTGACTGGAGTATTAGAAAAGAATGGGCTTGTTACAGCTTTTGCCCTTGTTGGAATTACAATGTACCTCTCTTACATTATCTCAAATAAATTAACAAAAGGACGGATCCACGGTTCAGCCATTGCCATTATTCTAGGTCTCGTTCTAGCTTACTTTGGCGGTATTCATACAGGTGGAGAAAAAGGCCTTGCCGACATTTCTATCTTTGCTGGAATCGGTTTAATGGGCGGTGGAATGTTAAGAGACTTGGCGATCATAGCCACTGCCTTTGGAGTACGTCTTGAAGAAGTAAAAAAAGCTGGTCTTAACGGGATAATAGCATTATTTGTCGGGGTCTTTTCCTCCTTTTTAGTCGGTGTTATTGTAGCCCTCTCCTTTGGCTATACGGATGCAGCAAGTTTAACAACAATCGGAGCCGGGGCCACTACTTATATTGTTGGTCCGGTTACAGGGGCAGCGGTTGGTGCTAGTTCAGAAGTCATTGCGCTTAGTATCGCAGCTGGCTTAATTAAGGCCATTTTAATCATGGTTGCAACCCCTTTTGTTGCAAAATATATTGGGTTAAATAACCCGCGTGCTGCCGTTGTATACGGAGGACTAATGGGTTCAACAAGTGGTGTTGCAGGAGGATTAGCTGCAACAGATCCGAAACTAGTCCCTTATGGGCAATGACCGCAACTTTCTATACAGGCTTAGGCTGTTTATTGGTTCCATCTGTTTTGTTTTTAATCATGCAAGCAATTTTTGGATCATAATAACACTAGGATTGAGGAAAGTAAGAGCCTCAATCCTCTTTTATTTCTATTATTAAGTGAATTTATATTTCACGATTTAATTCAAGAGCTGTCTCAAAAAAGGGTCGTCTCAAAAGGTTAAACCAAACCTTTTGAGACGACCCCTAGTTTACGTTATTTAATGCTTTGCACTTTTTTTATTTGTGTCGAGAAGTAATTGCTTAATCTCCTTAATGTCTTGCTTTAACTCTTGATTTTCCTTATAAAGTCGGTCCATCTGTTCTTCTCGTTTCGCTTCGTCATCCTGACCAAGATAGCTTAAGATAACGGCAACAACTAAGTTTAGAATAACTAATGCCCCAATAATGATAAAGGTAACAAAATAAGCCCAAGCCCATGGAATTTCATTTATAATCGGTCTTGCAACCTGACTTGCCCATGATTCAAACGTCACAACTTGCATGAGCGTAAATAAGGCTGTATGGAAGCTTCCAAAGAACTCATACGGAAGAACTTCACTGAAAAAGGTTGTCCCAATGATCGCATAAATAGAAAAGATCAAAATGGACAATCCTAATATCCCTGTTAATGCTGGTACAGACTTCATTAAGGAATCAATGATTTTTCGTAATGCAGGAATGGCTGGTATCATTCTGATCAAACGTAACACCCTTATGAGCCTTAGGACACTAACAAAAGGTGTCGCATAAAAGACAATGCTTCCTATCACAATACTAAAGTCAAAAATATTCCACCGATCAGAAAAATAGCCTCTAAACCCAAGTCCAATAATTTTGATGATTAGCTCTAGTACAAAAATCCAAACAATGATTCTATCTAATGCTAGTAATAGATTGTTACCAGTAAAATATGTCTCAGCAACAATAATCAAGCCATTCAATAAGATAATGGCAATCACAATTGGCTGAAAGTGTTTATGTTCAATTAACTGCTTAATCTTCATTCTAAGTGAATCATTATTATTATTACTTGTTTCTTCTTTTAATAAAGGTTCCATTGCGGCAACCTACATCTCCCTTCTATTATTGCTGTTTTATCAATCATCATATTTTACTATTATATCAGGTTCATGATTCAAGAGAGATTCATAGCTATAAATATTACTTTGTAATTTATGACAAAACAATGAACATTAGTAGATAAGGGATTGTTCTTCCAGCCCCTCTAAGATTCTTTCCACATAACTTACAGGCATTTCATCTACTCCTCTTTAAGCTTTAGAAGTCCCAGCCTTATGCTTTTCAGTATAACTAAGACAAAAAAGTCCTATAAATGCGATTTTTATCCTAATGAAATCGCTTTACTTATGTTAAAAATAGAGTATACCTTCATAAAGGAGTGCTATTATGTTATATCCTATTACAACAGAAACTCGTGGTGTTATCGACTTAAATGGAACATGGAATTTCAAATTAGATGATGGAAAAGGATTTGAGCAAAAGTGGTTTGAGACAAAACTGACTGAAACTATCCCAATGGCCGTTCCTTCTTCCTATAATGACATAGGTGTTACAAAAGAAATTAGAAATCACATTGGTTACGTATGGTATGAACGAGAATTTACTCTTCCCTACTATCTATCTGATGAGCGTATTGTATTACGATTTGGCTCAGCTACTCATAAAGCGATTGTTTATGTAAATGGTCAACTCGTAGTTGAACACAAGGGTGGCTTCCTACCATTTGAAGCAGAAATTAATAAATATTTAATAGAAGGAAAAAATCGAGTAACCGTAGCTGTTGACAACATTTTAGATGAGTCAACTTTACCAGTCGGTCTTTACAGTGAATCGGAAGAAAAAGGATTAGGGAAAGTGGTACGAAACAATCCAAATTTTGACTTCTTTAACTATGCCGGCTTGCATCGTCCTGTGAAAATCTATACAACTCCAACTACTTATGTTAACGATGTCACGGTTGTAACAGATTATACGAACACAACCGGAAAGGTTGATTATGAAGTTGATTATCAAGGAAATGACGCGACAGTAAAAGTAAGTGTAATTGATGAAGAAGGGCAAATCGTTGCATCAAATGAAGGTGCTTCTGGTTCCGTGAACATTGAAAATGTCACTCTATGGGAACCATTAAATGCTTATTTGTACCACTTAAAAATAGAGTTGCTTTCAAATGATCAAATTGTAGACGTATATGAAGAGCCTTTTGGTGTCCGTACTGTGGAAGTAACCGAAGGAAAATTTCTAATTAATAATAAACCTTTTTACTTTAAAGGGTTTGGTAAACATGAGGATTCTCCTATTAATGGAAGAGGCTTTAATGAAGCTTCTAATATAATGGATTTCAATATTCTAAAGTGGATTGGCGCCAACTCTTTCCGTACAGCCCATTACCCATACTCAGAAGAACTAATGCGTCTTGCAGACCGCGAAGGCTTAGTCGTAATCGATGAAACACCAGCTGTTGGAATTCACCTTAACTTCATGGCGACATCTGGGTTAGGAAAAGGAGAAAAACGAGATACATGGAAAGAGATTCAAACATTTGAGCATCACGAAGATGTGATCCGAGACTTAATTGCCCGCGACAAGAATCATCCATCCGTTGTAATGTGGTCGATTGCAAATGAAGCAGCAACTGAAGAAAAAGGGGCTGCCGAATATTTCAAACCACTTGTTGAATTAACAAAAGAGCTTGATCCGCAAAAGCGTCCAGTAACGATTGTTCTATTCATTATGGCAACACCGGAAACAGATCAAATCGCTGAGCTTGTCGATGTCATTGCGATTAACCGTTACTATGGTTGGTATGTAGACAGCGGAGATCTTGAATCCGCCAAAGCACATTTACGTCAGGAATTGATTGATTGGGACAAGCGTTGTCCAGGAAAACCGATTATGATGACCGAGTACGGCGCTGATACCGTAGCTGGCTTTCATGATATTGACCCAGTTATGTTTACCGAAGAATATCAAGTCGAATTTCTACGCGCTAACCATGAAATCTTCGATGAATTTGATTATTTTATCGGAGAACATGTTTGGAACTTTGCTGACTTTGCTACGAGCCAAGGAACGATGCGTGTTCAAGGAAATAAAAAAGGTACGTTTACACGTGACCGAAAGCCAAAAGCTGCCGCTCATGAATTACGCCGTCGTTGGAAAAACATCGCTGATTTCGGGTACAAAAACTAATGTAAAGTATGAAAGGTTGTTTTCAGAAGGATCGATTGTCCTTTTGGAACAACCTCTTTTCATTTGAACGATTGTATGGAGCCACCTCCCCTCGCTTCATTTTCATTACGTCTCCTCCTCGCGAAATTGAGATGGTGTCATGCCGGTCTCTTTCTTAAACACCCTCGCAAAATAAGAGGAGTCCTCGTACCCTACAACCCATGAAATGTCCTCAATCGATAGGTTTTCATTCTTTAATAAATGTTTCGCTTTGTTTAATCGCAGCATTTGGTGATAACCAGATAATGTATATGACGTCTCTTGCTTAAACTTTCTTGATAAATGACTTGGGTGCGTATGATAGATCGACGCTAATTCTTCCTTATTTAAGGGTTTGTCGTATGAACTTAGTAAATGTTCAATGATCTTTTGCGTTAAGGTTGAGTACTTCTTCAATGAGTTGGACAAAATTAGATCACAATATTCTTCTATCATCCGCTCTTCTAATTTGTAAAGGGTTGTCAGTTGGCTAGCTTGCTCAATTTCAAAAGCATACTTCTCTGAGATTCGATGAATCAAAATGGAAGAAACTTTACTAGTTCTAGCTGCTGTTCGCAACAAAGTGTTAAGAACAATGGCTAAATTTTTCAGACGACGAAGCGGTTGGTTCGGAAATCGTTCAGAAAAGGAAAATAGTGTTGACATATTACTTGAGTTCATAAGTTTTAATGCTGTTTTCTTATCTCCTTGTTCTACCGCATATATAAATTCTTTCTCGATCTTGTAGCGCACATTTACAAGTTCTGCATCTTCATCAATATGATTCATTTGATCCTTTATTGAACGTTTGTTTTTATCAGCAACTATGATTTTTGTTTGTAGCTTTTGATCAAGTAATGCCCTAAATTGACCAAGAACACTAGCAAAACTATTTGCCTGTTCACCTGATAACACATGAACCTTCTCACATACTACACGTAAATCCTGACTTTGATCATTACTTAATTGATAATCAATTGTTAATCTATAATGGTTAGGTGTTCGCTCAAAATAGGGGCCAATAATGATCGTATACATTTGCTCTAACACCCTAAATCTCCGTCCAAAATAATGTAAGCCCCATTCATTTATATACGAATAGACTATTTCTTCTTCACCATCTTCCGTCATTATTTCATATAAAGCTTTTACATTTTCTGCATTATTTCCCGGCATAAACATTGGAATAGAGATCGATTCGTTTTCATAGAAGAGATCTCCGTCCTGATTTAAAACATAAACATTTAAATTCGTTATATAGTGAATTTTCATTGAAGTAGAAATGATTTGAGACTCATTCATACAAATTCCTCCGTGATTAGAAAAAACAATTTATCAGTCCTGATATTGTAATAATAATCCTAACGAGCTTGTTTTCTGTTTATTATAATAAAAACATAATAACGCTTTCAACTATCAATTAACGTTACTTTTTATATTCTTACTTGAGCATTCTATATTTTCAATAAAATGAAAGCGCTCTTTATAAACTAATAAAAGAGGAGAACAACCTATGAAGAATCAAAACAAAGAAACCATGTTGGCTAAAACATTAGATATCATCTCAGGAAGTTTTACACCGATTATCGGTTTATTAGCCGGAGCTGGATTATTGAAGGCTTTCCTATCTGTTTTAACAATGCTAGGATGGCTTTCACCAGGGGATGGAACTTATATTGTTTTATCAGCCGCAGGAAACGCAGTTTTCCATTTCTTGCCTGTATTTTTAGGAGTTTCAACGGCGATAAAGCTCGGTGTCAGTGGCTATGTTGGAGGTGCCGTTGGTGCATCGCTTTTCACTCCTGATATCGTCCATTTAGTTGAGGGAGGCGTTGAATCGATTGATTTTCTAGGGATGCCTGTTCTTTTAAATAATTATTCTTCAACTGTTTTCCCCATTTTTATTGCCATGTTTGTTTATGCTGGCTTAGAGCGGCTCTTAAAGAAAATCATCTACAAAGATATTCAAATGTTTATCAATCCGATGATTTCTCTACTTGTGCTTGTCCCTTTAACGCTCCTCGTCTTTGGACCGGTGGGTACAATTTTTGGTGAAGGACTTGCATCTATTATTGATTCTTTAAGTAGTAGAAGTGGGCTTTTAGCTGGAGCTGTTTTAGGAAGCGCATGGACATTCTTAAACATATTGGGTTTACACTGGACAATTGTTCCTATTGCCCTAGCAAACCTTGCGACAGGTCCTGATCCGATTATTGCTATGGCAGCTGCTGCACCATTTGCACAGGTGGGAATCGGCGCAGCCGTCTTTCTCAAAACAAGAGATACAGACTTAAAAGCTCTTTCAGCAAGCGGAGTCGTTCCTGGTGCACTAGCTGGTACGACAGATGCAATTAGCTATGGAATTATTCTTCGCTTTAGGAGAACAATGATCTATGTAGCAATAGCAGGAGCAATAGGCGGGGCGATTAACGGCAGTATGGGAATAGTCATGAATACTTTTGTATTACCAAGTATGTTATCTATTCCTGCTTTTACTCCAATCTGGTTATACATTATCGGAGTTAGTACTGCTTGTATCATAGGGTTTCTCTTAACTTTCATTTTTGGCTTTGAGAACAAATCAGAAAAAAAGAACGAAAATGGACTATTATTTGGGGTAAAACCTGAAACCATTACAAGTCCGATGCAAGGAAAAGTTGTGCCATTACACACAATGAATGAACCACTTTTTTCAACAGAAATGGTTGGAAAAGGAGTTGCCATTGAACCAGATAGCGGTCAAGTATTCTCTCCAGTTGATGGAGTCGTCACTACTTTATTTCCAACAGGACATGCTATCGGCATTACATCAAAAGACGGGGCAGAAATCTTAGTCTACATTGGCACCGACACGATTCAATTAAAAGGAAAATACTTCACGCAACACGTTAAACAAGGGGATTCTGTCAAACAAGGTGACTTACTGATTGAATTTAATTTAGATGAACTTAAAGCTGCAGGTTATCAATTAACAACGCCGGTAGTCATCACTAATACAAATGAGTATCAAGAGGTAGAATCGCTTAAACATGATTCGGTAGACTCAAAAAGTAAGTTATTAAAATTAACCGTTTAATTACAAAGAAGAGGGTGTCTCATAAGGTCTGTTTTAGACCTTTCGAGACACCCCTTTCACTATTTTATAGTTCAAATTTTCGTTTCAAATAATGATAAACTCCGTCCTCATCACAAGTAAAATCAGTCACGTCTTTAGCGACTTCTTTCACATAATCTAGGGCATTTTTCATTGCCACAGGGTAATGAACCAGCTTCAACATTGGCAAGTCATTGTCACTATCCCCATTGCCATTACTTCTGACTCAGAAAAGCCAAAGTGATCGATAATCTGTTTTATTCCTGTTGCTTTATTAACATTAGCCACCATCACTTCAACGTTATGTAAGGAGGATACAGAAGTCGTAAAATCTATTTGTTCCTTTAATTGGTCAAGGACCTCTTTCCACTTATTGATATGCTCTTGCGTCCTAGCGAAAAAATAAAACTTCGAAAATCGACCTTCTTCAATTTTTTCTTTCCAATCAATTTCTTCCCTAATCGCCTTTTTCCTTGAACTCCATTCATTGATTCCGACCCCTTCTGGCTTAGGATCTCTAATTTCATGTTCAACATAGGATTTGTCTTCTCGTAAAGTGACCCGCTCCGTTCCGTATGGAAAAAGTTCATAATACACTTTGTTTTCTCTTGCTTTCTCAATAATTAAGTCAACCAGTTCACGAGACAGTGAATGTTCAAATATAACTTCTTGCCCGACATAACCAGCCATTCCGTTTGATGTCACAACACCATCAACTTGAAAACCTGATGGGACAAGCTCCCAAACCTCATCAAATGCTCTTCCAGTCGCAATAAAAACATAGAGCCCCTTGCTTCGTAACTCATCAATTATTTCTTTTGTGTGAATACTCACCTCATTTTGATGATTCAAGATTGTCCCGTCCATATCTAAGAATACAGCCTTTACCTTTTCTATCATTATTTTCCTCCTACATAAAACAAGTTATTAAGCCAGTATACACTTAGCTTTCCATCATCTCAATAAACATCATTCTTATCATGCTTAATCCCCAGCACATTAAGCACCGGGGATTAAGAAACTTATTATTAATTTGTTACTTTTCGCACTACCCCTGATTGTAACGAACGAATCTTCGTTTCCCCCGTTAAAGCCAAGGCTATTTCTACTTCTTCTTTTAATTGTGTTATGACTTTCTCTACTCCTGCTTGTCCATTTGCAAGGCCGTATACGAACAATCGTCCAAGTAGAATACTATCAGCACCAAGTGCAAGTGCTTTTATTACATCTGTGCCTCGACGAATTCCACCATCAAAGAGAATCTCAACCTCTCCTTTTACATCTTCAACAATGGCTGGCAACGCATCAATGCTACTAATTGAACCATCTAACTGTCTGCCACCATGGTTAGAAACAACGATGGCATCAGCCCCATATTCAACAGCTAGCTTAGCGTCTTCTGGGTGAACAATTCCTTTAACAACAATTGGTAGCTTCGTTTGAGCGCGAAGCCACTTTAGATGCTCCCACGTTAAGGTTGCGTTAAAAAGGCGGGAAGCTACTTCTTTAATCGCATCTTCCGTTTTAGTCACTGTTGCTTTCTGTAAGAACACAGGATCAGCTAAGTAATTACCTAATCCTTGTCCATTTCGTAACGGAAAATACTGATTTTGTTTATCTTGCTCTCTCCAGCCAAGCATCGGTGTATCAACAGTGACAAAAATGGCGGAGTATCCATTCTCTTCTGCTCGTCTCACAAAACTCAACGCAATTTCATCATCACTTGGCCAATATAGCTGAAAAAAACGTGGAGAGTCTCCCATTACCTCAGCAATTTCTTCTAACGAATAACTTGATACTGTACTTACAATAAAAGGAACATTATGGGCAGCGGCAGCTCTTGCTGAAGCTAACTCACCTTGCGGGTGAACAATTGTTTGAAACCCTACCGGAGCAAGCGCAAAGGGAACAGGAGCTTTGACACCAACAATTCGTTGTGTAACATCAATGGCCGATACGTCTCGCAACACGCGCGGGACAATTGTCCATTTCTTCAAACTACGCACATTAGCCAATAATGTTTCCTCTGCTCCAGCTCCACTTTGAATGTATTCAAACGCCCCTTTGTCTAAATAATCTTTCGCGACTCGTTCCCATTCTTCTGGTGACCTGAAGTGAATGTTTCCTGACATTCTCCCTTCCTCCTTCTAGTCTTTCTTCAATCTTGCTGCAACGCGGTTGCCGATTGATTGAATTCCCTGAACGAGGATAATTAAGATAATGACGGTTGCATACATGACTTCCGGTTCATAACGTAAATGACCAAAGCGATACGCCAAATCTCCTAAACCACCAGCACCAACTAAGCCAGCCATTGCCGTCGCTCCAATTAATCCAATTGTTGCGATCGCAAGACCTAGAATAAGTGAAGGACGTGATTCGCGAACCATTACGTGCCAAATGATATGTTGCGTTTTGATTCCCATTGCTTCGTACGCTTCAAGGACACCTTTATCAACTTCTAGCAATGCTGATTCCATAAGACGCGCAATGTATGGAGCCGTATAGACTACAAGAGGAACGATAACCCCTTTTACTCCCATCGATGTCCCTACAATAAATTTTGTAAAAGGTAAAATAAAGAACAGTAAGATAATAAACGGAATCGAGCGAATGACATTAATGACAATATTGAGACCTTGGTACACATACTTATTTTCTAAACTTTTATTTGGCCTTGTTAAAACTAACAGCGTACCTAACGGCAGGGCGATTAAAATGGAAATAATAAGTGAGATGGAAACCATCTGAAATGTTTCAATTGTTGCTTTCCAAATTGGATCTCCCCAACGATCAAAGAATTCGGTAAGTTGTAACATCCTATCTATTCACCCTTTCTACATGAACACCCTCTGCTTCTAAATAAGCAATTGATGCATCGGTTTGATCTTTGATTCCTTGTAAGTGAACAACCATCCGCCCATATGGTTCATTTTTCAATTGAACAATATTTCCTGATAAAATATTTGTATAAACATCAAATTTCTTTGCTACTTCAGCTAATGCAGGCTTTCCCGTTGAATGACCAACAAAGGATAAACGAATCACAGGACCTTGTTCACTAATTGAATTAAAAACTTCTGCTGGTATATCTTCAGGGAATAGACTGTTGATAAATTTCTTCGTTGTATTCGAATTCGCTTTCGAAAAAATATCGATAACATTTCCTTCTTCAATGACTTTCCCATTTTCCATTACTGCAACTCGATCGCAGATTTTTTGAACAACATGCATCTCATGTGTAATCAATAGAATGGTAATACCAAACTCTTTATTGATTTTCATTAATAAATTTAATATTGATTCTGTCGTTTCAGGATCTAAGGCACTTGTCGCTTCATCACTTAACAGCACATCTGGTTCATGTGAAAGTGCTCGTGCAATGGCTACTCTTTGTTTTTGTCCACCTGATAATTGGCCAGGATAAGAATCAGCTTTCTGTTCTAACCCAACAACTTCTAAATATTTTTTAACTCTCCCATCTATTTCAGCTTTAGGAATTCCTGTTAGTTTAAGAGGGATAGCAATGTTGTCGTATACCGTTGCTGTTTTTAAAAGATTAAACCCTTGAAAGATCATCCCAATATTTTGCCGTGCTTCACGAAGTTTGCTTTGTGACAAACCAGTCATTGTAACACCATTTACAATAATTTCACCTTCACTCGGTTTCTCAAGCATGTTCACACAACGAATGAGCGTACTTTTCCCTGCACCACTGTAACCGATCACACCATAAATCTCACCTTTTTTAACATGTAGTGAAACATCATCTAAAGCTGTAACCATTGTTTTTTTTGACGTAAAAGTCTTTGAGACATGTCTTAATTCGATCATATTCGTCAACTCCTTAATAGAAAAAGAGGGTGACTCTTCGTCACCCGCTCACAATTTTTATTCCCATGAAGCTATAACTGAACCTTCAAATTGCTCTTCAATGAATTGTTTAATTTCATCGGAATGGTAAATATCAATAAACTTTTGGACAACTACATCATCTTTGTTCTCTGTACGAACAGCTAGTACATTCACCCATGGAGAATCACTCGGCTCAATGAAAATTGAGTCTTCTGTTGGAACAAATCCATGTTCAATCGCAAAGTTTGTGTTAATCGCTGCAGCTGCTAATTCATCTAATTGTCTAGGAATCTGTGAAGCTTCTAATTCAATGAAATCTAGGTTATACGGGTTTTCAGTAATGTCATTGACTGTCGCTGTAACTCCTGCCTCAGGGTCAAGCGTAAGTAATCCAGCTTCTTCAAATAAAATTAAAGCACGTGCACCGTTCGTAGGATCATTCGGTAACCCTACTTTATCGCCTTCTTGTAATTCAGCCACATCACTTAACCCTATCGAGTAAATTCCCATCGGGAAGTTAACTGTTGTCGCCACTTCGATTAAATCTAAGTTACGCTCTTCTTTAAAGTTATCTAAGTATGGTTTATGTTGGAAGCTGTTAATGTCGAGTTCTCCCTCATCAAGAGCAACATTAGGCATTACATATTCAGTAAATACCGTCATATCAACCTCAAGACCTTCTTCAGCTGCTAACTCAACCACTTTTTCCATGATTTGCTCATGTGGACCAGCTGTTACCCCAACTTTTAATAGATCTTCTGATAATTCCCCACTAGTTGAATCTCCACTGCCACAAGCAGCAAGACCAATCATTGACAACGCTGTTAATGCTGTAATAAGTACTTTCTTCATATTTCTCTCCCCTTCTCTTTATATATTGTTTTTATATGATTCCACGGTTTCAATCCCGCGAACAATATCTTCTGTTGCAAATGATTCCCCATAAAATGGATTGACTCATTTGGATGTAATGTATGCAACGCTATTTTCTCTAAAGTCTGTTCGTTTGTCTCAAGACCAAGCTCACTTAAAGAAACTGGCAATCCTATTTTTTTAAAGAAGACTAATAGAGTTTGTAAATCTTTCAATTCTTTTTCTAGTGCCAATTGAACGAGAATACCATAAGCAACCTTCTCTCCATGAAGATAATAATGTGTACTTTCAAATTGTGTAAGTGCATTATGGATCGAATGAGCCGCTGCAATTCTTCCAAACTTATCACCAAGCCCGCCGACAAGTCCACCTGCAGCAATATTCGTTTCAATGACCTTCAATAAAGCTGGTGTTACTTCCTTCTTACTCAATGCTTCTAACGCGTCTTCACTTTCCTTCAGAAGTAGTTCCTGACAAAGGGAAGCAGCTTGTAACGATAGACGTATAGGCACTCGCATGTCATCCAAATGCTTAGTTAATGCTCTCGCTTCATACCATTTCGCTAATGTGTCACCGATTCCAGCACGTAAATAGGAGGCAGGTGAAGCCGCAATAATCGCTGGTTCTACTAGAACAATCCAAGGATTCTTCAAGTACTGGCAATACTTCACGTAATCGCCTGACTCTGTATAAATGACACTTAAGGGCGTCCATGCAGCACATTGAGAAGCAAGTGTAGGCAATAATATAACTGGAACATCTAACTCATTAGCCACTGCCTTGGCTAAATCGAGAACTTTTCCACCACCAAGACCAATGACCACATCACACTGGTCCTCATGCGCCCTCTCTTTTATGCGTGCAATTTCTTCTAATGAACACTCACCACGATATTGGTTAAAAACTACATCAACTTTATTAAAGGGAGGCAAATAGGACGTTGCAGCCTTTAACGACTTTTCGCCATGTACAAACAATGCCTTCTCTCTTCTACCCTCAATGATCAGACTCTCTAATTGGTCAAACACGCCAAGTTCGCAAGCATAATAACTTGGTGACGCTTGTACTCTTATTGACTTCATCTACTAATTCCCCCTTTTCTATGTCTCTTTAGAACATTAGCAGAAAAAACCAAGAAATTTAGTTGGTTATAACTCATTGTTCACATTATAAGAAAAAGTTGCAAATAATACAATTAGTTTTTTCAAAAAATTTTAAAAAGGGATAAATTAACCTTTTTGCCTGGTAGAATAAGCCTTTATAAAACGATTTCATGAATACTTCTATATCAGGAAAATTTTTGAATTTATTACCAAATGAAAATCAATTACAATAGCCCGACCATTATCTTAGTCAGGCTATCCTTCTTTAATTATTTGCTCTGCTGAAACCTTTGTAAACCATCTATAGTAAAGGCGAGAAAGATAATACGTCATTGAAAGAGTAATAAAACTCCAATACCAGGCCCATTTTTTATATTTAATTAAATCTGTGTATTTCTCAATAAAGATCTCAATGAAAGTAATGCTTCCACTATAAGCAAATATATATATGGCTTTTTTAAATCGGCTTCTTCTATCCGGATAATAAAGATTAAATAAGACGGTTATTGCTGGACAAATAAAAAATTCAAATACAAAGCTTGATTTGTTTGCTTTCTTAAAGAAGATTCGGTACGGATATTTGATTAAGCCTAACTCTACAACCAACAACCCAAAGAACCACGTAATCACTTGTTGAAACAAGAAAGAAATATGCGCTTCCCTCATTCTATTGCGTGGCACATATTTAGCTAATAAAATTAGCATCATTGAACTGGCACCGAGAACAATGAGATTATTGGTTCGTTTACTTGACATTTCTATCCCCCAATTACAATTGCGCCAAATGAGATTTCTTCCTTTTCCAAAAGATCTACAAAGTGAAGATGGTCATATTATGGCACAGTCAACGAAAATTATTTGCGATTGCAAATAAAAAAAGCCGAGGGATCCTCGACAAACCTTTTAACTGCGCGCTATATCCGTTGTAGACTTCTTTACAAATTCATAATACGGTTCGCCAACCAACGCTTTATTCATGTAAGAAGCTACTTCAATAAACGTATTTAAATCTTCTTTCGGTATTTTTTCAACTAACTCAACAATTCTCAGATCAGAACTTGCACTATGTTTATCAATAAATGTTTGAACAATCAGCCGACCTTTTTTTGTTAAATGCACTTCTTTCTTCCTAGCATCGATTCCACTCACGATCTTTACCAAGCCTCCTTCTTTTAATTTATCTAATTGGCGGAACACATTTGAAATATTTGCCTGAGCTAAATACGCCAAATCGGTCATCGTCATAATCGAATGAAAAGATAAAATCCACAAAATACGAAATCCCGGAAACGTTATATCATGCTCTTCTAATTGGTGCCTTATATCCGCTTCAATCTCAAAATTCAAACTTCTAATCAAAGCATACACTTCATATCCCTTAGCAAATTTAACTTTATCTAATCCCATATATCCCTCCTGCTTATGCAAGTCTATTACATTTATTTCCAATTATTCACACTTTAAACCGATACATCTTTTTCGAACTTTTTAAAAAAGCTAAAACACATGTCAAAAGTAACATGACATGTGTTTAACCCTTTTATTGTCCTTGACCAAGTGAATAACCTCGTTCATCGTTAAAGCGGTAAAGATTTTCAATCTTTATAAAATTAAGCCCTGCCTCTTCAATGTGATGCAATAGCTGAACAATATCAGCATTGTTTGCTTCTTGTCCTTCCCGAATCTGAAAACGACAACGCCAATGGTCTGTCGTGAACGTTTCAGGAAAGCCGTTCGGATACACTTTGACTCCACGATTTGTAATAACCGCTAAAGAAAATAAATCACCAGATAGCTTTTCTAACTTATGACCAATTTCATCTGGTGTGTCCTCATTATTAAATAGAAAAACATCAACACCATCTAATTCCCTTACAACATCAGACTTTTCACGATCCTTTACCATGGGAGCCAAGGTAAACGGTTCTGCCTTTGCCACTTCCTTGTATTCAACTGGTTCATAATGAACAGGAAGTTGCCCAAGTCGCTCCATAACTGCTTCAGCAAATTCCATTGTTCCAACTGAGCGCTTCCCCTTAGCAATATCTCCTGTATGCACCCCATCCTCTAACGTCTTTAACCATGCATTATGAACGCGTGATGCAATTTCAGGTTGTCCAATATGAACGAGCATCATAATTGCTCCATGGATCAGCCCCGAAGGATTGGCAATCCCTTTTCCAGCAATATCTGGAGCACTCCCATGGATCGCTTCAAACATCGCACACTGATCACCAATATTAGCAGAACCGGCTAAACCAACACTTCCTGTAATTTGAGCAGCGACATCAGAAGCAATATCCCCGTATAAATTAGGCATCACGATCACATCAAAATCTTGTGGAGAATCTGCTATCTTAGCCATTCCTATGTCAATGGTCCAATGTTCTGTTTCAATATCAGGATATTCCTCTGCCACTTCTTTAAATACTTTATGGAACAGACCGTCTGTCAATTTCATAATGTTATCTTTTGTAAAGCATGTGACTTTCTTTCGGTTGTTTTGCCTTGCATAGTCAAACGCATACCGGACAATTTTTTCGCTTCCAGGCCTTGTGATTAATTTTAAACATTGAACGACCTCTGGTGTTTGCTGATGTTCAATCCCAGCATATAAGTCTTCTTCATTTTCCCGAATGATGACAAGATTCATATCTGGATGCTTCGTTTCAACAAAAGGGGCATAAGAAATATTTGGCCTAACATTAGCAAACAGCCCCAACGTCTTTCGAATTGTTACATTTAAGCTTTTATATCCTCCACCTTGAGGAGTTGTAATCGGACCTTTGAAGAAAACTTTCGTACGTCTTAGTGATTCCCAAGCTTCTTCAGTCAACCCAGAGCTATTTCCTGATAAATAAACTTTCTCGCCAATCTCAATAAATTCTGGTTCAATCCTAGCTCCTGCATGCTCTAAAATCTTTAACGTCGCATCCATTATTTCTGGACCAATCCCGTCCCCTTTTGCAATTGTAATGGCTCGTTTTTGTTCCATCGATCAACATCCTTTCACCTAATAATGTCTGCTAATATGACTGTTATATAGTTCCTCAAGACTTAAGCCTTCTTCTTGGTTCATTGCAAGCTTAACCACTTTTGCCAATACATTCTCTTCCATCATTGAATGTAAATGCAACGAATGAACACGTCCAAACTGAGTTTCTTCAACTTCTTCATACGATTTCATCTGATAAAAGGCCATCGACTTTCTAACAATTTCTCTTATGCACTCTACATTTTGTTCATCAAAGCCCTTTATTTGACGTTTTGCATCAACTACAAAAGCTTGTAAATGAGTTGTCATAAACCGCCCCTAATGATATGATTTTTCTCTTACGAGTAAAAAGAACAATCTACCATTACCTTACCCATAAACGGAAGATTTTAACATTGATTAATAAATGATAAAATCCGACTATGCGTATCACAATATTATTTTTTACATGGTCCGTCGCAAACTTTCGTTTATCTCACATACTTTTTTGGAGGTTTAAGAAATGATTTCAATAAATGAAGGGAAAACAATGATTGGTGTTGTCGAAGAAGATGAGCTTAATCAGTACAACTATATTGCATTTATCAGCTTTGTTTTTGAAGAAAGAGATCGATACAATCAAGTTATTGAAGAAATCCAGAAAAACGTAGCATTGCGAGAAAGTCCTGGCATCGGTTACCTTAGCCAATACCGTATCAAATCACAACCAACTGACACTGTAAAAGTAAAAATTGAAGAGCAAGAATCATCGGTTAATGTCCACATCCACATAAACCGTGAGAATGAAGATGGATTGGAACTAAAAGGAGCCATTCAACCGAAAGGCGAAGGATTTCAAAGCTTTCTAACATTATTTAAACAAAAACAACATTTTCGTCTTATCATTAAAGATGAATCAACACAACGTATTACTCAAATTAACCGAATCGGAAGAAAAAATGAAGAAGTTGAAGTACTCGAGTTATAAACAATCGGAAATTATTTCATATTTGCTTTCTAGCTAAAGGATGGTATACTTATCTTGCGATGAGCTTATTTGCATAAGACGAGATTGACGCGCCGTCATCGGCAATGCACAATGTGGAGTGCTGTCTCTCGCAGCAAAGCGTAGAAAAAGACGCCTTACGGGGCGTCTTTTTTTTGACTTCAACTATCTTTTCTAACTATGACGATACAGGCTGAAAGACTCCTTGATTAACCTCATTAAAAACAACATTCATAAATGCTTCTGTAGGTGCTTTTAACACCGAATCACGGTGATAGACCAAATAAAAAAATCTAGATAAAATAAGATCTCTAATCGGATATGCTTTAAGAGATTTTAATTGAAGTTCTTTTTTAATAGAACTTTTAGAAATAATTGAAGTACCGATGCCGGCTTCAACAGCAACTTTTACAGACTCTGTACTACCAAGTTCAAGTACTATATTCAATTCATCAGGCTTAAGACCATTTTTTGTTAAATGTTGATGCATTACTGCTCTAGTACCAGAACCTTTCTCTCTCAGAACAAACGGCAAAGTAACTAATTCTTCGAGCGTAATATCGACTTTTTCCTCTGGAAAAAAATCAGACCTCGTAATGAGTACCAACTCGTCTTCCATAAAAGGTTCTAATATTAAATCGGGATCTTCAATAGGTGCTTCAATCATCCCAATATCAATTACATGATTCTTAATTTTCCCTAGAATTTTTTCTGTATTTGTTATTTCCACTTTCATGTCGACTAACGGAAAGTGTTCTTTAAATTCTCCCAACAGCTGTGGAAGAATATGTTCTCCAATCGTCAAACTAGATGCTAAACACATGTACCCATGTATTTCACCTAATAATTTAGAAATTTCTTTTTCAGCTGATTCACTAAGTTTAATTATTTCTTTTGCATACTTATTTAATATATTTGCTGCCGGTGTTAATTCTACTTGTTTTGTAGTTCTTTCAAATAGACTAGTATTTAACTGTCTTTCTAATGATTTTATATGGGAAGTGATGGTTGGTTGTGATAAATAAAGAGCCTTTGCCGATTCTGAGAAATTCTTTTTCTCTGCAACTGTAACAAAAGTCTTTAATTGTTCATAATTCACAAAGATCCCACCTTCTCTATTAGAAATAAGGGTCTGACTCTTATACTGTGGAACGAAGCTAAGTCAGACCCCGAGTCATTACCAGTTACGATGATCTAAATGAGCATATTTAGGTAGAAGTCTTACAGGCATTTTTAATGCATCTTTTCTAAATGGAGGAGCTAATTGAGTTCCGTCAACTTGAATATCAAGAACAACCGGTTTATTTAAAGCAATTGCCTCCTGAATCGCTGGACCTACATCTTCAGGTCTATCGACTCTTACTCCAATCGCTCCCATTGACCTAGTTACCTCAGCAAAATCTGGATTTTGAATGTCCGCTCCAACAAATCGATTATTATAAAAGTCTACTTGGTTTTTCTTTTCTGCACACCATGCACCATTATTAAACACACAAGCAACAACAGGAATATTTTCTTCAACAGCTGTACTAACCTCATGCAAGCTCATACCCCAGGCACCATCTCCAATTATGGCTAATACTGGGCTCGATGGATTCGCAAGCTTCGCTCCTAAAGCAGAAGGATAAGCAAAACCTGTATTCCCAAACGTTAAGGCTGCAATATGTTGACGACCTTTATTAAATTTCAAATAAGCATTTGCTGTAGATGACACATTGCCAATATCAGTTGAGATAATTGTATCTTCAGGAACAGCCTTTACAAGCTCTAACAATGCACGCCTAGGGTTAATTGGGCTTCCATCAACCATGGCTAAAGTTTCAAGTTCTTGTTCCCACTTTTCCTTTTCTCGTATAATGTCTCTAACTCTTTCTTGATTCTCTTTTCGATACGGTGCTTTTTCCTTTAATCGTTTTATTATTTCATGTCCAGCTGCTCTTGCATCACCTATAATTCCAACTTCGACAGGATGAGTCCGAGCAATGTTCCTTGGATTAATGTCTACTTGTATAATTTTTGCACTCTTAGGAAAATAATCAATATCATAACATGGAAGCGTTCCAAATACAGAAAGTCTCGTTCCAAGAGCAAGCACTACATCAGCTTCTTTTAATGTATTCATCGCAGCCTTAGATCCCATATACCCAATTGGACCAACTGCAAGTGGATGATATGCTGGAAACGCATCATTATGCATATAGGAAACAGCTACTGGTGTCGTTAGATGTTCAGCGATTTCTTTCACTACATCAATTCCATCCGAGTCCACGATTCCACGGCCCGAAATTATAACAGGATTTTCTGCTGAAAGTAATAAATCAACGGCTTTATCGATTGCTTCTAGCGAGCCACACCCTCTATTATCAACACGATATTGATGAGGGGCTAGAATTTGGTCCTCAATTTCACCATAAAAATAATCTCGTGGAATATCAAATAATACTGGACCTCGTTCAGCATAGGCTATACGAAATGCTGTCCTTAAGCAATCTGCAACACGACTTGGATGGGTTACACGAACGGTCTCCTTTGTAATTGCCTTAAATACTGAAACTTGATCACACTCTTGGAAACCATCCCACCCAATCGTTGGAGTTCCTGCAGAAGGTGATATCACAACCATCGGAGTATGAGCTTGATTCGCCGCCGCTACAGAAGTAACCATATTTGTAATTCCAGGTCCGTTTTGACCTATCACCACACCTGCTACACCACTAACCCTTGTATATGCATCCGCCATATGTGCCGCACTTTGCTCATGACGAACACCAATAAATCTTATTCCAGCAGCAGGTAATAAATCTAGCAAATCCATGAATGCAGAACCTAGAATACCAGAAATATGGTTGACCCCTTCAGCTACTAATGTTTCAACAATTGCTTCACTCGGTGTCATCTTCACTTTCGTTGCAACTTTCACTTTTGTTTTTTTCATTTTTACCCCTCCATTATTTTACTTGTTACGACGTACGTACCAGTTAGTTCACTGAATATTGAGAAACTTTCTTAAGCAGTTGCTTATAGATCTTTTCTACATCTGCATCAGTTGGTATTATTTGATTCGTTAACACCCCATTTCCAGATAAAGAATCTTGAACTAGAGTTGGGATACTTTCCTCAAATTCTGATGGCTTTATGTATTTGAAACCATCATTCCAAATGTTAAATCTTTCGTTATATCTGTGAACAATCATAAGTGCATCCTTCGCCAATTCCTCTTTATTCTTACTTCGTTCCACTCCTAGTGCCATGGCAATATTTGCATAACGTTCACGCGCTGCCTCCAACCCGAATTCAATTACAAACGGTAATAGTAACGCTACACTTAACCCATGAGGAATATGAAAGTGAGCTCCTAAAGGTCTAGCAGTAGCATGCGCTAAGTTAGTAGAGGAGTTTGAGAAAGCAATCCCCGCATAACAACTAGCTAATAACATTTTCTTTCTAGCTTCTTCATCTTTTCCATTGTCATAGACTCTTGGTAATGCCTCTCCCACCATCTTTATTGCCTCTAAGGCATAATGATTACTAAGCTCTGTTGCTCGAGTGGATACATAAGCTTCCATCGCGTGTGCCAAAGCATCAAGACCTGTATACACGGTAAAATGTTTAGGAAGACTCATAGTCAAATTGGGATCTAATATCGCAACATCAGGAATCAATTTTGGATTTCCTGGGTTCTTTTTTATATTACTTTTAGAATCGGTAATGACCATTACTTTTGTCGCTTCTGAACCCGTACCAGCAGTAGTCGGTATGGCGATTAAAGGTAATCTCTTTAAATCTCTTTTCTGTTCAATTTCATCTAAAGTTATTCCCCTATTAATAGCAAATACAGAGATGGCTTTCGCTAAATCTATTGAACTACCTCCTCCCATCGCAACAATACAGTCTGCACCACAAACATTTATCTTTGATATTGCTTCATCTAAATGTTCAGTAGTAGGCTCTCCCCTAAAATCTGAAAAACAGGTAATTTCCAAAGAATGTTTACGACAAATTTGCTCAAGTTGATCTTGATAATTTAATGGACTTTGTGTTAAAAAAGCGTCTATAACTATGAATAAATGAGTGGCACCAAAATCTGATGCTATTTGACCTAGCTTCTGAACACTGCCGAACTCGAGGTTAATCTCCTTTGGTACGTGCAATGAGGACATTTTGCACACCTCCCTAATAGTAAATAAAACGTTTAAATTTTCTTTATTTATTTTTAACGTAACTAGGCGGATCCCTAGTAAAGTTTCTCACAACCTCCATCTTACCAGCCTCCTTATTCAACTTCCTATCTCATTAAACCCACTAACCATAATGATATTTCCGGAATATATGTTATTAACATTAAAACTACTATCATAGCCAATAAGAATGGACCAATTCTACTGATGACTGTTTCTATCGGCGTTTTCGTTACCCCAGCTGCGACAAATAAGTTAACTCCAACAGGTGGCGTAATGAAACCTATAGCTAAATTGAACACCATAATAATGCCAAAATGTACAGGATCTACTCCAATCATTAATATAATTGGTAGTAAAATTGGTGTTAGTATTACAATCGCCGCAAGCGCTTCTAAAACTAAACCAATTAATAATAGGAACACATTTAATAGTAAAAGAATAACAAACTTATTCTCACTAATACTTAATACGAATGACGCAACTGTCTCCGCAATTCTTTCAACTGTAATGAGCCTTCCAAATATTGTTGCCATAACGATAAGGAGAATAATTACAGAGGAAGTCATACCAGCCTTTACTAAGCAATGATAAAGTTGCTTTATACTTAAATCTTTATAAACGAACATCCCAATAATTAATCCGTAAGCAGCCGCAATTGCTGCTGCCTCTGTAGGAGTCATGATTCCACCATAAATACCTCCTAATATTAATACAGGAACTAATAATGCTAATTTAGCATCCCATGCTGCTAATGTTGCCCCTTTCAAACTAAATGATGTTGTTTCACCTTGCCAATTATTCTTCTTGGATATGACAAAGGCAAAAAGGAGAAGAACCAAACCTGTTAATACTCCCGGTAAAATACCTGCGATAAATAATTGTGAGATTGATTGTTGCGACATTACGCCATAAATGACAAATGGATTACTTGGAGGAATAATTACACCGATTGATCCTGCTGCTGCAATAACAGCTGTAGCAAACCCTGGATGATAACCTTGCTTAATCATAGCTGGAATTAGTAGTGTACCAATGGCAGCGACAGTAGCTGGACCAGAACCACTAATAGCAGAAAAAAACATACTCGTTACGATCGCAACAAGGGCAAGCCCCCCTGGTAAAAAGCCTAGCAAGTGGTCTGAAAGCTTTAACAACCTTTTAATTAAACTTCCCCCACCCATGATAAGACCAGCAACAACAAAGAAAGGAATCGCCATGACCGGAAAATTATCAATACTTGTAAAAGCAGTCTGTGAAAAGAAATTCATAGGAATAACATTTGTTGCTAACACCGCTGCCAATGTTGAAATTCCTAAAGCAAAAGCAATTGGCATGCCTATAATAATGAATAGAGCAAAATAGCCGAATAAGATTAATGCTACATTGGCACTTGATAACCACAATAGAGGAAAACCAAGAATACTAGCTATACCAATAGACATAGCGATATCTTTAATTCTCGCTCCTTTAAGATCGATGACAATATTCTGGACAACTCTAATCATAATTAGTGCAAAGCCAAGTGGGACAGCTGCATATGGAATAACCATTGGAATTCCAAGCGCTGGTGAAGTCTGATTATTTGCCCATTGCATTAGAAGTGTTGCATAACCATTTTCAATAAGGATATAACTAAAATAGATGATAAAAATTGAATTTGCTATATTGATCGACTTTCTTAAATCCTCTGACAATCTACCAATAAAAAAGTTCACTTGGATAGATTCTCTTCTTTTTATGGCAAGGCTTGCTCCCAAATAAGATATCCAAATAAAAATATACCGTGAGACTTCTTCTGTCCAAGTCGTAATATTACCAATTTCAAGAAAAGGTAGTAAATATCTATTTAGTACTTGAGCATTTATAAACAAAATGAAAGTGAGAAAACCTAATACAATAAAAACTTCTTCAAAGTGATGATCAATCAGTTGTATCACTTTTTTAAATCTGCTAGGTTTGCCTTTATTCTGATTATAAGTGATATCAATTTCCTCGGTAGTTATGCTCTCTTCTGTATTCATCAGTTCACCCCCCTTTCACTCACTATGGAGCAGTAGCTAGTTTCTGCTCCATAGTGAGAAGAAACAATTTTAGTTATTAAAAATATCTTCTCTTGTTTTCCCAATCGTTTCTAAAATTAAATCTACATATTCTGGCTCAGCTTTACCTGGAACAACAAATTCATCCCAAACAACCTCTACTTCATTCTTCCACTGTTGGTACTCTTCCTCTGTCGGTTCATATACTTCAATTCCGTAGTCAATAAATTGTTGTTTGGCTTCTGCTTCCCTTTCATTTGCTAAATCACGTTGCCAACTAACAGCTTCCTGACCTGCTTCCATAACAATTTCTTGGTGTTCTGATGATAAGTTATCAAAAATATCTTTATTCATTACGACAATATCTGAGCTATAGTTGTAATTAACTTCCGTTGCATAATCTAACACTTCCTGATGCTTTGTATCCCATAATAATGAATAGGAATTACCTTCAGCCTCAACTGTTCCTTGCTGAAGCGCTGTAAAAACCTCCGCCCAAGCTACTGGAGTAGGATTAGCTCCCCATGCCGTATAATCTGCAATTTCTACTGGAGAGTTAGTTGTACGCACCTTTAATCCTCGTAAATCATCGGGAGTTCTGACTGGTCTAACATTATTTACAACTTGACGAAAGCCGTAATCTGGGAAGAAAATTACTTTAAAACCGGAATTCTCTAACTCTTCTCGGACAATTTCGCCTGCTGGACCATCAACTGCCTTATAAACTTCATCTTTGTTTTCAAAAATATAAGGGAGATCCCAAGCGATAAATAAATTGGTGAAACTAGACATATTAGGAGTAGATGAGCTAGCTAAATCCAATGTCCCTTGCTGAGTCCCCTCAATTACTTCACGGTCACTACCAAGAGTAGCATCATGAAAGGTCTCAATGATTAAACTGCCGTTTGACTTTTCCTCAACTAATTCAGCAAATTTATCGATTCCTTGTGATACTGGGTGATTAGCAGATTTTGATTGTCCTAAACGTAACTTGACTGTTTGTTCAGTTGAACCATTTTGTTCATTACCTTTACTTGATTCACTTGAACTATCACTAGCTCCACAAGCTGCTAACGTAAGAACCAATACACATAGAAGAAGGTACGCAATTATGTTACTTTTCCTAAAGTATTTCATCAAAATCTCCCCTTTTCTTTTTTTGAATACGCTTACATTTTTCCTATCTTAAAAATTAGACTTAATCTGTTACTTTTTTCGCTTTGTTTTAATACGAAAAGCATACATATCAGGTCTAAAAACACTCGTATAATATTCTACCGGTTCTCCATTTGCATTTGTGATAAGCCTTTCTACATAAAGGATGCTAGATCCTGTTTTCACCTCAAGTAAATGTGCATCTTCATCGCTAACTTCTTTGCAAGAAATGAATTGTTCAGCCTCATTCAATTCAACACCTAAATTTTTCTCTATTAAGTCATAAATAGTTTCTCTATTTAAATCATATTTAGCTAATGCTAACCCTATCTCTTTATTATAATGATGCCTTTCAATTGCAGTCGGTATAGAATCAGAAAACCTTAGCCTTTCTATTCGATAAATTTCATCGGTTTCAAGCATATCTATAATATGACTTTGATTTGAGACAATGCCACATTTTAAAAGCTTCGTTCCTGGTTCCATTCCCATATTCTTAACTGTTTCAGTAAAGCTATTAAGAGATGATAACCACTCTTGAACTGGTGATTGTTCTGAAATAAATGTCCCTTTACCATGAACTTTTTTTAATACTCCTTCGTTAACAAGTGCAGTTATAGCTTCTCTAATCGTTGTCCGACTAACTGAAAAACGCTCCATCAGATCCCTTTCACTAGGTATCTTATTCTGATAATGTCCTTCGTTAATCTCTTTTTCAATTATATTACGAATTTGAATATGCAATGGTACAGGGTTATCTATATTGATTTTCATAGTTGGCAACTCCTTTTTCTATCTCATCCCTTAAACTCATCATCACGTCCGTACCAGTTTGCCAATACAATATTTGTTAGGCTACCAATATTATAGCAACTAAGTTAGTAATAGGCAATTTATTTTTTGTATTTTCTGAATAATTGATAATCACTTCCTGAAATAGAACTTATCACATATTATAATATATACTTTGTATCGCGGTTATTATTGCTACATTATATATCTCCTCTATTGTACAACCTCTAGAAAGATCATTGCTAGGTTTGTTTAGTCCCAGAATAATAGGACCGATTGCCTGATATCCTCCTAATCTCTGTGCAATTTTATACCCAATATTCCCTGCATCCAGATTTGGAAAAATAAATACATTTGCTTCCCCTTCTATCGGAGAAAGTGGAGCTTTTTTCTTAGCGACCTCAGGTACAAATGCAGCATCAAATTGCAGTTCACCATCTATTAGTAAATCCGGTCTCTGTTCTTTTATAATCTTACTAGCCCTAGAACTTTTAATGTTTCTTCTGAAATAGCTGATCCTTTCGTTGAGAAACTTAATAAAGCAACCTTTGGAATTATACTGAATGCATATGCAGCCTCAGAAGCTAAAATAGCAATGTTCGCCAGTTCTTTACTATTTGGTGCAATATTGATCGCACAGTCAGAGAATAATAATTTCTTATCGCCTTTCACCAAAATGAATACACTTGATATCTTTTCAATTCCTCTTCTCATTTTAATGATCTTTATAGCAGGTAAAATTACATCTTTTGTCGCGTATTCAGCACCACTAACTAAGCCTTGTGCCTTATTACAATGTACTAGCATTGCAGCAAAATAATTCCTTTCAAGTAACATTTTATGAGCTTCCTCAAAAGATACTTTTCCTTTTTGAAGTTCAACAAAAGTCTCCACATACTTTTCTAAATTACCAAAAGTTGTTGGGTTTATAATCTCTATGCCATCATGAACTAAATTTAGTTCTTCTATTTTTTTCAAGATAGCTCTTTCATCACCTATAAATATAGGTTTAAGAACTTTTTCTGTAGATAAACGGCATCCAGCAGTTAACACTCTCTTATCTAACCCTTCTGGAAAAACAATACTTGGTCGATATCTTTTTACATGGTCACTCAAGTCTTGAAAAAAATTCCTCACATGATTCCCCCTCTCGTGCAACTTAAGCTGTTGCAGCAATCATGATCGTTCTGCTTTATACCTATTATAGTAATTCCATTTATAAAATAGTTATTATAAAAGAGGAAGAAACTTATTTAAATTTTAAATAGTTGTTTCACATGGTGATAAACCCTCCAAAAAGATATACCATGGATATACTTACAACTCCCACAGATAACGCTGCTGCCAATCCCACATAAAATGGCCTCATTCCTAATCCCTTAAACACTTTAAAACTTGTAGATAAACCAACCGCAGCCATTGCAACACCCAAAATATACTGTGAACCTAGTAAACTTAACATTTGATAAAATGCCATCCAAGAATCCTCTGTTAAAATCCCAAATGCCATCCCGCTTTTGGTTAAACCAGCATCTCCAAACGTTCTAATAATAGAAAAAAGTAGAAAACCCAAAACAAAAAACGGAAACAATTGATACCACTTTGCTGCTTTATAAGCTTCACCTGCCTTATTCTTTTCTTTTCTTAAAAAGAAGTATGTCATTATCGGTATGACAGCAACGATAAACACATTTCTTGTTAGCTTTGTAATTGTAGCAACATCGACGACTTTTTCAACCTGAAACGTTTGATCAAATATTAAGGCTGCTCCTGTAACTTGTGCAGTATCATGAATGGCAGTACCTAAAAACAATCCAGCTCTAATTGGATCATCTCCAAATAATAAGAATGCTAAATAAGGATAAGCTAACATCCCAATTAATCCAAATATTGTAATATTAGCAATCGCATACGATACTTCATCATCCTTTGCTTTAATAGCTGGCGAAGTTGCCATAATCGCTGTAACACCACATATCCCTGTTCCACAAGCAGTAAGTGTCGCTAACCGATTTGACTGGTTTAATTTTTTTGCTAGCCATAAAGTAACTAGTAATCCACTTGCAATACATACTAAAATAATCGGAACTCCCCACATCCCTAACTTCAAAGCATCTAACAAACTTAGCCGAATTCCTAATAATATAATTCCTGCTTTCAAAAAAAACTTTATGGCGTATTTCACACCTATTTCAAACTCACTTTTTAAACCGACGACATTTCTGATTAGAATCCCTAATAAAATTGCTACAAAAATTCCGGAAATTGGATTCGAACTTTCGGCAGGAAGAATACCAAAGTTAGTTAAGAAATTCCCTAACAAATAAGCAAAAAAGATACCAAGCAGCATAATTACAATGCACAGTAAAATACCAGGAAACGCTTGTAAGATAAATAATGCTTTTCTTTGTTCTGGCTCTTTAACAATTTGCTTTTCCATTATTTTTGCAGATTCCATAATCCTCCTCCTCTACTGGTTTATTAAACAGTATCATGAAGAGAGAAGGAAAAGTTATTGTGCTTTCAGATGACATTTATTCAATATTTAAATAGATTTCTATTCAACCCTACATCTAATTACCATTTCATAATGACGAAATGATTAAGTATATCCCTGTCACACTTAAAATAAGATACATAATTCTTTGAAATAAATGTTCATTAATGTAATGAAATAACTGATGTCCAATAAACATTCCTACAAATGTAATTGGTAATAGCCATACAGACGCCACCCATATTTCTTTTGTAGTCGAACTGAATACTAATTGCATACTTAAGCTGATTGAATATACATATAAATAAAAGGTTAAAGTTGTGCTTCGTATAACCTCCTTTTGAATACTAGCTCCTATAAAATAAATAATAATAGGCGGACCTGGCATGCCGATGCTTGTTGTTAGCAATCCCGAAAAGCCACCAGCTAAACCATCTTTTCTAATTGATCTTTTTATATGGAAACTTAAAAACAAGAGAATGGTTAAGCCAATTATTAATAACCCAGTAACTACTTTTAGAAGTTGGGCATCTAAATAAATAAAAATGAGGATACCAATTGGACAGCCTAAAGCACTTCCTACTATAAGTCTTTTTAGTAATGATTTATCTACTTCTTTTCTTACACGTGGAACGAGAAATATTGAAATAACAATTGATAAAATAATATTTATTTGAATTGCTACATGTGGTTCAAATACAAATAGAAGAAACGGGGTGGCCATAATTGAAAAACCAAATCCCGTGCAAGCTTGCAAAATTGCCGCAACAAAAACTATTATTGAAGCTAGAATGATATTTTCCATTTGAACACTACCTTCTTATAGTAATAAAATCTGATAGCCTTTTTCCACTTTTATTTTTAATCACCTTGTTAT